>CAZTDV010000006.1:34820-88514 GCA_964612195.1 uncultured Sediminibacterium sp.
AAAAATTAAACCCACCAATAATATCAAAGTGTTTTTGGATGGGGATAGTGGCTTACCTATTGAGAAATGCGTTTATTTTAATCGCAAACTCTATAAAATGATTGAAGAAGCAGGAATTTACCCTGAAGGGGAATTTTCTTTGGAAGTTTCTTCACCTGGGATAGACGAACCACTCCAATTAATCAGACAATATCAAAAAAATATTGGGAGAACCATTGAAGTGGTTTTTACCGACGATACTATTAAAGAAGGGATACTAGAAACAGTAGCAGAAGCAGATATCATGATACAATGTACCACTGGTAAAGGCAAAAAAGCAGTTACTGAACAAGTAGTTATTCCTTTTTCAAATATTAAATCAACAACTGTACAAATTAAATTTTAGCAGAATAAAAAAACAGCGTTATGGCCAGTATCAACTTAATTGAGGCGTTTCAGGAGTTTAAAGACGCAGAAAATATTGATCGTCCCACGATGATGAAAGTGGTAGAAGACGTATTCAAAACCTTGCTTCGGAAGAAGTTTGGTGCAGACGATAATTTTGATGTTATCGTAAACGCCGAAAAAGGTGACCTTGAAATCATCCGACGCCGTATGATTGTAGAAGATGGGGAAGTGAATGATCCCTTGGCAGAAATAGCCTATTCTGAAGCTGCCAAAATTGAACCGGATTTTGAAGTGGGCGAAGAACTGTATGAAGAAGTAGATATTTTAGATTTTGGTCGCAGGGCCATTTTAGCCGCAAAGCAAACACTGGCAAGTCGTATCAGTGACTTAAAAAAGAATGTGCTGGTAAAAAAATATGGTGACCGTGTGGGTGATATTATTAGTGCAGAAGTTTACCAGGTTTGGAAAAAAGAAGTATTGTTATTAGATGAAGAAGGTAATGAGTTAATATTACCTAAGTCTGAACAAATTCCTCAGGATTACTTTAAAAAAGGGGAGAATATTCGTGCCGTAGTTGCTAGGGTTGACATGAAAAATAATACTCCTGTTATTATTTTATCTAGAACAAGCCCAATGTTCCTTGCCAAATTATTAGAGATTGAGGTTCCTGAAATTTTTGATGGGTTAATTGCTATCAAGAAAATTGTTCGTGAACCAGGTGATCGTGCTAAAGTGGCTGTTGAGTCATACGACGATCGTATTGATCCAGTAGGTGCTTGTGTGGGTATGAAAGGTAGCCGTATTCATGGAATTGTTCGTGAGTTGAAAAACGAGAACATAGATGTAATCAACTTTACCACCAATATTCAACTATTAATTCAACGTTCATTAACGCCTGCTAAAATTAGCTATATGGACTTGGACAACGATAAAAAACAAGCCAATGTTTATTTAAAAGCCGATCAAGTTTCTTTGGCTATTGGCAGAAGAGGGGTAAATATTAAGTTAGCCTGTGAGATTACTGGCTATGAAATTGATGTTTATCGTGAAGACGAGGAAATCACCGATGAATTTGATATTGACTTAGATGAATTTAGCGATGAAATTGAGACTTGGATTATTGATGAATTTAAAAAGATCGGTTGTGATACAGGTCGCAGTATTTTAAAGCTAACTGTAGATGAATTGGAGCGTAGAACCGATTTAGAGCGTGAAACAATTGAAGAAGTTAGAAAAGTACTACAAGAAGAATTTGATAGAGAAGAATAAGCAGCCAATAACCACGTATATTTGTCAAGTATGCGTGGCTTAGTTGTAACGCATATTAGGACCCAAAAACAAAGAATGTCAGAACTGAAATTACCGAGACTGTTAGCAGCCGCCAAAGAATTTAACGTTGGTCAGGATACCCTGATCGAATTCTTGGTGAAGAAAGGATTTAACAGAGATGACCTGAAGCCAACTGCAAAGCTTCAGGAAGACCATTACCGTGCCCTTCAGGCAGAGTTCCAAGGCGACAAAGTTGCTAAGAACAAAGCTGATCAAGTAGAAATACCAAAAGGTAGCCAGAGTGAGGCAAAGAAGAAGAAAGATGAAGAGGAAATCACTTTTAGAAAGGAAGAGAAAAAACCTGCTGAGCCTGTAGCCGACAAAAAGCCTGTGGTAGAAGCAGAAGTGCCAGTTGCTTCAACTCCTGTAGTTGAAACAGCACCAAAAGAAGAAACCCCTGTAGTTGCTCCAATTGCAGCTGTTGAACCTATTGAAGCTCCTGTAAAAGCAGTTGCTCCAGTACAAGAGCCAATTGTTGAAGCCCCTCCTGCTCCTCCAGTTGTGGCTGCTGTTCCTGAACAAGTTGCAGCTCCAGAAGTTATTAAAACTGAAGTGGCTCCTATTGAAGGACCCAAAGTCATTCATAAAATTGATCTCTCTGCAATTGATTCTTCTACCCGTCCTAAAAAGACCGCTAAAAAAGTAGAACCAACTCCAGAAAAGAAAGCAGAAACACCTAAGCCTGCTGCTAAGAATACACCTAATCCTACTGCAGCAAAACCTTCACCAGTAGCACCTGTAGCGGCTGTTGTTCCTACAACGCCACCTCCACCTCCAGTGGTTGATGCTCCCCCTACTATTGAAAATATTCGTGCAGAAAAATTAGAAGGGCCAAAGATTTTAGGTAAGATTGAATTACCTGTTAATAGCGATACTCGTCCTAAGCCAATGGGTAGAGACGAGAAGCGCAAACGCAAACGTATACCAGTTGATAAAAAAGGAGAACCCAATGTTGCTCCTGCAAAAGATGCTGATGGAAGACCATTGACGGGTCCTAATCGTCCAATTGTTCCTGCTAGAAACAACAACCCCAATGCGGGAAGTGGTGGCGGCGGTGGATTTAATAGAGGCGGCGGCGGTCAAGGTGGCTTTAATAGAGGCGGTCAAGGCGGAGGAAATAGAGGCAGAAATGATCGTAATGCTCCAAGAGTTGAAGACAAAGAAATTGATCAAAAAGCAATTCAGGAAAAAATCCGTGAAACGCAAGCTAAGCTTGCAGGTACGGGTGGTAGAGGAAAGAGCCTGAAAGCCAAATATAGAAGAGCCAAAAGGGATGAAGCCGCTGATGCACAGGGCGATGACATGATGGAAGACAACAAATTACAAGTTACAGAGTTTGTAACTGTAAGTGAGTTGGCTAACTTAATGGATGTAAGCTTTGCTGATGTGATTGGCAAGTGTATGAATTTGGGTATTATGGTTTCTATTAACCAGCGTTTAGATGCAGAGGTTATAGAACTAGTAGCAAGCGAATTAGGGTTTGAAGTTGAGTTTATTGGTTTAGAAGACGCCGATGATTTAGATATGGATGATGAGGAGGATGATGATGAAGAAAAAACAGATCGACCTCCAATTGTAACCATCATGGGTCACGTTGACCACGGTAAAACATCTTTACTAGACTATATCAGAAATGCCAATGTGGTAGCGGGTGAAGCTGGTGGTATTACCCAGCATATTGGTGCATATGAAGTTACCTTGCCGAATGGTAAAGCCATCACTTTCTTAGATACACCTGGTCACGAAGCCTTTACAGCAATGCGTGCTCGTGGTGCTAAAGTAACTGATATTTCAATCATTGTTGTAGCTGCGGATGATGCAGTGATGCCTCAAACAAGAGAAGCAATTAGTCACTCTCAAGCTGCATCAGTTCCGATGATTTTTGCGGTGAATAAGATTGATAAAGACGGCGCAAATCCTCAAAAGATTTACGAGCAATTGTCTCAAATGAACATATTAGTAGAAGCTTGGGGTGGTAAATTCCAGAACCAAGAATTGTCTGCTAAGCAAGGGTTGAATGTAGATTTGCTTTTAGAGAAAGTATTATTAGAAGCAGAATTATTAGACCTAAAAGCAAATCCTAATAGAGAAGCTACAGGTACAATTATTGAAGCTTCTTTAGATAAGGGTAGAGGTTATGTAGCTACTATCTTAGTGCAAAACGGTACACTTCGTCAAGGTGACTTGATAGTATCGGGCCAACATTATGGTAGAGTGAAAGCCATGTTTAACGAGCGTAATCAGCGTATTGAAGTTGCTCCTCCATCTACCCCTGTGGTAATTCTTGGATTGAATGGTGCACCACAAGCAGGTGAGAAATTCAAAGTATTTGAAGACGAAGCTGAAGCAAAAGAAGTAGCTACCAAGCGTGCTCAAATTTCTAGAGAGCAAGGATTACGCGCACGTAAGCATATCACTTTAGATGAGATTGGTCGTCGTTTAGCGTTGGGCAACTTTAAAGAATTAAATATCATCATCAAAGGTGATGTGGATGGTTCTGTAGAAGCTTTAAGTGACTCTTTACAAAAACTCAGTACTGCTGAAATTGCAGTGAGAGTGGTGTTGAAAGGGGTAGGTCAAATTTCTGAGAGTGATGTATTATTGGCAACTGCTTCTGATGCAATTATTATCGGATTTAATGTTCGCCCTTCAATGCAAGCCAATAAACTAGCTGATACCGAAGGGGTTCAGATTAAACTTTACTCTATCATTTACCAAGCTATTGATGAAATCAAGAGCGCAATGGAAGGTATGTTGGAGCCTAAGATTCAAGAAAAGATTACTGCCAACGTTGAAGTTAGAGAGGTTTACAAGTTTGATAAAGCAACTGTAGCTGGATGTTTTGTATTAGAAGGAAAAATTGCCAGAAACAGTAAAATCAGAATTATCCGTGATGGTATTGTGGAATATCCGAAAGGAGAAGGACAAGCAGCCGAATTGGGTAGTTTGAAACGCTTTAAAGATGATGTAAAAGATGTATCTACCAATATGGAGTGCGGATTAACCATCAAAAATTTCAATGACCTTAAAGTAGGTGATATTGTTGAAGCTTTTGAAGAAGAAGAAGTAAAGCGTACTTTATAATAAATTGATCTAAATAAAGCCTCAAACCCTGTGTTTGGGGCTTTTATATTTTGTTAAAAGCATTGCAGAGCGTTAAAAACCGCTTTGGTTTGATTATTTTTGATACTATGCAAGGGATGAAAAAATCGTTCGTATTAGCAGCCGTTTTGTTAGTTGGGTTTTTTAACTCAGTTGAAGCGCAGTCTAAAAAAGTTATTGCCGATAAAATTGTTGGTCAAGTAGGAGATAAAATTATTCTACGCTCTGAGATCATTAATACCATTGCAGATGCTAAGCGCCAGTCTCAAGGCCAGGAGAATGTAATATTACCTAATGAATGTCAGGTACTCGAAAGTCAGTTAATTCGTAAAGCTTTGTTATTGCAGGCACAAAAGGATTCTTTAAATGTAGAAGACGATGAAATTGAAGCGGAATTAGACAATCGAATCAGACAAACTATTCAACAATACGGTTCAAAAGATATTTTAGAAGAGATTGCTGGTAAAACTGTTTACCAATTAAAAGATGATTTTAGAGAAGCATTTCGTGAGCAAAAATTGGCTGATCAAATGCAACGTAAGATTGTTGATAATATTAAAATCACTCCAACAGAAGTGAAATTATATTATAGTAAAACGCCGCAAGACAGTTTGCCTTTTTATGAAAGTGAAATTGAAGTAAGTCAAATTGTAATGATTCCGAAAGCTAATAAAGATGTAGAAGAATATGTTGCAAAGCAGTTATACGATTATAAGAAACAAGCTGAAACCCAAGGTCCAAAGAAGTTTGAGCAATTAGCTAAAAATTATTCTGAAGATCCAGCTGTTAAAGAAAATGGTGGGCAATACACATTGAATAGAAATGATAAGTTTTGGGACCCTGCTTTTTTAGCTGGTGCATTTAGGTTGAAAGAAGGACAAATATCTCCTGTGATTAAGTCTAAGTTTGGTTTACATATCATTATGATGATTAGTCGTTCTGGAGATGAAGCTATTGTAAGGCATATCCTCAGAATTCCTCCAATCACCGAAGATGAAATTAAAGAGACCACCGATAAATTAGATTCAATTAGAAATCAAATTAAGACTGGTAAAATTAATTTTGCAGAAGCAGTTAATAAATATTCTGATGACGATAATAGTAAGTTCAGTGCTGGTTCTTTAGTAGGGAGAGATGGGTCTACATTTATTTCTTTGGACATGTTAGACAAAGACATGATTAAGCCTATTAGTGATATGAAACCAGGTGATATTTCTTCGCCTCAAATTTACCAGGATGAAAGAGGTAGAAAAGTGGCACGCCTGATTTATTATAAATCTAAAAAAGATCCGCATCGTGAAAATTTAAAAGACGATTATAATAGAGTAGCGCAACGTGCATTGGAAGAAAAGAAGACTGCTACTTTAGAGAAGTGGTTTAAAGAACATATTCCCACTTATTATATCTTAATTGATAACGAATTCACCAAATGCCCTGAGCTAGCACAATGGAAGCAAGCTGCTGTTAATGCTGCAGAAGGTAGAAAGCAATAGTTAGGTAAAATATTGATAATCAACCATTAAGTCAAGAGTAATCATGATTTAATGGTTTTTTTATGCCTAATTTATAAAAAAGGGGAAAAATTATTTGGAAAATAGATGTATATACATGTATATTTGTATTGTGAAACTTGAACAAGCCATACAAAGCACTAAATTCAAAAATGAAATGCACAAAGCAAGTTTGAATATTTTGTATACTGCTTGGTGGTTGAAGACGCAAATGAGTAAGGTTTTGAAGGAGTTTGGGTTAACACACGAGCAATACAATGTATTAAGAATATTAAAGGGGAAGTATCCCGAACAGCTATGTGTAAAAGATATCAGTTGTAGAATGATTGAGAAGAGCTCTAATGTTCCAAGAATTATTGATCGTTTGGTAATTAAGAAATTGGTTAAAAGAGCCGACTCCCCTACCGATAAAAGGGAGACGGTAATCAGTTTAACCCAAGCTGGATTAGCAGTTTTAGCTGCATCAACAGAAACGGTGAATCAATTGATGGATGAAATGGTAAAAATGGAAAGTAAAGAAGCGGAACAATTGAATTTACTATTGGAACGCTTAAGGGGAACCGAAGTATAAATTTTTTTATACAATTACATGTATATACACTTAAATTAATAGTCATGAAAACAGTATTTCACAAAGCAAACACTAGAGGTCATAACAGCTTTGGCTGGTTAAACAGCTTTCATAGTTTTAGTTTTGGCCATTATTATAATCCGGAAAGAATGCACTTTGGTGCACTAAGGGTTTTGAATGATGATACCGTTGCGCCTGGTATGGGGTTTGGTAAGCACCCGCACGATAATATGGAAATTGTCTCTATTCCTCTATCTGGAGATTTGCATCACCAAGACAGTACAGGAAGAAATGAAATAATTCGTCAACACGATGTACAAATCATGAGTGCTGGTAGTGGTATTGCACATAGTGAAATGAATGCCAATAAAGATCAGCAAGTAAAATTTTTACAAATATGGGTAATGCCCAAAGAATTAAATATCACACCAAGGTATGAGCAAAAGTCTTTCAAGCCAGCTGATAGGACCAACCAAATTTTAACCGTAGTAGCACCTGACAATCAAGATGCTGTTTGGATTAACCAAGCTGCATGGTTTTCATTGGCCAATTTTGATGCAGGTAAAACCACTGAATATGCACTAAGAAATTCAGCAAATGGAGTTTATGTATTTGTGATCGGTGGTTCTGCAACCATCAATGGAGTTGAATTAAATGAGCGGGACGGATTAGGAGTTACTGAAACGGATAAACTAAATATAGTAGCTAATTCCAATACCGAAATTTTATTGATAGAAGTTCCTATGAACGTAAATGCAGATTAAAATGAAAACAAGAACTATAGAAACAATCGCTTACGGACAACCAATGGATATGGGTGGATTCCCTATTCGTCAAGCATTGCCCTCATCTAAAGCAGATATGTTAGATCCCTTTTTATTATTGCATCATGCCAATATAAAAGTAGCTGAAAATGTAGATGTTAAAAATGCTGGTGTTGGTCCACATCCTCATCGTGGATTTTCTCCAGTTACTTTTATTTTTAAAGGGGGTGTGCATCATCGTGATAGTAGAGGAAATAGTCATATTGTATATGAAGGGGGAACACAATGGATGAATGCTGGAATGGGGGTTATTCATAGTGAAAGGCCTCCTGCAAATATTCATGAATTAGGTGGTACCCAAGAATTAATTCAACTCTGGATAAATACACCTGCTGCCAATAAAATGGACGCACCAGCTTATATTCCAGTAACTAAAGAAGATACGCCAGTTGTTAGTTCTGAAGATGGATTAACAAATATACAAGTTATTGCAGGAGAACTGAATGGTATAAAAGGAGCGATTGTGCCTCAAACGCAAATTAATATGTTTACTATTCAGATTAAAAAGAGCGGCACTTATTTTATTCCTTTTGCGGTATCGCATAATGCATTTATTTATTTACTCGAGGGAAAAATAAATATTAATCAGCAGGATGAACTTCCTGCATTTTATATGGCTTCTTTCAATAAAGATGGAGAAGGTGTTCAAATAACTGCTGCAGAAGACAGTATTTTATTGATGGGAACAGGAGAGCCTTTGAATGAACCTGTAGTATCTCATGGTCCTTTTGTAATGAATAATCAAACTCAATTATTGGAAGCTTTCAGAGATTACCAAATGGGTAAGATGGGGGTTCTTATAGAAGATTAACCATATTGATAACAGATATTCTCAATTAAATATTTCCAAATTTTTTTCAAAAAATAAAAATTAAAAAATGGCAACTTACAAAATTGACCCAATGCACAGTGAAATCACTTTTAAAGTGAAACACTTAATGATTACCAATGTAACTGGTAGCTTTCAACAGTTTGATGCTACATTAGAAGCAGATGCTGATGATTTTAGCGATGCAAAAATTAGCTTTGAAGCTGCAATTGACAGTATTTCTACCAACAATGACCAAAGAGATACGCACCTTAAAAGCGATGATTTTTTTGCTGCAGCTACTTTTCCTAAATTAAGTTTTGCATCTACTTCATTTACCCACAAATCTGGTTCTGAATATGCTCTTAAAGGCGATTTAACCATTAAGGGAAATACTAAGTCTGTAGAATTAGCAGTTGATTTTGGTGGAAGAATGACTGATTTTTATGGCCAAGACAAAGCTGGATTTGAAATTACTGGTAAAATTAATCGCAGTGAGTTTGGTTTAACCTGGAGTGCGGTTACTGAAGCTGGTGGTGTTGTAGTAAGCGATGAAATCAAGCTGAATATGGCTGTTCAAATGGTAAAACAAGCATAAATAGGCTTGAATGAACCCAATTGCCAATTAATCGTTATAAGTATATGCAAATAGAAATAATTACTGGGAGCCCTAGAAAAGATAGTGTTACATATAGAGTAGCATTGCATTTACAGGCAAGTTTACGCGACCATACCGATCATATAGTAGGAATAATTGATGTAAGAGAGTGGAATTTACCTTTATTACAGAATGTGTTTTCTTCTGTGGATCAAACTCCAGAAGTTTTTAAACCACTTGCTAAAAGAATGTTTGCTGCCAATGCCTTTATTCTGGTAACTCCTGAATATAACGGCAGTTATGCTCCAGCCCTACAAAACTTGTTGGATCATTTTCCCAAACAAGCTAGAAAAGCTTTTGGAATTGTAACTGCTTCAGTTGGAGCAATGGGTGGTATGCGAGCCTCTCAGCAGATGCTACTGTTAGTTGCAGGGCTTTTTGGGATTGCTTCTCCTCAAATGCTTATTATTCCTCAAGTTGACAAAAAATTTGATGGAAACGGTAAATTGGTAGAAGAGGGTTTTAAATCATCTATTGATAATTTTACTAAAGAATTACTTTGGTTAGCGGGTAATCTTCAACCAGAATCAGTTGCCGAAAAAAGGACTGTATATAATTAATTTTTAAAAGGGTGGCGGAGTTGTAACTTTGCCATTCCTTTTTATATAGTACCATGAGCGATGAAATAAAACACGAATGTGGCCTGGCTTATATTCGTTTACGCAAGCCCTTCTCATATTACCTCCAAAAACATGGAACGGTAACTTACGGCTTAAATAAGCTGTACCTTTTAATGGAAAAGCAACATAACCGGGGCCAAGATGGCGCAGGATTGGCTATGGTAAAGTTGAATATTGAGCCAGGCAATCCTTACTTGCATAGAATGCGTAGTAATGCTCCCCAACCCATTGCTGATTTATTTTTTAAAATAGGGCAAGAAATACAAGAGTTGGAGAAATATCAACCAGATATTAAACAGCATCCTGGTTTAATGAAAGGGCATCTTCCCTTTTTAGGTGAGTTATTATTAGGCCATCTTCGTTATGGAACCCAAGGAAAAAACAATGTAGAATTTTGCCATCCCTTTATTAAACGAGATTTAATGCCTGGTAAAAACCTTGCATTAGCAGGTAATTTCAATCTGGTTAATACCGATGAATTATTTGAGCAAATTGGGGTAAACCCAGGCGACTTCCAAAAGCAGAGTGATTTAGCTGCCATGATGGAAGTGGTACACCATTATTTGGTAAAAGAAGATGAAGCTAATCCCAATAATGCCAATATTACGAATGTATTAAAAAACGCAACTCCCATTTTTGATGGTGGATATACGATTGGTGGCTTGTTAGGGAATGGTCATAGTTTTATTATGCGTGATGCACATGGAATTAGACCTGCCTATTATTATATTAATGATGAAGTTATTGTTGCTGCAAGTGAAAGAGCGGCCATTAGAACCACTTTCAATGTGGGTGAAAATGAAGTACAAGAATTAATGCCTGGTACAGCTTTAATTGTGGATGATTTAGGGAACTATCGAATAAAAAAAATATTAGAGCCTAAAGAAAGAAGAGCCTGCTCTTTTGAACGTATTTATTTTTCGAGAGGTAGCGATGAAAAAATTTATAGGGAAAGGATTGCATTGGGCCATCATTTAAGCGAAACCGTATTAGAGCGCATTGCTTACGATTTAAAAAACACTATTTTCTCTTATATACCTAACACAGCCGAAGTTGCATTTTATGGGTTAGTGAAGGGCATGGAAGAATACCTCAATAAAATAAAAGTAGAACGTATTCTTAGTTGGGGTAACGATTTTACGCCAGATAAGTTAGAAGAAATGGTGAATCGTAAAATTCGCCAAGAAAAAATTGCGATTAAAGACGTTAAGCTTAGAACATTTATTACCGAGGACGCCAACAGAAATGAAATGGTACAACACGTGTACGATATCACTTATGGCACTGTTCGAAATAATGAAGATACTTTAGTAGTAATTGATGATAGTATTGTAAGGGGAACCACATTAAAAGAGAGTATTATTAGGATGCTTTCAAGATTGAATCCTAAAAAAATAATTGTCGTTTCTTCTGCCCCTCAAATACGATATCCTGATTGTTATGGGATTGATATGAGTAAATTAGGAGACTTTATTGCTTTTAGAGCGGCCATCGCTTTGTTAAAAGAGCGCAATATGGAATACGTACTTGATCAAGTTAGAGACCAAATCATTGCTCTTGAAAATAACAATGAATTACATACAGAGAATGTAGTTCGCCAAATTTATAAGCCATTTACTACACTTGAAATTTCAGATAAAATTGCACAATTAATTACTCCTGAGGGCGTAAACGTACCTGTAGAAGTGATTTATCAAACCATTGAAGACTTACATGAGTGTTGCCCAACCAATACAGGTGACTGGTATTTCACTGGAAATTATCCAACACCGGGTGGTAATAAAGTAGTGAACAAAGCTTTCTTGAATTACTTAAGTGGTAAAAATGTTCGCGGATATTAATTAAGGAAGTATATGGTTCTCGTAAGCGAAACTAACTAAATGTGTGAGGTTTTTTACATTGAATCTTTTGTATAAGGGCTGTATTCTCTTTTCTATTGCAGATGATGAAACACCTAAAATATCGGCTATTTCTTTAAAGGAGTATCCTTTAGCCACATATATTAAGGCTTCTTTTTCCTTACCTGAAATAGTCAAAAATTTTTGAACAGCTTTATTAATTACCTTTTCAAATTCTTCCTTGTCTGGTCCTTGCACGTCATAGCGCATTACTATACCAAAATGTAGATTTCTATTTATCCTGAATCGGCCAATTACATTGTTTACTAAGCCGTTTTTATCAACGGATAAAATACCAATTTTTACTTCCATTGGAACCATGGTTCCATTCTTATGAATTTTTTTAATTTCAACAGAAAAACTATAGTTTTTTATGCCTGTTTTTCTGCTTAAAATGAATTCAATTGTTTTAGCATTGATTTCATGCGAAAATGCTGCATAGCTAGGATCGGTCTGTTTAATTATGGTTTGAAGAGTAATTTCATCATCTTTAAAACCTAGTGTTTCTTCCCACCCATCTGCATAAATCAGCTTCTTATCTTTGAAAGAGTAGATATAAATGGCTTCATCTGGAAAACGGAGCAAACTTCTTTTATACTGTTTGTATGAATTGCTTTCCGGATCAGCTGGGAAGTCCGTTACAATAGACGGATCTATTTCAGACGGCTTATTGGATTTATTCATACCCCAATATAGGAAAAAACTGAGTAATTACACAGTTGTTGGGAGTGGGCTATTGCGCTAAATTTGCATCAATTAACTATCGGGGGGTAGTTAATTCTAAGGTCACAATCCGAAAGGTATGTGGCCTTTTTTATACCCGATAACAGATGGCGTTGATATTCATTCCAGCACCTACTGAAGCAAACATTATAATATCTCCTTGTTCTAATTGGTGATTGCTTAATTCTCCTCTTTTTACTAAATCATACAAAGTGGGAATGGTAGCAACTGAACTATTCCCTAATTTATGTATGCTCATTGGCATAATATCTTTGGGCACTTCTTTAATACCATACAATTTAAACAGTGCTTTAATAAAACCTTCATCCATTTTTTCATTGGCTTGATGGAGGAAAAATTTTTTCACTGCTGTTACGTCAACACCGCTTTTTTCCAAACAGGCTTTCATAGCAAGTGGTACATTTTTGATAGCATATTCGTACACTTTTCTTCCTTTCATTTTTATATATCTAACAGCTGGGTCTGCATTAGGTAAATAAGACTTACCCATAGTAATATATTTGAGCTCATCATTGCAATGACTCTGCATACTACTAGCAATTATGCCAGAGTTGGTTTCTTCTCCTTCCACTGCTTCAATTATTGTAGCACCAGCACCATCACTAAAAATCATACTATCTCTATCATAATGATCTATCACCCTACTTAAGGTTTCGGTTCCTATAACCAAACATCTTTTTGCTAAGCCTGCTTTAATAAATGCATCAGCTTGTGTAACCCCTAAAATCCATCCAGGGCAACCAAATAATACATCGTAAGCAACACAGTTGGGGTTAATAATTCCTAAAGCATGTTTAATATGTGATGCTAACGAAGGAACTGCATCTGATTGGATGGTATTTTTTAGAACATTTCCGAAATTATGGGCTACAATAATTTGATCAATGGTCTCATGGTCTATTCCTGCATCTTCTATTGCATGTTTAGCAGCTATAGCGCCCATATCACATGCTGTAAACTCATTACCAGCATACCTACGTTCCTCAATGCCAGTAATATCTTTAAATTTCTCAACAATTTCTGATGAAGCAGTTGCTATTTTTACATGATCTTCTCCATAAAATTCTTGGGCTGCAAAATCTTTATTGGTTTTAATATGTGGAGGAATATAAGTACCTGTTCCTGTAATAACTGTTCGTATAGCCATCGTTCAGTGTTTATATGTTCTATTCAAATGTAATCATAAATAAAAAAGGGATGGCAAGCCATCCCCATTTAATTTTAAAGCTAACAACTGTTTATAAGTATTGATCGCCTTTATTGCGTTTTACTTCAGCAACGTACTCTTTAATGGCTTGTTCTTTCTCCTTTTTACAAATCATCAAAACATCTGGAGTATCTACTACAATAAAATCGTCTAATCCTTGTAATAGCAATAATTTTTCTTTTGGTGCTGAAACCATGCACTTTGTAGCATCAATAATAATTACATTTTCAGAAGCTACTGCATTGCCTAAGTAATCTTTTTCTAGATTGTCGTAAGCGCTATTCCATGTACCTAAATCACTCCATCCAAATGAAGATGGAATTACATATACATTGTCTGCTTTTTCCATAATAGCAAAGTCTATAGAAACATTGGTACAAAGCGGATAAATTCTATTAATTGCTTCCTTTTCTGCAGGGGTATTAAAGTTGACTTTTTCTGCATCAAACAACTCATACATTTCTGGTTGGTATAGTTCAAAGGCCTTCATTACATTTTTTACTTGCCAAACAAAAATACCCGCATTCCATAAGAAATCTCCACTGACTAAAAATGTCTTTGCTAATTCAAGATTAGGCTTTTCAGTAAAAGTCTTTACTTTATAAATTCCATCAGCAACTTGCATGGGTTCATGCTGAATATATCCATAACCTGTATTTGGATGAGTGGGTTTAATCCCTAAAGTAACCAAAGACTTTATATGAGATACAAATTCTAATGCTTGTAAAGTGATTTTTCTAAAATTTTCATTATCCAAAATCATATGATCACTAGGGGCTACAATTAAGGAAGCTTCTGGATCTTTTTGTAATAATTTGTAGGAGATATACGCAACACAAGGTGCAGTATTTTTTCTACTTGGTTCTGCAAGAATATTTGCTGGGTCTAATTCTGGAAGTTGTTCCTGTACAATCGAAACATATTCATCGGATGTTACAATGAATATATTTTCATTAGGAATAAAAGCTGCATAACGTTCATAGGTCCATCTAATTAAAGACTTACCCGTATTTAAAATATCTAAAAACTGTTTGGGATAGCCCGTTCTGCTTTGTGGCCAAAAACGGCTTCCAATCCCCCCGGCCATAATGGCTACATAATGGTGTTGATTCATTTGAATGTCTTTAAAATCTAGATGAAAATTAATACGCTGTTACAAGCATAGAAAACGTAGTCCCGTTAAACTTATTGCTTATTTTAAACAATTCCCTCCCTAATTAAATCATGAATATGGATGATACCTTTATAAATGCCATTTTCGGCAACAATTAGTTGACTGATATCATGTTTTTTTAATAATTCTAATGCTTCAACGGCTAATGAGGCTGGATGAATAGTAATTGGATGAAGTGATAATATATCTGAAGCACTAATAGTACTTATATCACTTGTTTTTTCTAGCATTCTTCTGAGGTCTCCGTCTGTTATAATTCCTAATAATTGTTGATTTTCATCAACTACTGCGGTAACTCCCATTCTGTTTTTGGTGATTTCTACAATTACTTGCTTTAAAGTGGCATTTGGAAGTACATATGGTTGTTCATTAGCTGCTGCTAAATCAGCTACACGTAGATATAGTCTTTTTCCTAGATTGCCTCCTGGATGAAATTTTGCAAAATCTTTATTGTTAAATTGATTCAATTTCATCAAACAAACCGCAAGTACATCTCCCATTACCATTTGTGCTGTGGTACTGCTGGTTGGTGCTAAATTGTTAGGACAAGCTTCTTTTTCAACGGTGGTATTTAGCACTAAATTGGCTTGTTTGGCCAAAAAGCTTTCCATATTTCCAACCATTCCAATTAATAAGTTCCCAAAATTGTTGATTAATGGAATTAAGACTTTAATCTCAGGACTTTCGCCGCTTTTGCTGATTAACATCACAATATCGTCAGATGTAATCATCCCCAAGTCTCCATGAATGGCATCTGCTGCATGCATAAATAAAGAAGGCGTACCTGTTGAATTGAGTGTTGCAACTATTTTTTGAGCTACAATGGCACTTTTGCCAATGCCGCTAACAATTAGTCGGCCTTTAGCTTCATGAATAGCTAGTATGATTTTCTCAAAGTCATTATTGATAAAGGCTTTTAAGCCAAATACGGCTGCAGCTTCTGTTTCAATAGTTTGTTGTGCTAGTGCTTGTATATTATTATTCATGCTTGGCAAAGGTAAACTTTAACAGCTTAGCAGCGATAATGCATTAGGTATTCATTAACTTCGCTCCCCTTTTGCAAAAATGCCTTGATTTTGTCAAATATGTTGAAATATCAAGGGAAAAATGGCAAAAATTGTTTAACTTTTACTAGCATGAATTGTTCTAGATACAGAAAATAGTATTCCCCCAATGGCAACCAGTACCCCAAAAGCTCCATCAAAAGCTGTCACTAAAAAAACTGCAATCAAAAAGCCTATTGCAGCCAAATCAGATGCAAAACATCAATATCCTATTCATTCGGCTTTAGAACAATATTTTGGATTTAAAGAGTTTAAGGGAACGCAAGAATCGGCCATTAATAGCTTATTAGATGGGAAAGACACATTTGTGATTATGCCTACGGGTGGAGGTAAAAGCTTATGTTATCAATTACCTGCTTTAATACTCGAGGGCTGTGCAATTATTGTATCTCCTCTAATTGCATTGATGAAAAACCAAGTAGACTTGGTGCGAGGCTATAGTGAAAATGATGAAGTAGCCCATTTTTTAAATTCTTCTTTAAACAAAGGACAAATAAAAGCAGTTAAAGACGATTTAAACAGCGGCAAAACCAAACTGCTTTATGTTGCGCCAGAAACCCTAACCAAACAAGAAAACCTAGAATATTTTAGTGACCTTAAAATTTCCTTTTTTGCTGTAGATGAAGCACACTGTATTTCTGAATGGGGACACGATTTCAGACCGGAGTATCGTAGGTTAAGGGAAATGATGGACATCATTAACCCAGACATTCCTGTAATTGCCTTAACGGCCACCGCTACACCTAAAGTTCAAAGTGATATCGTAAAAAACCTTGGTTTAAGAGAAGCAAATATTTTCATTTCTTCTTTTAATAGAACCAACCTTTTCTATGAAATTTTACCTAAAATTGAAAAGGATCAAACAGTAAAAAGCATCGTAAAATTTATTAGCCAACATAAGGGTAAGAGCGGTATCATTTATACCCTTAATAGAAAAACTACAGAAGAACTGGCTGAGTTATTGGTGGCAAATAAAATAAAAGCAGTGGCATACCATGCGGGTCTTGATCAAAAGTTGAGGGCAGATCGGCAAGACCAGTTTTTAAATGAAGATGTTCAGGTGATTGTAGCCACCATTGCTTTTGGTATGGGTATTGATAAACCAGATATCCGTTTTGTAATTCATTTTAATATTCCTAAATCAATTGAAAATTATTATCAGGAAACTGGTAGAGCAGGAAGAGATGGTTTAGAGGGAATTTGTGTTTTGTATTATTCTCATAAAGATGTTTCAAAGCTTGAACATTTAATGAGAGATAAGCCCTTGAGTGAGCGAGAAGTTGGAGCTCAATTGATAGATGAAATGGTAGCTTATTCTGAAAGTGCAGTATGTAGGAGAAAAATTTTATTGCATTATTTTGGAGAAGACACCGAAACAAAAAACTGTGGACTATGCGATAACTGTAAAAATCCAAAAGAAAAATTTGAAGCGAAGGAAGAAGTAGTTAAAGTACTTAAAGTGGTGAATGCATTAGACGGAAGATTTGTTACAGACTATGTTGTAAATGTATTGTTAGGTAAACTTACCCCACAAATTTCAATGTTCCGCCATGATGCTTCACCCGTGTTTGGAATAGGAAAAGATAAAGAACCGCATTTGTGGAATAGCCTTATTAGACAAATGCTATTGGAGAATTTGCTGATTAAGGATATTGAAGAATATGGATTAATTAAATCTAGCGATAAAGGTCAGAAATTTTTAAAGAAGCCAACTTCTTTTAAAATGGTCTTGAATAACTTGTTTGAAGATGCCAACGCCGATGATGAAGAGGGGGAAGGTGCTGCTCAAACAGGCGCTGCAGCTGATGAAAAATTATTTGCAATGTTAAAAGAGCTCAGACAAAAAGAGGCTAAGAAAAAAAGTCTTCCTCCTTTTGTTATTTTCTTAGAGAGTTCTTTACAAGATATGGCCACTCTGTATCCTACTACATTAGATGAAATGAATAAATGTCAAGGGGTAAGCAAAGGGAAAGCGATTAAATATGGTAAACCTTTTGTTGATTTAATTGCCAGTTATGTTGCTGAGAATGATATAGAGAAACCAGATGATTTTGTGATGCGTAGTGTAGCAAACGCAGCCAGCAATAAAATTTACATCATTCAAAATGTCGATAAAAAAATTCCATTAGAAACTATTGCTAAAAACAAAGATCTTAAATTAGATCAACTGTTAGAAGAAATGGAAACCATTGCTGCCAGCGGAACAAGGCTTAATTTGGATTATGCAATTGATGAATGGTTGGGTGAAGATGAGCAAGAAGAAATTTTGGAATATTTTAAAAGCTGTGAAACTTCTTCTTTAGATGTTGCTCGTGAAGAGTTGTCAGAGTTTGATTTTAACTGGGAGCAGTTAAAAATTATGAGAATTAAATTCCTAAGTGTTTATGGGAACTAATGTTATTTTTTGAAAAACATTTTTACCCGATTTGCTACATTCTCTCTGATATTTATATAATACAGATTTAAGTCTGCTACATGATAATTATTGGTAGTATAAAAAATATTTCCAAAAAATTTGGGTTTGGGTGTCCATAATACATTGCCTTCAATTTTTGCAGCAGCAACAGTAGGAGCAATTTTATTAAAATTTAATAACACACCACCTTTGTTTAAGTATCTATCAGAAACAGGCATAGCTTCATTCCATGTAAGTGGGTTGGTTACAATTGCTTTATATTTTTCTTGTAGAATTAAAGGGGGAGTATAGCCTTCTTTATAAGTGCGCCAACTTACTATACATCCTATTTGGTCTGCTGTTTTGCAGGCTTTAATTTGAGTATATTCATTTTCAGCAACTGGGAGCCCAATTAAATAAGCGGCTACCAATTTATTTTGGAGAGGCTTGTTATCAAAGAATTCTTTAAGCAATCTTTTCCCATGCGTAGTTCCCTGACTATGTGCTGCAATTACAATTGGTTTATTTGCATGATGATGATCTAAATAATACTCAAATGCAGTTTTGATATCTGCATAAGCTAGTTCAAAAGCAGCTATAGCAGCAGTACTATCAGTTGCATTTTTAGGAAAATATGCTTGTAAATTGGCTTGACGATACCTAGGTGCAAAAACACGACCCACTTCATTAAATATACTTGCTTGAAAAAGTATGGTAGTATAGTCTGTTTTTGTGTTTAACTCAATATTGTTGATTGGTGCACTATAACCATAAGGCAACTGATCATCTGTATAAGTGGTAGGATGAATAAAAAAAACATCTATAGAACTGTCTTGTTGGTAATTCGCTCTTAATGGTTTAGGTACACTGTCTGCAGGATCTTTTTTAAAAGGATGTGCTGCCCAATAATGTAAGTCATTATAATCAGGAATGTTAATATGATCTCTTCGCTCATAATTTTTTTCCATTCGTTTATAGGGTACCCCACAGGCAATGGCCAAAACCATTATTGAAAATAAAATATTTATCCGCTGTTTCATTTGCTAAAGGTCCAGCTTTTTTGTGATTTGCTGCCTATTACCTACAGTTATTGAATTTGCTGTATTTTCGTAAAAATTTATTGTTATGGCCATACCAGTTGTTGATTTAGCCGAATTTACTCATGGAACATCCGAGCAAAAAGCCTCATTTGTACAAAGTCTTGGAAAAGCGTATGAAGAAGTAGGATTTGTTGCTGTTAAAAATCATGGAGTTCCAGATGAATTAATTGCCAACCAATATGAATATGTACAACAATTTTTTGCACTTCCATTAGAAAAGAAAAAGCAATATGAAATTCCCGGATTAGCAGGCCAACGTGGTTATACTAGTTTTGGGAAAGAACACGCTAAAGGAAGTGAAGCCCCAGATTTAAAAGAATTTTTTCAATATGGCCAAACAGTTGAAGAACATGATGCAATAAAATCGGAATATCCTGATAATGTTCAAGTGGCTGAAGTTGCTCCATTAAATGACACTTTATTTAGTGCGTATAGAAATTTTGAAAAAAGTGGTAAAGCATTGTTGCAAGCTATTGCTTTGTATTTAGGATTAGACGAACATTATTTTGATCAATATGTTCATAATGGAAATTCTATTTTAAGATGCATTCATTATCCACCAATTACCCATGAACCCAAATCTGCAATTAGAGCAGAACAGCATGAAGACATTAATTTAATTACTTTGTTGGTTGGTGCTTCTGCTGATGGCTTGCAAATTTTAACCAAACAGGGTGATTGGGTAAATGTTACTTCATTACCAGAACAAATTGTGGTGAATGTTGGAGACATGTTGCAACGCCTTACCAATAACAAACTAAGAAGTACTACACACCGAGTAGTAAATCCTGCAAGAGAATTATGGCATACCAGTCGTTTTTCAATGCCTTTCTTTTTGCACCCTAGAAGTGAAATGAGCTTGGCTTGTTTAGAAAGTTGTATCAATGAAAATAATCCAAAAGCATATCCAGATGCAACCGCAGGCGAATACCTTGATGAGCGATTAAGAGAAATAGGGCTAAAGAAATAATGATACTTGAACTTGTTAAGACATATCCCCTTTATGAAAGCTGTGTTCATGCACAGTATTACTGCTTTTGGCGGTCCTCAAGGTCATTTGGGAATGATGATCAAAACATTTGTTCAGCAGCGTAAAGATGTTTCTGAAGAAGAGTTATTAGACTATAATGGGTTCTGCCAAATGCTGCCAGGAGCATCTTCAACCCAGGTATTAACTTTAATTGGCTACAAAAGAGGGGGTATTCCATTGGCAATTTTTACGCTATTGATTTGGATTATCCCCGCATCTATTTTAATGTCTGGTCTATCCTTTTTATTAGACTATTATGATAAAATAGCCCATCCATCTGCCATATTTAGATTTATACAACCTATGGCCATTGGTTTTATTGCATATTCTACTTTAAGAACTTTTAAAGTAGCTATACATAATACGATTACTTGGATAATCTTAATTATAGCTACAGTTGCCACTTTCTTTGCCTTTAAAACACCATGGGTATTTCCTATTTTGATTGTATGTGCAGGTATTGCTACCAATTTTAGCGATAAGCGTATTCCACAAAAAGGGGTTCCACCTAAGCAGGTGAAATGGGGAAACTTATTGATTTTTTTATTTCTTTTTGGTGTCACTGGATATTTATCTGAAACAGCAACAAAGCAAAATTGGGAAAACAGAAAAGTATATAACCTTTTTGAAAATAACTATCGTTTTGGCAGTTTGGTTTTTGGTGGAGCCGACGTATTGATGCCTCTGATGTATGAACAATATGTAACAAGACCTCAGTCTAAAAGAATCTTAGAAAATAAAAGAGATGTACTTAAAATTAATCGAGAAGATTTTTTAACAGGATCTGGAATTGTAAGAGCCATACCCGGACCTGTGTTTTCAATTGGTGCTTTTACTGGAGGTATGGTGCTAAAAGACCAAGGGTTTACTAAACAGTTGATTGGGTGTGTCATTGGGGTAGTAGCAATTTTTTTACCCAGTGCTTTACTGGTATTATTCTTTTTTCCTGTATGGCATAATTTAAAGAAATATGCAGTGATTTTCAGGTCTTTAGAAGGAATAAGGGCCTCGGTAGTAGGTATTATGGGAGGCGCAGTAGTTTATTTATTGAACGACCATATTTTACCTGATTTATGGGTTCAAAATTGGTCCATTCTTTGGGATTTGGCAATTGTTCTCGCTACATTTTTGGTACTTAGATTAAACAAACTACCGGCTCCATTTATTGTAATTGGCTGTTTAATTTTAGGTGCAATTGCCTAATTTTTGTATCTTCCTTTACATCATAAACCTTTCTCATGGTAACTATTGCTTTATATAATTTAAAAGGAGGGGTAGGTAAAACTGCAGCTACAATAAACCTTGCGTACTTAAGTGCAAAGCAGGGGTACAAAACACTAATATGGGATTTAGACCCTCAGGGTTCTTCTTCTTTTTATTTAGGAGCTACTGCTAGTGTGAAGAATGAGGCCAAAAAAATATTGACTGGTGAAATGGATTTAGCTAATGCTATTCAATCCTCTGCCTACGAGAACCTAGACATCATACCAGCAGATCTTTCTGCAAGGCATGCAGATATCTTATTGAATGATATGAAGCAAAGCAAGAAAAAAATTTCTTCAATACTTGCCACTATTAAAAACGACTACGATATCGTTTTTTTAGATTGCCCTCCTGGTATTTCTGTTTTGCACGATGCGGTATTTGCAGGAGTTGATTGGATATTAATGCCCAATATACCTACTACTTTGTCTATTCGCTCTTTTGAATCAGTATTGAATTATTTTAAAGAAAACGATTTAGACAGCTCAAAATTAAAATGCTTCTTTAGTATGGTAGACCATCGAAAAAATCTCCATCACGAAGTAATTAATGAATTTTATAAGGACAAACTTTTCTTTAAAAGCTATATACCCTATTTAAGCGATGTTGAAAAAATGGGGGTTCATGAATCACCTTTAGAAACCTTTGCTGCCAGCAGTTATGCTGCCCAGTGTTATAAAGATCTTTGGAAAGAAATTAAACAACGTTGCATCAATTAATATGGATAGAGAAATTACTTCATGGTATAGTAAAGCCTTAAACAAAGAGATGCCCATAGCATCTTACGGACATTATGGATTTGCTATTTTATTAATACCTACCGCAGCAGCAGACTATTTGGAGTATGAGCGATTCCAGTTAATAGATGCTATTGCACCATTTATTAATTCAGGTAAGTGTAGGGTTTTTAGTATTGATAGCATGAACAAAGAAAGCTGGATGAATAATCAGATGCTTCCTGAACATAAAGCTATTCGGCATAACCAGTTTAATGAATACGTTTTTAATGAAGTGGTTCCCTTTATTCGCAGTTGTACTAGTGATGAAACCATGATATATACCTGCGGGGCATCATTTGGAGCACTTCATGCAATGAACTTATTCATGAAAAGACCTGATATTATTAATGGAGCAATTAGTATGAGCGGAGTCTATGATTTGACCGAATACACCAAAGGGTTTTGGGATGATCAAGTATTTTATAATAGCCCAGTGCACTATATACCTAGCTTAAACGATAATTGGTATTTAGACAAAATTAAAGCCAGTCATCATATTCATATCTATACAGGAAGTGGCAATTTTGAAGACCCTGATGCGGCTAAAAAATTTGCCGGAATACTATACACGAAAGGAATTTGGTATGATTTAGACGTTTGGGGCCCAGATATTCACCACGATTGGCCAACTTGGCGTTCAATGCTTCCCTATATTTTGGATAAGAAATTCTAAACTGTAAAAAACTCGTTAATTCCCATTCTATATATGGTACTCTGCCCTAGCTGAATTAATATTACATATTAATCAACGGCAATTGAGGCATCTTTCAGGAATTATTGGGATTTTAATACTACTGCTTTTAACTGTTTGTACTACTGATGCTCAAGCCCAGTATACAACGGTGAGTGGAAACGTGTATGATATATCAGCACGAAGACCCTTGGAAGCAGTAGCTGTTCAAAGTACTTCTGGAAGGGGCACTATCACCGATTCAACTGGGTATTATATTTTAACGGTATTAAAAACAGATTCGATTTGGTTTTCATTAATAGGAAAATCTACCATGAAATATCCGGTAGATACAATTAGTAATCTGGAGCGTTTTAATGTAATGATTCATGTGCGTTCTTTCGATTTACCTGAGGTAAAGGTTCGCAATAATTATTATAGATATGATTCTGCTATGAACCGACAAGACTATGCCAAAGTATTCAACTTTAAAAAGCCAAGCTTAGGTGTAGTATCTAGTCCTAATTATAATCCAGGTGCTACTGTAGGATTTGACTTAGAAGGAATCATCAATATGTTCCGAGTAAAACGAAACAGAAGTATTCTGACTTTGCAGAAAAGATTAATTGAAGAGGAAGAAGAAAAATATGTGAACAGTAGATTCTCTAAATTATTTGTAAGAAAAATTACAGGTTTACAATCTCCAGAATTAGATACATTCATGAAAAGATATCGCCCTACATATGGATTGGTAAAACTCTTAAACGATTTAGAGTTGGGTTATTATATTGGTCAACAATATGAAGAGTATAAATCTACCAAGTACAATTGGCGTGGAGGATTATATAGAAGAAGAGAAGATCAATAAAAATTTGTTATGAACTAGCTTTTAACGCTTTTTCACCTAATAATTGAATCAACGGTAATAAAGCTCCAAATCTTACATCATTACTAAATCCTTGTTTGTATCTATGATAAATTTGTTGTGCAATCACTGCATTCTTAAATAATCCAAATACATAGTAATAATTAATGTCGGTTAAATCTCTTTTTGATATTAAAGCATAATAGGCAATTAAATCTGCTCTTGATAAATTTCCAGGCAACCAAGTACAATTGTACTGTTTAAAAATCGGTTCTTCATCATGCTCAAACCAATAAGCCAACATAGCACCTAAATCCATTAAAGGATCACCCATGGTAGCCATTTCCCAATCTAATACACTTTTCACTTCTGTTAAATCGTTACTGAAAATAATATTATCGTATTTGAAATCATTGTGTAATAGTGTAGGTATTTGTTGTTTAGGATGATTGTTTTTTAACCATTCTGCAACCCGATTCATTGATGCAATCGTATCAGTTTCAGCATTAAAATACCTTTTGATCCAACCCTCCACTTGTCTATTTACATAACCTTCTGGTTTGCCTAGTTGAACTAATTGAGTTGATTCAATGTCAATAGCATGAAGCTGAGCTAATGTTTCAACTAATTGCTTTGCACAATGTTCAAATTGGATGGGCGAGATGGCCAGTTTAGGCGCATTGTGTGCTCTTAATATAATTCCATCTATTTGTTCCATTATATAAAATGGCGTTCCAGAAATTCGAGTATTGGTAGAATAAAGAATAGGCTGGGGTATTTTATTAAAAAATGGTTTTAATAAACTCAATACTTTATACTCTCGCTCCATATCATGTGCCGACTTAATATTTGCACCTGGCGGCGCCATACGCATCACAAAAATTTGATTCGAAGTAGTTAATTGATAAGTTAAATTAGAATAGCCCCCAGCAAATCGAGTTATCAAAGTTATAGGAGTAACACCAGGTACAGATGATAGTAGTAAATCATTTAACTGATTTAAATCGAACGATTCTTTCTCTGAAAGTGCTACAGTTTTTTCCATAATACCACTATTTATTTTTTCTATTCATTCCATATTTTTTTAGAATACTCAAAGCCAAACTTTGCTTATGTACTTCATCTGCGCCATCCCAAATTCTTGCACCTCGCTCGTGTTGAAATAAATTGGCCAACATGGTTTCATCCGATAATCCCATTGCTCCATGAACTTGAATGGCTCTATCTAATACTTTTAATACCATATTGGCTACAAAAAATTTAATGCCAGCAATTTGATCTCTAGTGGCGGCAGCACCATATAAATCAATATTGTGTGCTGTTCTTAAAACCAACAATCTGGCTGCATCTATTTCAACCCTACTTTCTGCAATAAATCCTTGTATAAATTGTTGGTGCCCCAACATTTCTCCTTCTTTAATTTCTCTGGTAGCAGCTCTTTTGCACATTAAATCAAATGCTTTCTCTGCAATACCCACCCATCGCATACAATGGTGTATTCTGCCTGGTCCAAGACGCTCTTGCGCTAGTTTAAATCCTGATCCTTCTGCTCCAATGATATTGTTAATAGGGATTCTACAATTGTTATAACGAATTTCTGCATGGCTGGCCCAACCTTCTCCAGCTTCACCAAATACGGGAATATTCCTTATGAATTCAAAGCCTGGGGTATTTGTTGGAACAATAAACATACTCGCCCTTTCGTGTGGTGGAGCAGTAGGGTTGGTTACTGCCATTACAACTGCAAACGCCGCTCCATCGGCAGAAGAGGTAAACCACTTATGCCCATTAATAACATATTCATTACCTTCTCTGTACGCTGTGGTAGCAAGCCTTGTAGGATTTGATCCGGCAAATTCAGGTTCGGTCATAGAGAAACAACTGCGAATTTTCCCTTCTAATAATGGCTGTAAATAGGTTGACTTTATTTCATCAGAAGCAAAGCGAGAAATCATTTCAGTATTGCCAATATCGGGCGGCTGTGCATTAAAAGTGTATTGTCCATAATAAGGTGATAGGGATAATATTTCACTCACTTGTCCAAACTCACAAAGGGTTAATCCCATTCCACCTTCATGAGTGGGTAAATGTAAATTCCACCACCCTTTTTGTTTTACTAATACTCTTTTTAGCGCAAGTATTTTTTCGGTTTCTTTAAATGCTCTTGTAGTATGTTCGCTTTCTAACGGAATTAACTCAGTTTCTACAAATTCCCGAATGGCGGGTAGTAATGTTTCTAAGCGCTTGGTAATAAAAATGGCTTCCATAATATTCATTAAATAGTAACACCACCGTCTGCAGTAAATAAAGTACCTGTGCAATATCCTGATGCAGGGGCAGCTAAAAATAATGCAAGCGCTGCAATTTCATCTACGGATCCCATTCTTGAAATGGGAGCCATTTTTACAAATCGATTTAGCCATTTTTCATCTTGCCAAAGTGCTTCAGAAAATTTGGTTTTTATAAGTCCAGGGCAAATTGCATTCACTCTTATTCCATCTGCTCCCCATTCTTTTGCAGTTACTTTGGTTAGCATATTTAATGCGGCTTTTGAAACGGAATACAAACCTAACCCCGGATCAGGTGTAATGCCTGCAATAGAACTAATATTGATAACGGAACCTCCTCCTCTTTCTTTCATAATAGGGTATACTAATTTCCCTAGTTCAAAAGGCGCTTTCACATTTACATTCATAATTTTATCAAATGCCCATTCTTCGCAGGTTACCACTGGCCCAAAAACCGGGTTACTAGCAGCATTGTTTACTAGTATATCAATTCCTCCATATAATTCAACTGTTTTATTAACCAATATTTTGCATGCTTCTATATCTCCTGCATTACCTGCTATGCCTGTACATATTCCTCCTGATTCTTGAATAGAAGCAGCCACTTTATCTAGTTCTTCTTGTTTGCGAGAGTTGATCACAACCGCCGCACCACTAGCAGCAAAATATTTGGCAATAGCTTCCCCAATTCCTTTGCTGGCACCGGTAATTAAGGCTACTTTCCCATTTAAACTAAATGCTTCATTCAAATTCATACTATTAATTTTTTTTGGATAATGCTTTATTCATGGCTTTCATGAATTGGTCTTTTACTTTCAATCTAAACCAAGTAGGTGCAAGTCGTTTTAACTTCCACATGGTTCTTGCTGCTTTGGGTAATATGATATAGAGTTCTTTTTTACCTGCCCTTATTAATATTTCTTTGGCTACCTCATTGGCTTCTAAGCCAGATCGTTCTATAAATGTTTGAGTAATTTTCTTTGTAGCAGCTCCACCTCTTACAGATTGAGCAATATTGGTTTTAAAATAAGTGGGTTGTATACAAGAAACATGAATACCAAAATCATATAGTTCGCTGTATAAAGTTTCACTTATAGCAACTACCGCTGCTTTTGTCATATTGTATCCTCCCATTGTAGGAGCACAGCCGATGGCTGCTGCGCTTGCGGTGTTTAGTATATGACCATAACCTTGTTTTTTCATTGCAGGAATAAAGTACCAGCAGCCATATAATACCCCCATCTGATTAATTCCTACCATCCACTCATAATTTTCTAATGAATAGGTTTCAAAATCTGATCCATCTCCCACTCCAGCATTATTAAATAATAAATCAATTCCTTCAGCATCAAATAAAAAACGCTCAGCCACTTCTTTATACTGGTCTTTGTCTGCTACATCTAATAAGTAAGTGAGTGGTTTCCCTCCTGCTTTAGTTACCAATCCCCCCACTTCTTCAAGCCCTTTTGGATTATTATCAGCTATGCCAATTGTCCATCCTTCCGCAGCCAGTTCTAATGCAAATGCTTTGCCTAAACCCGACGCTGCGCCTGTTATAAATGCTCTTTTGTGAGGATATTTTTGAGAGAGTGTATACATAAAGCGGCTTTATTGCTTGAATGTAAAAAAAGGATGGGACTTAATGGGCATTTCACCGAATTATTTTAGCTATTCGCCATTCAGCAAATGCTGGTTTAGATGACCGTATTTAATTCTATCTTTACTCCTTCCAAAAATTGACTCCTTTGAAAAAAATAAGTCTGTTACTAACATTGCCCTTGCTACTATTTTCATGCAAGGATGAGAAAAAAGAAAATACTGATTCAAAAGCAAAATCACCATCTGCTACAATTGTAGATGTGTTAATTGCAGGTGCAGGGAATATTGACAATAATGTGGAAGTAAATGGGGCTATTATTCCTATGGAAACCGTCAATATTAATCCAGAAGTAAGTGGTAGATTAACCATGCTCAATGCTCCAGACGGTGGTAGAGTAATTCAGGGTGCTATTTTGGCAAGAATTAATGATGCCGACTTGCAAGCCAATCTGGCTAAAACAAAAGTATTATTAGACATGGCTCAAAAAACCGAAGAACGGTTAAGAAAGTTATTGGCTATTAATGGGATTAATCAATCTGAATATGACTTGGCATTAAATCAGGTAAATAGCCTTAAAGCAGATTTACTGGTAACACAGGCACAGTTAGATAAAACAATTATTAGGGCACCATTTACCGGAGTGTTAGGGTTGAGGCAAATAAGCCCAGGCGCTTATGTTACACCTGCAATAACGCTTACAACACTTCAACAAGTGGACCGAGTAAAAATAGACTTCAATGTTCCAGAGTTTTATACCAATATGATTCGAGTAGGAGCATCGGTACAAATTCAAACGAATGAAACAAATTTAAAAAGAAGGGCTACCATTGTTGCAACGGATCCACAAATTAATCCTACAACAAGAAACTTACGAGTAAGAGCAGTTTTAGATGGCAGTGCCATTGCTCCAGGAACTTTTGTAAAAGTATTTTTAGAAGCGGGTAAAAACAAAAATAGCATTCTAGTTCCTACCAATGCAATTATTCCAGACGCAAGAGCAAAGAAAATAATTGTTGTAAAAGGAGGTGAAGGTGTTTTTGTAGATATTGAAACTGGTCTCAGAGGTACAGGCTTTGTAGAAGTGACAAAAGGGCTGATGCCTGGTGATAGTGTAGTGGTTACTGGTGTTTTATTTGTAAGACCCAAACAACCAGTTAAAGTACGTTCTGTTAAGCAGTTGAGTGAAATTATCAAATAGAAGAAGCAGCCACATCCCATGAATATTTCTGAATTATCATTAAAGAGACCCATTCTTGCAACGGTGATGAATATCCTCATCGTATTGTTTGGAATTGTTGGATATAGTTTTTTGGCAGTAAGGGAATATCCTGCGGTTGACCCTCCTGTTGTAAATGTTCGAACTTCTTATTCAGGAGCTAATTCTGAAATTATTGAAAGTCAAATTACAGAACCCCTTGAAAAAGCCATTAACGGTATTCCAGGTATTAGAAGTATTTCATCTTCTAGTTCAAATGGTAATAGCAATATTACTGTTGAATTTAATGTTTCTGAAGATTTAGAAGCTGCAGCAAATGACGTACGTGATAAAGTAAGTCAGGCAGTAAGAAATTTACCTCAAGATGTGGATGCGCCACCTGTGGTAAGTAAGTCAGATGCCAATAGCGACTTTATAATAATACTTGCAGTTCAAAGTCAAACTAAAGGATTGTTAGAATTGAGCGAATATGCTGAAAACGTTTTACAGGAAAGGTTCCAAACTATTTCTGAAGTAAGCGCAGTTAATTTATTTGGACAAAAAAGACCTTCCATGAGATTATGGATTGACCCTGATAAGTTAAACTCTTTTAATGTAACCTTTAGTGATATTAGAACAGCATTAAACACTGAAAATGTTGAAATACCTTCAGGTAAAATATATGGCGACAAAACTGAAATAACCATAAAAGCCTTAGGAAGGTTAACTACAGAAAAAGATTTTCGAGATTTAATTATTCGTCAAACCCCAGCTGGAATTATACGTTTATCAGATGTTGCTTATGTTGAAGTTGGCCCTGAAAATGAAGAATATAGTTGGAGATTAAATGGAGTGAATGCAGTAGGCATGGCCATTATACCACAGCCTGGAGCCAACTACATTAAAATTGCCGACGAATTTTATAAGCGACTAGCTGAGATTCAGAAAATTGAAAAAGGAGATTTTATGATGACTCCTTTAATTGATCAAACAAAAAATGTTCGTGCATCAATTAAAGAAGTAGAAGAAACTTTATTGATTTCATTTACACTGGTTGTATTGGTGATTTTCTTTTTCTTTAGAAACTGGTTAATTGCCATAAGGCCATTAATAGATATTCCAATATCTCTGGTGGCTACATTCTTTATCATGTATATTTCTGGTTTCTCTATTAATGTATTGACTTTATTAGGAATTGTGTTGGCCACAGGGCTAGTTGTAGATGATGGGATTGTTGTTACTGAAAATATTTTTAGAAAATTAGAGAGTGGTTTGCCTATCAGGAAAGCTGCCTTAGAAGGAAGTAAAGAAATTTTCTTTGCGGTAGTGTCTACCTCTATCACTTTGGCAGTAGTGTTTTTACCAGTAATTTTCTTGCAAGGATTTGTTGGTAGCTTATTCCGTGAATTTGGTATTGTTGTTGCGGCAGCTGTTTTAATATCCGCATTCGTATCGCTAACTATAACCCCGGTTTTAAATGTTTACCTCAATAAAAAAGATGCGGGTCATGGTAAGTTCTATGACATGACTGAACCATTTTTTAGGGGGATGGAAAACGGCTATAAGCGTTTACTAGCTGGGTTTCTAAAAGTTCGTTGGATGGCATGGGTTATTGTTGCCATTTGTGCGGGTATCATTTATTGGATTGGTGCAGGTTTGCAAAGTGAATTGGCTCCTTTAGAAGACAGAAGTAGTATACGTTTTCAAATGAGTGGTCCTGAAGGGGCTAGTTATGGTTACATGGTAGAAACGGGAGATAAATTATTAAATTATCTAACCGATTCTGTTCCTGAAAAAGATTTTGTTTTTGCTGCAGTTCCAGGATTTGGTGGAAGTGGTGTGAACTCTGGCACATTAAGAATTAAATTGGTAGATCCAGATCAAAGAAATCGATCTCAATCAGATATTGCCAAAGCAATTGGGAAAAAATTGCCTAGTATCAATAATGCTAGAATTTTTCCAGTAGAAGAACAAACCATTTCGGTAGGGCTTGCCTCTAGAGGATCTTTACCTGTCCAGTTTATACTTCAGAATTTAGATTTTGAAAAAATTAAATCAGTCATCCCTAAATTCTTAGAGGAAGCCAGAAAAGATAAAACATTCCAAAACGTAGATGTAAACCTTAAATTTAATAAGCCAGAATTGCAATTAACGATTGACCGTATAAAGGCAAAAGATTTAGGCTTATCAATTATTGATGTGGCAGACGTAGTTTCAAGTGCATTTAGTGGAAGAAGATTGGCTTACTTTATTATGAATGGAAAACAATACGAGGTAATTTCTCAGGTTGCTTATAAAGACCGTCAAAAGCCAACAGATATTGAAAAGCTGTATGTTCGAAACAATAGAGGTGAAAGTATTCCATTAAACGCGGTTGTTAAATTAGAAGAGAGTTCAAATCCACCAACATTGTATCATTTCAATCGATTTAAAGCCGCAACCATTTCTGCTTCATTAGCAGAGGGAATGACAATTGGTGATGGGGTAAAAGCGATGAGGAGAATTGGCGATCAATTGTTAGATGAAAGCTTTAAGACCGCATTAAATGGACCTTCCCGTGATTTTGAAGAAAGTTCCTCTAATACTACATTTGCTTTTGGGTTTGCATTAATATTAATTTACTTAGTATTGGCAGCTCAATTTGAAAGCTTTAAAGATCCATTAACCATTATGATTACGGTACCGCTTGCTTTGGCAGGTGCTTTGTTGAGTTTATGGATTTTTGATCAAACCATTAATATTTTTTCTCAAATTGGTATGATTATGTTGATTGGTCTTGTAACTAAAAACGGGATTTTGATTGTTGAATTTGCCAATCAAAAAAGGGAATTTGGTTTGAATAAAAAAGAAGCGGTTTTAGAAGCTTCCGCACAAAGATTACGTCCTATTTTGATGACTAGCCTTGCAACTGCTTTAGGTGCATTACCAATTGCTTTAAGCATAGGAGCTGCTGCAACCAGTCGTATGCCATTGGGTATTGTAATTGTAGGAGGAATTATGTTTTCACTTTTATTAACACTGTTTGTAATTCCTGCAGTGTATACTTATATATCTGGGAAACATGATGCAAAAAAAGTTGATATAACAGATTAATTTAACAATTATGCTAAGCTCTATTTCAGATATCAGGCGCGATTATATGTTGAAATCTTTTGACGAATCCCATGCCTCCAATAATCCTTTTGACCAATTTAAAGATTGGTGGGAAGAAGCCACTAGTGTTGAAATTGATGAAGTGAATGCAATGACCTTGGCTACAGTAGACGCAAAAGGAAAACCATCTGCCAGAATAGTTTTATTAAAAGGGTATACCCATGATGGCTTTGTTTTTTTTACCAATTATGAAAGTGCCAAAGGGCAGGAATTGTCTGCAAATCCAAATGCCGCATTATTGTTTTTTTGGAAAGAATTAGAAAGGCAAATCAGAATTGAAGGAACCGTAGAGAAAATCTCCGAAGCCGATAGCGATGCTTATTTTCATTCAAGACCAGCTGGGAGTAGAATTGGGGCTTGGGTTTCTCCACAAAGTAAAGTAATACCCGGACGTAATTTTCTAGAAGAGAATTACCAAAAATTGATGATGCAATACCCAGATGAAAATAAAGTACCTAGACCACCACATTGGGGAGGATACATTGTAAAACCCGTAAGTTTTGAGTTTTGGCAAGGAAGAAGTAGTAGACTACATGATCGTTTAAGCTTTACTCAAAATGCAGTAGGTGAATGGATAAGGGTTCGTTTAGCTCCTTAAAAAATCGATTATATTACTAGAGTGAAAAGTCATTTTGAAGTTGAGTAATTACAGCTTGAATGGTTTGATTCAATTGTACTCCTAAATCAGGAATTTTTTCAATTTGCTCTCCTGTCTTTGCATAAAATTCAATGCTCTCCACGGTTTTATAGGCTTGTTTGATTCCTAGGCTATAAATGGAGGATTTCATTTTATGTGCCAATTGAAAAATCTCTTTTATTTGTTTTGCTTCAATTGCTTTTAATAAATTAATGATATCCAAATTGGTGTTTTTTATAAACACTAAAATTATTTCTTTTAGAAAAGCAGTATCGTCTTGTTCTATTCCTTGTAATGCAGAGAGATCATACAGTTTCTCACTATATATAGATTCAGTATTCTTTTTTATTTTTTTAGTAAAGTCAATAGGACTGTTTAACTGTAATTGTTTTTTGATGCATTCATATAAACCTGCTTCTGTAAATGGTTTGGTGATGTAATCATTAAATCCAGCGTCTGCAAATCGTTCAGTTTCTTTTTTAAATGCATTAGCAGTAAGTGCTACAATAGGGACTGCTGCTTTGATGGTATCACCCATATGTCTAATTAACTGGGTGGCTTCATAACCATCCACTTCGGGCATATGAATATCCATCAGAATTAAATCAAAATCACTTTTTTTATGTGCTTCAAATGCTTCTTGACCATTTGCAACCAATACTACTTCGTGCCCCCATTCTTCAAGTATTTGCTTAACAATAATTTGATTGATGGTTACATCTTCCGCTACCAATATTCTTTTTTTATCTATAGGCGTAAATACTTCTTCCTCTTTGCTATTTTGTAGCATTGAACTATCGCCAATTTGGTAAGGAATATGTATAATAAAGCTGGTTCCTTGATTTAAAACACTCTCTGCTTTAATTGTACCTCCCTGCATTTCAATCAGGTTTTTGGTAATCGTCAAACCTAAACCCGTACCTCCATATTTTCTACTTGTTTCAGAAGAGGCTTGAACAAACTCATCAAATATATTTGCTAAATTTTCAGCAGAGATTCCAATACCGGTATCAGATACTTTGAATTCAAAAACAGGCAAATTGCTTGATACATTCAATTGAACTGCACTTATTGTTATTCTACCTGATTCAGTAAACTTAAGTGCATTACTAATTAAATTATTAAGTACTTGTCCAAGTCTAAAGGGATCTCCTAATAATACAGTTTCAGGAGGAACTCGGTTGTCAAAAATTAATTCAAGGCCCTTTTCTTCAATTTTGAAAATGAAAGTTTTTAGTGTAGTTGAAATTTTTTCGGCTAATAAAAAAGGAATATACTCTAACTCAATTTTGCCTGATTCAATTTTAGTAAAATCAAGTACATCATTTACTATATGCAGTAAATTATCGGCCGATTCAAGAATTAGTTTGGTGTATTCTTCTTGTTTTGGATTTAAATTTGTTTTGTATAATAGTCCACCAATGCCTAGGATACCATTCATTGGGGTCCTAATTTCATGACTAATATTCGCTAAAAATACTTCTTTAACTCTACTTGCTCTTTCTGTTTCTTCTTTAGCTTTAATTAATTCTCTTTCTGCTTTTATTCTATTCGTAATATCTTGAGAAAAGCCAATGATATATGGTGTACTTGATGTTTCTTCAACCATATAATTTTGGTAGAGTAAATATATATGTTCGCCATTTTTACAAATGATAATGAATACGCCTTCTGCTTTTCCTGTTGTGAGTACATTTTGCAGATACTGTTCATCAAATTGTGCAATTTTATCTTGAGGTACAAATTCTTTAATATTTCTACCAATTAATTCTTCACTTGAATATCCTATAATACTGCAAATAGCAGGGTTAACACTCAGTAATTTGCCTTCTAAATCGTGCGTGCAAATTAGCGCCTGACTATAATTAAAGAGATCTCTGTATCGCTTTTCATTCAATAGTAACTTGTCTTCAATTTGTTTTCTCTCTGTAATATTAAGTCCAAATCCTATAACGAGGTTTACCTCATCTTGTTTATTTAAAACAGGGAATAAATTTCTTAAGTGATATTCCACTTTGCCATCAGGAAGTATCAAGGTTTCTTCCCAAGACAATTGCTTTTTTGATTCAATAACTTTGTTAAAAATCTTTCTCCTTTCTAAAGCAATCTCAATATTTTTATTTTTGTATGCGCAATACTCCTCGTCTGTTTTACCGATTATCCATTTTCTTAATTCATCATCTTTGATGCCAATAGGATTTACAAATAAATATCTATGAGAAGCATCAAATACAGCAATATCTGTTGGGATACTGTTTAGAATGCTTTCATAAAAATTCTTTTGTTTATTAAATTCGGCCTCAGTTTCCTTAATCTTAGTAATATCCATATGGGTTCCTAGAATTTTAACTGGGAAGCCATCTTTATCTTTATCTGTAACAATTCCTCGGTCTAAAACCCATTTATAGTTACCAAACTTATCTTTGATTCTATACTCTGTATGGTGATGATCTATTTCTTTGCTTCTATATTGCTGATCTTGTTTTTGTAAAATTGCTATATCATCAGGATGAACTGCATTCCACCATTGTTCGGCAATAGATAAATCTGTATTCTCTAATTCAATGAAAGCTCTTTTTTGGTGCGAAAAACTGGTTAGATTCTTTTTGTAATCATGCATCCAAACATTGTCTCCCATTTTCTCAAGGGCAAACAATAATTTTTTCTCGTAGTTCTCACTCTTTGCTTCTTCAATTTCTTTTTTGAGGATCAACGCTTGTAATAAATCTATTTGGGCATTTTGAATTGAATAGTCATTTCTTCCAAATGCATTTTCTTCCATTTCTTTGATGGATGAAAATGAAGGGCTTCCTATGAAAACAAGTAGTTTGGGTTGTTCATTTAGTAAAAATTGACCAGTCAAATGAATGACTTTATCTCCTTTAGTTTGAATAACTATTTTTTCATGTAAGTGTTGTAGTAAATAATCAATTATTGGCCCACTAGAAAAGTTTTCAATTTCGAATTGATTAATAAACAAATCGTTTAGTGCTAAGGGACATATTTTTCGGATAGATTTTCCGCAATCAACTATTGCACCATCCAAATTTAACTTAATATGAAAGGGGAATAAGTCGTCTGATTGTTGTTGATTAAATACTAACTCCATTAATACTATGAGATATCCTTCAAGGTACGATTTATTTATATTGATTTTATTAGTAACCTATTATAAAAAAAGTCTGTAAAAATGATTCTTACAGACTTTTCATTAGGCCATTTAATTATTATTTTCTAGACATTACTTTTTCTACAGCAGCCACAATAAATGGGGTATCTAGTCCATATTTAGTTAGCAATTCTGTGGGCTTTCCACTTTCTCCAAATGTATCGTTGGTTCCAATAAGTTCAATTGGAATAGGACAGTTTTTTGCAGCAACTTGTGCAATTGCATCGCCTAATCCTCCTATAATATTATGCTCTTCAACCGTAACAGCACATTTGGTTTTAGCAATTGAATGAATGATGGCTTCCGTGTCTAATGGTTTAATAGTGTGAATATTGATTAGTTCAACACTAATACCCTTTTCTTCTAATATTCTACCTGCTTCAATGGCTTTCCAAACCATATGACCGCAAGCAAAAATAGTTACATCTGTTCCTTCGCTAAGTTGTTGAGCTTTGCCTATTACAAAATCACTACCATCCTCTTTGGTAAAATTGGGCCACTTTGGTCTGCCAAATCTTAAATAAACTGGTCCTTCGTATGAAGCAATGGATTTTGTTGCTGCTTTGGTTTGATTAAAGTCGCAAGGAACAATAACTGTCATTCCAGGTAACATCTTCATCAAGCCAATATCTTCTAAAATTTGATGTGTTGCGCCATCTTCTCCTAAAGTTAATCCTGCATGGGAAGCACAAATTTTTACATTCTTTTCGCTATATGCAACACTTTGACGAATTTGATCGTAGACCCTACCAGTGCTGAAATTGGCAAAAGTAGTAGTATAAGGTATTTTACCTCCAATAGTCATTCCAGCAGCAATACCAATCATATTGGCTTCTGCAATACCCACCTGTACAAAACGCTCTGGAAAATCTTTAATAAACGGGCCTAGTTTCAAGGAGCCAGCTAAATCAGCTGTTAATACAACCACATTCGGATTTTCTTTGCCAATTTCGTGAATACCTTCTCCAAATCCACCGCGGGTTTCCTTTTCATTAAGTACTTGAATATCTTTCAATTTCATAGTTGAGTATTTTGCTGGAAAGCTGCAAAGTAAACACTTTTTTATATGGCTTCCTGTACATTTCCTGTTCTTTTAAGAACACCCCAATGCTGAAGTTCTCCTTTAACAGCTTTTCTAAGGGTTTTAAAAAGTACAATTAATAATAACCAACGATAAATCACTCGTTGGGGAATTAACCAGAAAATCTTCCAGACAGATTCTTTTTCAAAACTAAATGCAAATAAGGCCAATAATAGGTCGATTCCTAGAAAAATGGCATAATAAATACCAATTTCACTAGCACTTCCAGTAATTAAACCTATCAACATTAAAAAGTCTGCAAATGGAGCAAACAGTGGTATAATATATTTGAAAAGCAAAATATCGGGTAAAGCAATAAAACCCAACTTAGGATAATTAGTATTAAATAAAGTATCTCTATTTTTCCAAAAGGTTTGCAATACACCAAAAGTCCACCTGAATCTCTGGCTCATAAACTGTTTAAGTGTTTCAGGGGCTTCTGTTAGCGCTATTGCACTATTTTCATTTGCAATATTATATCCACAGCGTAAGATACGTATGGTTAAATCACAATCTTCCGCTAAGGTATCAGATGTAAATCCTCCGGCTTCTTCTATTGCTAACTTACTAAATGCCCCAATTGCCCCAGGTACTACAGTAATAGCATTAAAATATCCAAATGCTTTTCTATCAATGTTTTGGCTGGTAGTATATTCAATGCTTTGCCAACGAGTGATTAAGTTTACCTCATTTCCCACTTTTACATTTCCAGCTACAGCTCCAACAGAAGAATCATTAAAATGCATCATCAGCTTACTTACTGCGTCTGTTTTTAATTTTGTATCCGCATCTATACATACAACATAATTGGCATTGGTTGCTTCAATACCATAGTTTAATGCAGATGCTTTCCCTCCATTTGATTTATCTAAAATGGTTATTTGGTGATTGTTTTTAAATGCAGCTTTAACCACTTCTAATGTATTATCTGTACTTCCATCATTTACAAATATGATATTGAATGATGGATAATCGCATCTTAGTAAATTGTTTAATGAACTAACTGCATTTATTTCTTCATTATATGCTGGAACTATAATTGAAACAAGCGGGTGGTTGTTGAATGGTTGAAGATTTTTTTTCTTTTCTTTTTTTCTTGCAAGTATTGATGAAATCAAAACAATGAGTAAACGGATACTACCAAGTGTTAAAAACAAAAGGAATAATGCGTTAAAAGTTTTACCCAAATAATAGCCAGCTTCTGCTAGAAAATAATTGAACCTTAATAAATAGTTCTCTTTGTAGTTGGGAACTGGGGGCATTACATCATCCCTTGTTTTTCCCATTAAGTCTGCAACTGTGGTAAATTTATATCCTTGCTTATGAAAGTATTCAATAATTTTTGGCAATGCATCTACTGTAGCACTTCTGTCTCCACCAGCATCATGCAGCAGAATAATATTTCCCCTATCTTTCATTCTTACCACTCTATTAAAAATACTGTCTCCATTAAAATGTTTATCCTCATCAATTTGCCAATCTAATGGGTCTATATTTTCGCCAATAGTTAAATAGTTTTTTTCCCTACTTAATGCAACTGGAACAAGTTCTTCCATAGTTTCAGGCCTACTATCTGCATTAAAAGGAGCCCTAAACATAATGGTACTTCTACCAGTAATGGCCTCAATTAATAATTTGGTTGCATCCATTTCTAAGTAAGCCCTTTGCTTACTAACGGTTGCCATATTTGGATGGGTAAAAGTATGATTGCTTATTTCGTGTCCTGAGTTGTAAATTCTTTTTACTAATGGAATATTTTTCTCAGCTTCAATTCCAACAATAAAAAAATTAGCTACTACATTATATTTGTCTAGTATGTCTAAAATTTGTCGTGTATAAACTGGATGAGGTCCATCATCAAATGTCAAAACCATTTTTTTCTCTGTAGACTTACCAAATTGTTTTACTACAAACATTGACGGAAGTGTATCATAGAATTCTTCTGAAATCAACATCCATTCAGTATCTAACTCTGTTCTTATATGACCGGGCGTAGGTGTAGAAATAACATCTAAAATTTCTCCTTCACCCATAAAATCTACATCGTTACTGGTTTCAACTTTTGTAAATTCTTCAAAGTTGAATTTTTGAACAGATGCTTTGTTCATAGGCAAATGATAAAAATCCCAAAGCCTGCTGTCTTCACTTCCCATACGCCACAAAGCGGTTCCCGCAAAACCATATTCAGTTGAAAATCGAATTGAATTAAAGTTAGTAGCAGCATCTGTAAAATGTACTTCTCGCTCGTGACCTACTTTGTCTTTATAAGTGAAGTATAAATTATAAGAATCATTATCATAGGTGATTTTACTATTGTTTTCTTTTGCAATACTCAATGCTTGCTGATAAGTAACATCAGAACCTTCACCTCCTTTAGGCCAGTCATATCCAAATCCTGCAATACATAAAACCAATTTGGGTATTGGAACCTTTTGTACAATTTGGTCTACGGCGGCCTCAATCCATTTTTGACCACTAATAGGTCCGGGTTTAGTGCTAGAAGTATATTGATCGTAGGCCATTAAGAATATATAATCTGTATGAGCTGCCAATGCCTTGTAATCATAATCCTCATTAAATGGCATTACATCAATTGAAGTGAGAAGGCCTCCTGCATGAAACCTATCGGATAATTTTTTTAAGAATTGCGTTAGTATTCTATTATCGTTTTCAACTAATTCTTCAAAGTCAATATTAATTCCAGCGAAGCCTTCAGCCTTAATCCATTTATATAAATCATTAATTAATTTTTCACTTTTAGTAGGGTTATTTAAAATTCTGCTCACTACTGCACCATCCCATTTTCCATTAATATTATTGGTAAGCATTGGCATTACCCTAAGTCCTTTTGTCTTTTTAATTAAGTCGTACCCTCGTTTGTCTTTTTTTATAATCAATGAATCTCCCTTTGGATCAAAAAACATCCATTCAGGTAATATTAAATTGAGCTTATTAATATTTCTTCGTAAAGAAAAAAATGCTTGAGGGTCCCAATCTACATAGAAAGCAGATCTAATGCCCAATGAATCGCTAAATAGTTTAGAGTGAGAAAGTCTTATGGCACTTTCATTTTGACCTGATCCATTACCGGCAGACCATTTATCATCTATAAATTTTCTAAACCCTTGGTATTTTTTGGCAAGCGAATCAGTGTTTTCATCTGAAACTAAAATTTTTTTAAAAACACTACTTTGTAGTATAGGAACAGTAGGTACATAAGCTGTTCGAATAGCAATAATAATTGCAATGACCGTAATAATTAATAGGAATAGTAACAAACGAAACGTCCACTTAAAACGTTGCCATCTGGTAGGATTGCTTGTTTGAAAAACCTGTTTGAACCCCTTGGACATTGATTGCTTATAAATTTATATATTATATACAAAGTTAATGCCATTAAACGGCAGCAACACTACCAACAAGGTGGTATAAATTTTTAAGCAATAAATTAATGGTTATCCCTCAAATGTGCTGTAGAAATAGGGTGTTTTGGCTTCAAATTCAGCCGCGCAAGTATCAACCATCTTGTAAACCCTAGTTATTCCTAATTTTTTTCTTTTTTCATACACTTCATCTTCATGACAATTACCATTTAGAATCTTAGCAATCTGAGCATCTCCAAATCCCATTTTCTTGGCTTCTTTTAACAAGCTTTCAGGAAGACTTTCTAGTGTGTGCTTCAGCAATTCTTTTTCTATTGTACAAATTTCTTGTATTTGATATAAAAACCATCTGTCAATACCGGTAGCTTGGGCAATTGATTTAACTGTAGAACCTTGCATTAGCGCGTCTTTTATGCGAAATATGCGATCCCATTTTGGTGTCTTGATGTATTCTACAATTTCTTCACTCTTCATTAAGCTCTTGCCATAGTAACCCAATCCAACTGCTTCATTTTCCAAACTTTGACATGCTTTTTGCAAAGCCTCAGGAAAACTTCTACCAATTGCCATTACTTCACCCACACTTTTCATTTGTAAACCTAAAGTATCATTGGCTCCTTTGAATTTATCAAAATTCCAACGCGGTACTTTTACAATTACATAGTCTAAAGCTGGTTCAAAATAGGCGGAAGTTGTTTGGGTAATTTGATTTTTTAATTCATCTAAAGAATAGCCTATAGCTAGTTTTGCTGCTATTTTGGCAATAGGATAACCAGTTGCTTTTGAGGCAAGCGCAGAAGAACGACTTACTCTTGGGTTGATTTCAACCGCTATTAACTCTTCAGTTGCGGGGTTTAAGGCAAACTGCACATTACATCCTCCAGCAAAATTTCCTAATGATCGCATCATTAGCATGGCTTTGTTACGCATTTCTTGAAATGCAGTATCACTCAAAGTCATTGCAGGAGCAACAGTGATTGAATCACCTGTATGAACCCCCATTGGGTCTAAATTCTCCACAGTACAAATAATAACCACATTGTCATTACAATCTCTGAGCAGTTCTAACTCATATTCTTTCCAACCTAATACCGCTTTTTCAACTAAAACTTCATGTATTGGGGAGGCTTTTAAACCTTTCTCTAGCGCAGCATCTAGGTCTTCTTTACCATGTACAAATCCCCCACCAGTTCCTCCTAAAGTAAATGAAGGGCGAATTACCAAAGGGAATCCAATTTCTTGGGCAAATTCCTTTCCTTCTAAAAAGCTATTGGCTACACGACTTGGTGCAACAGCCATTCCAATCTTGACCATTAATTGACGAAATTGCTCTCTGTCTTCTGCAGTATCAATTGCGGCAACATCAACCCCAATCAAACGGCAATTGTATTTTTCCCAAATGCCTAATTCGTCGGCCTCTTTACAAAGATTTAGTGCTGTTTGACCCCCCATAGTAGGTAAAACAGCATCTATATTATTTTCTTGTAATATCTGTTCAATACTTTCTACATTCAGGGGAAGTAGGTATACTCGGTCTGCCATCATTGGGTCTGTCATAATGGTGGCCGGATTACTATTAATAAGTATTACTTTTATGCCCTCCTCACGGAGACTTCTGGCTGCCTGAGAGCCCGAATAGTCAAATTCACATGCTTGTCCAATGATAATAGGCCCTGAACCTATTATCAGTACCGATTTGATTGATTGATCTTTAGGCATAGTAGTTGTAGAGATAAATTGTGCAAATGTAAGGCTGCTGCATTAAAAGTGGCTAAAAAATAACGCGAATTCAAATATAAATTTAAATAATAGTAATGGCAGTATTAAAAGAAGGAAGTAAGGCTCCAGCATTCAAAGCGCCTGATCAGAATGGGAATATGGTTTCGTTGTCAGATTTTAAAGGAAAAAAACTGATTCTATATTTTTATCCAAAAGACGATACACCAGGATGTACTTCTCAAGCATGTAATTTAAAAGACAATTATAGTGCTTTAATTAAAAAAGGTTTTCAAGTAGTAGGTATAAGTGTTGATAGTGTTAAAAGCCACAAAAAATTCGAAGAAAAATATGAACTTCCTTTTCCTTTAATTTCTGATGAAGAAAAGAAAATTGTAGATAAATATAATTTATGGGGAGAGAAAAAATTCATGGGACGTACATACATGGGTACTACTCGAACTACTTTTTTAATTGATGAAACAGGAGTGATTCGTAAAATTATTGCTAAACCAGATACCAAGAACCATACAGAAGAGGTTTTGGCAGCTTGGGATAGTAATTAATCAAAATATTTTTAATATAGCCAATAAAAAGGCTTTTTCTGCGTTAAAGGCATGGAAAAATATGCTTTTTAATGCCCAAAAAGAAAGAGCCACTAAAGCAAATACATTTGTTTATGGTACCCCCACAAATACCATTAGACGACAATAGGCGTTTGAAGGAGCTTTATCGATATGAAGTACTAGATACTTCATATGAAGATGAGTTTAATGATGTGGTACAATTGGCAGCAACTATTTGTAAAACCCCTATTGCATTGATTTCCTTAATTGATGCCAATAGACAATGGTTTAAAGCAAAATATGGTTTAGACATGAAGGAATTTCCTAGAGATATTTCTTTTTGTGGTCATACTATTACTTCTAATACAGCCATATTTGAAATTACAGATGCTACACAAGATGAACGCTTTATAGACAACCCCTTAGTAATTGGGGAGCCCTATATTCGCTTTTATACAGGTGTTCCATTAATTAATTCAAATGGCTTTAAAGTTGGAACCATTTCGGTAATGGATACTAAGCCCAGTGAGCTAAACGAAGAGCAAATATTTACTTTGCAAACTTTAGCCAGACAGGTGGTAAAATTGCTTGATCAGAATTTATTGAATAAGCAATTAGAGCAGCAACAAGAAAAGCTGCAACAGCAAATGGAAATGCAAAATAGAATTCTGTCTATCATTGCACACGACGTTAGAAATCCAATTGGCGCAGTAAAATCAATTATAGAATTAAACGCTCGAAAAATTCTTAGTCAACATGATTCGGTTGAACTAATGAATATGGCTGGTAAACAAATAGATGGAACAGTTGAATTGCTCAACAACTTAGTAGACTGGGGTTCTATGCAAATGCGTGGCCAAGGTTTTGAAAAAGAAAAAGTACATATGCGAACTTTAGTGAGCAATATGTTTAAGAGCTTTGAAGTAATGGCATCGCTAAAGTCTAATATAATGGTGAATTTGGTAGATGAAGATTTATTTATCAAGTCAGAAATTAATTCAATGCGATTTATTCTTCGCAATCTTATTAGCAATGCAAATAAGTTTACGAAGGAAGGAGTTATTACTGTATATGCTCACAAAGAAGATAAAGAAATTATGCTCTCTGTTAGTGATACAGGAGTTGGTATGACAGAAGAAATAAAAGCCAAATTATTTGATGGGGAGCACTATCAAAGTACAACAGGCACTGGCGACGAAAAGGGTTCTGGGCTTGGATTAATTCTTACTAAAGATTTTATACAAATGTTAGGAGGTTCTATAAAAGTGGAGAGCACGATTGATAAAGGAACATCGGTCTACTTGTATTTTATAGATTAACTAAATATGGTGTACACCAACCAGCTCATACCATAGGCTAAAACAGTCATATAAATCAATTGAATAGTTGGCCATTTCCAAGACTTTGTTTCTCTTTTAACTACAGCTAAAGTACTCATACACTGCATTGCCAACACGTAAAATACCATTAGAGATAATCCAGTAGCAAGTGTGTATACTTTTTCACCATTTGCATGTGTGGCAGCTTGTAATTTTTCTCTTAAGCTTTGATCGTCTTCTTCATCTACGCTATACAAAGTAGCCATTGTACCTACAAATACTTCTCTAGCTGCGAATGAAGTAATTAAAGCAATCCCAATTTTCCAGTCATAACCCAAAGGGCTAATTGCTGGCTCTATGCTTTTACCTAATAGACCTGCATAGGAGTTTGCTAGTTTTTCAGTTGATAATTGTTTTTGAAGTGAATCTGCAGCTACAGGGTTAGCTGCTATTAAAGCTGTATATTTTGCCTCGGTATTTTCTATTCGATCTCCTGGTCCAAATGAACTCAGAAACCAAAGCAATAGGCTAATCACCATAATTACTTTACCTGCATCTGTAACAAAAATGCGGGCTTTTTCAATCATTGTAATACCAGCATTTTTCCAGCGGGGAGCCCTATACATTGGCAACTCCAAAATAAAAAAACTCTTTTCTTTAATGTTGATAAAGAACTTCATTACATAACTAACCAATAATGCCATGATGGTGCCGAGAAGATATAAAGCCATCATTACTAAACCTTGTAAACTAAGAAAACCGAGGTAATATTTTTCTTCAATTACCAAAGCAATTAAGATTGTATAAACTGGTAATCGAGCGCTGCAACTCATTAATGGAGTTATCAAAATAGTGAGTAGCCTTTCTTTTTTATTTTCGATGTTTCTTGCACCCATAATGGCAGGAACAGCACAAGCAAAACTGCTGATCATGGGCATTACGCTTTTACCATTTAACCCTACTTTTCGCATTAGTTTGTCGCTTAAAAAACTAATGCGCGCCATGTAACCAGTATCTTCTAGAACAGTAATTAACCCAAATAAAATCATGATTTGTGGTACAAAAACTAAAATACCACTTAAGCCTGCAACAAATCCGTTGATTAATAAATTACTCCACCAAGCTTCTGGCAAATTACTAGACAACCAACCAGCTAAAGCCGCAAAACTCCATTCTATGCCGTCCATTGGATAAGTAGCCAACCAAAAAATACTTTGAAACAAAAGAAATAATACGGAGAACAAGATTAAGTAACCCCAAGTTTTATGCATTAAAATATTATCTAGTTTTTCAGTGAACAACTTTTTTTCTAGTGGCCCTGTTTCTAAAACATTTTTTTGCATTATTTGCCGAATGCGCGTATATCGCTGCATTATTTCTTCGGCCTGTGTTTTGGTTGTATTAAAGTTATATTCAGCTGCAATATTGTTTAACACAGTATGGTCTTGCTGGTTGCTTAAAAGTTCGTCGTGATTAATTAGCTGATGTATACAAGCATAATCACTCCACTCTGGGAAAGCATTTCTTACTTTGGCAACGGCTTCTGGCGCTAAACTTGCAGTGTCCATAAAGTCACGAAGTTTAGTAGTAGCTTCTGGTTGCATTTTTGAAATTACTTTTTTCAATTCGCTAAGGCCCTTGTTCCTTCTAGGATTAACTGCAACCACAGGTATGCCTAAGTCTGCTTCTAAACCACTTATATCAATTTTAATATCTTTTTTTGCGGCTAAGTCATTCATGGTTAATGCCATGACAACTGGAATTTTTAAATCGATTATTTGAGAGCAGAATAATAAATTTCTCTTAAGGTTACTAGCATCTGCTACCAAAACAATTAAGTCTGCTTTAATTTCTTCATCAGCACCCATTAGCACTTTATATGCCACCCATTCATCTGCTCTTCTTGGGTATAAACTATAAGTACCAGGCAAATCAATTAATTCTGCCTGCAAATTGTCTTCTAAAGAAAAAATTCCCGTTTTTTTGTCAACTGTTACACCAGGAAAATTACCAACATGCTGATTTAGACCTGTAAAAGCATTGAATAAAGAGCTTTTACCGCTGTTAGGGTTCCCAACTAATGCTATATGAAGTGTTTTGTTTGCCAAGGCTGCAAAAGTAGGTGGGCAAATCCGCAGTTGGTTACGAGATTGGGAACAGAATTTAGAATTGATTACGATACTATTACAATTATCTACGTGCTGCTACTTACTTTTGCAGTATAAAGTGCTAAATATGAAAAAATGGTTGGTTGCTCTATTAATCTTGCCTGTTATGGCAGAAGCTCAAAGTAAGCGTAAACAAAGAATTGCAGCAGAAAAAGAGCAGTCGCTCACTCAAAGCAACTTACAAAAGCATGTACAGTATTTAGCGGATGATAAATTAGAAGGTAGAAGAACGGGTACAGCTGGCGAGAAATTGGCAATGGAATACCTGATGAAGCAATACCAATTATTGGGAATAGAGCCTAAAGGTGCGGAAGGGTACGTACAAGAATTTGAAATAAACGAGGGGCTTCAAGTTGAATCAGGTACTTTTTTCAGTGTAAACGGGAAACCTTTGACATTAAATGAAGACTTCTTTCCTGTTGCATTTAGTGCAAATGCTTCCATAAAAGGATCACCAGCTGTAGCATTATCAGAAACCAATCAACCTTGGTTTAAAGATTTAAAAGAAGTTCTAGAAGAAAATAAAAACAACCCTCACTTTGATATTGAAGAGACTATAAAAAAAATAGCCAATGAGGCAGCTGCAAAAAAAGCAACAGCTATTCTCTTATATAATAGTTCTACTTTAATTGATAATGTTCAATTCAATAAAAATGATAAGTCTAAATCATTATCTATACCTGTAATTTTTGTATCAAAAAAAGGAATGCAACAATACTTTTCTGACGCTGCTGCAACTAATCAATTGGAACTTTCAGTTGCGTTGAGTAATAAAGTTCGTAAAGCAAGAAATGTAGTCGCTTTTATTAATAATAATGCACCAAACACTGTAATACTAGGAGCGCATTATGATCATTTAGGGTATGGAGAAGACAAAAATGCACTAGATGCAGTAAATGAAGTTCATAATGGTGCAGACGATAATGCAAGTGGAACTGCAGCTTTGCTAGAATTGGCAAGAAAATTAAAAAAACAATCTCCCAAATCGAATAATTATTTATTGATGCATTTTTCTGGAGAAGAACTTGGGTTAATGGGAAGTAAGTATTGGCTTGAAAATCCTACTGCAACAATATCTTCCAATTATATGATCAATATGGATATGGTTGGAAGATATGATACAGCTAGAAAACTAACCATCGGGGGATATGGTACTTCTCCTGAATGGGGCAATACTATACCAATATTAGCCAAAAACTTTTCTTATAAAATTGACAGTGCTGGAACTGGCCCTAGTGATCATGCTAGTTTTTATCGAAAGGATATTCCTGTATTGTTCTTCTTTACAGGAAGTCACCCAGATTATCATAAATCAACAGATGATTGGGATAAAATTAATTATTCAGGAATTAATGAGATTGTAAATCTAGTTTACAATATTGTTGCATCTACAGACAGTAAAGGAAAAATTGCATTTACCAAAACTCGTGAGCAACAAATGGGTAGAAGCACTCGTTTTACAGTGAGTTTGGGAGTAATACCTGATTACGGATATACTGGTACTGGAATGAGAATAGACGGCGCAAGTGCAGGTAAATTGGCAGATAAACTTGGATTGAAAGCAGGCGATATTTTGATACAATTGGGAGACTATAAGTTTGTAGACGTAAACAGTTATATGCAGTCTCTTTCTAAGTTTAAAAAAGGGGATAAGACAAAGTTAATTTATAAAAGAGGATCAGAAGAAATTACCGTTGAACTGGTATTTTAATTTTTTATATGAAGCTTCGACTAGATGTTGATGAATTGAATGACGATTTTTTTGAAGAAACGCGACTCTTGGGAATAACCGCTACTTTAAAAAATTACCAATTTTGTATGCAGTTGAATACCAATCTGGGCTATGATTTCAGATTGAATCCAGAAATAGAAATTCATTTACGAAGAAAAGAAAGAAGCTATTATTTTTCTATTTATCAATACAAGGAAGTTAATTCACCTCTTACTCATTATTTGTATCAAAATCAATTTGATGGTGAGTATTTATTACCAGAGTTTAAACATATGGACTTTATCTGGTTAATGAAGTATGATTTAGTGGATGATGATAAATGTAATTGGATTAAACAAACTGTTCGAAATTTGCCGGGTGTTCAGCTTGTTGCAGAGTTAACCAATGAGCAAATTAAAAATAAAGGGAATATGGTTTTTTAGTTGTTTTAAAGAGCAACCATAATTCTCTTTTCATTTACTTCAGTCATTTTCCCAATTGCTGTTATATGATTACCCAAACCATTCTGGGTTAAAATATGTTTAACTTCTTCTACTGCTGAAGGGTCAACTGCAATTAAAAGTCCACCATTTGTTTGAGGGTCAGGTAAGATAGAAAAAGCTTCCATTACATCAACCCCTTTTTCAAAACCCACTTGCTTACTATATGCGTTCCAGTTTCGATATGTTGCATCTGGTACAAGTCTTTTAGCAAGGTATTGTTTAGCGGCACTAATTACGGGCACTTGACCATAATTAATTAGAGCGCCTTTATTACTACCTTCCGCCATTTCCATTAAGTGTCCAATTAGTCCAAATCCTGTTACATCCGTCATTGCATGTACTCCTTCTACAGCTCCTAAAACCTGACCTACTTTATTTAATTGATTTAATTGATGAATCAATATCTGCAAATCGGATACTTCCAATTGTCCTCTTTTTTGGGCAGTAGAAAGAATGCCAACACCAAGCGGTTTTGTTAGGAAGAGTATGTCTCCTATTTGCGCTGTATTATTTTTCTTTAAATGATTAATTGACACAATACCATTTACTGACAAACCAAAAATGGGTTCTGTAGTATCAACACTATGACCACCAGCCAAAGGAATTCCCGCTTCTTCACAAATGCTTCTTCCTCCTTCAATTACCCTTCGCGCTATTTCAGTAGAAAGCTTATCAACTGGCCAGCCCAAAATAGCCAATGCCATAATTGGTTTACCTCCCATAGCGTATACATCGCTAATGGCGTTTGCTGCTGCAATTCTACCAAATTGATATGGGTCATCAACAATTGGAACAAAAAAGTCTGTAGTACTAATTAACGCAGTGCCATTTCCCAAGTCGTAAACAGCAGCATCGTCTTTACTGCTATTACCAACTAATAGCTCTTTAAAAATACTTGGGGCAATTTCAGATTGAAGTATGCTATCTAATACTGCAGGGGCAATTTTACATCCACAGCCTGCACCATGCGAAAATTGAGTTAATTGTACTTCTGACATTCATCAAATTTGGCCAAAATTAACTCCAAAAAAATAGAAAAGGATATAAATGCAGAAAGCTGCACTTTTAGTATGCAGCTTTCTTACCCCCAATTGTTACGTATTATGTTGTAAAGGTGATTTTATTTCATAAGCAAGCTGAAAAAATTACATCAAATACCCCATTTCTTTCACGAAACCCCCCATTTCTTTTGTTAAGCCCCCTTTTAATTTTAAATGATTCTTTTATATTAATTTGTTCTTTAATTAATAATTGGGATGAAGCGACTGTTTTTATTGGCTTTATTGAGTATTCTTATTGGACAGGTAAATGCCCAATTTCCTTATACTCAAAAGTTTACCTACCCTGCTCAACTACCTACTCAGGTTATTTATGATATGTTATCAGATAATAAAGGGTATATATGGCTTGCAACCGACAAAGGGTTATTTAAATTCAATGGTAGAGCTTTTGTAAAAATTCCTTTTGATAATACTAGCATGCAGTCGGTAAGCTACTTACAACAGGATCCAGAAGGAAATATTTGGTGCATGAATTTTTATAAAGAATTATTTTCTATAAAAAATGACACCCTTCGAAACTACTATTTTAAAGATAAACGGATTGTTAATGAATCTGTGATAGTTAATTATGTTGCAACTAAAAGACATATATGGCTGGCTTCTTTAGAAAACCTATATCAAATTGATAAGTCTACTGGAAAAACAATAAAAAAAATATACTCACCAGAATACCTCGGAATTTCATCCATTGTAAAAAATGGCGAGGAAATAGTTGCTTATGGCGCAAAAGGATGGGTTTTTAAATACCCCGCTGAAAAAGAAGAGTGGATTAAAACCAGCTTTAAATACAATGATATTAGAATGATGTCTTCCGGTAAATATATTTATGGTGCTCAAATTGGCAAAATGCGGTTACCTGCATTTATTGTTAAAAATGGGATGCTAAAACTAACCAAGCCATTTAATATACCAGAAGAAGTGTTAGTATACCATTTTGCTTCTACATCAGAAACTGAACAATGGATTTGTACACAAACAGGGGCATATTTATGGAATATTGAAACAGGTAATGCAAGATTGGTTTTTCCTAATCAAAGTATTACTGATGTAGTTAAAGATTATCAAGGAAATTATTGGATTAGTACATTAGATAATGGGCTTTTTGTATGCCCATCTCTTAATAATAAATTGTATACTATTAATCCTGGATCTGGTTTTGATAATATAACTAAAGTAACAACAATTAACAAAGACACGGTAGTTGTGGGTAGTACTAAGGGAATGTTAACCATGTTTAATATCAAAACGGAGAATCGGTTACATTATAAATTGCCTATTGCTACAGAAATACAGTTTATTACTTACGACTCTGCTGATAAAAATATTTTTACTAATAGAGGGATTGTTAATTTTAATTCCCCTGATCCAGTTAAAGTAGATGATTATGTTAAAAGTATTATAAGAGACCATCAAAAAAATTTAATTGTAGCTTCTTATAATAGAACTTATGTTTTAAATAATCCACTTGGCAATCAGCCAAAAGAAACCCCAGATACAACTGGTATTCCCCTTTATAGTCACTATATGAAAAACAATATTTTCAGGCAAGGACTAAGAATACCGGTATTTAGGAATGCAAGAAGCACCAAAATTCTACTTTCAAAAACAAAAAAATATTTCTGGATTGCCTATTATGACGACTTATATAGGTATTGTTTTAGCGACAGTACTTTTGTAGTAAGGAAAAAAAATAATCAGAAACTAATTGCTAGAACACTTTATGAAACAAGTAATCACTATTTGTTGGCGGGCACTTCCAATGAAGGTTTGTTTGTGATTGAAAATGATAAAGTAATAAAAAGATTTCATACAGGAAATGGATTAAAAAGTAATAATGTAAAAGCAATCAATGAACGAAATGGAAAAATCTGGATAAATACCGATGAGTCATTGCAAATAATCGATTTAAAGTCGGGTATTATTACTAATTTATTAGATGAGTATGGGTTAGGCGGATTAACGGTTAATGATTTTTCTTTACACCCAGATAAATTATTATTGGCTACTACTTCAGGGTTGGTTATAAATGATTACAGGGGTAAGCCTATAAATGAAATAATCCATTTCCCTACCATTAAAGCAGTTTCTAATGCTTCGGAACTAAATATGAATTCGAGCCTACCTGCGGATAAAAACAATATCAGTTTTTATTTTGACGCGATTCAATTTAAGTCTCCAACCAATTTAAATTATCGATATAAACTAGTTGGTTTAGATACTTCATGGAAAGTATTAAGTTATAATATTGGGACACTCAATTTTTATAGACTATCCCCTGGATCGTATGATTTTAAAATTCAAGCTTTTGATGTAAATGGGATTTATGAAAGTGAATTAAAATCCTTTCCATTTCGAGTACTTAAACCATTTTGGCAACAATGGTGGTTCATTTTTCTCTTAACTTGCTTCTCTTTAAGTATTGGATATTTTATTCTGAAATTTTGGTCAAAAAGATTACTGAAAAGACAAGGTTTAAAGGAAAGGCTATTCAAAAGTCAATTAGTTGCTATTCGTTCACAAATGAATCCTCATTTTATATATAATGTTTTAAATACGGTACAGGGATTGTTATATGATAACAGAAAAACAGAGGTAGGAAACTTGTTGGGTAATTTTAGCGATTTAATGCGAAAAACACTACAAGCTAGTGATAAACAACTTCAGTCTTTAAGAGAGGAAATTGAAAATCTTACTCTTTATCTTGAATTAGAAAAAGCCAGGTTCGATAAAGATTTTGAATATAAAATTGAAATTAATCTTCAAGATGATCCATCTGATTTAATTATCCCTTCTATGTTATTACAACCATTTGCAGAAAATGCAGTGAAGCATGGGTTAATGCATAAAGCGGGTAAAAAAATGCTAACAATCAAGTTCATTCAATCTGATGATGGGCTTGACGTATATATTGAAGACAATGGAATTGGCAGAAAACAATCTATGCAAATTAATCAAAGAAATAGAAACAAGCCACAGAGTTTTGCCACAAAAGCAATTGCAGAAAGAATTGAACTTTTTAATAAGCTATACAAGCTTAAAATTGCACACGATGTTGTTGACTGCTATGATGAATTAAATAACTCAATAGGTACGGAAATCCATTTATTTATTCCTAAGTACGATAAAGAGCGGATTAATTTATAGAAATCTTCTTTATAACTCATTCATTTGATCATTAACTTCGAATAAGATGGATAAAATAAAAGCAATTATTGTAGATGATGAGCCCAATGCAAAAAAAGCATTGAGAGGACTGCTTTCCGAAAATTTTGAAGAAGTTGAGATTGTTGCAGATTGTAGTGATGTACCTGAAGCAGTTAAAACGATTAATAAGTTTAAACCAGATTTGGTTTTCTTAGATATTGATATGCCTGGTTATAGCGGGTTTGAACTATTAGACTTTTTTGATCAACAGCAAATAGGGTTTAAAATTATTTTTGTTACTGCTTACAGTGAATATTCTTTAAAAGCATTTGAAAGTTCAGCGGTAGACTATATATTAAAACCTGTAAGGCTAGAGCATATGAAAAGAGCGCTTAAGAAAATAAATTTCCAAGCCTCCAATCAAATCCAATACAAGGTTTTGAGAGATAATTTATCGCAACAACACGATAAAAAAGTGGTATTACAAACCGCTGAAACCATTTATGTGGTTAATCAAGATGATATTATTTTTATTCAAGCAGAAGGGAGTTATACCAAAATTGTTACCGTAACACATGGGGTATTAACCTTAACTAAAAAATTATTAGACTTTGAGTATTTAGAAACAGATGGCCCATTTTTTAGAACACATCGAAGCTATATCGTCAACTTAAACCATATCAAAAAGATAGATAAAAAAGAATTTGTATTAATCATGAGTAATGAATCTCAAGTACACTTATCACAAGATAAAAAGACTGCATTAATTGAGAGATTTTCTTCAAGAATTATATAATCCATTCTACTTTACCATGTGTAAATTGATGCTGAATGCCTGCAGTTGCAAGTAAGTCCCCGTTACTGTTTACTGCATTAATACAATATTTTGCAGTGATACTTCCTATTTTAAGTTTCACTAAATGGGCTCGCTTGTACAAAACAGCATTGTATTGGTCTATTAATTTTTGGGGTCCTGTTGGTTGAGTTAATTGATGGTATCT
>CAZTDV010000007.1:0-83902 GCA_964612195.1 uncultured Sediminibacterium sp.
CCGCCAGCGATCAGGGACGTTACCGCCAATCTCTTCAAGCGTAGCTGCTGTATCAGCATCAAACTTTCCATTACCACCCTGCATGTTAGACAGGCTAACACACTGAATTACCCAATCACGGGTTTCAATACCAGTGGAATAAGCAGCATCTGGTTGGCTACCAATAAAGGCTTGAGGACTGTAATACAGGCTCCGACCAATGGTGTCTTTGATATTAATGCTGAATAGCCAAGTATCATCACGGGTTTCTTCGTCATTAGCCAGAAGTTGAGACAGAATGTCCGTAGAACTTGAGGCTTGATGAAGTGTTAGGGTGATTGTGGATGCTTTGTTAGAACGAACAACCCGAGCATTGCTAACATCAGCCCCAACGTAAAGGGTGGATGCGGGCATTTCACGAGAAATGTTTAGGAATGTACCATCAGCATAACCTGTAATGGTGTGTGAAAATTCCCCATTAGAGATGACAATACAGACATCTTCAGGAGAATATGAAGCAAGAATTTCAGAAGCCAATTGTTATTCTCCTATGGTTAAATAGTCACAACACCCTGCACATTAACTTTATGAACAGCGGATGCAAGACGAGCAGTGAATGTGAAATCACCAGCAATGCGCTGAGCACGTTGCGTTGGTGCAATAGCCAGCGGATCAGGACTATTCACAATGTATGTTGGTTGAGCCGCAATACCGCCGTTAGTAACTGCCTGAGACAGAACATTACGAATCTCAGTTTCAATTACTGTAAATCCAGCTCTTGTATCGTTATATTAAGATGAATTCGTTACTTCCATCTGACTCAAATAGGCATTACGCCGTGTAACACAAGACTTTTTGAATCTTTCAGATTTATCTTCTAAATACTCTTCAAACTCAGAATCTGACATTTCTGCAATACGCTTATCAAACTTTCCATTTGCTTCTCTTGCATTTTTAACGTCGTCAATTCCGCGTTCTTTTCTGGTTTTGGCACCCTTCCTCGCCATTCTCTGGCCAAGTGTCAAACCATCTTCCCCTATGATATCAAACTTTAACTGGGCCTTTTCTCTGGCAGCTTTGAAATCCATACTTGAAGAACGCTTATTAGAAATTTTCTTTCTATCTTCTGTTGAAAGTGAATCCCAATAATTTTTCTTACGTTCTGAGATTTCATTACGCCATTGTTGACCTTCGTCTGTGTTCCAAATCCAATCTTTAAGATTTTCAGCACCAATTTCAGTGGTTGTTTTTCCATCTTTGTTTAATTTCTGTTTACCCTCAGAAATTAATTTACCAATATCAGGATTTTCACCGAAACTTGTAGCCCAACCTTGGTTAGCCCAGTTCTTTCTTTTGTATACTTTAAGAACGAATCTGCGCTCCCATTGGAACATTTCTTCCACACTATCAAAAGTATGTAACAGTTTGAATTTGTAGTTGTGAGTATTTTTCTTAAAATCTTTCTTTAGCCTTCCTGATGTAAAATAGTGTATTCCAAAATCTTGTTCTGGAGTTAATATGTCCATGACGAGCACCAAGGTACTTCATCCCATCGGAAATACGTTCAAGGTAATAAACATATGGAAGGTATTCGTTAAACTTCTTGTGTTTCATTTAGAGTCCTTATTATTTCTAATAAGACTAGATCATATCTTCATCCAAGTTGGATGCTCTGCACTTCGGGGTCACTTGACGCCTACGCCTTGCGGCTGATCGTTGAGCCTTCCCTTTCGGGCTTGGTTGCTGATTGTCCAATCCTACTTATTTTCAAACATTCACGGTTAAACCTTTGTTATATTACATTAGGTCTTACGTTGTAGTCAAGTAGGCTCTAAGGAGTTTCCAGCAGTTCACAGAGTTTTCAATAATTCGTTGCCGAATTATGCCGCTAACTTTAACGGAATTTTACGAGAGTTAATTAGACGGAAGAAGATTGCTTCTTGCATCCGAGCATATAACCAATCGACTAGAATCATTACCGTTTATGTTCGATGAGAGTCGTTAATTCTCACCCGTTCATAAGGATTGGAACTTATGAACAGCTATATGTTTCCATATAGACCTGACTATATCACAACCTACAGCATTATCTGTTTAGGTTCTCCCCATTTCCACTCACTTGAGTGTACGCCGTATAAGGCTAGTCGATGAACGTTCCCTTTCGGGCTTCGCTGCTGATTGTCTTCAACATTACTTGGTAAGAGTTTCCAGCAATTAAAGGAGTTTTCACTAAACTATTTCTAGCTTAGGCGACTTTATACAAATCGATGAATTCCCCGCTTGACACAACACCATCTTGGAAGATATCTACACCCGCAACAGTGGTGTACATATTGCAATTCTTGTTACGGAGGTTTACACGCTGTGTATCAGTAAGATTGGATACTGTTGCTCCACTACCTTGCTTGAAGTTCCATGTGTTGCTGCCAGGAGTTTGAGCAATTTGACTGCCAACCCAAACACACTCAGGGAAATCAGCGTCAGCAGTTGGTAGATAGGTAATAGAAGTACGGTCGTAGTTTAGATCATCAAGTTGAGATGCAATATCTACTGTGGAAGTGGTGGGGACAGCCGCAGCTTGAGATGAAGTGAAATACAACTTACGTCTGGCTTGAACAGCGGCAGCAAGCTCAAGAATGTCTGCATCAACATGAGATTCACAAGTTAGTGCATACCAAACATTGTTTTCTTGTTCTACAGCTTCAAGAGCTTCTGTCCAAGTTTCAGTTGGTGTGGTGTTAACAAGTGTAATGTTGGAAGATGCTGTAATTGACCATGCAGTACCTGGGGTAGTTGGACCTACAGTGAAAGTACCGTCAAGGTTGTCAGTGAAGGTAATACCAGCAAGAGCACCAACAGCAGCATCAAGACCAGCTACAATTTCAATGGCTGTTGCGTTAGCATCAGAAGTAAAGTTGTAAGCAGTACCGTTGATGGTGACAGTGTACATAGTGCTGTTAGCAACAGTGGCAATACTTCCATCGACCTCATCTACTTGACGTCTACCAACAACAAGGGATGCTGGTTTTAGTGTTTGTCCAAATAGTTTGGAAGCCATTTTATAGACATTGCTTGTAGAGGCAAAGTCAGCACCAACACCAGTAATGTCAGTATAGGTTTGTGTACGTGTTGAAAAGTTTGTAAGGTCAGCAAGGATTAGCGCAATATTGAAACTGGCTGTATCAACTTGCGTTGTTTCCCTACTGATTGAAATTTGTACGATTTGATCAAGTTCGGCCAATTTAAAGGCTCCTCTTATTGTTCGGGAATTGTAAATGTATCTGGTGGATCAACCATGTCATTAATAACTGTGACACTCTCAATCCAGTCGATAGGTTGAGAAGATTGAACAGCATAGCTAAATGTTACGTCTGTGCTAAAAAACTCTACCCATTGTGTATCTCGTTTTTGTGGTATACGACGAAGGATCGTCTTCCGTAGCGGTGCAAGATTTCCTTTCTGATACTCCTCAATGCCAACTCTATTGTTATTTACAATATGTAGAAACTCCTCTCCCATCTCAGGGGCAGTAGTTCCACCAAAAGTAAACTGTGCTAACACTTCGTAGTGTGCTGTGTACCAAAGATTTTTTACTGTAGGAGTTCCCTCATCTGTCCGTGTTGCCTCCTGCGTTCTGCCTATTTGTCTCATGTTGACGATTTGAATTACACAATATGGAACACTAGGCTCTGACCCATTCTGATGTGAATAGATAATTGGTGTCGATGGGAATCCTGCTATTTCTAATACCTTTAATGTTCCGTTACGGATGGCTGTACGAACATCAGAATAAATACTCAATCTGTTTTACTCCCGAGTCTCCAAGAAACACTATCGTGCATAACTCCTGTATCAACAAGAGGGTCATCTCTACCCTTCTCAGCAATGGTTTTGAATGAGTTAGGTGGTGTATCCCACTCTTGAATAACTTCTTGCATATCACTCTTGAAGATTGGACCAAGTTTTGAATATTCTTTTATAAACGTACTCTTTCCTTCTGCAATCTGTTGCATCATTACTCTGAAATGCCCGTGATACATTTGTGTATTGAAATTGAGCATGAAACCAGAACGAATGAAAGAGCGCATAGGAACACCTATCCCCTCTTCGTTGTACTGAGCAACAGCAGCAACGGGAAGATTGTCATTCTCAGGTACGTAATTACTTCCCTCAAAAAACCCAATATTAATTGCTTGTTGACTACCAGATAAAAGGTTCTTCTTCATCCTTTGCCATGCTTTCGTATCACTCTTAACCTTGACTCGGATAGCCATATACAATCCTTAGTTTGGAGTTAGAGAGATTCTTGCTGCATAAACACAGTAGTGGTCAAGTGTAGACATTGCATAATTCTTAGACTTCATCACTCGATATCTACTTCCTTGCCATACAAATTCATCAGCATCCCATCCACTTGCACCTTCAAGTTCTGTACGAATTTCATCAGCACAGTAAACCTTATACCACTGCTTAGTACGTTCTGATTCTGGAAGTTGTAGTAGTTCAGATGGTTTAAGCGGCTGAATATTCACATTCAAAGCAACTTCTGTTTCAGTCCCATCTACCCACTCTCCGTCAACATAACTTCCTTGTGTCTTCCTATAGATTGTAAGTGGTACAGTTTTAGTTAGTAGAAAGTTAGGTCGTAACATTGTCTACCTCCTACACTGAAAAATAATCACTAACAAATGTTCCATCTTCCTCACAAAGACGAATCTGTGTTAGAGGACTGCGGATATTGTCAGGGTCGGCATCATTAGCGTTGAAATCACTCCATGAGATACCAGATGCATAAGGCATCAATCCGTTTGGAAGTGTGTTAGCAGACGCGTCATTGATTAGGTTTTCAAGGGCTTTTAGATACTGAGTTGAGAGGTTTGACCATACTTCGATATCACCGACCCTCTCGCGCGATGACCAACCAGCAAGCTGCATTGATGCACTAATTGCTGCCATCCTTGCCGCTTGTATTACACTTCCTGTATAATCAAGGAACCATTGCAATTCATCATCAGTAAATAATTGATAAAATGGTGATGTGGGTGTATCACCTATCAACAGACGAACAGCTTGAATATCAGTTAAAGCCATATGGAACTCTCCTTATACATAAAATAAGGAGGGAGGGAATAGCCCCTCCTCCCATATTAGACATTAACCAGTATACCCTCTCACCACTACAGCAGGACGACGAATCATGTTAACGAAGTTGGATTCAGACTGAAGCAGAATCTCAGTGTCGGTTTGATTGCGGAACTCAAACACATAAGCTTCCATACCGAGGGTGTTGACGGTATCAAAACGGTTGGCTGGGCCAAAGTAGGTTTTGAATACATCGTTAGTACCTAGGGGGAAGAAGTATGCGTCGTTGGCTGGAACCAGAACAGTACCATCTGGAGCAAAGCCACGGTATTCCATAAAGCGAACACCGCCAAACACGAATTCACGGTCAATACCAGTACCAAGACGGTTACGCAGAGGCTCTTGGGTGGAAGTGTAATACTGATAAGCAGTTTTAACAGTGGGGTGAGTGATCAGACGGTTGAAGAAACCTGGGGAACATAGAGCAACAATTTCTGTGGCAATATCACCAGTAAACAGGTTGTCCTGAATATGGGCAACAACTTCTTCAATCTTCAGCAGCACTTCAGTAGTGCCTGTGTCCATATCGAAATCAACTTCTTTACGGGTTACGCTGAAGTCAGTATAGAAGTTACCAGCAACAGTACCATTAGGTGCATAAATGTCACCAGTGGTAAGAGTCTTCATACGGGCAGTTTCAAGAGTTTGTGCGTGAGAGCGACGAATACGCTCCAGCTTGCGAGCACGAACTTGATCTAGAACTTCTGGTACACCGCTCCCTGCACCACCATAAGCACTCTTGCCTTGAATATCTTCAGGCTTGATTGCGTCGTCTAGTGGGAAGTGAGGGATGGCATAGGCACGAATCAGACGAGTGTAGTCTTTAGATACGTTATTACGCTCACCACGAATTTTGTCACCGATCAGACCGAGAGATTGGTTGATTTGCTCAAAAGTTACGGTGTGAGCAGCAACAGATTCAACATCAAACAGGCCCATTTGTTGAACCTTGCCGTACATATTAGGAACAACAAGAAGTTCCTGTGTCCAGTCTTGGATTTCAAATGGATTGCTAAGAGAACGGATAATTGGCACGATAGGATTTCCTTTTAGTTATTCTTTATACAGTGGTCAGGACGTTGATACCCTTGGCTTCAAGGGATGCGTAAACAACTTCTTTTTCAGCATCGAGGTTATAGGTGGCGTCTAGGACCAGAGCACCTTGACTAACTTCTGCTGGACCTTTAATTAGTACCAGAACTTCAGTATCAGTAGTTGCAGCAATGGTGTAATCACCAAGTACAATTGCATCAGCAACAGCACTACCATCAACAGCAGTTTGAACAGCAATTTTGTATTTACCATCAGCAGTCACTTTGCCGAGAACAGTACCTACTTGGTAAGTTTTAATAGCTGCTTCGTTAACAGTAACTACCTTGCGGCAATAGCCAGTTTCAGGCCACAGTTCATGCTTAACAAGGTTTGAAACGCGGGGAGTATCTTGGGCAACGATTGTCATTTTTATCTACCTTATTTAATTATTGTTTTGCGTATTTGGCTTTGAGAATGGCAGCAGTGCCGTTTACTTCATCGCGTTCAACATCAGAGTTCTTACTCTTTTGCACAAACAGGTCGGAGTCTTCCAGTTTATCTTCTTTGGCTTTCAGGGATTTGACTACAACAGTAAATGCTTCGTCTGATAGGGGCTCAAGGGACTTATACAGTTCAGCAGCTTTAGCTTCATCCTTTTCAACAGCCGCAATAGCCTCTTTACGGGACTTCTCGACTGCTTCCTTTTGAGCCTTTTCAAACTCAGCAACCTTAGATAGAGCTTTCTCAAGTGTTTCATCTTTTTCTTTTAGTTGCGCTTTAAGCACTTCTTCGGCTGCAAGAACAGCCTTCTGAATTTCTTCTTGCAAAATAGTTACCTCTTTTTCTTTAGATTTAAACATCTCAATAAGATGTTCTTTCGTAGTTGTGTTTTCGAGGGCTTTGACCATAAGGCTATAAACACCCTCTTCAAGTTTATCTTCTGCATCTTCTGACAGAAGCATTTTCCCTGATGCTGGTACATAATTAAGTACACCAGTAACGGGTGTGGCTAAGTCGGACAGAACAACTTCACCACTGACAAGGGAGTGTTCAACCATCCACAAACCCTTCTCATTACAGAAGATAACAACGGAATCGTTGAAGTCTTCTACATACAACCAACTGTATTCGTCATCACTACCAAATTTGTCTTTGATAGAATTCTGTAGCATTGTTCGCATTTGTGAGTAGAACATTGCCTTTGTGATATCCACTTCTACACCAAGATTCTGAAGGGCTTTAACCACTTCCTCTGTGCACTCATACTCTGATTTCATCAGAAGAGATACAGGACGAAGGTTCGCAGAATATCCTTGTTTCTCGTGGGTGATAGCTAAATGGGGATTCTTTCCTTTGTTAATAACCAAGGACATTATTCATCTCCTTCAAATGAGACATCTGTGATTTCACCAGTCTCTTGGTCTACTACTCCAGTACAACCAATGCTTACACCACCAACTACACCAGCCTTCTTTAGTTCCCATAGGTCTGGGCTTTTGTATTGGAGTTTAGCAATCCATGTACCTGCCTTAATCTTTTCACCAGTGGCTTCTACAACCACATCAATCTCTTCTTGAATCCATGTCTTTTCAATGGAGAAAAGGTCTGTATTTTCAAGATGAAATAGGTTTGGTTGAACAACACCACTCTCAAGATTTGCGTTGAAGTTCTCACATGCTTTAGCGAGAGTTTCTGCACTCATCCATTGACCGTGTGCATCCTTAGTGTTTGGTTCATACACCACTTCATAACTAACCATCTCTTCAGAAGCTAGCATGATTGGTTTCTTTGGTCTTCCTCTTTTCTTCTCAGCCATTATGCTGCGTTCTCCGAGTTTGATGCTGATCCGTCACCACTACCACCACTTGCACTTCCTGTTCCAGATGACATTCCTGATTCAAGTCCTTCACCACTACCAGAAGTATTTCCTGTTAGTTGTTTACGGGCTTCATCAATATCAATAGTTGGGTCTGAGAATGGTGCTGGCATGTTAGCCTGTTCAGCAATCCAGTTAATTGTTTTGGCATCCTGACTTAACATACCCACTGCTGCACACCGTTGAATGAACTTAGAAAGAACATCAAGGTCTGGGGACTTGAGATCGCCAAATGCAAAATATGGGAGTACTTCTGTGCTCCACCCATTCAATGCAAATAGTTGTGGGATGAGGTCATGATTAAGCTGTTCTTGAATCTCAATTAGTTTGGATTCAATAGCCATGTCTGAAATACCCTGTAGACTCTCGGCAAGCGAGAAACTACCACCACCTTCTTGACCAAGTACAAGTTGTGATGCCATCAAGGAACTGATTATCTCATTCTTATAGCGGCTAATCACAGCATTAACATCGTGTGCCTTTGTGCCAGTTACTGAAATAACGTCAAACTTAAAATACTGTTCGCCTTGGTCGTCTAACACTTGAGGAAGAATCAAACCACTCTGTTCATTCATGTGAATGTTACGCATGATTTTCTTGTACTCTTCGTAGACGGCTTTATCTTCAGGAGAAGCATCTTCAGCCATATAACGAGGAGGGATATACAAAACTCTCAAACCACGTAAGTCAGAGGAGATACCCATTGCCTCTTGTTCTTCCAAAGCAACTTTAAACTTCCACGCCCACCAGCAACTGTTTAAGGGAGACTGACCTGTCGGATCATCTTTGATTGGTTGATTACGGAAGTGTAGGAATTTCTTGCGAGGGATGAACACATCATCGTGTACACCAATGGACTGAACTTTCTCTTTCCCTGTTGGTTTTACAACGAGTTGATATAACCCTGTAAGTTTACGTCCTTCATCATCCCAATCCCATGAATCAATTGTGTCTTGAGCAATAATAGGGAGAGAGGCAATACCCACACGTCCATCGTTATATTTGCTACCTTTTTGTTTAAGGCGTCTACGAAATACCTTCTCGTGAACAGAGAACCCATAACGGTTAAAGGTGACACATTGACGAATGAATGCTCCCCAAGAGTGTTCCATATCATTCATACATTGACGAAGGAACTCAGCCTTATCTTTTAACTGGTCTTCGTATCCTTCTGGAATCTTTACAGACCATGGAACACGAGCAATAGCCATTTCTACAAGATTTAGAGCAGGAGCGATTGTTGCGTCTTTTGCCATCTTCTTGTATGTGTGAATAGCAAACGGCCAACGTAGCTCCTGCTGACACTCTTCAAAGACATTCCCACCAAGAGTCCACAATCCGTTATATGATGTTTGACCTAGTTTAAGTCTTGGAATCGTAGACTCTACACCCTGAGATAGCGTAGATTGTTCTTCTGCCATATTTACGCTCCTCTGGCGAATGGGTTAGTTGTTGTTAAATTAGTAGATTGTAGGCCACTAAGAAAGTTTGGAATGTTTATTTTTTGTGCTAAAGTGATGAACGCGTCACTTGTGGCGTCTACTTGGTCATCTTTAACCCTGCGTGTGCCATCAAAACCTTCTAACTCAAAAAAGTATGTTTCATTCCACGGACCTTCAATATAGTCCACAAGACCTGCTTCGGCCGCTGCTGCGAATGGTTGGAATCTGACAACTTTAGATTTATTCGTCGGGCGCATTCTGGCATAAAAGCCCTCTTCAACAAGCTCCTTAATCATCATTCCGCCGGCAGCTTTTCCAGCTTGACCTGGTTCTTGCGGTAGTATGATTTGAGTTCCCGGCGGGTCTTCTTTGGCTACTTGGATTATCCTCTGCATAACCTCACCAAAGCGGGCTAGAAACCGGACAACATCTATTATGATGTATCTTCCCTGTTTAGTCTTGGCCATTAAGACTCCTGCTGTTGCATCCGGGTGGGGTAGGCTGTCTGATGGTAAGCTCCCAGCTATGTCCCACGCACGGCAATATGATACAATCTCCTGTTCAAACAACCGTACAGGAGTAACGAACTCTCTCTTAAAGAAGCCACTAGCACTATCTCTTACATACCAGTTCCCGTCTAACAGTCGACTTCTTTCCGTTCCCCTGAGACCTTTCAACCATGATACATACTTAGGGTTAACTTCCTGTACAACTTTATTATCATAAACATTTGCACTAATGAATGTAAACGAGAGTGCATCTTTCTCATCAACACCGTAATTTTCATAAAGCTCTTCTTTGGAGTCCCCCCACACGAAGTCACCATCCATAAAAGAGAAGTAACGAACCATTCCGTCTTTATCTCGATCTGGAGTCCCATCTGCTTTAAGGTATGGTTCTACCCATTTACGAAGTCCATGATCTGCATCAGGATTACATGTTATTTTTAGGTGGGGTTTTACTTGTGGACAGCTAGGGTTACGCATACGAGACATGATATATTGAATCATGTACATCGTGAACTGCGTCCCCTCATCAATATAAAAGAGATTTGCCTCACTACCTTGCCAGTTGACATCAGCATCATCATTTTCAAAATGCTTTAAGTAGATTTCAGCACCGCTCTTATGGAAGACGAATTTACTGTCCTTAGCCCTCCATGTGTATTCGTCTGGAGAGTAAGCTTGACCGAATATTCTCTTACACTTGGTCAATAAACCACCTGGGCCATTTAGTTGAGGTGTGGTCCTACGTGTCATTACGCCGATAAAATTTGGAATATCTGTGTATTTTAAGAAGTCAATAACCCCAACTTCACTTTTTCCAGAACCTGCTGCCTATTAATTATAGAGTCGCTACACTCTTTCCAACCTCTCGGTTGTAATTGGATCATATCTTAGAGGATAATATCCCCTCCCACCGTTTCGATTGCGCTTGCAACCTACGTCTTTCAACTGATCTCTACACACGCCCGAACATTCGTTCTGCTTGGCTCGGTATTGCCCTCGACTTCACGTTAGGGTTTCACCGAATTAGATGGGTTTTGTTTACTTGGAGGCGCAAAGTTCACCACCAAAAAGGGTTACGTCCACTTGAGACGTGATATACATATGTTGTCTTTTCCCACTTGGTGCGGGGAGCTTCTTTTCTTTCATATTCACTGCTTATTCCATCCGTAGTATTTAAGTTCTGCTTCTTCACGAGCTTTAACTGCATCATCAAAGTTAGAGAACATACCTAGTCGGATATGTCTGTTTTCAATGTGAATTTCAGCAGACCATTTCTCACTCTGTGTATACCAACTCACACCTGATTTACCAGAAGTGTTGTTTGGATCTAAACCTTTATTATAGCCTTGAATACTGTTAGTTGCCCAACGACAATTTTCTTTGCAGTAGTTGCCGTTTACATCAATACGATCAAGACTCATACCTTCAGGGCATTCACCCATGTCTTCGTAAAACTTTTCAAATGATTTCCACTCTTCACAAACCTTAATGCCTCTGCCTGCATGGTACGGAAAATCCTTAGCGAGATGTGGTTTGCAACGTCGAATCATTCCTTCGTGAATCTGATAAGTTCGTGTGTTTGACATACCATGAGTCTTTCGACTTTCTTCACCAATACACCCGCAACTTGAGGTATTACCAGAAACAAGGTTGTTTGTGGAGACTAAAACAAGATTTTCATTCCCGCAATCACATTTACACCACACTTGACGTTTGTTGGCATACTCTGCTTTAGGGCCTTCACTTACAATAGTGAGCGATCCATATTTATTACCGGCTTGATATTTAGTGCTTCTAATTGCACAACCACAAGTTGTCTTTTTGTTGACTAGCTTATGAGGTACGATACACTCAACTCCACAAACACACTTGGCTTTCCAAGTTGCTGTAAGGTTAGTGTCATCTTCTTTAGGTTCATTTCTTTCAATGAATGTTAGGAATTTATTTGTATAGCCTGAATAATCTTTAAGTTTGTATTTACGCATTTTTATTTACCCCCGATTAGATAGAAATAGGTGAGAGCTAGATGTTGAATCGGCAACATCAGGACTTGCAAATCCGTTCGCTCTCATTTAAATCAACCAACTTTACGCAGTGATGCTGCTCTTGCTCTTACGGTCATTGTTGGTGAAACACTTCCATTACAATAGGCTGCAATACGGAAACGAGCATCAGTGCAACCAGTAGGAACAACAACACGAGGTGTACGAAGAACACCGCTGAATGCAATACTAGGGAGAACACTAGCGGCAACGCTGTAACGATCAGCATCCCATAATGTGATTGTTCCTTCGGCATTGGTAAACACAACTCCAAGTTGAAGGGACATTACGTTAGTTGTCCCAGCATCAACTTCATACTCGACCAAGCCTTCGACAACATCTCCAGCAACCACCTTTGTGTGTAGGCTAATTTGACGCATTAGGTCAATTGCACCTTCACCTGTAGTTGGGCCACCACCTAGTACACACTGCTGCCAAAGACGCCCATCTGCCGCTGTAACCTTTGAATAAGTACGAGTACATGCGGTGTTTGCACTGGAAGATGTTCCACCCCATGAAGCAGCAAGAGAACCACTACCACCTGTACCAAGAGTTCCACCAGTACCGTCAAACATTGGGTTTGCAAGAACATTGCCGTATAGGTTATCAGTACTCCATTGATCCGCATTACTGGTTGCAAGGATAGAGGGGAGTGGTAGGATACGATTCAGGGCTTGTTCCGCTTGTGCCAGTCCATCGTAATATGCACCTACTGGTAGATAATGTAGGCCATCATGTGTGTATCCTAGTTTAATGTCTCCAGTAGAACTAATTGGATCGGCAAGATAGACCCACGTATCTACTGGATAGACGTTACGAATACCTCTATTTGACAACACCCACTCACGAACTCGGATATGGTATGCAAGTTGAGCACCCGTTAAACGATTGCTTGTATAAGTGCTGTCACCACGAGGAGCAGGAGTCTTTAGTACAACTACCTTACCTGCTGATAGGAGTTGGTCACGAATACTTGTAAGATTGGCAATTGTTTGGTCTGCTGTCATTGCAGCCAGTCCACGATCATTTGTACCAAAGCCAACAACAACCGTACCAGCATCGCTTGCTAAAACGTCTGCAATCCGTGCCAATCCTTGAGCTGACGTATCACCAGGGACACCGAAGTTATCTGTTAAACTATAACGAAACCGGCCACGAGAATGTTGTAGCGCCCACGTCATAGCCCCGTAGTTTTCTGTACCGCTAACAAGAATACTATTGTTGTTTGTAATACTATCCCCGAAACCTGCAATCTTGTCGTTGATTGGGCTAACCGGAAACTTCATAACAATCTTACCTGTAGTATCTACAGGCATGAAATTTGGAGGAAGGTATTGACTAATTACTTCATCGCCAATGCCGTTTGCTACAACAACTTCACCTGTACTATTAACTCCCCACCCATGTTGATATAACATTAGTTGTGTTCCTATGTAATCTGTTTAAGGTCTTTCTTCCCAAATGAGAAACACTGTTCCTGTAGCACTACCCGTTCCGAAGTTCTCAAGTCTAATGTAGAAAGTGTTTGGTGACAGTCCTCTCTCTAAACCAAGAGATCCACCAATAGTTGCTTGTGCTGCTGTAGCAGTTGATACGACAGTGCGGTGGATATCGACAACTGTTCCGTTGTTATTATACACACCACCCGTATAGAGTCTGTTCTGTGCAGCATATGGGGGTTGTGGAACAGAGGTCATAAAATTTTTGGCAACAATAGGAAGGGCTGTAGTAAACCCTCCGTTATCTGTACCACCAAGATAGGTTGTAATACGTAAAGAACCAGCATCAAGTTCCAATCCTTGTTCCAGTAAAATCGTATTGACAACTACGTTTGCTCTGATTACAAGAGATGTACCAGAAGCAATACTAAACTCTCTGAATGTTCTAAATTCTTTTCCTGTAAAGAACCCTGCATTACCAACATCTACTCTCAGCCGTCTATGAAGTTCTTCGTCTAGAGTGAAGGCATTATTAGGTAGGTTGTTAACTTCAAATGGTGCAATTAGCTTCTCTGTAATGGCTTGAACAATAACTGGTCCTGTACTACCAGCAATCCAAACAGGGCTACCATTAGAATGGATAACAACAGTTTGACCACTATCTACGTATTCACAGAGAAGGGTGTTGAAAGAAGGTTGTGTTTCGGAATGTGCAAGGAATATTACATCTGATGTTCTATTATGAACTACCAAGGTTGTTCCTTGTGTATATTCAGATAGGGTGTACAGATTGTAATAGGTGTTGTCGCTAACGAGGCTGATTGTCTTCATGACATTCCTTTATTATTTATAATTGTTATTAGCCTACAACAGCTTATGTTTGGTGCCGCCACGAGAAGTCGAATCCCGGACCTACTGATTACAAGTCAGTTGCTCTACCATCTGAGCTATAGCGGCATATTTGGAGCGGATGTTCGGAAGTCGAACCGAAACACATTTCCTTGGAAGGGAAAGGACACACCTCGTGCTCACCCGCATAAATTCTTGAGACTGTTTAGAGAGGAGTCTCACCTCTGCCTATTGCTCTGTGTTTAGTTGGTTTAAACATGATGATAGGACTTCCATCCCAAGGCGCTGGGAATTTATTCGTCATTCTCTGAAGCGTTATAAACTAGGGAGAGACGCTTGGGCATTTCAGATTCAATTTGTTCTGGTGATTGTTCAGACTCGTCGCTGTCCATCTTATCCATCGTTAGCATTTCTTTCTGGGCTCTAATCCAACCCTGTTCCTCAGAAGATGCTGTTTTGCTGATCGAAACGATGCTGGTAATACACCACTTGCTACTGTCGAGCGCTTGCTTATCAACCTCAATACCGTTGATAGCATCTTCAATATTCTTTAGGCTCTTGTCTTCCATTGTAGCAAGCTTAGCTCCGAGTTTACGAAGCTCACTCTTGCGCTGCCGCTTACGCTTCGCTGGAGCACCATTTGGATTAGGGGACTGTTCTCCCTTTACCCATTTATTATCTTTTTTAATCTCTGTCATTATTTTATTCTCTTATTTAAGAGTTTGCCACTACATAGAAATGGCTAAGCCAGCAATCAAGCTGGCATGGGATTGAAATGCAACTATAATAGAATTAGTTGTATTGCATTGAAAGTGTTGGTAAGCGGTGAGGAATTTGAATCCCCATAAGTCAGATTAGAATTCTGAGGCATTATCCTAACCGCCTATAAATTAGTACTAACCCTCCCACTCTACCTTGGAAGTTAGCTTCTGCCTCCCATGTTTGGAGGCCCTCTCCGCTTTGAGACGAATTGCTCAAATTTATTTTGTTTCTTCTCTCAGTTGGGTAACAATAACACGTGTAAAGAACAATTGTCAAGTATTTTTAACAATTGTGTTTAAAATTAATACACTCTTACAAAGAAAATGTTTCAATATTGTATGCTGCGTCATGACGCAATTTATAACTACGCTCAAGTAAAGCATCAGCTACATCTTGTCTATAAGTATGTTTTACTTCTTCATTGAATTGCCACCAGTCAATGGTCTGATCAATAACATTAGCTTTAGCTAATTGCCATGCTTTATGTGCTTCTTCTGGAGTTGCAAACATACCAAGGTGTTTTAATCCTTTACCATAACCTGTACGCACTTGTGCAACATATGGCTTCGAATATTCATTTACCATGTTCTTATGTTTCTGTTGATAGCAAACCCCTAATGGGTATAGACCTCTTGCTGCTCTACTATCGACTAGTAGATTATTGATCCTGATTGGAACAAAGGAACAAGCATTAGGGGAGTACTCCTTGTTACCTTTTACTAACAAATCCTTATCTAGTTGCATGCCCTCCCAAGGCTGAGCTTGCATCCAAGTCCTAAAGTTTGAAAACAAATGCCATTCTTTACATACTGTAACGTCTGTGTAAGTAGGTTGCATTTCTTTACATTTGAAGGAATACCCTCGTTTTAGCATACCCTTCCATACTTGATAAAAAGGACATGTCCACACAACCAACTGCTTTCGTTTTCCGTTAACACAACCAATTTCTTTCTTAATCTGAACTACATAGTCAGAATCGTTAACACCAACGCCAGATACTAGTTTCTTATTCATCATTCTTTACCTCATAATAAACCAACTTACCATTGATCAACTCATAGCCGCAATCAAACAATTTGTCAAGGAGGCTATCAACAGTGATATCCAAGTTGCACTCCAAAATTGCTTCTTCAATTGATATATTGCAGTCATTACACCAATACATTATATATGCAACGATAACCCTGTATTCCTGTTGTGTCATTCTCCCTCCTGTTCAACTACTTCCTTCCAATCGATTGAATGAGCACCAATTACTACACCACCATTTTGACACGCCATAACATAATGGTTTGGTGTATTATGGATTTCACCAAGGCATACTGCATGCATTCCTTTGTATAAATTATGGTGATGTTCAAAATGCACCAACACATCATAGTTGTGAGGTGTGAATTTATATAGATAGTTTTGTTTCATTTTGTCACTCTCCAATGCTTGTATTCATCTTCACCATCTTTTAGCAGGAAGTACATCTCTACCTCATGATCAAACGCTTCATCAGCATACCCACCAAAGATACCTTCCATAAAAATACAATTCCCTCCGCCTACATGGTTATCAATGATTCTAATTTTATATGCTGGAATATCATATCGTTCTGATAAATATTTAATATGACTGCTGTAATCATGTTCCATATGCTACACACTCAATTTACGTTCAATAACAACCCCATTCTCCCGCCACTTAACACCAACAGGGACGGGGTACGTCACATTGAACCTCTTTCTAAAACAATCTCCCATTGTGTCACACAAAAGATCCATGTGTTTGAATTGCACTATGAAGCTATCATGCACTGGAAGACAAGGAATTTCTTTTTCAATAAATATATCAAGAATATCGCTTGCTAAATTGCTGTCATGATTTTGCAGAATCCTACCGAAACTGTCAGCACTACAAAACAAATCTGTGAAGTTTGGATATGCTTCATAAATTAACGACATTACGGATTTAGCATTTCCTAGTGTGTATTTATCCTTCGATTCAGGTTTTAACTTGTTTATTTCATCTTGAATCGTTTTACGTGCGGTTACTTCGTCCTTGCAATTGAACATGATGTTCACAGCCAGCTTTACAATACTTCGATCAATCTTATTACTCTCATCCTCAAGCATCCCAGAATAAACATCTAATGGTAGGTCTTCAATGTCCATTTCTTCAAGAGCTGATGCAATTCTGAAATGAAGGTTAGAGAAATCCACCTCACACACCCTCTCACCGTCGATGCTTACATCCAAACGATAATCTGTTTCCTTATTCTGGATGGACAGAATATCTGCACGATAGAATCTTCCACCATAGTTAAATGTTTCGTTGAAAATACGACAATAGATGTTTGTAATCCTATCTCCATTACCATCTACAACAATTGACTTTTCATTGACCTTATTTAGTTTACGAACAACACCACTCATGTTCGTGATCGCTTCATTGCTTCTAAAGTCAATCTTACTCTTGTCTTTATCTCTTAGCTCAATACCTTCCATTTGCTCTAAGTAATCAAGTTCAGCTTTTAGACGTTGTTTCTCTTCCCATATCATTCTGAATCTGTCTGTTGGTTCAATATAGCTCGACATTCTATCCTCCACATTCTTAGCAGGTTTACCAATATGATTGGTAATGTATCCTTCTTTCTCCAGCCAGTCAACAGCTTTGATTACTTTACGAGTTGTAATGTTCTTCTTGTTTGTACATCTATCATCTTTATGTCTACTATAGACAAGCTTTGTATTCTTGTTCAAGCAAGAGATAAGATTATATATAACACAATTCAATGTAGCCTTATTTCTGTACACCCATCTCAAGGTATGGTTGATTACACATCTATCCACTCTAATATTGTAGGTTAACAACTTACTATTAGGAGTACTACCTATCTTATATAGGTCTAATGGAATGTATAGATTAATATCAACATCATCCAACACACTCCAATCCTCTAACTCCTCACTCTCTACAACCATCCTCTATCCTCTCCATATGGGGCACTAAAAAGACTGAAACCCGCGTGGCACTAAGGCTGCAGGTCATTTCTCTCAACCAAATTCACCTTAATCCTAATCCAACAGTTCAGGCATGTCAATCGCTTCTGTTAAAACAAATTATTCATTTCTTTGTGTTGACAAGCTGGTAGTCGTCGTTCATAGTGGTTCCACATCAAACGAAACAGAGGGTCAAGGAAATGAAAGTCTATCTTGTAGTTGAATATGTTGACCTTGGATATTTTGTGTTGTTTGCATACACGAGTAAAGAGATTGCAGATGCTGTTGCAATAGAACTCATTCAAAGTCGTGTCGATGAAAACGAACATTACAATCCGTGCAACATTGAAGTTGAGGAAATTTGGGTGGTGGAAGAGTGAAAGAGCTAAACGTGTATTCGACAGTGGTTGGGGATCTTCCTAAGCTTGTTGTCAGTAAAACTCCCTTAACTTTTGTTCCATATGATGATGCAAAGTGGTATCGTGACAAACTGATTGAGGCTATTAATATTATGGATAATCACACAGTCTGTTCTCATGTACTTGATGAGTTTATTGAAAGCGTTAAATAATTGTTGACACACATACCGGTACAAAATAGACTAAACCATACACAAACAGAAAGGAACACAAAATGAACAAATACGAGATGGCTGAATTTGTATCTACCCGTGTTAACATGGTTAAGAAGGTGAGTTTCTCCCATGGCGGCTATGTTTGCATTCAAATGAAGGATAACAAATCAATCTCCACCACCCAAAGCAAAGGAACTAAATAATGTTTATCGTCGCTAAAAACCCTGTTACAATGCTAATTGAGTTTGAAAGCCTAATCAAAGAGGGGTATTTCTTTGTTGATGGTAAGTCAAATGTAACTTCCTATCCTCTGTATGAAGTAGAAGTGTTTAAACAGTATGTTAATATCCCAATCTATCACCCATCAGAGCGACTTTCTATGGAGGGTATTGTGTGTAATACATGGAATGAGTTTATGTTAGAATTTCAACGAATGATTGTTAATCACTATACACCTAATTTCAATTTGTTTACGTTTAGTGAAACTGGATTTAAGAGTTTGGTATTCAATGCAATTGACATCCCAATTTACCAACAGTATTCAAAGGATGATCTGTTGGAAATGGAGTGGTGTAACTTAAAAGAGCTTGGAAGGCTTTATGGAATCGGAGGGAGAGATAGGAATGTACTAGTAAACAAAATTCTCTCTGCACAAGAGAACTTTCATGGATAAAGCTAGTAAACTAGTATGCGGTGTAGGAGTTAATGACGCTAATTATGTTGTCCAAATTAGGGAAACAATTGGCTATGTAAATGGAAAACGAAAGCGAAAACTTATTTGGATGTGCCCTTTCTACCTAACATGGACGAACATGCTCAAACGTGGGTATTCTACTAAATGTAAAGAAAAACACCACACGTACAAAAACATCACGGTATGTGAAGAATGGTGGTTATTTTCTAATTTCAAATGTTGGATGGAACAACAGCCTTACGAAGGGATGCAATTAGATAAGGATATTCTAGTAAAAGGGAATAAAGAATACAACTCTGCTAGTTGTGTGTTTGTACCAAGTAGGATTAATAAAGTTCTGACTGATAGTGGGGCTACAAGAGGACTTTATCCACTGGGTGTTTGTTACATGCAAAAGCAAAAAGGTGTGGTTAATGGGCTTAGGAAGCCTTATGTTGCTCAAGTGGCTACAGGAAATGGTAGTAGACAAAAATACCTTGGAATATTTCCAACACCACAAGAGGCTCATAAAGCATGGCAATTAGCAAAAGCTGATGTTATTGAAGATACGATTAATTGGTGGAAAATAGATGAGGGTGTAAAACACACATTCCGCCAAGATGTAGCTGACGCTTTGCTTGAACGTTCTAAACAATTGAAGTATGATGCTGAATATAATATTGAGACTACAGTTATATAAAATAATGGAGCTACACTCATGATTTACTACTATTGGTGGATGCTGGTATCAGAGGGTATTATTAAAAATCACAAGCTAGACACTACTGTTAAACCGTTGTACGCTACGAAGAAGTGGAATGGTGTTGGTAAACATACTTTTAACTGGTGGTCTGAGGAATAATTATGAATTTCGTTAAAAAATCTATTGCTGTTGTAATCGCTTCTGTTGTTATTGCCGCACCTATTCAAGCTGAAGCAGCATTTGGTGGAAGTCGTGCAAGTTCAAGTGGTGCGGGTATTAGTCGATCTACAATTACACGTCCTTCTGCTCCAAGCAAAACTTACTCTGCCCCAAGCCGTTCGCGCAGCTATAATCAACAACGTGTAGAGGAACGTCGTTATAACAACAATAGCTATTCTAACAACAGTCAGCCATCATTCGGTAGTCAAGTTGCTTCAACTGCCCTTGGCGTTGGTGCTGGTATCCTTGCAGCAGAAGCAATTAGCAATCTAATTGCAGGTCCAAATGGTACGTACACTCATCCTCAACATCCAGGTGTTGTGTATAATTCTCAAGGTGTACCACAGAATGCTGTAAATGAACAAGCTGCTGTTATTCCACAACCACAGCAAGTTGTTGTAGTTAAAGATAGCAATGGAGGCTTCTTTAGTTTTCTGTGGGGTATGCTCGGTAACATTCTCCATCTTGCTTTGTTCCTTGGTGTAGTTGGTACCCTAAGCTTTGGTGGTTGGAAGCTGTTTAAATATCTAAAACGAAATAAGGAAACTTTGATGAGTGATTTTGATGATCTAGAGAAGGATATTGACTTTAGGGCTCAAGAGTTGTTTTATAACTTTCAAAAGAATGCTAACAACAAAGAATGGATTGAACAGAACAGTAAATATCTGCCAGTAGAGGAAATTGTGTCCCAAGCTTGTGATGTTGTTCGTTATGAACACAACGTTGTTGATGTTTCTGCTGAAGCTGGTAAAATCCAAGCAAGTGTAAAATATAACGCTGTTGTTAAAGAATCGGGTAATGTGTTTGCAGCAGATGAACACGTAAACCAGTACTGGCACTTTGAGCTAAATGGTAGTAAGTGGGTGCTGGTCGGTGTTGAACCTGTGTAAATAAATACTCGTCCAAGGACGGACTCTTTGAGGTTGAATAAATTGAGCAAGAATGCACGTCGTTTTGTTAAAAACAAAGGTGATGAAGATATGAAAGGTCGGAACAATACTCCAAACACTAAAGCAGAGAAAAGCAATGTTCGTGCAACAGGTAGTCGAGAACCAATTGTTCCACTAAACGACAAACAAAAAGAATATATTGAGGCACTAAAAGATGATGATTGTTCTGTGATTGTAGTAACTGGCGTTCTTGGAAGTTCAAAAACCTTCCTACCATCAGCAATTGCAGGAGATAAACTTGTTGACGATAAGAACTTCCGTGTTGTGATTGCACGACCAGCAGAAGGTAAAGCTAAGTCTCTTGGTTTCACAAAGGGAGATTTTAACGAGAAACAAGCAGGGTGGTGTGCTCCAATTACCGATACAATTAAGCAACGTACTGGTATCGGTAACTATGAAGCGTGGCTTGGTAATGAACGAATTATTTTGCTACCTCTTGAGCAAGTAAAGGGACGATCATTTGATGATTGCTGGATTATTGCAGATGAATTTGAAGACGTTGATGTTGACACAGCTAAATCACTAGCCACGCGGATTGGTCAAAACTCTAAACTCATTCTGACGGGTGATATCGCACAACAGGACTTGAAACGACACAGCGGTTTGCAGTATATTCTCTCTGTACTACAAGAGTTTAAACTACCAATTAAACACATTGACTTTAATAGTTGGGACTATTGTGTCCGTAGTGACTCTGCGAAAATGCTTGGTATGGCATTTGAGGCATTTGACAAACTGAAGGAGAAGAAATAATGAATGAACAACTAATTCAACCACCAAATAAACTATTTGTCTCTGAATACCACGATCACCTACGTTATGACTATTATCTCGCTGGTGATATTGGAGATCCTGAAGACTACCTAGATTTATGTGCTGCTTTGCGTGCAGCTGGTCCTCAAGATGAGTTCTTTATTCGAATCAATTCTGGAGGTGGACAGGTCAGGAGTGGTAATCAAATCATCAACGCCATTAACGAATCTGAGGCAACGGTTGTTGGTTTTATTGAGCATAATTGTGGTAGCATGGCTACATTCATTTTCCTTGCTTGCCACACGTGGGGAGTGAGTAAATATGCTGAATGGTTTTCTCATACAGTGAGTGCAGGTAACTATGGGAAAGAGAACGAAACGTGGGAGGCAGCACAATTCCTACGTAAACAAACACACAAACGTATTCGAGAAGAGTATACTGATTTCCTAACTGAAGATGAGATTGAGAAACTCCTTACCGGAGGCGACCTATATCTCGACGCTGATGAAATCATGGAACGTCTTGAGGGATTTGCTGAAGCACGAGAACAGTCTGATGCTTATGAAGACGAAGAGTCCTCACCAAAATCACTTGAACAAATGATCGAGGATGCTGTGATGAAAGCATTTGAAAAGAACGCGTCCTTAGATATTCTTTCTTCTCTAACAGAACAAGACCAGCAACTTGGATTGTATGATAATATGCTAAAAACAAATATTGAATACAAACCAAAGGATGACATTACCCCAATGGATCTTCTTGACGCAGAACGACAATCAAAATAACTAACAGCATTTGTCCTGTTAGTAGCAGGACATTCCAACACAAAGGAGCAAATATGATTTCAAAATTCAACGTTATAGATTCACTGGCTGATGAGTTTGAGGATGACGCAATCATGAATGAAATGCTTGTAGATGGTTGGAGGGAAGAGTACAGTAGGTATGAAATTGACATTCCTGAGCAAACAAATCTTGTGGAGTATTTTTGAATGACTAAAGTTGTAATTAACAGAGGTTATGGTGGTTTTGGTCTTTCTGACGAGGCTGTGAAACTATACAGTGAATTAGTTGGAGATTCACGGGCACCTTCTTGTAGACATGATCCCTTTCTTGTTCGTGTTGTTGAACAATTAGGAGACAGAGCTAATGATAAATACTCGGAACTAGAGATTTTTGAAATATTCTCTGATAAATACATCATTACAGAATATGATGGATTTGAGAGTGTAGTTACCCCAGAATCAATTAATTGGGTTTATGTATGATCAAGACCACTGTTGTAAGTTTCGAGCAATTCAGTGACTACGAATTCATTGCCCCTGCTAGCTGGTATGTTAAAATTGCAACTGGTGATTATTACTTCTATCACACAAGGGATAGAGCTATAGCTCAGCAAAAATCAGATGAGGATTGGGGTGTTGGAAAATACCGAGTTATTCCAACAAAACCTAACAAAGCTCCGAAAGGAGCACTAACAGCAGTTGGACACCAAACAATGCGGGGACAACGAAAATGAAACTACCTAAGAATAAATATAGGGTTATTCCTGATTGCTACCTAGGGTTTGAAGTTCAATGTAAACGCTGGTGGTTTCCGTTTTGGCTTCAAATTAACGGAGGTAACACATCATCAAGTCTAGAACGTGCTAAACGGCTAATTGAACTTCACAAGCAAGGTGCTATTTATTATGAGTAAGTACAACATTGATTTGGCTATTGAGCGCGGCTTGACTGATGAAGAATTAACAACCCTCAATGTGCTGTATCACAAACTTGAAATGTTTCTTACCAGACCCACTATGTACGTGAATGAGGACGAAGTAGAGGATGTTATTCATGGCTTTGAATATGTACTTCAAAGTGTATGGGGCTTCTCGCCGGATAGGAGTAAACATCGCTATGTTCGTGAATATCGATTTAAGAAGCAGTGGGTAGGGAGGGTGTTTAAGTGTGTAAAAACTGGTGAACAGTTCACTATTCCATCTGATGTAAAAGAACGTGATTTTTATAAGGTTGGTGAAGGGTTTATTGACGTTGGACGCATGTCGGCGTATAGTCGGTTTAGTGGTGTTATTGAGGTTAAAGGAGAATAAGCAGTGGGTATGTACACTGAGATTTTCGTTAAAGTTAATTTTAAAGAAGACGTTGATAAAGATGTTATTGACACAATCAAATATATGCTTGGTGATGGTCCTGCACCAGAATATCTCCCATCACATGACCTGTTTACTACATCTAGATGGAGGTTTATGCTTCAATGTTCTAGCTTCTATCACCAACCAATGAACACATCAAATCTATACTTTAGTGATGTTTCAAAACAATACTATCTTTGCTGCAAAAGTGATTTTAAGAATTATGATGGTGAAGCAGAAAAGTTCTTTGATTGGATTAAAAACCATGTAGAGAGCTACCATTCCTTCCTTGGTTATACACTCTACGAAGAAGACACAATGCCTACGTTGTATTTTACTGACAAAACAGTGGTGATTGACAATGACTATTCCTTTTGAAGTTGTAAAACTATACCGAATTGATCATTACATTGGTTGGCGAACAAAACACCCAGCGGATGGTGAAGAGTTTCAAGAATGTTATTTCATAAAGGTGGATGGTTTGTATTTCATGCTTGGAAGTGAAGAAGAATCTTGGTACGTAGATGAAGGGGATAACTGATGATTAAACTCATTAAAGGGAAACGAAATGAGTAGAAGTACAAACATAATCAATGTACCAGATTTTAGAGATATAAATGGTAGATGGGTCACGACTTATCACGTCCAACATACACAACACCACACTAGAGCTGGTAAATTGTGGACAAGTATCAATACTAGGTGTAAGGTTGGAGGTTGCTACCAAAAGAAGTTTCCAACATATGTTGGAACAACTAACGGTTTTGGAGACTTCCAAGACTTTGTTGAATGGTGTCATGGTGAATATGGGTACTTAAACAAGGAGGACAATGGTAGATTTTGGTCTTTAGATAAAGACTATATCAGTTGCGGGAATAAAGTGTATTGTGAGGATAAGTGTCTGTTTGTCCCTAACAGAGTTAATAGTTTATTGTTAGGATGTGATAGCTCTCGTGGTGATCATCCCTTGGGAGTGTGTTGGCATAAACAGAGTAGTAAATATCTAGCATACTGTTGCGGCAATGGTAAACAAAAATATCTAGGGTCGTTCACAACACCACTACTTGCACATCAAATGTGGCAGAAGTATAAAATTAGTGTGATGGAAAATGTTCTAAGAACCGACGATGGGGTTAAGGGTCATCTAAAGCTAGTACAAATTATAGAACAACATATTCAACGAATTAAAGATGACTTAGATAATAACCAAGAGACTGTTTAAGGAGGGAGAATATATGAGACGTGCTCGTTTAACCTACTGGAGCGAATCTCCTCTTTCACATAAAATTCGGAGACGATTTGGCCTAGACAACCCCTCTGCACTAACATTAGAGGAGTGGGATAATCATGAAACTATATGCAAAGAGAAAGCGCCGTTTATACATTATATTACTGACAAAGGATTTAATAAACTTCAAGATATTGTAATGTTTCCTTCTGATTTGTATTGGAACATTAAAACAGCATCGATCTGGAAATTTATTCATAACCTGTGGGTGTTCAGGAAAGCGTTGTGGAACTTCAGGAGTTGGGACTACACTGGACTACTACGTTTGATGGAAATTGCTAGCTATGAGATGCATAAGTGCCATAAAAATCATGGACATCTAATACGAAGCGATGATACAGCAAAAGAATTGTTGATTTTCTCTGCCCTTTGTAAGAGGATTAGGGAAGATGAATATACCGATGACAAGCAAGAGTTTGTAAAAGGGAAAGGCGTGTTTGGTGGTAGTTTTGTTCAAAAACCAAACACGCTTCCTAGCTGTAAATCTAAGAGCTTTTACAAGTTGTGTAATAGGATGAAGAGAAATGACATGGAACTTCTTGGTAAGTTGATTTCTCGTAAATTAGATCAGTTTTGGGACTAGGCATGAATCAACGGTGGATTAATCATTTCGTAGCTTTAACAAATGAAAAAGCACTCATGTCCAGGGATGAAAATACGAAAGTTGGTGCTGTGTTAGTATCAGAGATTGACATGGTTGAGATTAGCAGTGGATACAACTGTCTACCGCGTGGCGTAATACATCACAAGGAACGCAGTGAGCGCCCATTGAAATATTCATACACGTCCCATGCAGAAGCATCAGCGATTGCAAATGCTGCGCGACTAGGAAGAGCAACAAGAGACAGTACGCTGTTTGTTTCAATGTTTCCATGTGCTTCTTGTATGTGTTTAATTATTAATGCTGGTATTAGTAAGATCGTTAGTGGTAAACCCGACATAAACCATGCTAAGTATGGGCAAGATTATGTTCATAGCATTACAATGGCAAATGAAGCTGGAATCACTATTTGTTTTGAGGAGTTTTAAATGAAACCATTGCTTGCCTATACAATTGAAGATAAAGACATTCTGTCCCTAAAATACCCCGTTGCAGTAACCCCTAAATTGGATGGAATTCGCGCCGTCGTAGTTGATGGGGTTTGTTACTCGCGTTCCATGAAACCAATTCGATCAAAAGCTGTCCAGGAATTGTTTGGTAAGCCTGAATACAACGGGTATGATGGTGAGCTGTTATACGGTATTCCAACAGCAGAGGATTGTTTTAATAAATCTACATCCTTTGTTATGAGTGAAAATATCCCAGAAGGAATGGACAAGAAAAATATTATCTTCTATGTGTTCGATAAATTCGATGCTGATGGGGGTTATCGAGAACGTATTGAGTCGGTTCAAAAACAGTATGGATGTCAAGTTAAGATTCTTCGTCCAGATTTGATCTTCTCAAATGAAGAATTGAATGAGTATGAACAACGGTGTCTGAATGTAGGCTACGAAGGTGTTATGGTGAGAGATCCAAATGGACGATACAAACAAGGACGATCAACACTAAAGGAAGGTATTATTGGTAAGCTAAAGCGATTCTCGGATTCAGAAGCTGTTGTTATTGGGTTTGAGGAGAAAATGCACAATCAGAATGAGGCAAAGGTTAATGAACTCGGGTACACTGAACGAAGCAGTGCAAAAGATGGCTTGGTTGGTGCTGGAACGCTTGGGAGTCTGATTGTTCATGACATTAAATCTGGTGTAGAGTTTTCAATCGGGAGTGGGTTCAACGATGAACAAAGACAACACATCTGGGACAACCGAGATAGGTTTCTCGGGGAACTGGTGAAATATAAACATTTTGCTGTTGGTGCTATTGACAAACCGAGGTTTCCTATTTTCCAGGGGATTCGACATAAGGAAGATATGTAATGAACGATATTGTAGATACGAGTTACATCCAAACTGTAAGCGTTGTTGAATTTGCTGCTGCGCTGGGATTCGAGTTCCACCATTACAAATGGAATAACCAATACTGGTTTAGTCGTACTCGTGGAATGGAAATAGTAAGCATGAACACACTTATTCAGCTTCACAACTCGATGTGGTTTGAGACTGGTGAGGATGGCTACTATTCGCCAGAAAGATTCATGGATATGAAGATTAGTAAATACATGCTGCAAAGGGCATTAGCTTCTAAGATTGTTGAGACGTGCAAACAACAATATTCAAAGAAAAACAAACGACTTATTACACAGAGTCATATGGTTAAATTTGTAGATAAAGACTACTATAATCTATTTATTGGAGAATAAATAACATGGCACTTGAACTTAATAAATTCAACCTATTTACCCCCGCTGGTGACACCCTCAACTACCCATTTAGTGATAGTGAGTATTTTAATGACCACACCACTTATGTTGATTTGTGGGCACCTACCATTGGAGAAACAACCGAGAATAGTGAGAAGACCCGTACAGAGTTTAGAGAAGTTGTTCTAAACAACACTACTCTATACAACTGGAGCATTAATGAAGGTAACTCTCATGTTCTGCGGGCTGCTATGTCTGTTGAACAAATTAACAAGAACAAACGCATCACCATTGGACAAATCCATGTAAAAGATAATAATCGACCACCACTAAAGATTACGTTCGATGATGGAGATATTGAGGTTGCATTTCGTCAGACATACAACCAATCAGATGATCCAAAGACGATTGTGTTTACTGGCATTCCATACAATGCTCGATTCACATATTCAATCACTGTCCAACCGAACGGGTTGATTAAGGTGTATGTGGGGTACAATGGAGTTATTAATTCATTGGAACTTATGCCAGACAGTACTTGGGCAGATAAGCTGCTCTATTTCAAAGCGGGTGTTTATAACCTAGAGGTTGCTTCATCAACTACACTTCCAACAGAAGGGTCGAGAGTATTTGTGTATAAGCTTGAGACAGTTCATAGTTAATATCAATGGCCCTTGTGTTGACCGCACAGGGGCTTTGTTTTACCATAATCAAACACAAACGGAGGACAATTATGGGTAAGAAGCTTGTATGTGGCGTAGGAATTAACGATGTTGATTATGTTGTTAATATTAAGGAAACAATAGGATATGTCGATGGGAAACGAAAGCGGAAACTAATTTGGATGTGCCCATTCTATAAAGCTTGGGCGAGCATGCTAAAACGGGCTTATTCTGATAAATTTAAAGAAACACGTCCAACTTATATTGGTATAACAGTTTGTAAAGAATGGCATTTATTCTCAAACTTTAGGAAATGGATGGAAGAACAGCCTTATGAAGGAATGCAATTGGATAAGGATTTGTTAGTAAAAGGAAACAAAGAATACAACCCCGCTAGTTGTGTGTTTGTACCAAGTAGAGTTAATACTGTTCTGATTGATAGCGGAGCTACAAGAGGTGAATATCCATTAGGTGTTTATTTTCAACAAAAGAAGAAAGGTATGGTTAATGAGCTTAAGAAGCCTTATGTTGGGCAGGTGTGGATGGGTGATGGTAAACGAAAATACCTTGGAATGTTTTCAAGTCCACTAGAAGCTCATAAAGCATGGCAACTAGCAAAAGCTAATGTAATTGAAGACACAGTCGAATGGTGGCAATTTAATGACGAGGTTAACCATACATTCCGTCAAGATGTAGCTGATTCTCTGCTTGAACGATCTACCCAGTTACGATATGATTATGAACACAATATTGAAACGGTAGAGCTGTCATGCTCTAAAGTGGAGGAGTGATATGGAACACGTAAGTGAAGGCGAAGTAGTTGTTGCAAACCATAGGCAGAAGCTGTTTACTAATATCAATGAACTAACAGAATGGCTGAAATGGACTTCACCAACTGAATTCAGAATTGAAACATTAAATAAACAGAAAGAATATATAATTCAACTTGTTTATAAGGCAGAGAAAGAATGAACAATATTTGCATCAAAGACATTAACGAATCCACCACTATTGGCTATAAAATTGCAAAGGAGTTCTTCAAATGGGAAAATATGAACTTTGTTGATAGGGATTACAAATCTGGACAAGTGGTCTATCTTGCAAAGCTAATTGATGAAGTGTTCAAGAAGGAGAAATCAGAATGAAGGTATATGTTGTATCACCCGATCATGATTGGGATGGTCTTGGTGAGCCTATTGGTGTATTCCACTCAATGGAAGATGCTAACAACTTCATTTTGCGGGTTGTTGAGTGGAATAAACGTAAACCAAATGCAAGTAAATTTAAATATCAAGAAGATTATTTAGAAGACCTTGATAAATGGGAGGATGAAATGCCATTAAGTTTTCCACAAGATTGTAAGAAGTATCAGGTTACTTGTTTGGAGATTGAATAATGTCATTTGTACTAGTTCTTGTTCTACACACATTTACTGGACAAGTGAATGCTGTTGCCGACTATTCTAATGAGGTGGAATGTATCAAAGCAGCTAACAGCCTCAAACAAGAGTATGGAGACAAAGTAGATGTGTTATGCTTACCACGACTGTACGTTGTGAAATGAAGACATTTCATTTTCTTATGTTCTGTGTCGCAATACCAAGCATGTTCGTCATCAGTATGGGTTTGTGGCAAGAGAGCTTTAAACTTTTCAGTGCGGGAATGTTATATCTTGTTGCAGGAAGTCCTTTATGGGCTCTGTTATTAGTCTCGGAGAAATTCAATGAATAACTGTAAAATCTGTAACACTCCGTTGGTCTGGAGTGGTAGTCTTAGAATCGAGGGCTCATTACAATGCCCAAACAACCATGATGGGAATAAGGACAAAGAAGATGGATTCGTTGAGGGATATGGGTTTGTACAACACGACAGCTATTATTCAGGAGATGATTTAGATGAAGATGATTGATCAAGAGGAGTGGTTTAAATGAATATTTTAAAAGCATATGTCAACAAACAAAAATGTAATATTGACTTTGACTCCTTTGTTGAGACAAACTACTGCAACATCATAATCATGAATAAGACAAACAGAGAGATCAAAATGAAGGATGGTACGAAGGTGTTATTCAGAGTGTTCACAAACGCTGAAACTTCTTATTATCAGGTTGCAGGATATCAATTCCTATATGTTGACTTCATTGGTGATTTTGACAAAGACGTTATGTATTATCTGAAATCGAGGATTCGTTGATGACTAACTTCTGTAAGGATTGTAAATGGATGAAGAAAGATTGGATGTTTTCTCCTAAATGTGCAAGAGCAGCAAAGGTTGAAGAGACAATGAATTATGTTACAGGAGAAGTAAATAAATCTGTTCATATGTTCTACTGCTCAACAGAACGTCAAGTGTTTGGTGATTGTAAACCAGAAGGACTTCTGTTTGAACCTAAAGAATCTATTTGGAAGAGGTGGTTTAAGTGAGTAAGATTTTCATTGTTAAAGTACATGGTGGTGAGTGGGAGAACAGCGTCAAAGCATTCAGTACAAGGGAAAAGGCTGAAGCATATAAGAAGGAGCTTGAAGACAACAAACCAGAATATAGTGAATATCTAGACAGATTGATTGGGCGAATCTATGAATTTGCCCATATGTATGCACTAAGGGTACCTGCAGAAGAGTATTATGAGGAGCTTGACTATATAGGTGACATTCTTAGACAGAAAGCATATAAAAAATACCCATGCTACACAGAAGATATTGACGAGGCTAATTATTGGTATAGTGTTGAAGAAGTGGAAATGGAAGAATAATGTATTATGTCTTTGACAACCTAGAACTTGTCTTCGGACCTTTTGAGACATACCAAGAGGCCAAGGCAACACTTAGGCTTCACCAAGAAGAGCTATATACAGAAGACTATTATCCAAATATGTATATTGACTCGTTTAAGGATGAAGAGCTTCACCCTCTTGAAGCTCTCCCAGACGAAAGAAGAAAGACAGAGAACGTACATTTGATGACGCAAGGAAAGCTGCTGAAGCTGGAGAAAGAGAGCTTGAATATTTTGTTAAACATAAAAAGTTAAGGGACTTTTAACCCCTATTTCAAACGAAAATACAAAACACGGGTCAATGTATAGGTGCAGGTATGAACAAGAAACCACTACCAAAACTATCGGATGAAGACCGACAAAAGATTAAACAACAAAGACTTGCAGACCAAGAATGGGCACTATCAAATCTAAAGAATGATTGGATGGATGAACCCTACTTCCGTGAATTAGCATCAGAGCAAGGATTTAGACTAGCTCAATGGTGGAAACCATGCTCTGAATTGAAATATATGCGAAGGGTGTTGAAGCACATTGTGAAAGACATCAAGTGGTGGGAAGATCATAACGCTTGCACACTAAAGCAATTTGCAGAGATGAACAGTAGGATGCCAGCATGGGTGGCACAATCGATTATTTTAGAGAGCTTTATTAATGAACATTCAACATTTTGAAATGAATACACAAGGAAGGGATCTAGTGTGTGGAGACTTACATGGAATGTTTCGTCTGTTAGAGAAAAAGCTCATTGAAATTGATTTTGATTACAACAGAGACAGACTATTCACCACAGGAGATATGTGTGATCGTCATCCAGACAGCATTGAATTCTGGGATTGGCTACATCATCCATGGTTCTTCTCCGTGAGGGGTAATCATGAACAAATGACTATCGACTCGTTCAGAGAAGGACCACAAAGCAATGCATGTGGAATGCATTATCAAAATGGTGGAGCATGGTTTTATGGCATTCCTACAATTGAACAACAATGCTATGTGGAGGTGATGAAAGAACTTCCTTATGGAATTGAAATTGAAACAAAGAATGGACTTGTAGGGATTGTTCATGCTGAAGTGGGAACATGGGAGATGTTACGTAATGCCAATAGCAAGACATGGGAAGGGAACAATGTAGTTCAAACAGCATTATGGGGAAGAACTCGTATCGCTAAGAAAGACACAAGCAATGTAGAAGGGCTACATAAGCTATATTGTGGACACACTGTTGTTGATAGTGTTACAGAGCTTGGAAATGTTGTTTATTGTGACACAGGGTCTGTGTTCACTGGCAATCTTGCAATTCTACAGATTAATTGACTATTTTACCAATCAGCCCATTAACTTGGGCTTTCTTTATTTGAGGGAAAGAAATATGAATAATAAAGTGGTATACGTTATTTTTGTAGAAGACTCTTGTGGTAAGCGGAGTTGTGTTGGATCTTTTTACAAAGAAGGAGGAAGCTGATAAAGCATTGGCATTCTGGTTCAATAGCAGTGATTGGTGTTGGATGGAAGAGTATAACTTATACACTAAATTTGATGAAAGTATTTATAACACTTAAATTTTAAGAGGGATAAGTGGTGACGAAACCAGTTGAACTATTAGACTCAATCATGGGAAGTGGGAAGAGTACAGGTATTATTAAATGGATGTTGTCTAATCCACAATATAAATACCTGTACGTTAGTCCAATGCTAACAGAAGTGGAGGAAAGGATTCCAGAAGAATGCGCTGCTCTTGGGTTTGTGTATCCTGACACAGAAGAATACCAATCTAAAAGCGACCACCTTCTGCACCTACTAAAAGATGGGTGTAATATCTCTTTTACACACAAACTTTTTACCGACATGACTAAAGAACATCTTCAATGGATTGAGAGAAACAAATATGTTCTTATTGTTGATGAAGAAATAGCAATGATTGAAGCTTATACGGGAAGATATAACAAAGGTGATATTCTTTCTTTAGAGAAAGCTGGACACATCAAAGTACATGAAGACCAGATTGGAAGGGTTGAATGGTTATGGAACACAATGGAGGACAGGACAGTTTACTCAAGGCTTAGGAATCTGTGTGAGATGGATATGTTGTATTGCACTAAACGAGATAGGGATATTCTTGTTACACAACTCCCAATCGCACTACTTCAGGCAGCACAAAGAACTATTCTACTAACGTATATGTTCAAGGGGAGTATTATGGAAGCATTTTTAAATTTGAGAAATATCCCTGTAACAGACTTTACTGAGGTAGTGCTTCTAAAGAGCACAGATGATGTGTTAACAGAAGCAAGAGACTTGATAAACTTTTTCAACACTATAAAAACTAAAGAAGTGAGTAAGTATAATTTATCTTTCTCTTGGTATGAGAAACAAGCCACTAAAGATCAGCTTACAAATATCTCACAGGCTTTGTATTCTGTATTTAGAAAATACGATGAGGATGATATTTTATTTACGTGTCCTAAGAAAGTATTATTTACTGACAAAGGAGAAATCCCTAAACGAAATATTAGACACAAGAGGGTAAGAGTGGATTGTACCTATCTACACTCCAGTGCAAGAGCAACCAATCTATATTCACATAAGAAAGTATTGGTACATATGTATAATCGATATTCAAATATTCCGGTTAAAGCATATCTTCAAGATTATGGTAGTCCACCAGATGATGATAAGTTTGCATTGTCTGAATTGGTACAGTGGGTATGGAGGAGTCAGATCCGTAACGGACAACCAATAGATTTGTGTATTGTCAGTCCAAGAATGGATAAATTATTTAAGAAATGGCTTGGTGTAAAATAGGTTGAGCACGTACCTTGTGCAACTTTTTCTGGAAGCCACGTGGCACTAAGGCTGTAGGGGAGTGCCCTTAATAGAGTTTCCGTTTTTGTTAATTAACTTTCTAATTCCCCTCCTGAAAGGACATGACTATTCGTTGTGTCCTTTTCTTTTGCCTATAGAAAAATATCTTATTTGAATATTACAGATTGATAGGAGATGGGCTTCAACTTACAGATAGTTATCTGAAGGGCTTAACAGCCGCTGTGCGGCCATACGGACAGCTTTCTGAAATCCTAAAATATCCATAGGGTCTACAGCGTCCCTTCAGCACCACTCACAGGCTGACTAGCAGCTCGTATACGCTCAATTCTATTTCAACTAATCCTACCCTACAGGGTGTTAATCAACTGGCCATGTAAGGGCTTGTAGAGCCTTCCATTCAATGTGTACGAATAGCTGTACATCAGTATGTATTGGTATGTACATCGATAGATTGATCGAGGGAGTTGTCATGTTTCTAACAAGTGATAAATACAATTATGCATTGTGAGAGATGTAGGGACGGCTGAAAGGTATATGTAGGGAATAGATATATTATGAATTGATATAATGTAATGATGTTGATTGTAGTAGATGTGGTGCAAGGGAGTGTGTAGATACGTTGTAGGGATGCTGTGTTCCACGTGGAACATACAAGGGATAACACGTCTAGCGTGCAGAGAGTGGGTGTGGTGCTTTTGTAAGGCTTAACACTACCGACACCAATAACTAACATTCTGATATCAATTGTGGATAAGTATGTGTATAAAATGTGGATAATTTAGAGGGCCTTTCAGGCAGGGCTACAGGCGCTTTCAGCGCTATTTAGAGGATAGGCAGTAGGGATGATATGGGGACAGAAGAAAGGTGCTTATACAGCGCTTGTAGGAGGGAATAGAACTGCGTTTGTGTGGTGCTTAAAGGGGTGTTTTCTGCAGACAACAAAAAGCCCGCATCAGCGGGCTTGTGTTTGTGTTGCTTGTGGTTAGTAAAACGATGGGAGGGTAGCGTACTTATCGCTGGGGATGAGAGTGATAACATTCTCCCACAAGTCATGATAGGCGTTGGTGTGGTCTGCCAGAAGGCAACCATGAGTCCTGTCGTGTTCAATGAGGGCAGCATCGGCACTCCAAACCCATGCAGGGATTTCCCCACCTGCAGCTGTAGCAGTAGACAGAATGGCAGAAGTGGCAGAGTGAAGGTCACAGTATTGATTGTAGTTCATGTTTATCTCCTAATGCTGGGGAGGCTGTATTGCCTCCCTATGTGTTGAATTGTAGGCGTGTTAGTTTTGCCTGTCAACATTCTTTTTGAATGTTCCTTGAAAGCATGCGCTCTCATACACTTGAGCGGAGATAAGCTTTTCTTGTGCCATGCACTCTGTGAGTGTGTCATAGACGTAAGGAACGCTTTCTTCAATGTCACCGTTGCTAGTGATGATGGCAACATACAAACCAAAGGCTGTGAACATATTCTATCTCCTGTTCCTTACAAGCCAAGCGAAGCTAAGGCATATTCAAGGCAGCTATAGGCTGCAAAGCTTGTGAACGAAACGTAAAGGATGAGTGCTCTCATGTTATGTTTCCTTAGATTAGGACAGCATCGGTTCGGTGCGTTGTACAGCTTTATTTTCAACAGAAGATGAAGGTTCGAACACAAGGAAAGGATCGAGGATATAGACAGCCAGGGCAGACACTACAGCAGCCAGGGCCTGTACGTCAGAGAACAGCTTGCATGGGACAGCTAGGACGAAGGCAAGGCACAGCACAAGGATAGCCAGGAAAGGGGCAGAAGGAACAAAGGAGCGCTTTTGTTCAACAGCTTCAGCTTGTACTTTGACGAGCTTAAGGCATGCACCGAAAGTGACAGCGTAGTTGTCACGCCCCTTGACGTGGATGGTCTTAGCCATTGCATGGGCGGCTTTGAAAAGCGCTTTGTTGTCCATTGTGCTGTTCCTTGTGTTGAATAGCAGAAAGCATAAGGCCCCTTTTGGGGGCCTGTCAAACGGTTATGTAGCCTGTAGCAGCGCCTCCTCCCCTATGAACACAAATTCAGCTTCATTGGGACCCACATTCACAAGCCCGTGCTTGGCTGCACACTCAATGATGGAGAGCTTTTCAGAGGCTTTGTTAAAGCTATTGAACACTTCATTGAAAACCTGTTCCGCTTCCTTTTCAAGCTTGCGGTTGTAGGTGTTGCCGTTTGCTTTCAGGGCGACAAGGATATGGTTAAAGCGGACAAGCAAGGCAAGGGATTTCATGTCTATAGCTCCAATTTGTGAGGCTTTGTGTCTCTCGATGTGTTGAAGCTTAGACCTACGCTTTCAGCTTGTCAAACGTTTTCTACAGGCAAAACAAAGCCCGCATTAGGCGGGCTTGTGGCGTTAGAACGGCACTAATTGTTTCTTCTGTAAGTTTATCCCTCAAGCCCAAGGATAGCTTTTTCTTCTGGTGAAAGCTTGGCTAGTGCAGCTTCCCTCACCTTCTTTTTATGTTCTTCTGAGAACTCTTCAAGGGTTTCATAGAATATGAATTGTTTTTTCGTGAAGTAGTCGTTAGGATTATCTTTCGTCCACGCTATTGCAATGTCCTCCGATAGCACGTTGAATTTAGGATAGTGCCTTTCTCCGCCATCCCACACTTCGATAACCCAAGCATCAATAATTTTCATTCTTTATCCCTCAGACAATAGGCAGGTTGTTAATCACTTCAACAGTGTAGAAGAACACTAGGCTGAAGGCAATGATGAAAGAGGCAATGTAAAAGCTTCGATCCCTGGCTCTCTCGTGTTGCTTCAATGCCTCAAGAAAATCGATTAGCTCGCCTGTGCTTTGGATGTTCCTTGCTGCCCATGCTTCACAAGCTTCTGTATTCTTTGTATCTTCAAGGCTCGCCCCCTTGTCTAACAGGGATTGGCGGATTTCAGGAAAGGTTTTCATTGTTAAATCTCCTCACTAGGGTAGGAATAAACCAGACATTCAATAACGTGTGCTGAGTTTGTGGGTAAGGAATGAGGCTTTCCATCTTGCACAAACAATTGCCAGCCTTGCATAACCGCCTTGAGTATAACTGTGTCACCATTATTCATCATGATGGTGCATCCGTCTGATACGTGCCCACGCATGGAATGGAATTCGTTTTGTGTGGTTTTCATTGTGGTATTCCTTATTTGATGATTCCAGCGGCACGGCAAGCCTTTTCCCAATAGCGCTGGCTGCGCTTGTCTTTGCCAGGATGAAGGCTTTGGTTTCATACTCTCCTGTATACATATCCATTTCAGCCTCAGTGGATAGCCAGCCCGGAACACCGTGAGAACATGACGGATAGATAAATCCACCGTCTTTAATCAAGTCTACTGTCTCGCGGAATGTGTGAGGACAATCCTCCCAGTCGAAGCCACTCTCGGCCGCCATGCCGCTCTCTGCGCTTTCTTCAGTGACAATTTCGTAAGTTTGGGAAAGGATGATAGGCATTTTAATTGTCCTCGGTTGTTAAACAGTCTTATTGGAAGCCACTCGTCACTGAATGGCTTCTGTAAGGCTATTTAGACAATCTTATAACCTGTGTAGTCTTTGTCCGTAAGGCGGTTGATAGCTTCCACTTCACAGTTAAGATTATAGCTTTGAAAGACAATCCCACCACCGTATGCTTTCGTATGATATTTACGGCCACCAATCGAATTGGCACGTTTGCAGGCAATTGCATACTTTTGACTGGTAGGAATCCATTCTTCACCTGTCTTATCAAGTTCTTCCTGCGTATTCAGGGTAAGGAAATGGCAGACATAGCGCGGGTTGCCGTTGGTGTCGTTCTTGATGCGGGTAAACTGAATTTTGTTAGTCATGACTAAGGCTCGTGTGTTGTGTTGTGCTATTTTGATTGAGTTATTCCGCGCTGTCAAGCCATTCAATTTCGCTATCGTCCTCATTCTCTAGAGCTTCTTCCATTTCAGACTGAATCTGAGATTCGTAGTCACACAAACCAATAAGGAAGGCTACAGGATCAGTTGCTTCTAGCACGTAGCCTTGGCTGTAAGTGTATCCGCACACTTGGGTTTCCCCATAGATTTCATTCAGGAGTTCCTTGTATTCATCATTAGAAATGTCTACTTGCCCTTTAACAACGTTAAAACCTCGAAAGGATTTTACATTAACAGAGTAGAACTTAGTCATGGCGATAATTCCTAGAGTGAATGTGCGGTTACTTAATAAGCTTGTAAAACTGGTTTCCAGCTTCTGTCCAGTATTTGTCAATCAAACCATAACGACCTTTTTCCGTTGCACGCGTGATTCCATTTTGTTCAAGAATCTTGAGAATTTCAAAATTGTAAAAGGGTATAGTGCAAACCGAGGGTAACCCTTGCAGATAATCTTTACAAGCTTTGGGCGACAATCCGTTGTACCCATGTTCTGAATCATACACTTGGCGTAGGGTTTCTCCCTCACGCTCGCTGAGGTCAACACTTTTGATAACAATGGAACGGACAACTTCTTGAAAGGATTTGTTAGCCATGATTATTCAATCTCCACAAAGACAAAGAAGGCATATACCGATTCGTTTTCTTCATCGAACTCTTCAAGGTCATTAAAGAATGTTGTTTGCTCAGGGTTTGAAGGTTCGATTTCGTTGGCGGCCTTCACGGCCTCATTGTACCACTCTTCATCGTTCTCGTCATATTCCGAACCATCTACCGCACCTTGTAGCAATTCATCCTTGATAGCATTCTTGATTTGGTCAAGGCTCATGCCTTTGAAAACAGGAATTTGAACATGGGGCGACTATTGCCAGACCAGTAGGACTGAAGGCAAGTGTCAACGTGGATGCATTCGAGTTTCATGATTTTCCTTTGTTTGGTTTGGGTTTGTCTTGCTTCAATGTGTTCATTATAGATATCTGTTCAACACAAGCTAATTTATTGTATCTATCGTCTGCTACTTTGTTAATAAGGAAAAGCTATTGATATAGGCAAAATAAAGCCCGCATTTAGCGGGCTTGTGGTTAAATGGAAGCGGTCAGATTGTATTCATGACATTGTGAGGAGTGCTCTTGCCAGCTAACTTCACAATTTGTACGGTCTTTGACTTCATCGCTTGAGAACTCGACCAGAATCTTTTTATATTCCTTATATCCGCACTCATAGTAGGTGTTACTACCGGATTCTTTGCAGATAAATTCAATAAGATAATTCATTTACTATATTCTCCTCATTCCGTCCACTTCCACAACACAGGGTGTTTACCCCTATCTGCTGCCCTTGGGGCCACACCTGCACGATATACAATACCACCTTCGCCGCTATGATAGATTAGGGCATTAGTGGCAACGTAACGGTCACAGCCCAAGTATTGAGCTAGCTCATTAGCTGTGAATCCTTCTTCCTGCCATTTCCGTTTAGCCAGGTTTTCAACGGCCATCCTTGCTTCTGTTGCTTTCTTACCTGCAGGCTTTCCCTTTGAAGAAGGGCGTGTTACAGCTACTGCCATTGCACTCGCAGCCTTGATTTCCTCGACACCGCTTGAGCCTATTGCAAGGCTAATTTGTTCGGCAATCTTTGCCAGCATTTTTGCTTCATCGTCCTTGTTCTTACCTTCAACAGAAATCGTGATTTTCATGGCTAGGGTTCCTTCGATAGATTGAGAGGTCATCCGTGCCAGACAAATTCAATGACTACCAACTTCCATGATGCCGGCTTTGTTTCCTTACTGTCTGAAACAAAAGATAGAGCATATGTTAGAAGAAATACAATTATTAGTTTTAATTGATGTTCAATCCACGATTAAAGAAAGCTATTGTAATGGACGAAATAAAGGCCGCATTAGCGGCCTTGTGGTTATTGGGTGTGTTCTATACCAATCTGTATAGCATCCCTTGAAGACTTAAACCCTTCGGGATAAAAGTGTCTTACTGATTGAATATCAAACCAGCGCTGCAATGCTTCAACCCATATCTGCGGATACCATTTATATCCGTACTCATTAAATTCTTTAACTGCACGGATGTTATTCATTTTTCTACACTCCCATAATCAACAATACAAAGATAACACCAATCACAACAGGAAGACAACCAATTCTAACGTCACGCTTGCCCCTTGTTAGCTTGCCATATTCTTGCTGTTGCTCCCTCGTGTACTCGTCAAGCTGCCCTATAGATTTCATATAGCCCATGAATGCCTTTTCACGCTCAAGGCAAAGAACATAATACAAATTCCCATACTCGTCCATATCAATTTCGTTTGCGTACAATGCCTGCTCTAGCGCTGCCTCTTTTTCGTCCAGCTTGTCAAGCTTTTTGTTCCACGGATTGACAATATGAGAGACAGGAATAGACTTCTTTGCTTTTGGCTGTTCATCACTGTATGCCAGGATGTTAGCTGTGCCGTCTCGATTGAAATGCAACTCCTTTGACCTGGCAAGACGTGTGCCTATCTGTTCTCCGCTGTATGCGCTGGCATTGTTCCACGATTGGACAACGTACAATCTGCCCGCAGTCATTTAACACCCACGGGAAGTTCGCCATTAAAATAATGATGGTTGCCAAGCCAAGCATTAATCATCCATAAGGATTGACTCTCAGACTCAGAGTAATACAACCGAGGCCATGACTCTTTTATAAAATCGTTACAGAAGGCTTGCCCCAGTCGCTCAACTGCCTTCCTGCGGTTGTAATAATCGTTTAACCATTGTTGTAGGTTCACTGACCATTACTCCTGTGCTGTTGCATAATCTGTATCAATTCGGCATAGCTTGCCTTATCGGCTTGCTGCTTTCGTTCCATGCGCTCTAGCATCCTGTTGTGCTGGGAGTTAGACAGGTAGCAATAGAGCCAGACAAAACCCCAGACAAAGAACAGCAGGGTTAGAATCAAGTGTAGAAAATGATTTGTAATGCGATATTCCATTTATTGCACCTCAGTAATGTCGAATTCATCGGCACCAAATCTGTGCTGCATGGCGACAGCTACCTCTACAACCTCAGAAAGTGTGTCGGAATAAACCTCTTCTATGCGGCGGGTTAGTTCTTCACCATCATCATCAAGAAAAATAAAATCAATTTCATATTCCACTTTGTCAATCTCCCTTGCCGTTGCAGTATTCATCGAAGGCGTTAGTTGCCATGACATGCCGTGTATCCACGTTCTCCATCTTAGCACTTCCACTCTGAGCCGCTTGATTATACTCATAATCTTTGGTGGGAGTACCAGTCCACCATACGCTGTTGAGCCAGCCAAGAATGTTCCCTTGCCTTTCTTCCATGAAAGCATAATCTACAATGCGGATCAGTGTCAATAGGTGCGTCTTAGCAAGCAACACACGTTTCAGCTTTTTGTTCTCAATTTGCTTCAGAATGTCAAGGGTAAAATCGTAGCATTTTGTTAGCTGTTCAACGTGCTCAGGTGTGATTGTGTCATTTTCGATCACTGAACGGATATACTTTGTTTCAAAAGAGGGGTTTCTCTTGAACAGGGAAACATAGCTTTTGAATACAATTTCCTCATTGACATACTTATTCAAAGCTGTATCCGTCAAGGAGTCAGTGAACAGCGGGTGCGATGCAAGCTGTTTTATCACTGTCATGTCTTTGGCTTTCGCTCTCGTCAATTCAATGGCTGAGAGCGGCTTACCGTTGTTCAAGCGAAAGAACAATTCGCTGATTTCATCGTCTGTAATACCCTCAAAATAATAGACAGTGAGTGAATAATCACAGATTGTCTCCCGCAGTTCTTCTGGAAGCTGTGAGAATTTCAAGCCTGAAACGTCATACTCCTCCTCTTTGTTTTCCTTCTCATATTGCACCATTGGGAGGTCAGACAAGACATATCCATCTGAAAGAAATTCTGCAATGGCTCCGCTACGCTGCTTTCCGTCAAGCATGTCGTAAGCTGCCTTATCAGACTCTAAGAGCTTTGCGGCATAGAATGCAGGAATTGGAAAGCCCATTAGCATGCTGTGGATAAGCAATGATTTTCTGGCATTGTCCCAGCAATAGCCACGCTGGATTGCATTGTCAAAACTAATCTTTCCACCAGTAGCGTATTTGGCCAGGGTCTTTGCCGACCATTGGATGTTAGCACGCTTAATCATCAGTTTTACTCCTTTACAGATACATCTTATCGGTAGTGCTCATATAGAGCGTCCCGCTTGCGTCAGTGTATTCTGCTTTGCCAGTTTTATGCAAGGATTTAAGAAGCTCAGGTAGCATAGGATTTTTGGCCCCAAAGAATTCAAACCCTAGACTACTCCATGTCTTGACAATCGATTGAACACCGCGAGCGCTGTGCATCAGAGTGATTTTAGCTTGTACATTAACTTTCATGTCAACCCCTTATCTATTCAGCTCGTCAATGGCTTTTGATACGTCTACAGCATACCAATAACCCTTAGTCGGTTGACGAATGCTCATTAGCTTGTCATGGGCTTTAAGAATCTTTTCATCAGTATCAAAGCCCGCATTCCAGAACATCATCAGGGCGGTACGCTTGTCGATTGCCATTTCTTTGGTGTTCATTCCTACGTCTCCGTATTTGCTTGTGTTGAATAACAATAGACCTTTTTAAACACAAAGACAAGGGTTTTGCCAGTCATTTTGGAGCTGGTCATATAAAGGAACGCGCGCATGCAAATATCACATCTTGAATCGATTGTCAATAAGTAAGTCAACAAAAAGGCCGCGTTAGCGGCCAGGTACAAAGAGAACAACAGGAACGCATGAATTCTCGGCACTCTCACATTCCCTTTTCATTTCAATTACTTCAGAGCGCGTATAGTCAATTGATAGTGACCATTGAACATCAGAAACACACCAACCAATAAAAACACTCAACATACAGCACCACAATGAAATCATGCATTTACTGTTTTACCTCTGTATGTCACTAACTGTTTCTCGCCGGATCTTTCCGTAAATTTCTATTTACATCTTACCCTTTCTCGCCGTGCTCGGCGGATTTTCACTTACCGTTTTCATCAAGTAGTAAACTCAATGCTGCTAATTCCAAACTCTTTAATCGCAATTTGACAACTAGGACAGGGACAGGCATTTACTGGATTTCCATTTCGATCAACACGAGCAATTACTATTTTAGTTGGTGTTCCATTTCTCACCCTAAGCATGGCTGCAAGCTCCGCATGAAGATAAATACGATGGTCATTCATCCCCGCCTTTTTACTATAATGTTTTTGTTTTGGGTGCGATTTCTCATATAGATTAGCGGATTCGCCTAGTATCTTACCCTTTCGATCCAGCACCACGCTATAAATTCTATATTTCCCATGCGTATAAGGTAATTCCCTAGCCTTTTCCAAGCAATAATCAATCATATATTCTTACCAAATTAGCCATCCTTGGCTTCCTTTTCAAGAATTGCACACCATGAATTTAACCCCATTTTTATGGGTAGACATATAACTACTCACAACCTTTTCCACTGTAGCATTCCTTCCAATAGAACAATCCACTCCATTGAAATTAAATCTTACATAAGCAATTTCCATTTTATTTACTAGTTCAATCGCTTCCTCAGCTGCTTTATCAATTGAAGTCCCTGCGAGAAACTCAACACTGATACATACATTACTCATAGCAATTCATCCAATCGAACTTGCAGCTTCTTCATTTCTTCTGCAATCTTTTCAATTTCAATTTGCTCTGGTGTCTTTTCTACTGGTTTCTTCCAAAGGAGTACACCTTTCTCATTAAAATTTAACACCTTTCCGTTTTGTGTATACCCTTCCCACACCTCAATAATCTCCCATCCTTCTTTATAAAAGTATCCATTGTCACAATCATGGATATAATCCCACGAATCATCGAACGCAATTGTATCAATGTCTTTTAAGACGATACCAACCTCACCATTCTCATATACTACACGATTACCAGTGGTAAGAGTTTCTTTGTTGAAATCACTCATTCTGCCGAGTCCTTTAGTGATTGGATCTGTTCTTGAGCTTTCTTAATCGTCTCTTCAAGCTCTCTAATCTTACGTTGTTGCTCTGTCTCTTTTGGTTGGAATAGATGCTTTTCCCATGCGTCTTGATACTCTGTATAATTCAAAAGTTCTGCTGGAGTCTTTTTATGAAGCCCAAAAGACCAATACTTTTTATTTCTAGTGACGGCATACGAGTCACAAAGGAGTTCTGAACACAGATCCCACAGATCTTTACCCCTAGATTCCCCATTAGTTCCACTCAAAACAGCATAAACCTTAGCCAGTTCACCGTAAGTGGTGGTGATAGTTACCTCATCTTCTGGACTAATCATCTTACGGTTTTCCTCGTTATGTTTTGGTCGGTGTTCAACTAATTTCCAATAATCTGCTTTTAGCAGGAATGTATACTTGCCTGCACAACGAATAGCTTTACTGTCATCTTTGTAATCTTCTGCCCACGCAAACCCATCTATGGATCTATTCTTGAGCAAAACATTGGCCCATTTTGGTGTATCGTTCCAACTAGGAGTATTTTCTACAAACAATTTACAATCCTCCTTAAGAACAATACCATACTCACCAAACTCATCACAAACCCCAATCCATTCAAGATCAGCGATTGACCGGACGTTAAATACATCTCCAATTCTATCAGAATACCAATAATAATCTTTAGAAGCTTTTACGATTTGAATCTTGTCACCGATTTTAAATTCCATTTTTATAATCTCTCTCATCTTCGTACTGTTTCCAAACAGCAGCATCTTTCATGTATGCTGCTTGTTCATTAGTCCATTTTTCATATTCTACACCAACACTGAGCCAAATCTCAGCATTGTAATGTTCAATAATGAAATCAGCCATTTCCTCGTGCACCTCTCCATTTTCGTTTGTAACAGATTTGATATAGAAGCTCTCTATCTCTCCGTCTTCGTTAGCTTCAATGTTAGTGATGGTGAATGAATAGCTATTTAGTTCAAACTTGCAGATTTGCATGATTCTTCTCCTCAGTTTCTTCATTAAGTGGTGGGAGCGGGAGCAGGTATCGTTCGTTCACAAATGTATGACCTGATTTTACAAACTCAACTTCTGGCTTTCTAATAACTTGAATTAAATCATTTCCAGTTACAACCCATGCTGGTTCTTTAGATGGTGACATAACCCCAAAAGATGTATTTTGTGACACTTCGGATGGGTTGATATACTCAGCTAACATAACAATCTTACCAATATTATCTTCAGCTTCTTTGTATCTACATCCGATAATCAAACACATCATTCCGGGCTGTAAATTACTGTTCATTGCATTTCCCTCAATACTCTGTTAGCCATTCTGGTTCGTTACGCTTCGTCCAACAAACAATCATTTGTTTCTTGTCAGCTATACCTCTCAAGTAATGCTTGGAATACTTTCTCTGGTATTCTATTCTGCATCTGAATAACTTGCAAGTACTTCTCCCTTTTCCATGCTGAATGAGCATCCTCCTCCGACTTAAACAGACCTATATGCTGCACCTTACCGGCTACAGATACCCTAGCACAGAATCTCCCATCCTGTGTATGGATGTGGACTCCCGGTAAGCATAACCCTCTACTGAACTCTTCTACCTTTACGAAACTATTTATATCATTGTAAACAAAAACACAAGTGTTTGGGCAATATACCCTATTCCCACGAATAAGAATATCCTTATCTAACTCTTTACCTTCCCAGTCTTGAGTACACATCCAAGCTTTGAAGTTTGAGAATGTGAGCCACTCCTCACACACAGAGCAACCTTCGTAGGAAGGTCTACTCTTTAAGTATGTCTCAGAGTAACACCTCGCTAACATTGACCTCCATGTTGCAAAGAATGGACACCTCCAAACAATAATCCTTTTCTTTCTACCATCCTCCCCAATTATGAACTCTCTTTTTACTGTTACATAATCAGAATCATTTATACCCACTCCATAAATTAACTTTCTTGCCTTCTGCCTTATTTTGTTCATACCAACCTCTCCTTAATCCTATCCCTATTAATTTTAATAGCTTCTTCTGTTGGTATATAGTCGTTAAACCACCAATCATTGATACCTTTGACGAGTTCGTCTTTGCTAATTGGGTTTACTTTGAATCCACGTTTCTTGGCCTCATCATTCAAGTTATAATATCGATTGGTAATGAAACCAAGTTTGTCATACATGAAGTAGACATGTCCTGTTCCCATAGTATACTTGATTGGTTGTTTGATCTTGTCTTTGAAGTTATATTTGTTAATTTTCCTGTCTTGGGCTTTTCTAACAAGCCCGTAGACACGAGTGATTTCATGGATTTCAGCAACCAAATGTTTATTGGTAAGCTCACTTGGTTCAACAACATTGATACGAGTCATCTCTATGTCTCAGTGGTTGGCTGAATGTGAGGTAATGTTAGAGGACTGATTCAGGCTTGTCAACACATCTTTTGAACAGAAATTATCTTGACCGGTCTTACTGTTTTGTGCAAGGATTCATACGTTTTCAGAAATTTTAATTATTGAAATTTTCCTGAAAGCCCCGTGGCACTAAGGCTGCAAGCCATTTTAGTCTTAAAAAGTGCCCATATGATAGCAATGGTGTAGTGGAGGTTAGATGGATGTAGATTGGTTGGATGGTGAAGAGTTAGAAGATGATTACGTGGGAAGGTATGAGGTTCCAGAACTATACAAGATAGGTTGTATTCCTAACAGTAAGTTAATCACTTATGATATTAAGGTTGATAGATTTGTCAGTAATGTAACAAAGCAATGGGAGTATAAGGATAACACTACACTAAATTGTATTATTTATAATTTAATATCATGTATGAATAAGGGGACAAAGCTGATTTACAGCAGACGTAAGGCTAGGTCAACCAGCAAGAAGGGTATAACTGTACATAAAGTAATCAAAGCTGTTGACTTCCTTGCGCAGAATGGCTACATTATCAATCACATTGGTGTTGGATCAGAGAAAGTGGAGAATAGAATGCCAAGCTACATTGAACCAACTGAGAAGCTGAAGTTGATTTGGCAAGAGAAACAGAAGCTAAAAGCTGAATTGGATTACCTTGAACAAATGGAAGGTATTGAATTACGGGATGAGGATAAAGAGAAGTCAGAGTTTCGTAGCAACAAATCAATCAAACACATGATGGATGTTGTAACCAAGCTTAATAAAATGAATGAAGGAGTAAGAGTTACAGACAAGGATGGGAACGTACTAACTAACATTTACTGTCGTATCTTTAATGAGACGTTTGATTTTGGTGGTAGGTTTTATCGTGCTGATGTTTTGGCAATCAGAAACAAGAAAACAGATTACCGCCTTGATGTTAAGATTGATGGTAAACCTGTCTGTGAGGTTGACTTTTCTAATCTACATTTTCGTATTGCCGCTGCACTGGAGGAGTACGACAGTGATTATCTCCCATTGGATGTATATTCAGGAATCATCCCAGACGAAACAAACAAAGTGGATAGAGATATTGTAAAACTTGCAGTTAATATCATGTTCAATTGCGATAGTGAAAGTAAAGCACATGATGCAATCAGACAAGAAGTTAACAAGGTTAAAGGAGACGAAAAATATACGTTAGGAAATGCTAAATCTGTAATGGCACTGATTCGAGACTCATACCCCGATTTTGCGTGGATGTTCTGTAACACAGACAGTTTCGGAAGGGTTTTACAGAACCATGATAGTCATCTTGCCAGCGATATTCTCGAAGTGTTTATTGATAAGGGCATTCCTTGTCTTCCCGTACATGATAGCTTCATTGTTCAGAAAGAATATATGAATCTACTATGTGACACCATGGGAGACTGTTTTCGATCAAGGTTTGGTACGTCTGATCCCGTACCTGTTGGTGTTAAATGGAGGTGTGAAGACGGGTCTGTGATCGAGCATAAAATGAGTGTATGAATTGGATATTACATAATGGCAGATAAAGACAATATCTCTTATAGAGAAATAGCTGGAAAAGGGTTGTGTTGGGCTATGAAGCGTAAAGACAATACTTATGAACTCTTCGGTAGCTGGGATACCCTTATAGGATACGTTAATAAATATAACGGATATCATAAATTTACTGAGGTATGTAAAGAGTCTAAAGAAAGAGATCAACGCTTTATTAGCTATGTGTTAAACACACTTAACAACTGTCTTTATATTCCGAAAGATTATTATGTCTACATAGTGTTTGTAGATAAGAACATAAGGTATATAGGTAAAGGAAAAGGGACAAGATTTTGTCATGCTGTGTCAGGCACAAGTCATGTTTATGACCTGAACAGGGATTATTTTGAAAATGCAGCTATTGAAATTTTCTGTTATGCAGAGGGTTTAACTGAAATAAACGCTTTGAATCTCGAAAGCGGACTAATATCTGTCTATAGCCGAAACGGGCTCTACAACACAAAAGGTGTTAAAGAAACGTATGTAATGTCTGCATGTAATCTTGAAGAGGATGAACTATACTCAAAACTACAGGATGATCACAAGCTGCTTGCATGTAAGGTGGGTAGGACAGACGAGTATGAAGATTGTATTGAGTTTTATGAAAATTATAAATTTTTACCACACAAACCAAGGTTACATGCGTAGCCTCTATAAAGAGACACCTTGAATCTCATTTCTTGTGTGCTAATCTTCCTCTACCCGACAAGGAGCGTAGGTAAATGCCACACATTACGGACGATGAACTAGAGTTGACAGGCATAGAGCAAGCCTATTTGAATATAAGAAATGGACATTGGGATTTAACAACATTCCAGCGTTACTTGTTCCTCATTGCCATAGTGTTTTCTGATAATATGGTGAGGGTTGATACAAAAGATTTTTGAGAAAGTGTTTGACATGATTTGAAAGACAGTTCAGAATCCCAACACAAACGAAGCGGAGGAATTGAATGTGTAAGAAGCTTGTACATGACGTAGGAATTAATGATGCTGATTATGTTGTTCAAGTCAAGGAGACAGTCGGATATGTGAACGGAAAACAGAAGCAAAAACTAATTTGGATATGTCCGTTCTACCAAGCTTGGAGGAACATGCTTGAACGTGGGTATTCTGCTACACTTAAAGAAAAACGTCCCACTTATATTGGTGTTATAGTCTGCAAAGACTGGTGGTTGTTTTCTAATTTTAAGGCTTGGATGGAAGAACAACCATTTGAAGGGATGCAACTAGATAAAGACATCCTTGTGCGGGGTAATAAAGAATATAATGCTAACACTTGTGCTTTTATTCCTAGTAGGATTAACCTCCTCCTAACTGATCATGGAAATGCAAGAGGACAGTATCCGCTAGGTGTGCATTACATACAAAAGAAGAAAGGCGTGACTAATGAGCTTAAAAAGCCTTACGTTGCACAGGTGGCTACAGGCGTTGGCCATGAACATGAACGAAAACACCTTGGTTATTTCTCAACACCAGAAGAAGCTCATAAAGCATGGCAATTAGCTAAAGCTGACGTTATTGATTCTACGGTAAATTGGTGGCAGTTTGAATCATCTGTTAACCATACATTTCGCCAAGATGTGGCTAACGCTTTATTTGAACGTTCTAATCAACTACGTTATGATTATGAACACAACATTGAAACTCAGGAGATTTAATAATCATGACTAAAGCATTTATCTCCCATGTTCAACAATTCTTGGTTGAGTTGGAATATTGTCAAAGTATTGAAAGCCTCCACCACAAACAATCATACTTTTGCGGCCTCATGGATGCTTCAGCATATGTTGGAATTGCGGATTGTAGTGAATACGTAGATAAGTTTTTTATGATTCGTGATAGAGTCGAAGATAAATTGAAAGGAGATGAGAAATGAGCATGACACTTGACCAATTTGCCGATGAAATCAGACAAGACATTGAGGAATCCGTAGCACAATACCGGAAGAAACATGAGGAAAATCCAGAGCACTACCCACTGGAGCTTCCATCCGATAATGCAGGATTGTGGGTTGAGTTCTTTATGGATTTTCATATAGCTGGCGACGTATGATGTCGTATGGATTGATTAAATGAAATACCAACTGAATGAATCAAATTTACACAATTACACACTTGACGAAATCTTTCAATTCGCCCATAGTGGGTTGCTTGAGTTTAATGGTGTTGATGTTTCTATGTTAATCAATTGGATGGAAGGTATTGTTCAGGAGCAGATTGATGAGTCAATTGACAACTACGAATGCGATTGTGATTGTGAAGATGTAGACGAATATAGATACGTAATTGACAAAGCAATTAAAATTCTAGAGAGTGTTTGAAGAAATGACTAATAAAGATGCTGATTACAGAATTTCCAATCAACCATGTTTGGAGTGCGGTAGCAGCGATGCTATGTCAATTTATGGACATAGTGATGAAAAAGGGAATGAGTGGGAGGATTCATACTGCTTCTCGTGCAATTCTTATTTTTCAAAAGAACAACTCAGTGAATCAACAGTTGTTGTTAACCGAGAGCAGAAGGAAAAGGTTAGTAAGAAACAACCCCTAACTAAGGAAGAAGTGGTTGCACTAATCAAAGAGGTTGGTTATACGTCCAATCGCTACCGAGGTATTAAAGACGAATATAGCCGATTCTACGGGCATCTAACCAAACTTGATGCAAATGGAAAAGTGGTAGCTCGATACTATCCAACCACTAAAGATGGAAAGGTGGTTGGTTATAAGAGTCGATTTCATCCTAAGCTGTTTGGTAGGGACAATCGTGGTGTTACTGGTATTGAATGTGACCTTGCTGGACAAGTTAAATTCAAGTCTGGTAGCAGCAAATACTGTCTTGTTGTTGGTGGCGAAGAAGATATGTCTGCAGCGTTTCAGATGCTGCGAGATAGTCAAATCGAACGAAAACAAGATGAGTTTGAACCAATTGCTGTCGTTAGCCCCACTTGTGGGGAAGGTAGTGCAGCTAAACAGATTGCAGCACAATATGATTGGTTTAATGGGTTTGAAATTATTGTAGTAGGGATGGATGATGATGAAGCAGGGAGAGCAGCAACACAGAAAATTATTGAAGTATTACCAAAGGATAAAGTGAAGGTTGCGACATGGAGTGGTAAAGATCCGAATAAGATGCTTCAAGATGGCAAGCAAAAGCAGTTTGTAAGGGATTTTTATGCTGCTAAAGATGTAATAAAAGATTGCGTTATTTCATCAATTGATGCCGATGACATGATGGAAGAAGAACTTGTAAGAGAAAAAATCCCTCTTCCTGATTTCATGTATCAATTACAAGAAGAAATCTTTTGTGGTGGTATTCCACTTGGTTATATTGTTAATTTTATTGCTGGCACAGGCGTAGGTAAGAGTACAATCACCAATGAAATGATTCGTAAATGGATTTACGATAGTCCTCATAAGGTTGGCATTCTCTCTCTTGAACTCACTGCTGGTCAGTATATGATTGCTATGACTTCCCGTGAAGTCGGGTATAAGATTAATCTAATCAAAAGTCCAAAAGAAGCAATTGATTTCATCAATCAACCAAATGTTATTGCTGCAAGAAATAAACTAAAAACTAATGAGTATGGGGAAGAAAGGTTTGCTCTTATTGACGAGCGTGAGGGAAAACTAGACCATGTAAAGAGTCAAATCATAAAGTTAATTAAGAAACATGGTTGCAAGTTAATTGTCATTGACCCAATTCAGGATTTGTTTGAAGGGGTTTCAATGGATGAACAAAATGGGTTTGTTAAATGGATGAAGTCAGTAGTTAAAGACGGAGTTACATTTGCCAATGTTTGCCACATTCGTAAATCATCATCCAGTACAGACAAAGAGGGTAAGCGTGTAATTCGTAAACTAACTGAGGATGATGTACATGGTGTCAGTAGCATTGTAAAATCAGCAGGTGCGAACGTCCTAATGAACAGGGATAAGTATGCTGAAGATGTTGTTGAACGTAACACCACAGAAGTGGAGTGTCCAAAATGCAGGTGGACAGGCATTACTGGTCCAGCTGGTAAATGGTATTATTCTCTTCAAGAACATACTATGTATGACTATAACACTTACTTTAAGGACAAACCTGTTAGTGCTGATTCAGAATTAATTAGCAACACAGAAATCGAAGAAGAGTCTATTATGTTTGATGAGTACGAAGGGGTTAACTTTGAGCAATGACATTATCTATGATATAGAAACTTTCTATAACTGCTTTACGTTTTGTGCCGTAGAAGCAGATAGAAGTAAGGGGGTATTGTTTGAGATTAGTTCACGTAAGAATGACTTGCATAAGATGCTTGCATATTTACGTGAGTGCATGAAAAGAAAAGTTAGGATGGTAGGTTTTAACAACAATGGCTTTGACTATCCAGTCCTTCACTGGATTTTGAAGAAAGCACAAGACGCTAAAGAGAGAAATCAATTAGCGTCTCTTGTTATTTCAGCCAAAGAGATTTATTTGTATGCACAGCAGTTGATTGAACAATCCTATACAGACAGGTTTGGATCTATCATCCCAACTCGCGAACGATTTATTGAGCAAGTTGATTTGTTCAAGATTCATCACTTCGATAACCGCGCACGAGCTACATCTCTGAAGATGATTGAATTTAATATGCGGAGTGATACGATTGAGGACCTACCCTACTATCATGGTGACAGTCTAACGTCTGAACAGATTGATAAGCTAATTCGATATAACAAGCATGACGTAATGCGGACACTTGATTTTTATGACGTATCGAAAGGTGAGATTGACTTTAGGGAAAGTATTTCCAAAAAGTTTGGAATGGATTGTACCAATTTTAATTCCACTAAGATTGGCAAGGAGTATTTTGTTAAGAAACTGGAGGAAGCAAATCCTGGATGTTGTTATAAGCGAGTTGGTAAACAACGCAAGATTAACCAAACCAAGCGTGATGTTATTCATCTGAAAGATGTTATCTTTCCTTACATTCAGTTTGAACGTCCTGAGTTTCAGGCTATCCTTGATTGGTTTAAACAACAATCAATCACTGAGACAAAGGGTGTATTTACTGATCTCCATGAATGGCGACTCGGAGATGTTGCCAAATATGCAGTAATGCGTGAGAAGAAAAAGAAACTCAAGGACAAGCCATCGGATAGAGAACGCGAAAAGCTATTGAAGGAAATCCCTCTCTCATGGATTGAGGAAGTTGAGTTAAAGAGTGGTAAAATTAGTTATTACCACACATGGAGAGTGGCCGATAGTCTTAACGTCGTGGTAGATGGTTTGAGTTATGTGCTAGGTACGGGTGGCCTCCACTCAAGCATTGAATCACAGAGTATTTTTTCTGATGAGAATTACCAAATTGTAGACTATGATGTAGCGTCTTATTACCCAAATATGGCGATTAAGAACCGAATATATCCTGAGCATTTGGGAGAAACGTTTTGTGATGTGTATGAAGAAATCTATAATGAAAGGAAAACACATGCAAAAGGTAGTGCTGAAAACCTAGCAATGAAACTTGCTCTCAATGGTAGTTATGGAGCGTCAAATGATGAATATAGCCCAATGTATGACCCAATGTTTACTATGGCCATTACGGTTGGTGGTCAGCTATCACTATTGATGCTTATCGAAAAAGCATTGAAGATTGAGGGTGTTAGTGTTATCCAATCAAATACTGATGGTGTAACATTTCGTATTCCCAGAAAACATCTTGATGCAGTTGATGATGTTGTAAGATGGTGGGAAGCAACTACAAAGTTGGAAATGGAAAAAGCTCTATATAAGGAAATGCATATACGTGACGTAAACTCGTATATTAGCGTGTACGAAGATGAAAAAGTAAAAAGGAAAGGGGCTTATCAATACGACGACTTAGATTGGCCAAAAAACCATTCAGGACTTGTAATCAAAATGGCAGCAGAGCATGAGCTACTTGGTAGGGGTACAGTTGAAGATTTCATCTTAAATCACAAGAATGAACACGACTTCATGCTGCGAACAAAGGCCCCTCGCACGTCAAGAATTGTGCTAGTAGATGATGAGGGCAATGAAACTGCCGAGCAAAATATTTGTCGCTATTATGTTGCAAACAATGGGAAGAGTATGGTAAAGATTATGCCTCCTGTTTCCGACGAACCAAAGATTACAAAAGTATTTGTTGTAAACAAGAAAGGTATTGATGTAGAGTATGTTGCTGATACCAAGGCAAAACTCGATAGGGCTATTGCTAAAAATCTTCCTGTAGTTAGGGAGATTGTTGAAGCACCACAAGAGCGAAGGATTGGTATTCAAACCGGCTGGCTTGTCAAGACGTGTAACAATATGAAAGTCTTTGACAACGATATTAATTACACATATTATATTTCAGAAGCAAAGAAGCTTGTAAATTTTGAAAGTGAAGATGGTGAAATTGTTGAAGAATCTGCTTGACACCACCCACACCAATTGCTAACCTTTAACACATCAAAGCACTGGAGAATTTGGAATGAACAAACAGAATTACATTTACATTGTTGAAGACAATAATGGGACTCCCTATGACCCATGCTATTCAACACGAGAAGAAGCACGTGATGCAAAGAAGATGTTAAATGAAATGATTGGTAAAATGACACATAAAATCATTCGCTATGTACGTGAGGATGTTGTTCGATGAACAAACTAGTATATTGTGTTGGAACTAATGATGCCGATTATGTTGTTCGACAGTTTGAAACAATTGTCGTAGATGGAAAACAACAGCAAAAACGCGTTCGGATGTGCTCATTTTATCGAGCTTGGTCTGGTATGCTGAGACGTGGGTATTCTGCTCAATATAAAGAGAAACATCCCACTTATAAAGACGTAACAGTGTGCAAGGAATGGCATTTGTTTTCTAATTTTAAGAAATGGATGGAAGAACAACCATGGGAAGGTATGTGTTTAGATAAGGATTTGTTAGTAAAGGGAAATAAAGAGTATAGCCCATCTACCTGTGCTTTTGTCCCAAATAGGGTTAACACCCTTCTAATTGACCATGGTAATGCAAGGGTATATATCCGCTAGGTGTATGTTACCAGCAAAAGAGTAAGTATATGGTTAGTGAGCTTAAGAAGCCTTATGTAGCAAAAGTGAGCATAGGCGACGGTAAAGGGTCTAAACACCTTGGTTATTTCTCTGCACCATCAAAAGCGCATAAGGTATGGCAATTGGCTAAAGCTGATGTAATTGAAGAAACAGTTAGCTGGTGGAAGATGGATGAAGCTACCCGAACATATAGAGAGGATATTGCTGAAGCTCTGATTGAACGCGCCTATAAACTAAGGTATGATGCATCACACAATATCGAAACGGTGGAACTATGAATAATGAACAACGCGTCATCCGGATTGAACAGAAATTACGTAAGGAGTGTAAATGATGGAACTCTTTTATATTATGTGTGTAATGACTGTTATCACCGGCACTCTAATTGAGGAAGATGAGACTAAATTCCTACCATGGCTTAAATTGTTCTTCAACTGGCCAACAGAACTTGCTCAGTGGGTTAAAGATAATTTTGAAAAATAGTATTTGACAAGCACATCTAATCTTGATATTGTTCCTCCCACAAACACAAAGGAAATCAAAATGAACGACAAAATGATTGAAATCTCTGAATCTGAATACTATGAACTCATTGACCAAGTGATGTTTCTTTCAGCCCTGTTTGAGGCAGGAGTTGATAACTGGAGCGGTTATGATCAAGCAATTCAAATTAAAGATGAGTGGGATAATGAAGAGGAAAACGTATGACCACTGAAGTTAAACAATGTAAATGCGAACACAAGTTTCAAGACAAAGAGTATGGGGCTAACCAACGTCTTCACAATGTGAATTCAAAAGGTGAAACTACCTGTACTGTTTGCGGTAAATCTACTAAGAAATCTAAGTAACTTAAGGAATTAAACATTATGCCAACTATCCAAAACGCTGTGTTCTGCTACACCAAAATCCAAACCCCAGACTTCAAGTACCAGAGCCAAGAGAAAGAATATTCTGTTGACTGTGTTGTATCTAAGTCAGTAGCTAAGGAATGGAACAAGAAGTATCAAAAACAGCGAGCAAAAGAGGTTGATAATGCTGATTTTGAATCAATCTTTAAAATTGCTCCACCGTTCCCAGATCAAGATGAACAATTTCTAATCAAGCTGAAGAAACCAGCACAATACAAAGATGGCTCTCCTGTTCCTGACTATGCAAAACCACGTGTGTTTGAGAAAGGTGAAGATGGTAAGCTTGTAGACATCACTGCTGATAAACTTGTTGGTAATGGTAGCAAGGGTGTTGCTCAGTTTGACGAAGTGACTAATAGTTTCGGTACTTTCGCTAAGCTAAAAGCTATTCGCGTTGATGAGCTTGTTGAATACAAGAGTAAGAGTGGTGAAGCGTTCAATGAGCTAGGGGAAGTTGGCGATCTTGCTGATCTTGGTAGTGTCCCTGAACGAGAACTATCAGAAGCTCAGAAAAAGCAACGCGAGCAAGTGGTAGAGAAAGAAGAAGAAAGTGTTGATGATTTCATCGACGATGATTCGGTTCCATTCTAAAATCTGACTACTACGCACAAGGACGTGCAACACCTCTTGGAGTAAAACATGCTTAATGTAAGAACTGAGCAAGTTATTGATGTGGATGATTGGGATCAATTGGTAGTAGAGACTTATGGGAAACCTTATAGTTTTCAACAACAAGATGGCTGTAAAGAACGTCAACGAGTACGGATCACAATTCCAGACATAGCATATGACTATGAAAACAACACTATCCCAGAAGTTATAAATGGAGAGGGGATGGGTGTTAGCTTCAGATCATGGATGGAACGTAATCCAAAACAGAAACTAGACACTAAGAATAGTTGGGATAGGGAACATGGTTTGTCGTTGTGGTGGGAAAGAAACTTTTACCCTGATGTGCAGATGGTAGCAAACGATCTTTATGAAAAGGGCCTTGTTGAGGCTGGTGTTTACACAATTGATATTGATTGGTAGGAGTAAATCATGAAATTCGTATTCAACGATAGCAGCGTAACCATCAACATGCCCACCAAAGAATTTGAGAAGGTAGCTGATGTGATTGTAGCTGGAGAACATCTTGAACAAGATAATACATTTGTTCTAACAGATGAAGAGAGCTACGTTCTGCGCTGTATCCTTTCACACGTTAAATATAACTATGCAACTCGTAGGCTGTTGCACAAGCTCACGAGTGAGGTAGATGCGCTTGGGAAGGAAGACTTTGATAAAGTTGTATTTGAAGTTGATGCGTTTGGTGACACTGTAATTAATTTTGTGGAGTAAATAAAATGACTGATATTAAAAAACAAAAGACTCTGTTTAATCAAGCTGTCCATCTCATGATCGAAAAGATGGTGCTGGATCAAGATCTAAAACAACTGAAAGAAGATTTCACCTACCACAAGCAACACAATACTGATGGTATGGATAAAAACACTGTTAAACTTGTTATGAAAGCTGCAAGCCTGCAAGCTAAAGAGAAGTTTGAGGAGTTCAGTGGTGATGCAAAAGCTCTAATGGATCTGTATCAAGTGCTGGTGGATTGAATAATGAGCACAATAGTAGATTGGTCAGACGAACTCAGTGCTGCTCACAATGATGCTAAAAGTGACGTTGAGCAAATTATTAATCGATTTGACATTGAATGCAACCCATCAAAAACCAAACACTACCCTGTAAGTTATTTCTGTAATGGAAGCCCTGAAGAAATTGCTACAGCTCTTGAACTTATTAACAATCGTATTTGGAGTACAGTGCAACAAAGAGTCTTTGTAGATTCATACCAAGCTATAGTGAATAGCACGAATGTTAAAATCGGTAAAATTTATGTAAGTTGTCCGGATAAGTTGAGTTATGTGTCTAAAGAGTTAAAGGAGTTAAAAGCTTTTGCTTTTGGGTATCCGTTTGAGGATAGCTATGAGGTAAAAGGTGAAATCAACTTTGTTATTGAATTATACTGAGAAATAATATGTCTATTACACTTACTGTTATTGCCGGTGAACTCACCGAAGTGATTGAGTTTGAAAACGTGGATCAACTGGTACAATACAAGTCGTTTGTGGCTATGAGCAACGCATATGTAGAGTCACTGTCTAAACAATCTCCGTCTAATGAAGATGAACTGAATACGTTTGACGCCGTGTTAGCCGAACAGATGAAGAAAACTAAGCATTGAGGATAGTTAGTGAGTAAACTCTTACTGATCGATGCCGACACTGTTGTGTATTCATCGTCTGCGCAACAGCAGACGAACAAGTGTCTTGTCACTAACATTGAACAAGGAAGAAAGAAGCTGTTTGATTCTAAGTCTTCCTTCAACACATGGGCAAAAGAGAACAACAGGGACAAATCAAACTACAGCTTTGAAACTGTTAGCAGTGTAACTGGACAACCAAGCTTTGCATTCCAAAGCATCAAACAAAAGATCGAAAAGATTGTAGAAGCCTCTGGTTGTTCTGACTATCGTGTGTGCATTCAAGGAGAAGGTAATTTCCGTAAGGAATACCAATCACAATATGTTGACTACAAAGGACAACGTGCAGAAAAACCCTTGCTATTCAGGGAGTGTTTTGATTACACTGTGAACAAGTATGGAAGTCGTTGTGTTGTTGTGAATGGTGAAGAGACAGATGACTACGTTAATATTGCAGCTTGGGAGAGTTACACCACTGCCCTACAAGTTAGAAAAAGGGACGCTGCTGACATTGTTGTTGCTTATGTGGATAAGGACATTACGGCTAATGGCAGGGGTTGGTTTATCAACTACAACAAACTTGAGAATGGAATCTTCTGGCAAGACGAGCTTACGCAAGCCAGAGAATATTGGACACAAGTGTTAGCAGGGGATGCAGCAGATAATGTCCCCGGATTGGAAAAACTCCATCAAACCACCAAGGAACAGTTTGGAATCAAACGTGGTGGAGTTGGTCCTGCGGCTGCGGCTAAGATCCTTGATGATTGCACTACAGAAAAGGAAATGGCCCACAGGGTTATGAGTTGTTATGAGATGTCATGGTGTGATGAAGATTGGGGACAGAGGCTACAAGACAATTGCTTCTTCCTCTATCTCCGTCGCAAGCCAAATGAAATGTTTAATCTGCAAAATTATATGGGTAAGTTGAAATGACTGATATTTACGATCTATTCAAAGACCTGTGGTGTAAGCCAGGAGACAATACTGATTGCCTTTGGTATGAGGATTGTGGTGAGGTAAGGTGGACTTATGAGGAAAATGTGCATGATTTGATTAATGGAAACGGCGACACACATTCAGCAGATGTTTACGGGGAATCAACAGAACGTAATGGATACGTTTTCTACACTGTGTTTGATGGTTGTGGAGACAGGATACAAATGATTTTCAAACTGGAAAATAAGATTAATCCTAAGGATTATGAAAATGATTGAACTAACTGACGAGCGTAAAGAAGAACTTCGTTGCAACCTTGAATACACTGTTAATAGGTATTTGGATAAAAAGGATATTGTAGGAGAGTCTATGGACCTTATTGCAAAAACAGACGAGGAGCTTGAATATATTAACACCCTTGCCTGCTCTTTTGTTGTAGAGCGAGAAGATGGCTAATCCAAAAACCCGTGGAGGTGATAGGTACACAGAGTCAGCTTTCTTCTCATTCATTAGGTCAGCCTTACGTGCAAAGTTTGTTCGCTGGCCTCCGCGATATGATTGTCTTAATGCTGCAAAAGTACCATACAAAGGGAGTGACAAGAGAACCAAATTCCTGTATGTTTGTGCTATCTGTGGTGGTGAGTTCAAACAGAAGGAGGTTGAGGTGGACCACTTTCCACACGAATGCGGAAGTCTTAAATCATTTGCTGATCTACCTAAATTTGTAGAAAATTTGTTTTGTGAAGTGGATAATTTGAGGTGTGTTTGTAAGGTGTGTCATAAGGCGCACACTAAACAGTCAAGAGAGGATAAAAAGAATGGTAAGTGATGTGGATTACGATCTTATGCTACAGCGTGTTCGACAAATTGAATTGGACCTAGCTCTCATGAAAGCGGGTATCATTCCACCAAGCTCTAAACCAAAAGGTAGTTGTCCTAACAATGACTGGTTTTGCGTAGAATCTGATTGCCTCAACTGTTATGCAGACGATGATGACAAACCTCTTAACCGCAGAGGGTAGATAATGAATACTATTACAGTCGAAGATAAAGTATTTGCAGCTCTAAACTATGAATGCTTTATTCAGTTTCTAATATTTGCAAACATCTTTCTACATCAAATCGGATTTCATCATGGCTGATATCATCGCGATTGCTGAGTACAAACGTGGCATTGAAAAGATCCAAAACATCAAAGATGTTGAAAACTACATCAATGTCGTAACTACCAGCATTAATCAATTCAACACATATTCCGTGAAAGAGAAGTTTGAGTTGTATGAGTCACTGGCTAAGTTCAACATGAAAATCGTATCCGATCTACTACTTGCGAAGTATTCCAATGAAAAAGCCCCTCTATAAAGACGTATCATACGTCATGTGTACTAACGCCACTGTGAAACTAAGGCGTTTCATCAAAGAAAATCAGCTATCTTGTTATGACGATGTTATACTTATTAATAGAAGTACGTTGGATGTATTTGTAGCAGAGATGGCTAATTTGGTTGGGTGGGATGGTGAAATTAAATGACTAAGAAACTAATTAATGCTTGGGAATCTGTTTATCTGAATGGAGCTTCTATTGACGAGGCTATTGAAATCTTGTCTGAGATTAAAGCTAAATATGGAGATGGAGTATTTGAAATAAATTCAGATGAGTGTTTCTACACATGCCAAAGGGAGGAAAATGAGGCTGAATATGCACATCGAATGATTATGGAGCAACGCAGGCTTAACAAAGAACGTGAAGAGTATGAACGTCTGAAAGTCAAGTTTGGATGTGTGGAGGTGGGTGAATGAAGATTGCAATTATTGCAGATAGTCAGATTAAGCCAGGGGTTGACCTTTCATATCTGTCACATATTGGTCAATACCTCGCTGACAAAAGACCAGATGTTGTTGTGCATATTGGTGACGCATTCGACTTCCCCTCCTTGTCCTCTTATGACAAAGGTAAACTTGCATTTGAAGGGCGACGACTGAAAGAGGATATCGAGGTTGGTAAGAAGGGGATGAAAATGCTCCTCCAACCAATCAAAGATATGCAGGAAAAACAACGACAAAACAAGAAGAAACAGTACACCCCTAGGTTGGTATTCTGTACTGGAAATCACGAAGAAAGATATAATAAATTAGCGCAAACAATGCCTGAATTGGCAGGGTTTGTTGGTATTGAGACGCTTGGTTTGGAAGATGATGGGTGGGAGGTGCATGAGTTTCTAAAACCAGTGGAGGTTGGTGGTATCTGCTTCGTACACTATCTTGCCAATCAAATGACAGGGAAGGCTTTTGGTGGAACAGCAATGAATCAACTCAAGACTGTTGGTAAAAGCTTTGTGGTTGGTCATTCACAAAAGCTTGACGTGGCGATTCGATCAACGCTTGATAATCGTATGCAAATTGGTATTATCAACGGAGCTGCATATCCATTTCATGAAGACTATAAGGGTTATCAAGGTGGTAATACTCATTTCCGTGGAATCACGATGTTGAATGAAGTTGAGGATGGTTTTGGACTCCCATCATTTGTGTCTCTTGATTACTTAGCGAAAAAATATCTTTAACTTTCTGTTGACAACACATTCAAAATTGTTTAATCTTCTTCACACATTCAAACACAGAGGAACAAATTATGTTTCAAGTAGGCGATAAAGTTGTATGGGACGATAAAGAATATGCGGCTAAACACTACAAAGAAAGTATGAGTCTCGTTATGACTATTAGCGAGGTAGAGGATGGCGCATTTGGGAATCCATACGTATACATGCAAGAGTGTGATAACGATGGCCTTATTATTCAAGCTTATGCTTATCGATTCAAACTATACGAAGAAGAGAAGAAAGGAATGCTGTATAGCATTGGTGATAAAGTAGTGATTGTAGATAACCTATACTTCCATGAATTTAATATTGGAGAAGTAGTTACAATTGCTAGTCTTGATGAACACACCCAAGACTACAAAGCGGTCTGTACAAAAGGTAAGTCATGGTATGTGAAGGACGATGAGATTACACCTTACGTGGAATCAACTAACAAAATTAAGTCGGACGGTGGAAGTTCATCGTATTATGATGTAGAAATTCCTGGGTGGCTGGCTGACAAACTACTAACCCGAATTGAAGATAAGAAACCCTTCCTCAAAACAGAAGAACTGATTATGATGTTGTTCAACAATGATTTTGATTTCGGGAATATCCAAAAGTCTCTTGTGAGGGCATACCAAGCAACTCGGGGCGGTGGAAAAGATGGTAATGATGTTGACTATGATATGAATAAGATTATTTACTCAGCAAATAAGATTAAAGAGTATAGTAAGTATGACCATTCCTGATGATTTTCTATTCACACTAAGCACTAAAACCATCATATTCGAGGCTACGAAAGTAGTTCCAGGATGTTACCAAGTGAGTTGGTGTAAAGACGGAGGATATAATAGTGAACTATTTAACATCCATGAAATTAAACGCTATCTTGATAGTGGAATGTGGAAGCTGATTAATGAAAATTAATATTGGGTTTCTTGGTGTAATTGTAGTTGGTATCATTCTACTTAAACTTGCAGGGATTGGTGCTGTAGCAGGTTGGAGCTGGTGGGTAGTAATCACCAGTATTATATGGGTTCCTGTTGTGACACTTTTATCGATTTGTACAATTGTTGCTGTAGTGTATGCTGTATTTATTTATTCTGTTGTAATTATTGAAACCGTTAAAGAGCTAAGGAAGTAAAGTGCGCAATATCAACGAAATGATTGCTGAAACTGTAAAATGGGGTCGTAAAGTAGGTCGTAAGTTTGTACCAGCTTACACATTTGAGTTTGACAGGGATGTAACAGTACAATCTAAGTTCAATCTTGAAGAAGCCAATGAAATTTCAGATGCCGCTGTAATCAGCGATTATGTTGAAATCCTTGATGGTGTTTGTGATAACCTATTTACTCTTGCACAACTAATCGGTATGCTTGAAGCTGCCGGATTTGATGTTGATGGTGCATACAAAGCAGTGCTGGACAACAATAACACTAAAGTGTTTAATACATTCTTTGAAGCGTGTGAAGCTAAAGAGAAACTAGAAGATCGTGATGATATTGAATACTTCATTGAGACAAACTATGTTGATGGACTCTCCTACTATGTTGTGGTTCGTTCTGATGGAAAGGTAATGAAGCCGTTCAACTTCATTCCTGTTGATCTTACTAAGTTCGTACCGAAAAGTGATGTATAAGGAATTCAAATAATGTTTGATTTTATTAAGTGTCGTGTAATTGGTGTTACTCAACCTGTAGTAGAAGATATTCCAGACAGCGAGGGTATTCTCTCCTATGCTGCTCGTGTAAGTAGTCCACAAAACCAAAGTAGCTTTGACACCGCATCTAAGCTTCTCAAATACTGTGTTGAACATAAACATTATTCTGTGTTTGAGACAGCTAACATCACAATGGAAATTGAAGCACCCCGTGATATTGCACGTCAAATCCTTCGGCATCGTAGCTTTAGTTTTCAAGAGTTTAGTCAGCGGTATGCAGAATCTACTGACTTCATTGTCCGCGAGGCTCGAAAGCAAGATACGAAGAATCGGCAGAACAGTCTTCCAGAGACTAACTTGTATGCACAACGTTTGTGGCAATACAAGCAAGAAGAATTACTAGAAAAAACAAAAGAGACTTATAAATGGGCTCTTGACAACGGAATTGCCAAAGAGGTTGCTAGGGTTGTTCTCCCCGAAGGTCTTACCATGAGTCGAATGTACATGAACGGTACTGTTAGGTCTTGGTTACACTATTGTGAACTACGAGACAAAGAGGGTGAAACTCAACGAGAGCACGTAGACGTTGCTCGTAAGGCAAAAGCTGAAATACTTAAATATTTCCCATTCCTTAATGAGGTTATGAAGGTTGCCTAAAGAAAGTTCTATATCAGTTGGTGATAAATTTGGTAGATTAGAGGTGATAAAGAAACTACCAAAGGATGAATATGACAGCAGGTCAATTAAGCGCACTCTTTTCTTGTGCAAGTGTCAATGTGGTAATGAGAAGATCGTTGATGCAGGGAACTTAAAGAAAAATGTGAAATCGTGTGGGTGCTTAGCCAGTGAAAATGCAAAACTTCAAGGTCATAAACAAAGAACCATTGAAGGGTTTTTAAATAACTACTGGGGAGAATACAGGAGACAAGCGCGGAATAGAGTAAGAGATTTTGAATTATCCCTTGATGAGTTTAGAGTTCTTGTAACAAGCAATTGCCATTACTGTGGGCAACACCCTATCCTACGTAAAACAAAGAATGTTGTCGGAATACCAATCCCTATCAATGGTATTGATCGAGTGGACTCATCTATAGGGTACCTAATAAGTAATGTTGTGCCATGTTGCGAGGTTTGTAATAAAATGAAGCTCAACTACGATAGTAACGAGTTCATCAACAAATGTATTCAGGTGACACTACACAATATGTCAAACGGTACACAGCTTGAACATGTAGACGTTGCACAGAAGTGCAAGAAAGCGATTCTTGAACATTTCCCATTCCTTGATTGCGTATGGAGTAACGAATAATGAACAATTTAACGTTTGGGCAATTCTGCAATGAGCTTGTCAATTTGTATAAAGTGCGGGAAGGAATGACTGGCGATCAATCCCGCCGATATGTACTTGATGCACTTGATTATTTTAAACAAGACTACGATGACGGATATAGCCCTCAAGAGTCTTATCAGATTGATGTAGATAATTGGGGAGAAAGTAATGTCTAATAAAGACGATCTGTACACAGTGCCAATTTCTGTTAGCTTATATGATGTTGCTTCTAATCCACTTGGTAATAGGGCTCTAAAGGAAAACAACACAAAACTTCTCGAACAGTATCTTGACAGCATTGGCTTCGATTTGGAGTTTGACTATGAAATTACAGAGTCAATTGAACACAGATGTAAAGGACTACCATCAAACCAATCGTTTTACGGCCCAATGATTCGGGGGGTGGAGAAGTCCACAAAGGAGTGGTTGTCATCCGGTAGGGCAAGCAACGAAGCTTTGATTGACTATCATGCTGATGTTCAAATGCGAGTGGACCTGAAGCTACTATCTCAACGGGCAAATCCAACGGGGAAGCTGTTGGATGAGATGGAAAAAGAATACACCTACATGAACAAAGGAAAGAAATAAGTGACTGTCAGGATTCTAACACCAAAAGATAGCTATACCACTGATTACCCTCAAGCTATTGAGGCAGCACAAAAACAAGCTAACATTATCTGGTTTGCTGAAGAGCTGGGTGTAGAGAAGGATGAGAATGACATCCGAACTAAGTGTACGGAAGGTGAACGGCATGGTATTACAACTGTTCTGAAACTTTTCACGCAGTATGAGTTGATGTTGGGCGGTGATGAGTTTTGGGGTGGGAAGATTAGTCGTATGTTCCCACGCCCAGAGATTCAGAGGATGGCATCTACGTTCTCTTTCACTGAACTTGGTTGCCATGCGCCGTTCTACTCATTAATTAATGAAACTCTAAATATTGCAACAGACGAGTTTTATCTGTCATGGAAAGACGAAGAAGTGTTACGTGAGAGGATGGAATTTATCTCGCAATACGCAGAAAGTGATAGTCCACTAGAAGTTACAGCGGCATTCGCATTCATGGAAGGTGCTGTACTATTTAGCAATTTTGCCTTCCTAAAGAGTTTTAATGTTGGTGGTTATAATCTGATTTCTCATATTACAGCAGGAGTTGATGCTTCAAGTAAGGATGAGAACTTCCACTCTATGGCAAGTGCTTGGTTATTCAATCAAACCCTTTATGAAATGAAAGAGGCGGGTGAAGTTGATGACGAATACATTGCACTCCTTTACATGAACATTGAAAGTATTGCTAAGAAAGTTTATGAGCATGAATCTAAGATTTGTGACATGATCTTTGAAAAAGGTGGTATTCGTACCATCTCTAAAGATGAGATGCTACAGTTTGTAAGGAATAGGATTGATGTGGTCCTCTCATACCTCAAAGCACAGCCATTGTTTGGAGAACCAGATGGTAAAGTTAGTGAGTGGTTTTACTCACAGCTAAGCACCTTCAAATATGCTGACTTCTTCAGCAACACACAAATTCAATATGTCCGTAACTGGTCAAAGCATAAACTAACTTTTCGTAAGGATGTACTGTGAGCAAGAGTTTTGAAGAACTGAGTGTAGAACGCAAGGCACTACAGGAAAAAGGTTGGCTACCAGAGTGGTACACTACCCAATCATGGCAGATGTTTAAATCCAAATATGCTGTAGCTGGTGAGCAAGCGGTTAAAGGAAGGTTCGAAACCATTGCTAAAACTTTAGCATCTTACATGACAGGGCGAGAGAAGGAGTGGGAAGAGAAATTCTTTACTCTGATGTGGAATGGTTGGTTGTCTCCTGCTTCCCCAATCCTTGCAAACTGTGGTACAGACAGAGGTCTTACTGTTTCGTGTTCTGGGCAAGCTGTACAAGACAGTGTTGATTCGTTCTATAAGAACCGACATGAAGCTGCCATGTTGGGTAAACACGGTTTTGGTTGTTCTCAATACATGGGTGATATTCGTTCAAGGGGTAGTTCAATCAGTGTTGGTGGTCAAGCATCTGGTGTTGTTCCGGTAATTAAGGGCTTTTCCCAAGATGCAGCAGAGATTTCACAAGGAAGTCAGCGGCGAGGCAGCACAGCCTGTTACCTACCAATTGAACACGGGGATTTTGATGAACTTGTTGACCTATTAGAGTCAGAACCTGATGGTTTGAATATTGGGTGGAACATCACTGATGGATTTATTGCCAAACTTAAGAGTGGTGATGAGGAAGCAAACCGTCGATTTAGTCGTGCTCTATATGTAAAGCTCGTTACTGGTCGTGGTTACTTCTTCTTTGTAGACAAAGCAAACCGTCATCGTCCGCAAGTGTATAAAGATTTGGGATTGGATGTTAAAGCTTCAAACCTCTGCCTAGAGATCATGCTACATAGTTCAGAGAATCTATCGTTTTCTTGTGTCCTATCAAGCATGAATCTGGCAAAATATGATGAGTGGAAGGATACTGACGCAGTTTATGATGCAACCGTGTTCCTTGATTGTGTAGTTAGTGACTTCTTAGTTAAGAGTGAGGGTATTCCCGGAATTACAAAGGTTAGGAAATTCACAGAGAAGGGCAGGGCTATTGGTTTGGGTGTACTCGGGTTCAGTACCTACCTTCAAAGTAAACGCATTCCATTTGAATCCCTTGATGCACAGTTCCTAAATACTGAGGTTTGTAAAAAACTGCACGACGATAGCTTGAAAGCGTCACAGTGGTTGGCACAAGAATACGGTGAACCTGAATGGCTTATTGGTTATGGGGAAAGGAATACACACCGCACAGCTTTTGCGCCCACAAAATCTACAAGTCTTCTTATGGGTGGTGTGAGCGAATCTGTTTTCCCAGATCCTGGAATGGTGTTTGAGGCTGGTAGTGCCGCTGGTGGGATGAATCGGATTGTTCCTGAAATCTATAAACTGATGGCAGAGCGTGGTGTCTATAATAAAGATACAATCAATGATATTGTAAACCACGTTGGTAGTGTTCAGCATGTTACGTGGCTGTCAGACGAAGAAAAACAAGTGTTCCGAACTGCATTTGAGATTGACCAAGAGGTGATTATTCGATATGCAGCACAGCGTCAGAAGTTTCTCTGCCAAGGTCAGAGTTTAAATCTGTTTGTTTCAGAGGATGGAGATGAGGATAGAATTGCGGAGCTGCACACCAAAGCTTTCGTGAATGAAGATATTCTTGGATTGTATTATATCTATTCTCGGTCTGGTGTTGTGGTTAACAATACTTGTGTCGCCTGCGAAGCTTAATACCGTAGCCCACCGAAGTGGGCTTTCTTTCTAGTGGAGAATATATGCCAAAAGTTAGGATTAAACAGAAAGACAAATTTGATAGATTCTATACCAAAGAAGACGTTGCAATTAATTGTGTTGATGCCCTTGTTGCAATTGTAGGAGAACATAATCTATTCGTTGAGCCATCCGCAGGAAGTGGTAATTTCTTTAGACACCTACCCCTAGGTAAGATCGGGATTGATTTATTTCCTTGTTGTGATGGTGTAATTGAACACGATTGGCTTACATACAACGTACCAAAGGATTGTGTTGTTGTTGGAAACCCTCCATTTGGAAGTAGGAACAGTCTTACCAAATCGTTTATTAAACACGCTTCAACACAAGCATCTGTGATTGCATTTATTCTCCCCTCATCATATCGAAAAGAGACAATGCAGCAAGTGTTCACGGATGAATGGGAACTGGTGTATTCAACAGAATTACCTGCAAACTCCTTTGTGTTTGAAGGAGAAGACTACCACGTACCTTGTGTATTTCAGGTTTGGTTGAAAGCAGAATACAACGCAAAAAGGTTGCCAAATATTCGAGAATCTGTTAAACAAAAAATCACTACGTCTGATTTCTCCTTTGTTAAAAAAGATGACGCTGATTGGTTTGTGTTTGGGGCTGCACCGTCTAAAATTGTTGAAAAAGGTGTTGTAAACACAAAAAACAGAGGATATTATCTATCTCAACACAAGGACGGAGTGAAAGAAAGGTTTCAAGAGATTGACTGGAAGCTTTACGCTAACTCATCAGTGTCTGGTGGTGTGGCTTGGTTTACGAAGCAAGAAATTATCAACATCTACGAGGCTTGTAAGAATGAAAACTCTTTTTGACATCCTAAATAAACACAACATCAAAGGGCTGAATGTACAGGTGGTTGTACAGAAGAATAATATCCAACAGAACAACCTCTCGCGTCATAAGTTCAAGACGTTCTTGTCTTCTGTTGTTGGTGCAAAGCAAATTGGTGTAACAAATGGATTTATTATTAATGGCAAGAAGTATGGATACTCGCTACCTAAGTCTTACACTCCTGAGTGCAGACAGTTTGCTCAAGATTACGATGGATTGGTTTGTGAGTTTCCTGATGGAAAGGTTAAATGGTTTGACAAGGATGTTTTGAATATTGGGAATGTTAGCCGGATCGGTCCGGATGGTGTTCAATATTTTAATGTGAAAGGGTTTAAACATGGGTAAGAAATTAGTATTTGGTGTTGGAGTAAACGACGCTGGTTATGTTGTTCAGCAGTTTGAAACAATTGGTTATGTTGATGGGAAACGGAAGCAGAAATTTGTTTGGATGTGTCCTTTCTACTCAGCTTGGACCGGTATGCTTGAAAGAGGGTACTCTGCTAAAGAAAAAGAACGCTACCCCACTTATAAAGACGTAACAGTGTGTGAAGAATGGCACCTATTCTCTAATTTCAAATCTTGGATGGAGCAACAACCATTTGAAGGCATGCGACTAGATAAGGATTTATTGGTAAAAGGAAATAAGGAATACAATCCTTCTACTTGTGTTTTTGTTCCAAATAGGGTTAATACAGTTCTAGTTGACAGTGGAGCTGTAAGAGGGGTTTATCCGCTTGGTGTTTATTACAAACAAAAGACGAAATACATGGTTAATGAGCTTAAAAAGCCTCATGTAGCAAAAGTGAGTACTGGAGATGGTAAAGGACAAAAACACCTTGGAATGTTTTCAAGTCCATTTGAAGCTCATAAAGCGTGGCAATTAGCTAAAGCAAATGTTATTGAAGAAACAATTGAATGGTGGCAATTCAACGATGAGGTAAAACATACTTATCGACAAGATGTAGCTGACGCTTTGTTTGAGCGAGCAGTCCAATTACGCACTGATGTTTCTATTGGGATTGAAACTATAGAACTATAGATAAAAAGAAGCCGCCAAGGACTCATGTCTAAGGCGGCTTAATTATTTTTATTATTTGAGGATTGTGGGTCTGGCGTCCCACTTATTGTTGTTATTTCGTTGTATTAATCACGGCATTGCTATTATTATTATTAATCACTCTGCTCTGCGTCTTCAGGCTCTTATTTTCTTGTTCCATTGCTCTAAGTCTCACATCAAGAATGGTCAATCTACTATCTGTTGTAACTTGGTAATCATCCTGAGCCTTGGCAACGTTATTAACTCTCCCCTCAATGTATGTCAGATTAGAGGACATCACTTTCTTGATAGATGTTTCTAAATTAACTATTTGAAGTGATAGTGAGTCTCTTGTTGTATTTTCATCATGTGTTTCTAACAAAAAGCAAATAATTGTAATGGAAAGTAGGAGAAATGCCAAACTAACCATTCTGTCAATGATGGTCCAGAACATTCGCTACTCCTTACATCGTTGTTATTTGTTAGCATTGAGCTTACCAAAATACAAATCTAGTCTGGCTAACAGATCACTCTTCATCCCATCAATCTTAGAGTTAATCCTGTCCTCCACCTCTCTCAAGTCACTCTTACTCACTTTCTCCAAATACAAAGTCTGTACTTTGGTTTCCAAATCTTTCATTTGTTCTTTGGACTCAGTATATTGAATTTGCATCCACCCCACCATAATGGTAAGCAGTCCAATAGCAAGCTTCTCATACAGATTGTTTATGCGGCTGTTAGCAGACTCACTCATAGTTGTACAAAGTCCTCTGCTGTAATTCCACTTCTCTTATTCCAATAAGCCCAACCAGCAACACGAACAGCAGACCACATGGACAGAGTGTGTAACGTAGAACAACCAGCACGTTTCAGTGCTTCTCTGAACAAAGCATCTGCTTGCTCTCTTGTTGTTTGTTTGCTACAGTATAGCCAATCATGCAATACTGCTGGCATTCTGCTTTCATCATCCACGCTGAAAATACCTTGTGCCATCTTTGGTATTGATGCTAAATCAGTGATAAATCCTTTTGGAACTGTATATCTATTTCCGTCTAATGATGTGTAAATAATCTCTGTTAAAACAATCCATTCCCCCGGAGCATATGCTCGAAGATCAAGAGGGAGGTTAAATCCATGTGAAATATATTTCATTTCCTTCCCTCCATATCATCATATGTTTCATCAACAAATCTCCCAACCAAACCAATAACACCAAACAAAATGGCTAAAGTTAGCAGGGTTGGGAGGGCTATTTCTGTCGAAAGAACACCAAGCACAGATAGTCCAGAGATGGAGATTGCAACGGAAAGGTTGGCTAAAATACTCAGGAAACTGTATGTTTTAAGTAGCTTTTTCCATCTACTCATAACCTATACTCCGATAACTGTGTGTAGTTATTCCCGCCACATCTCGTCCCAAGTTCCGTCGAGCGCACAACGAAGAGCGATGGTAGTACCGGCGCCGAAAACGTAGTTCGCTGCGTTTTTAAGGCGCAGGCTTGCGCCGTGAACCATTGTCACGCCTGCCACGTCGGATTTGATTTCAACTACACGCCCAGGATCTCCGCCCGTGATCGCGGTAATTGTTGATGCTCCGGTTGTGCCGGTTACGCGGACAACAGCGGCCCGCTTGCCCGCGAGCCCTACGGAAGTTCCTGAAATTGCCGAGTCGACTTGCAAGTCCGCCTGTACGACCGGGAAATTACCGTCGAAAGTTAGGGCTGACGGCCAGGCGGCACCTTGAATGAAAACATCGGCCGCTGTGCTCCACGTATTTACATTGGCCTTGCAGTTTGAGACAGCAACATATGCCGGCGCGGCGCTTAGATACAGCAGCGAGGACCCCGCCTCCGCCTGCATATACAAACCTTCTAGGGTAACAACGGCAATGGCTACTGTAGCAATTACGCCGAAAGTTGCGCCGGATGGAGTGTTAACATGCTGAAATGCAGTACCTCCGGTTATGTCTAGGCCGGTGACGCCGCCGCCCGCGATATATACGAAACCCTGACTGCCAGTGGTCGCGGTCGCCCCGCGGTCAATATAAAAAAGGCACGCGTTGATTTTGCACTGCTGGAAGTTGTCCAGCCATACGCACTGCTCACGTGCGTTGATATGGGTTTGCGTCATTGAGATCAGCGGCGCTTGGTAGGCGGCGCTCACCGCTTTCACGCCAATGTCAACCCCAACGAATGAGCTATCAACGCACGTGACGCCCTCAATACCAGGGAACGAGTTTGCGAATAAGTTCAACCCAGTTCCACAGTTCAGAACGTCAGTTTTGTGGAAGGCGTGACCCGTGGACTGCGCGCTAGCCAGAATCTCGATGCCAACAGCAAGTGTTCCATGATTCTGACCGAATACCCGGACTGCATTAAAATAACTTTCAATGCAGTTGAGTAGCACTATTCCTCGGTCGTACCATTCTGTAGGCCCAACCAAACTGCCTACTACGAAGTTCCTGAAGGTTGGGCGCAGCGCTCCAGTAACATGCACGCCACGCCCTGATGTTTTCGGGGTATCAGTCCACTGGAGAAGTGAAAAGCCCTCGAACCATACCGTACCGCCGTCGGTAGTCTCGAATGTTATGCCGTTCGCCGACAATGATGTGCACGCCAGGACGCTGCAGCCCTCGCCGTGGCCGTGAATTACCAGAGAACCGGCGCCGGAATACGACATCTCGGTGTCGAATAGCAGGCGGTAATTAGGCAGGCTGATCTTGTGCTTGAGTGGCGCGGCATAGTCGATAGCTGCCTGAATCGCCGCCGTGGAGTTGATGCCGGGGGCGGCCCCCCACCACTCAGGAGAGACGCCGGCAGCGGCGTCTACGTGGCGCACCCACCGCCCCGCCGGCAGCCCGGTGGAGATCACGACGCCGTTGTCGTCGGCTGCGGCACTGTCAGCATCCCAAATGAACAGGCCACCGCCAGCCTCCTGGCCGCCAGCATAGTGCCGGACTAGCCAGACGGCGTCGCCGTCGAAGTGGCCCGCCGCCGACCGCAGATCCGTCATTGTCGGGATGGTGCGGATGGCTCTGCCGACCAGAGCAGCGCCTTTGGAGAGGTCTACATTATCTTCAAGATCATTTCGCAGTGTATCTGTATAAGCATTTGCTTGCGCTGAGACTACGTCAAGTTCTGATTGTGTAGCTAACGAATCGACACTCACAAACGCGGCCGTCCCCAGGGTGTCAATTACGTCTTGAATACTCTCAAGAGCTGCATTTGCCTGCAATGGGTTGTTAATTTCGTAAGCGGACGTACCGTCAAATTGCCAAAACATCCCGGTTGATTTAACTTTAAAAATAAACCATTTTGGACATGGACATGAATACCAGATTGTGCTAACAGCGAAATAGAATCTATTATCTGTTGTTAGAAAATGCGATGCGCCATTTGTCGCAGGGGGGAGGGATGCAACAACACTATCCACATTACCATCATGCAAGAACGAAAATTTCAACCAGTTTTCATCGGCCCCTGAGTTCCATCCATTTTCACCATAATTCCATCCATATTTTGCTTCAATAAACGGTGATACTTGTTGTGACATGTAAATCTCCTTATATTAGAACCCGATAGCCATCACAAAGCATGTATTTGAAGTTACACCTGGGTTATTTTCCAAAACAACGGATGTTAGGTTGTACGACCACACATATACCTCTTGTGTTACATCTTCACCACCACCGAGCTGCTTAGTGATTTGTATATTTGAAACAACAGTGTTAAATGTTATGGGAAAATTCCACGATGTTGCGGATGCACCAGCCACAACAATCGTGGCCCACTGAATAATCATCCCACCAGGCAGTTTCTGATACCCAGATGTTCCAATAGATTGATTTGCTCCCTCAAAAGACTCGTCAAGACGTAGTGGTGTCAGTAGTGTCGTGTTACTGCTAAGTGCCTGTGCTTGTGCTGTAGATGCTACAGTGGTTTTACTATCTACCTCTGTTTTAGTGTAGGTCTGAGCTTGCGAATAGACACTTAGATTTGTACGGGCTATTGCAGTGTTGGTGAGGTCTGATAGGTTGTTTTCTTTTGCAAGATACAGGTTATCACTTTCCGTTTTGGTATAGAAAGTACCAGCAGCAGCAAAAGCAATAATCCAATATGTATTGGTAACATCAGCTTCTGGATCTTGGTTTGTATGAGTTAGAATGCACTGATAGATGGTTCCATTAGTTGGACCTTGTACATAACTCTTGTTCGCTTGGTACTCTGTACCATTATCCCAAACAGGTACACCATGTTGATTGATGTGTGCAATTGCTTCATCTTGCCTATTATCAAGATAGTTAAACCACTGTCTAGGTGGAATTTCAACTGCCCATCCAGTTGCATACTTTGGATCACCCGGATCTAGGATATCACCACCAGATGCCCATGTTAGGCTAAGATTGGTGGGTTTCAGGATTTCTGCCATTATTTATTTCCCTCAAAATTTAAATTACCAGAAAGACACAATGCTCTTTCTTCAGACCTGCGTTTAACTAAACCTTTAAGCTTGACGCCTTTTGCATACACCCACTTAGTAAGTTGTTCGCATGCCCCCACTCTATCCCTGCCATTCAGCTTCTTTAGCAGCGTGGAGGATTCGAAATTACCAACTCCAACGTTGTATACAAAGGACAAGTATGCAGCATGTTCTTCATCAGAGAGTGGTACATTAATATGTTTAAGCATTTGCTTATCGTGAACAACTAAGTCAGAAGCCAATTGTTCAATGCATTGATTGTAAGTGTATGTTTGGTTCTTCCTAAGTTCTGCGCCTGTATGACCAAAGCATGATGTTAAAATCCCAACGGGATCTACATACGTACCCGGCATATAACCTTCGTGTACTGCAATCATTGCACCAGTTGAAGCAAGAGCCGAACTTAAACCAAGAGCTATAAGTTTTTTATTAATCTTCATTATAATAGTGTGGCGAAATATCCACCGCCCTCTTGTGAGAAATCACTATCACCATATCCAAGTCCATATCCAAGTCCATATCCAAATGTACCAACAAACTCCCCAAAACCGAGCACATTAGGAGTTCCCTGAAAACCAAAGAATTCTTCTTCAAAGAAGTATCCGAAGTTAATGCGAACACCGACTGTTTTGGGAATCAGGCGAGAAGGATAACCCTGAGAGGTAGAAACATAGTTTAGTAATACTTGTTCAAATGTTGTTAGTTCTCTACCAAACAGCACAATGTAAGAAGCATCGCCTTCAGCAAGATATGTAGTGGTTGTACCAAATAGAAAATTGATGAAAGAGATAAGCTGTTCTGGCGTAGATGCTGTCGTGTTTTTCAATATCTTAGCTTTGATGAACAATCTATACGTTTCATCATCAAGCAGAACATTACCACCAAGTGGTGTACCAAAATCATAAAACTTGGAACCAGTAGCAGGATTCCCAAAGTCACCAAAACTATCCGAGTTTAAAGCGCCTTGAAATCCGAAGAATGCAAATAAATCAACAGAGATAAGCTCTCTAGGTTGACCTACAATTTCGCCAATAATATCAAGCTGATCACCCGTTGCTTCATCAATACTCCTTTTCTGTATCAAATCCTTAAACACTTGTTGCAGTTGAGTTTGCTGACTAATTAACAATTCCACATAACGATTAAAAACATCCTTGTTCTTAAATTGTTCGGTGATTCTCCCCTTTGCTTGTGCAAGAAAGTCTTCTTCTATAAATTCAACAAGCATATTAAGTCACCGTTACATTTATATTTACCGATTCAAACGAACTAATCTCATTGAACGGAACAACGATGTTTGAAACGCCAACTGGCGATGGTGTGGTTCCAATAAATAAGCTGTTTACTTGGTGTCCCGGAATTGTGTTAATTGGTGTATAGAGCCTTGAATAAATCACGTCATCACCTACACCAAAATTAGAAGCGGCATAGTCAATAATTGCTTGTTTGATTTGATCTGCACCATCACCGGGAAATGGACTTGATGATTCAGGGTTAACACTAATATCAATTTCAACATACACAGTTACAGGGGAGGGGATCTCAAACCCAATGTCGTGCGGGAAGTTCTGACTATCTGTGACACTAATGATTGTGTTCCCTTGACTCCTGATCCCCATTGGTTTGTTTTCCCATATTGTGTCAGCAATCAGTTGGCTGCTACCGCCGAGTACGACAGGGAGAAAACTATGAGGAAGAACTCCATTGCTGTCAGTTACATCTGTATCATTCTCATAAATAGCCACCTCTGTAACCCCTTCAAGATTAAGAAGGGCTGAATACAGACTGTCAAGAATGTTTGTACTTCTTTCAAGTTTAGTATTTCTAAATCTAATTCTTAAATCTTCATCTGTCTCTTCCAGTTGTCCTGGGGAGGCAGCTATTGGGTTTGTAATACTGTCCCAACCAAGCACGGGGGTAGAGATTGTATCAATAGTGTTTGCTTCTTGTTCAATTACACCTATCACAACAGCCTGAAGACTTCCGATCTTTTTAACTTTGGTAATGTTGAGATTAGCACTAGTGGAGAATGTACTATTTTGGAATACATCTGCTCTGTCAACAATGAGTGTTGAGCCAGACACTGTTGCAGTAAGAAGTGGGTGGGATGAAGTTATTACAGAAGCCAGCCCACTCAAAATTGACGACATTGTTGCACCAACACCAGATGTGTAAGAGACAGTATTTGTGGTTGACGTAGTGGTATATGAAATAGTGTACAGTGTACTATCTGCAACTGTTAGGGTAACAATAGTCACTCCAGTAGCTAATGTCGTGGACAGTGCAACACTGTCAGTAGTTGTAAACGAATTTCCAGTTGTTGATGATCTCACCGTATTACCAGCAGGGATTAGTGTATTCTTATCACCAGAAAACAAACCATATGCTGTTGTATATGATGCAGATTTCCTTGTTAGTGCCCCGTATTGTACAATGTTATCAAGAGCAACACCTGTTGCGGTGTTCGGATCAAAAGCAGAATATACCTGCTGACCCATCTCCCATAGTGTTGTGATGCTTGGAACAATCAGGCCGATCAGCCTACCTAGTGCAGCACTATCTGATACGTCAACTGTGTCACCGGGGGCAACTAAATCTTGAAACTGAAGGATTGCTTCGTCCCTGAGTGCTTGTAAATTTTCAGGGAGTAGTTGTGTAACAAAACCCTCGTCTGTAACTCCTCCGGTCATACTACACCTCTAGGTTAATTGTTATTAATTGGGTTAGTTCATTATTCCGCGCCCTAACCCGAAAATTCATTTCATACTGCCGGTTAGCACCCAAAGATGAGTTAAACTCAATCAACTCAAGCACACCGTTCTCACCAAGGATTTGTTCTTGCATGATGCGATCTACCGATTCTTTAGTTGTCTTATACCCTAAGATAGACTGTAGGTAAGGAACACCATATGATGTGTTCAGCCACCACTCACCAAGGAAGGTGCGAAGTCTAATTGTAAGCCTCTGTGCTACGATTTCTGCTGATTCTGAAGTTACAGGGCATTGTCCGTTAGTGAAAATAAGATCACCATTTGTATTCATGAGTAAATCCATGTTTAAGTCCCCGGATCTGGTGAAGGGCCGCCGCTGTGTTTGTGACCACTAAGAGTAACTGTGTTGCTAGATAGAACACCTGTTTGAACAATATCCCCAATCCAGTTAGTGGTAGTTGCATCCACATTCATGAGCGGTGTGTTGATACCAACAGATTCTGTTGCTGTAATTTGGGCATTGGCACAATTAACCTCAACATCTTGGAATGTGTTAATAACAACTCCACCACCGGCTTTCAATCTAATTTCAGTTTCATTTCCACTACCAAGATTGTGAACAACAACAGTATCTGTTGGAGAATGCTGCCAGACATGCTTAGCGGGGTTATTCACGGAACTTCCAAAAGGAAACAAACCAGGAATTGCCACAGCATCTCGGCTATCAAACCTACGTAAGTCGGATGGGGAGGATGGTTTTCCATTGCCACGTTTGAATGTGTCCATTCCACGCATTGAGAAGATGAGAAGAACTGTGTCACCAACAGCTAGGGGGAATAGAAAGGCAGATGATTTAGAGGCAGGCATTACAACAGGAATATTCAAGACAGGAGGGTACTCAGACGACGTTCCATCTCTGTTCAGCTGGTTGACTGCCGGTTGAACATCAACAGACAACTCAGATAGATTGTTTCTAATGGTTAATACAACAGCAGGAATAGCTGTGTAAATGGAAGACATATTATGTTCAAACCCAGCAACGATGACTTCCTGTAAACTTCCTTCTCTACTCATTATCCCACCTTAATTTTTCTGCTGAGCCTAACATCTGAATACCATGGATTACCTCTCCACTCTCCCCATGAACGAATTGATTCGATTTTGTACCAACCATCAAAGTCATCAACGTCCTCAAGTTTCAAAATACCACCACAAGTGAGTTCAGGATTTAGGAGAGTTCTGATTTGTACACCGTCTTTCTTTGCTTTGTCTTTCTTGGTTCGTCTGCTATCGCCAGATACCATGTAAGGGAGATCAATAAGTCCAGTTGAAGGACTAATAACAAACGCTGTACCAAGGTCATCTGTAGAGGTTCCAGATGAGTCATTGACATACATAACACCATCGTCCACATGCCACTCTAGATCATAGGTTCTACTGAGCTTATCCAGAGATTCCCTTGCTGTCCCTGAGAGTGGATAACCATCTACTACTTGTGTGTTAATGTTTGTTCCGTTGTATACCGCCCTGCTTACACCAGGAAGATACTTACGAATCTCCTCGACAACATCCTTTACACTTCTTCCCTCAGGAACAACTTTAGAAAGCGTCTCATGGTTCAGCTCCGTGTAATTATTCCCAATCTGAAGTTGTGTGATTAGATCCGTGCCACTCTTCTTTGTACTTGTGAAAGTAACTTGCCCAGCGAATAGGCGTTTAACTGTTGTATCCACATATCCAACACTCAGAACAGCCGCAACATAATCGTTCTCAAGATAGCGTTGTTTATCTTTTGAAAGGTTGTAGATTTCAATTGTCCCTGTGTTCGTCTTGTCCTTGTTGCTACTTGTTTTGTTAATGTCAAAAGTGATGTTGAGATTGTTTATCTCCCAGCCATCGCCTGTACGAACATCACCAACAATCAGTGAATATGTTCTGTTCTTTTGAAATACAAGTTTAGTGGAACTAGAGGGAACGGTAATTGGAGAAAGAAAGACAGGCATTAATCCTCCAGATTATAAATGTAGAAAAGTCTATAGTATTGAGCAAGTGAAGTTGGGTTTGTTTTATATCTTTCTGTATTGATATTTTCAATTGGTTCGAGGTAGAAGAAACCAGTTAAATCCGGTAGAGCGTAGTCTTCAGCAATCAGGTAGTTAGGAACAAGACCAACACCACTGAGAATACTGCTACCATTCTCTAGACTTAGATCCATCATCCACAACTGCATTCTGGCATTGTAATACACTCTGAATACGTAAGCATTACCTTCAAGAGAGATTTGATACCTGTAGTCTTGGTCTGAATATAGAGGCATTGAAATATAAACTTCTGTCATAATTAATTACCACTCCCTTGATTTATGACCCTGCCCAAACCATCCCCTAACTGTACAGAAAGGGCAACAGGTTCCTTTTTAGGTTGTGTACCATCTGCAGTATCAGTTGGTTTTACCGTGCTGTCGGCTTTGCCTTTGTTCTTAGGTTTGGCTGCATTTACAACATCACTCGGTATTTCTGCCCTCTCTAAAGTTACAAATGTAACCCTCTCAAGAGTTGCATCAAAATATAAACCTTCACCTGTGGACTCATCTTCTCTCACCTTGAAACTGGTAATAACCAAGTCGTGTGTGATAGAACCAACAACTGTTCCAGTGAACTCGTACAAAGATACTGTCTGAATATAACTCTCAAAATTACCAGTGGACTCATTGAATATATAACCATCAAGGAGTTTGATAATTAGATTTTTAGAAATTTGAGTAGCATCAATACGTAGACTCGTATCCATCACTTTGATAGAAGGTTTACCAAAGTTTAAGAACTGTCCAATAGAATCAGGAAGAAACTTCAACAAACCCACATCTTCTTGTACAACTTCTAAAGCATCAGGTTGTTGTTTAGCATTTACTGGAATATTATTCTCTGAGTCTCTGATTAGTGCGGGGATTGGAGAAATATCAACACCAGTAATCACACCACTAACATTATATACAGGGTTTTCTTTGATGAAGTGGTCTGTAATTGAGGCACCTCTATCCACGGGGTGTTTTGTTACTTGTCCACGATATTCCTGTGTATACGAAGTTACAACGTCAAAATAAATGAAGCCAGAAGGTTTATCTGGCTCATCATTTGATCCCCAACGAATTGCTAGGCTCATATCACCTCCTTATGGTGATGGGAATGCAGATCGTGCCTGACTAAACAAACCTGTGATAATACTCTTCACTGTTTCACCAATCTCTTGCCCATCTGTTTCTGGGGAAAGTTGCTGTGGATTGATAGTGACATTAATATCCCCAATTTGAACACTGTTCCTTCTCCCAGACTGGTCCATCGCGTCAGCTTGAGCAGCAAGCTTCTTCTGCATAAGGAAGTCATCGTATCCCTTCGGATCATTAAAGTATGGGGAGTTGGGGTCACGAATTGCAGAAGACTTATCCATCAGGTTAAAGAATTGATCTTTAGCAGGACGAACTGTATTTTGCCAGAAGTTAGCAAGAGGCCCTTTTTGTCCGAGTGGGTCATTAGGATCTGTCCTACGTTGACTAGAAGGTGTGGTAACTGGATTACCTGCACCATCTTTTCCTTTTGCCCAATCCATTACGCGTTTGGTGTAAGAATCATATCCCTTCAACCCATAGGAGATGTCCTGAAGGGCAATTAGAACTGTTGCAAAGATTGCCCCAACAGGACCCCATCTTGTCGCCATCAACACACCAAGACCTGCCAGAGTAGTTAGGGCTCCTTCAGAGATACCCGACTGCTTAGAAATTTCTTCCAGTCCTCTGGATACATCACCAAACAATGAAACCGGGACTTCAAGTGCTCTGGATAGATTATCAAATGCTCCAGCTAAGCCCCTAACAACCGGAGATGCTGAACGGGCGCCATCTGTCATGGTTCTGAAGAAGTTTGTAAATCCACTCTCACCACCAGACTTTGAAAAGATTTTCATCATATCTTCAACGGCTTTGTTGAAGCTACCCTGAGCAAACCGAGTGGTTCCAAGGTACTGAGGAAGCATTCCTTCTGAACGTGAACGTAGGATATCAAAGAACTTAGGAAGGGCTTCATTAGGATTTAATCCACCTTTAGCCATCAGTTCTGTTAGTGCTTTTGTATCGCCACCAGTAACAGCGTCGGCCATGATTCTAACAGCCGCTGGCATATGTTCAGAAAGCTGTCCGCGTAGTTCCTCAGCCATAATCTGCTGTTTACTAATCATCTGAGTGATAGCGCGTAGGCTACCCTTCATTGACTGAGGGTCCATGCCTGTAACAGCACCATACTGAGTGAATGCTTCAAAGCCGGATTGCAGGTTTGGTTCTAACGCTGTTCCTTGAGCACCTGCAAGCCACTGGGTAAATCCTGGCATCAGTGTAGATGTTGTCATCCCTAAACGATTACCGAGATTATTAATGAACTCTTGATATTGAGGAGCCTTATCACCAGCTACTGTTTGTAGTGCAAGTTCTTGCCCTTGAACCTCTTGCATGTTTCTATTTAGAGCAGAAAGACCCATGCCAGCAGCAATAACACCACCAGCAAAAGGCAAACCCATTACACCGAATCGACCAAATGCCTCTACCCCAGAAAGCCCACCATATCGACCACCACGTTCTTGGATAATCCTTTCTCGTCTGGACATTGAATCAAGGAAGGCTTGTCTTCTCTTTTCTTCACGAATGCGAGTGGCTTCTGCTTTCTTTGCTTGTTGTGCTAGGTTTTTCTCGTGTTGTTTACGATCACGTTCAATCTGCCTGTTGGCTTCTTTTTCTGCTTTCTCTCGTGCTTTAGCCGCGTTTTCAGCCGCTTTCGTTGCATTAGCGGCGTCCCGCTCGTACATCTGAGCAAGACGTTGTAATTCTGGGGATTTTTCATCTCCACCAGCAAGGTGTTGTGTACGCCCAAGTATGGAATTTCTAAAACGATCTTGCGAGAGTTTAATCTCTCTTGCACTGGCATATCTTGTTGTACTTCCTACGGTTGATGCTAATCGTTGTTGGCTAGCTTTTTGAGCTTGTTCCCATTTATGCATTAACCTGAGTTGGTAGTCGTGGGACTTTTGTGCAATCTTTGCTGACTTTTCTTGTTGATATTGTTGGGCTTTATTGTAACGTTGCATTAGATTCATTTGATAATCATGCGATTTCTGAGCCATCTTCGCTGTACTATCAAAATTCTTTCTTGCTCTTTCTCCAGCACCATCCATGACAGTGCCAAGCCTATTCATTTGCTTTTCAATTCGACCTAACAAATCATCAACGCGCTTTAGGGAAGCTTTGTCAATGTCTACGCCGATTTTTGCAAAATACGATGCTATCGCCATTAATTGTTCTTCCCTTTAGGCTTTTGTTGTTCTCGTTTCTTCTCTGCTTCCTCTTGGATTGTGTATTGAGCATCAATCATTTCAAGCATATCATAGAAGTCTTTTAGGCTATAAACCGTTTGCAGCTCGTGGAGGGTACATAGCCTTGGTTCATGGAAAAGAAGCCTCATTACGTCAAAATCCCCGCTAAACTCTTCCACAAGTCTCTTCATTTCAGGACTTTGTTGCTGCGACTCAGAGACTCTTACGCTTCTTCTGAATCGCTTTCGACGTTTGGGGCAATATCGTCAAAATTATATTTAATGATTTCTTCAGCCAGACGGAATAGATGACCATACTTACCCGCGAAGTGGCGATCAAACAGTTTTGCATCAATCTGCACACTACCCTTGGTACAACCCTTCATCACAAGGTCTTTAACCAGATCAGGACTCAGACCTTCTTGACCAAGACGATATTGAAAGTTCAGACCAACAGTTGCAGTGAAAACAGACAGTAGGTATTTCTCACCATCCAGTTCAAGGTCTTTTTGTTCCATAAAACTTGCCATATTTATATTTCCTCAAAATTCAATTTAAAAAATGTCGCTAACAAAATCACTAATCTTTTGGACAGCAGAGTCGAATATCTTTGTTTCGCCTCTTGTGTTGCCGCCGATAGTATATGTGTCTTCAGTTGTGTTGCAATAGATCGTCCATGTGTAATATTCTAAATCACCAGAGAATACGACATTGGGAAATCCTGTAATGTATGCTTCTGTGCTGCTAAAAACGCTATCACCACTGTTATCTGTGAGTGTAAGAGCAATTCTTGCAACACCAGTTTGTAAGTCAACAGAATGAATTGATGACATTACATAGTTTGCGTCTCCTGTTTGTAGGCAGGAGAACGTAATTGTTGCTGATGTATCTTTGTTCCTAACTCTGCTGTTCTTACCACGAATACCACGAACAGGAATAAATCCTTGTTGGTTTCGTTGAATAGAAATTGTATTCCAACCAGTTAGAACATAACTTCCAAACGACAGGGTAACATCCGATGGACTGTAAGTTTTGATCTCAAACACACCCATTAGAATAACCCCTCAAGTCCCGGAAGAGATGCAGCAGCAATATTAATCAAATCATTAACAATACTAGACTCACCATTACCACCAAAGTTGATAATACCTTGACCACTTCTAATCACCCAAGTACGTTCTGTAATCTCAGTGGAATATTCCATTGTTGGTGTTGTCTCAATCCAGCTACTTGACGAGAAGAAGAACGATGTTCCTAGTTCATCTTTAATTGTAAGTGGAAACTTACCTCGTTGTGTGATTTGATCCAACTGCCACAACTTTGTTAAAGCGTCGTTTGATGGTGAAGCACTATGAAGTGTTAGGGTGATTGTGTATGTACTATCATTATCATAAATACGAGCAACCTCCCCATCACTTGTTCTTTGTGTCCTGAATGATTGAATGTCCTTATCAATGGTAACAAAGCTACCGTCAACAAACCCATTAATCTGAACAAATCCAGCAACTAACACTGTAATGTCTTCAGGACTATAACTATATAGAGGCATATCATTCCCCCCGAAGAGGGGCATTTCTGCCCCGTATTAGTTTAAACAGACCGCCAGCGATCAGGGACGTTACCGCCAATCTCTTCAAGCGTAGCTGCTGTATCA
>CAZTDV010000008.1:0-82345 GCA_964612195.1 uncultured Sediminibacterium sp.
GCGGCAAACACAGGTGGGAAAGGAGGTTCACCTAATCCAGTTGGATCAATATTATTCTGCACAAAATGCACATCTATTTTCTTAGGCGCTTCTCTATGACGAATGATTCTATAATTATTCAAATTCTTTTGAACGGTGGCTCCTTTTTCTAAAATTAGTTCTCCATATAATGCATTTCCAATGCCATCTATTACAGCACCCTCTACCATATTCTTTGCCCCTTCAGGATTCACTACAAAACCACAGTCCATGGCTGTAACTACTTTCTCTACATAAGGTTGTCCATTCTTCATTGTCACATCTACCACATGAGCAGCATAAGATGCATGACAGAAATAAGCGGATACTCCACGTTTCGCATTTTTACTTGCGGGGCTTCCCCAATTTGATTTTTCCTTCAACAATTCCAATACAGCAATGAATCGATCTGCATTGTAATCATTGAATTTACCCACTGGATTTGCTTTTGCTTTCTTCAGCATTTCAATACGAAAATCCAAAGGATCTTTTCCTACTGTTTCTGCTAATTCATCTAAGAAAGATTGTTCTGCACTTGCATTAAAATTAGAACGAGGTGCCCTGTAAGCGCCAATCGTAATATTGGAAGGCATGTCCCAACTCTCCGCTAAATAATTTTCGAAAACGCCTGCAGGAAAACGATTTTCGTGCAAAGGACTTTCTGGTATTCCACCTCCAATCACATGAATAGCAGTTACATTGTTATCTTTATCAATAGCCGCTTTATAGGTCATGATATAAGTTGGCCTATAAATACCATTGGTTAAATCATCTTCTCGAGTATAAATTAATTTAACCGGGGCTTTTACTCTCTTAGAAATATGCCCAGCTTCTACAATATAATGCCCATAAGCCCTGCGGCCGAAACCACCACCCATTCTGGCCAATTTCATTTCAATTTGTTCAGGCTTAATATCCAAATTGGAAACAATATTTTGTTTCATCATTTCAGGTATCTGAATAGGTACTACAAAAAAAGCTTTTTCATCGGTAATATGCGCCACACAGCTAATGGGCTCCATTGGATTGTGCGCTAAAAAGGGAGCAGTATAGGTTCTTTCTAAAACTTTTGTTGCATTTTTAAACGCTGTTTCAGGATCCCCATCTTTTCTAGCAACACGTGTAGGTTTTTTTTGCATTTCGTGCATTAAGCGCAAATGGTTTTCAGTGCTCTCTAACCCTGCAGGAATAATTTCTTCTCTTTTGCCGCCTCTTGCCATCACCATTTCCTTGGTATCTTGAATGGGCTCCCATTGAGCCACTACTTTCTTACGCGCATTCATTACTTCCCAAGTAGAATTACCCACCACTGCAATCAATTTGTTAAAAGCACGTGTATCAAAACCTGCTTTAGCATAACCATCTTTATAAACTTGAAAATCAAAAACAGCTTTTATACCAGGCATCTTCATTGCTTCTGCAGCATCAAAAGATTTTAGCTGCATGCCAAATGCAGGAGGATGTATAACCATGGCAATTAACATCCCTTCCATTGTATAATCAAAGGTAAAAAGGGATTCACCACCCACAATTTCCTTACCCACTTTATTTTTCTGCGGAGTACCTAATAAAGTAAACTCAGCGGTTTTTTTCAATTCTACTTTTTCGGGCTTGGGCAATTTTGCAGCTGCAGTGGCTAAAGCACCATAGTTCGCAGACTTATTCGATGCTTTATGCATCACTACTCCTTTAGAAACAGTAAGCTCAGACATTGGCACTCCCCATTCGTTGGCTGCAGCTTGCATCAATAGAAGTCTGGCAGTTGCACCAGCTGTTCTTAATGGCTTCCAAGCCATGGCCATAGCCCTACTTCCGCCAGTAAATTGGCTCTTAAAACGAGGGGTGTCATAATCCCCCATTTCTACAATTACTTTACTCCAATCTGCTTCTAATTCTTCATTCACCATCATGGGCAATGAAGTCATCACATTGGATCCAAACTCTGGATTCGGATTAAATATTTTTACTTGGTTATCGGGAGTGATTCTAATAAATCCAGTAAGCTCCACCCAATCCATTTTATCAGTAGCTGCGGCTATTGCTTCATTAGGAATTAAATTAGCAAACCAACTAAATCCAACCATCATTCCACCTCCAGTTAAAGAAGTAACTTTTAGGAATGAACGTCTGCTTTGATTATTATTTGCGTTTTTCATTTGCTAAAAATTATTTTTTAGATGATTTAGCTGCTTGTTGAATAGCTGCTTTGATTCTTAAATAAGTTCCACACCTGCAAATATTACCGGTCATGGCAGATTCAATTTCAGCTTCTGTGGGATTAGGATTGCTCTTTAACAAAGCCACTGCAGACATAATTTGGCCGGTTTGACAATAACCACATTGAGCCACATCTAATTCTAGCCAAGCTTTTTGCACTGGATGCATTTCTTTTTCTGTACCCACAATTCCTTCAATAGTAGTGACTGCTTGTGCACCAACTGCCGAAACAGGCAATTGACAAGAGCGCATTGCTCTACCATTTAGATGCACAGTGCATGCTCCACAGGCTCCAACCCCACATCCAAACTTGGTACCCACTAAATGCAAGTGATCCCTCAAAACCCAAAGCAAAGGAGTAGATGGATCTGCCTCTACTTGTAAAGGATTGCCATTTACTTTTAGTTGAAATTTTGCCATAACAGAAATATTTTAAATTAATTCGTTTTCAATTTTACAGGTCTTGACAACTTAGAAAAAGTTAGTTGTGCTAAACTCCATTGACCATTTTCCTTAACGTACACTTCGGTTACCATAAATGAGTTAATAGCATCATTCCCTCCAACAACTGCAACCAAATCCATATCACTCAATAATACAGCTGTATTGCCTATAAACTTAACCGCATTACTGTAAACTTCTGCTTTTTTATACCAGATAAACCCTCCTTTAATAATATCAATTTCTCTAGATTTACCCCAAGTTCCACCCATATGCACAAAATCACTTTTATCGTGGAATAAAACACTCAGTGAATCTACGTTTTTATCAGACATCCATTGCCATTTTTTGGCAGAAAGTTGGATGATTTCATTTTCAGTTTGTGCAGATGCAGAACCAATGCATAAAATGACGAAAGTCAGGCTTAATATTGTTGTTTTCATTATTCAAAGCTCATTCATTACCAACCAATTTTAGTATACAAATTACTGATTTACCTACCATTTTTACCAATAATAGCAGTTGTTTGAAAAGAGCGAGGGAACAATGACTATTTTTGAAATGGAAACCATACATATGGAACATATTTATCCAATCAATAATATCAGTAAATACAACGCAGACAACAATCACAAAACAATGCATCCGTTGGTAACAGTAGTTGATTTTTCGAAAGCGAGTATGCGTGATTGGGGTAATGTAACCAGCATCAAATTCCAATACGGCATGTACTGTGTTTATTTAAAAGATGTAAAATGCGGAGATCTAAAATATGGTCGTCATTTATACGACTACCAAGCAGGTACATTGGCTTTTTTTGCGCCAGGACAAGTCATGGAAATGCAAAAACCGCCAGCACCTTATCAGCCCATGGGATTTGGACTTGTTTTTCATCCAGACTTTTTATTAGGCACTACCCTTGGCAAACGAATAGACGAGTACCAGTTTTTTGATTACGAAACCCACGAAGCCCTTCATTTATCGGAGGATGAAAGATCAATGATTCTATCTTCTTTTCAAAAAATTCAGTTTGAATTAAATCAACCAATAGATAAACACAGTAAAAAATTAATCGCAGCCAATATTGAATTGTTTCTAGACTATTGTCAACGTTTTTATGATCGCCAATTTATTACTAGGGACAATATTAACAAAGGACTCTTAGCGAAATTTGAGCAATTATTAAAAGACTATTTCAATTCCGAGCAACCGCATCAAATTGGCATACCTGCTGTGTCTTATTTTGCGCAACAATTAAATTTATCTGCCAATTACTTTGGAGACTTAATTAAAAAAGAAACAGGACAATCTGCCAAAGACTACTTACAAAACAAGACCATTGAAACTGCTAAGAAAAAGATGGTTGAGACCGATAAAAATATCAATGAAATATCAATAGAATTGGGTTTTAAATACCCACAACATTTTACTCGTTTGTTTAAACAAAAAGTAGGCATCACCCCCAACGAATATAGAAACCTAAACTAAGGCCTCAAACAATATCTCCACAGGATGTAGTGCATGAACTTGAGTACCATCTTTTATTTGGTGCCTACAAGATGTACCCGCAGCAGCAATAATAGTATCGTTGGCTTTATTACGCACAGCGGGGAACAAGACCAACTCTCCTACCTTCTGCGAAACATCGTAATGTTCTTTTTCATACCCGAATGATCCAGCCATTCCACAACAACCCGATGGAATGATTTCAACGGTATAATTCTTTGGTAATGACAAAATTTCTTTACTGAAGTTTTGCGAGGATAATACTTTTTGGTAACAATGTCCATGAATGGCAATATGTTTTGCATCTTGTGTAAATGCACTTGCTTGAATATTCCCAGCATTTATTTCACGGGCAATAAACTCTTCAATGGTAAAACTATATTGGGCAAGGTGGATTGCAGCTGACTTATTTTCGGAGTTCGCTAAATCTTTGTATTCATCCCTTAGGGTTAACAAAGCGGAAGGCTCAATGCCCACAATGGGCATATCAGCAGACACTAGTGGAGACAATAACTGAATATTCTGATTGGCAATAGTAGCAGCTTTACGTAATAATCCTTTTGACAAATAGGATCTTCCGCTTTCTAGATGTTCAGGAATGATTACTTGATAGCCCAAACGTTCTAATAATAAAATGGCTTTCTGCCCTATAGAACTATCTAAGAAATTGGTAAACTCATCGCAGAAAAAATAGACTTTCTTTTGATGAAGAGCATTACGATTACGGTGCCATTTGTTGAGTTGAAACTTACCTAATAAAGGCATGGAACGATCCGGATGAAACCCCACCAAGCTATTAGCAATTTTACGCAAAACTGTCGTTCCAAAAACAAAATTATAAATAGGTCTAAACAGCGAAGCTAATTTCATTTGCGCTGCAAAATTACCTACCAAGGTAGATCTAAAAGGAGTACCATTGGCATCATAATACTGTTGCAGAAATTCTGCTTTCATTTTAGTAATATCAACACTAGATGGACATTCAATTTTACATCCCTTGCAACTCAAACACAAATCCATTGCCTCCTTAATCTCCGCATGATTATAGGGTGTTGTATCATTCGGGTCACTCAAAAATTGGCGCAACACATTGGCTCTTGCACGAGTAGTGTTTTTTTCACTGCGAGTGGCCATAAAACTCGGGCACATCAATCCCCCACTAATTTCAGACTTTCTACAATCTCCAGATCCAGAACATTTTTCTGCCAATCTTAAAATACCTTCATCAGCAGAAAAATCAAACAACGTTTTACCTAAGTTGATAGGCTCATTTTGTTTCATTCTAAAATGAGTATCCATTGCAGGGGTATTGGTTATTTTTCCAGCATTGAATACGCCATTAGGATCAAATATTTGCTTTACTTGTTTGAACAAATCGTATACTTCATCCCCTACCATTGTAGGAATAAATTCTCCTCTTAATCTTCCATCACCATGTTCCCCTGATAAAGAACCATTGTATTTTTTAACCAAAGCAGCCGTTTCTTTTAAGATAGACCTGAACTGCTTTACCCCTTCTGTAGATTTTAAATTAATAATGGGCTCTACGTGTAACTCCCCTGCTCCTGCATGTGCATAATAAGAAGCTTTCACTCCATGCTGCGCTAATAATTCTTGTAATTCTTCAATATACAATGGAAGGTCGTTGGTAGATACCGCACAATCTTCAATCAAATTCACTGGCTGTGCATCCCCTTTTAAATTTCGCAATAAACCAAGTCCTGCTTTTCTTACATCCCAAGCATACTTAGTATCTGCATTGTATAAAATTGGATAGGCATAGCCCAAAGAAACAGCATGCAATGATTCAATAGTTGCTCTCATTTTAGCGTCTAAAGCTTCTCGACTATCATCCATGAATTCTACCATTAATAATGCCGCCGGATCTCCTTCAATAAAGAATCGATTCTTTTGGTATTCAGGATGACCAATGGTAAAGTCCATGATCATTTTGTCTACCAACTCAGAAGCCATGGGCCCCTGTTTTAGTACTTCAATATTCGCATACAACGATTCAACCAATGAAGAGCAATGCACAATTACCATTCCTACTTCTTTGGGAGGTAGTGGTAGTAAATTCAATTTTAATTCAGTGATGAAAGCCAAAGTACCTTCTGAACCTGCTAAGAGCTTGCATAAATTAAATTGGCTGCCGGCTGAGTTAAATGGTTGCAAATCAAGCAAAGTATCCAATGCATATCCCGTATTTCTTCGAACCACTTCTTTAGAAGGAAAATTTTGCTGAATCAAAGCTTGATTGCTGGAATCATGCAATAAGGTAAAAAGGGATTGATAAATATTTTTTTCGAGACCTTTTGTATTTTTCAATTCATGCAAATCCACTTCTTTCAAAACAGTAGAAGACCCATCACTTAAAATAACTGTTGCTTCTAACAAATGATCTCTTGCCGACCCCCAAACAATGCTATGCAAACCGCATGAATTATTGCCAACCATTCCGCCAATCATGGCCCTATTGGCTGTAGAAGTTTCTGGGCCATACATCAGCCCAAATCCCTTTAGGTAATGGTTCAAATCGTCTCTTATTACACCCGGTTGTACCCTACACCATTGCTCTTCTACATTTACTTCAATCATTTGATTGAAGTGTTTAGAAATATCCACCACCAATCCGTTTCCCACTACTTGTCCTGCCAAGGAGGTTCCTGCAGCTCGGGGTATTAAAGTAATATGATGGGTATTGGCGAAACCAATGATTGATTGAAGATCTTCTACATTTTTGGGTATAGCAACTGCCAATGGTTTTTCTTGATAAACAGAAGCATCAGTTGAATATGCCATTAACTGCATTTGGTGTTCAGCAGTTAAATCAAAATACAGTTCCCCTTTTAAAATTGTAGAAAGTTGTTGCAGCAATTGTTCCATCAAAAACTAAATTGGGCAGAAATATACAAATTCCTTCCCATACCGTTGATTCCGCTTCCATGCATTCGATAGTCGGTATTGAAAATATTGACCATTCCAGTGCTCATTTTTATTCCAAATAAACCAGTGGCTACATGAATATTCATTACCCCAAACCCAGGAGTGCCACCTACTGGTATTCTATTATCATCTTTATCTCCTTGAGCCAGTCGGCTCTGTTTACTTGCATAAATATATTCTAATGTGTATTGCAATTTAGAGGGCTTCCATTCAAGAAAAGTTCTACCATTCATCGGAGGAATTCTACGCATAGGCTCTCGCCCGCTCGTATTTTGCCCGAAAGAATAGGATCCATTGCTACTTATAAAAAGATTTTTTGCAATGGTAAATTGTAAATCGTACTCTATGCCTTTGATAAAAGATTCTTGGTTATTCTCTTTTATGTACACATTGTAGCCCCCAATCTGTTGACCTGGAACCTGCACTCGATTGATGATATTGGTCAAATGCATATAATAAAATGCAATAGCAAATTTTGTCGACTTTGTTTGAACCTTATATCCAATCTCTGTATTGTAAGACTTCTCTGGTTTTAAGCCATAAGCAGGTACTTCATACCTAAAATCTACTAATCCCAAAGTGCCCATATCATCAATATTGGGTGCACGATAACCCGTGCTATAGGAAGCATACACTGATTGATTTTTATTTAGCTGATAAAGTAATGCAGCATTTAAAACCAACGAAGACGGCTTCACTGTTGCGGTATCAACATTGATATTTAATCCATTGTACCTAAGCCCTCCTTCCATATTAAATTTACCCAATTTGATATGGTGCAAACTGTATAAAGAAAAATTTTGCATACTTGCACCGTTGGGATATAAGCCACGCTGGTTCAAAATGGTACCACTAGCAATCGCAATCTGTTGTTTGGAACTATTCACTTTATCACTATAAAACTCTATACCAGAATTCGCACTCCAATATTTGTTAATGACAGAGAATACATCCGCTGTTAATCCTACCGTTTTTACTTGATCTTCTTCTATGAAACGATTGGCATTTCCATTTTTAAAATAAGTTCTTTTTTCCTGATTTAACTGTGAAGAAGCAGTGAAGGAAATAGTTGAAATAATTGGAGTTGAAAACTTACCCTCCATTTTTAGATAACTTAATTGTCGTTCCTGAGGATCAAATTGATAGTAAGCAAAATTTTCCAATGCAACTCGATGGTATAAAGGAACATTGCTTTGTAGCAATTGTTGGTGAGCTGCAGTCAATAACCAACGATCATTTAATTGCCATTTAAATTTCAGGTCAATTGCATTTTCTTTATACCCACTTGGCTGTTGAATACCCATTGTATCCCCACCAGGCAGGTCGCCAAATTTTCTTGCAGTATATCCAATTTGAAAAGTCATTTTACTAGTACTAAAACCAAGTTCTCCTCTACCAGTATATTCAGCATCATTGCTCAACAATCTGCCAATGAAATTGCCAGACCATTTGGGCTTATTAGTAAATGCAAGAGACTTTGTAAAAACTTGAACAACACCTCCCATTGCATCAGAACCGTATTGAACCGACCCTGTTCCTCTTGCTACTTCTATTGATTCAACTGAAAATAAATCGATGGTATTAAAATATTGATTAGGCCCATAACGATAAGTGGCATTATTCAAACGAATGCCATCAATCATTAATAAATTTTGATTACCAGTTAACGATCGTACAAATGGAGATCCCCCACCATGATTGGTTTTTTGAACAAACACCCCAGCATTACCTATTAAAGCTTCCGGAGTTGTTCTTGATTGAAACTGATCAATACCTTGTAATGATAATTTCGAAACAGAATAAGGACTTAACAAACTGGATTGATTATTTCTGGTTGCAGTAACCATTACTTCCTTCAACAATACAGCACTATCATTTTGTGCATATATGCATATAGATAAAATAAGCCCACCTATTGTAAAACCAATTTTCTTCATAGTGCTATTTTATAATGATTGCTTGCTTTTGTTGACGATAATGATCAGCGCGCATATCTTCTAATTTATCCATTTCAGGTCCTTTGATGATTTTATTCCAATCAATAGTTGTCTTGTATTTTTTCATGGCTTTGTTCACATCCAAAATTCTAGCATCGTGCATTTCTAGCGTGTATGGAGTAAAATCAGGTTTGTCGGTGAAAAAGTCTTGTAAAAGCGTTGCAGTAACATCATATTGATTCACATATGGCACACTGGTGATATTATAAATAGTTTTTAAAATGGAACCGAAATTGGCGTGTGTATTACTTATATATCCTTTTTTAACATAAGGGCCTGCCATCATTAAAATAGAGCGATGCGCATCAATATGATCTACCCCACCTTGTGGATCATCTTCGGTAATAATCACCAACATATTTTTCCAATATTTGGTTCTAGACAAAAAATGAAGCATTCTCCCTAAGGCCAAGTCATTGTCTGCCATAAATGAATGGGCACTGGTATATCCATCTTCAGGTCTTGCTTTAGCTATATGATCATTGGGCAATTGAATGGTCATTAAACTGGGCATTACTTCTTTACCAATTATCCATTTTCGGGTAAACTCTTTTTCAAATTGGTTGGCCCTATACTGATCGGGTATATTGGTATTATAACCTGGATAATTTCTGCTGGTTCTTGTGAATAATGCTTTCTGCATAGGCACCATAACACCATGACCAGCTCCTGTTGCTGTATCATACCATTCCTCTCTTACATGCGCTGTTTCGTTGGCTTCCCCAAAATTGTAGAACAATTTTTTCTTTCGTTCAAAAGCTTCCCAAATTCCACCTGCTTCAGCAAAATCTTCAGGATCCATGCTACCTGTAGACCCAGGAAATCTTCTACCAGGAGCGGCTGAAAATAGTTTAGCGGTCTTGCTCACACTAGAATTGGTTTCAACCCATTCATTCGGAATCACCCCCATCATCCAATGATGTCCGTGAATACTTGCATCACTATCACAATAAAAATTATCACTAAAAGAAAATTGACGGGCAATTTTATGGTGGTTTGGCGTCACCTTTAATCCTTTGAATCTTTCTCTTTGGTTAGCCAATAAAGTATAGGCATTATTTACACCAAATCTGGCCAAAGTACTATCTCCCTTAGCTTCTTTAATTTGTCCAAATACTTCATCATAGGTCCTATTCTCTTTGGTGATGTAAACAATATACTTAATAGGACTTTCATAAATACCTGGCAATGGGGGCAATGGATTCTGATTCAAAGCAACTGTTGATCTAAAAAAAGTATTAGATAATGCCGTAGCAGTATACTTTGCTAATTGAGCAGAATCGGGCATGGCTACTTTATGAAATGACCCTAATTGCAAGTCACTGATAAATGTTCCCTGAATTGGTTTCTTAAATCCTGCTCCACCATTAGGGCCTGCACCCAACCCCCTTGCCGTTATAATATATAGTTCTTGCTCATCTTTGCCCAACATTACTCTAGATGGCCCCCATCCTGTTGGAATTAACCCAATGGTTTTATTGGTCTCTACATCAATCACCGCTACCGCATTAAAGCCTAATAAAGCAACAAATAATTTTTTCTCATCCTTGCTCAATGTTATACCAAAAGGCAATAAGCCCCTGAATTGATCAATGGTAGCACTTACTTTAATAGGAATATGACGCACAATTTTTTGTGTTGAATAATCAATGACACTAATATTATCGTTGGTAGCATTGGTTATATAAGCATACATTTTCCCTACAGCAATAGAATTAGGACTAGCCCCACCTACTACTTCTATATCTTCAATTAGTTCTCCAATTTGATGCCCAGTTTTTAATTTACGCAACACTTTATTGGTGGCTAAATCAATTAAAAAAACGCTCATCGCTTCTGGTGACAATGGACTGCCAACACCCGGTATTTTTTTCCCATCAATAATGGTTCCATTAATAGACTCCTTAGTATTATCTCCATAAGGATGATGAGGAATAACCAAAGAATCATAATTTTTTTCGGTCATACCTTCTATTAAAGGATATGCATACATTCCCACATTAGCAACAAAAGCATAACGCTTATCTGAACTTACTGATAAGCCAAAAGGCAATCTACCGCATGGAATAGAAGCTTCAATTTGTTTGTTAGTAAGATTAATTCTTACTAGTCTATAATTGGCTCTATCTAACACCAACAACTCGTTTTTTTCTTCATTAAATAATAAGTCGGAAGTGAAGCTATCGTCAAATAATTCAGTTCCCACTTTACCATTTAGCGAGATAGAATCTAATCGTTTCATGCCATTAATATCATATACCAATACGGCTCCATTGTCTCCCCCACTCAAATAAACAATATTGGAAGTTTTCCCGAAATCTACCCCTAAAAAAGATCCATTTGAAAAAGGAGATGCAATCTTGCCATCATAAGAGGGGACCCTAGTTGGGCGCATGGTTACTAAATCAATGATGGTAAAAACACCATTATGCAAAGTGACTGCCTTTTTACCATCCGGTGAAATACGCATTCCAAAAGGATCATGAGTTATACGAATCATTTCCCCAGCAGGGCTTATATACCTGCCACTAGGTAAAACAGATACTCCTTTTTCCTGCACACGTGCATATTCATATTTTCCAGGAACTTCTAAAATGGGTATTAATTTGGGCCCTTGTGCTTTTGTTGTATAAAAAATACTTCCCAAAATCAAAAAAAGAAAACAATAACGCATATGATAAAGTTAAAGGATAAAATAATAAATGAGGTGAATGCTGTTGCATCCACCTCATTGAAATAAAACTAAAACTGAGAAAAAACTATTTGGCTATCCATACTAAAGTATTAATATCATCTGCGCCCTGCCTTGTAACAGCCGCTGCTCTATTGGCTGCATTAAGTGCTTGCTCAGCCAATGGATAGATAAATCTTACTGGCACTTTATTATTGTTCAAGTTGTCTTGACCTGGCACGATAACTGGCAAGCCAGTTCTTCTCCAATCAAACCATCCTTCCAATCCAGTGAAAAATAATGATACCCATTTTTGCAATGCAATTTTGCCCAATTTTTCTGAACTCGACCCCGTATAGGCAACAGCAGGTTGTGAGTAATAAGCAGCCGTTGGTGTTACTGTAATTCCATATACCGCTGGCACCATTGCAGCGTAATAAGCAAAATTAGCTTGCATTCCGTTCATATAATAGGTTTCAGCAGTAGTGGAAGAATTAATCATACCTTTTTCTGCTGCTTCCGCTAAAATAAACTGCAATTCTGCATAGTTCATAATGATACCTCTAGCAACATTTGGCAATGGAGGAGTTTGACCATTGTCGTTACAAACAAGACATGCATAACTATATCCAATTCTTGAAACGCCTTGAGGTCCCCCATTGTAGTTTAAAGCCGCCACATCCCCTAAGCCATTAGGAATTCCTTCAATTTTAGGAGTACCTGCAGCAACAGAATTTTGAGAAGGTCTTCCAAAAACTGCTAACCTTGGATCGTTTATTGCAGACAATCGATCACTTAAGGTTTTACTAACCCTAATTTCATCAATTGACCCAACCCTTGAACTGTATAAAGGCCACTGATTTGCTGGAACATCTGCCAAATATTTTAATTCAGCATTGTCGTCATTTGATGTCATCAAAGGATTCAAAGTGCTATTGGCAATAATTGCTTGCATATCTGCATTTACCGACTTCTTTTTAGACAACCGCATTAACAATCTTAGTCTAAGAGAATTGGCCAACTTTTTCCATTTAATGACAGAACCATTAAATAAAATATCGCCAGAAACAGCTTCATTACTGGTTCCTAAAATATCGTTGGCCTTTTTTAAATCTGCTAATAATCCTGTATAAATTTCTTCCTGTGTATCATATTTAGGCAAATAAATTCCATTCGTTTTTGCTTTCACAGCTTCAGAATAGGGAATATCGCCATACGCATCAGTAGCCATTGAAAACAACCAGCTTTTTAAAATTAGTGCTACTCCTAAATAATTTTGTTGTACAGGTGTACTTGAACTTGATAGATCTATTATGTTTTGAACATTTCGCATATTGCCATACACATTAGACCAAATACCATTCTTCTCACCCCATAAATAACGGTCTTCATTCACAAACTGAATTTTTGCCGTGTACTGAACTAATAAATTTCCAGTACCCCAAGCCTGCCCTACTTGCTCATTTATGGCGCTTTTAATTACCCCAGACAAAAGCAAATTGGGAGTTACTTTAGTAGGTATATTCGGATTGGTATTTACTTCAGTAAAATCTTTGGTACATGCATTTAACAAGAAAAGTGAAAATGCAGTAAAGACTAAAAATATTTTTTTCATTGTTGTCTTTTTATTTTTTTAGAATTTCAAACTAAGGTTTACCCCATAGCTTCTAGATGAAGGAATAGACATGTATTCAATTCCTGGTAAAGCGGTGCCTCCACTATAAGACATTACTTCTGGATCAACATGCGGAACATTTGACCAAAGGGCTAAATTTCTTCCAACAAAACTTAAGGTTGCTGCTTTAAAAGGGGTGTTCTTTAATACCTGAGTTGGGAAATTAAATCCAATTTGTAATTCTCTTAATTTTACAAAAGAGGCATCATACATAACCCCTTCTGCAATTGCTCTACCGCCTGTAAAAGCTGTATGCCATTCCCTAGCAGTTCTTTTAACGTCATTTGCTACAAATTGACCATTCACCACCATTACGCCATTTCCGATTACGCCATTCCCTGGTTTAGTTAAATCATATCCGTCTGCACGACCTTCTAAAGTTTCTATGATAATCCCCCCTTCACGACCTACAGTTTGTGTGTGAGAATATACTTCTCCGCCCATTCTAATATCGAATAAGAAGCCTAATTTGAAATTCTTGTAGGTAAATGTATTATTGATACCCGCCAACCAATCTGGGTTATAATTACCCAACTTAATTCTTTCAGTTGTTCTTACAGGTCTTCCATTACTGAATACCATTTGACCAACAAATTTTCCAGTTCCATCATAGTATGCTCCGTTGGGGTTGGTATTTTGAACTCTTGCAAAACCAATACCATACATATCGCCCATTCTCTCGCCCACTCTAGCTTCTATACTTACACTTCTGCTAGCCATCACTAAATTGGATAACCCGTCTGACAATTCAACCACTTTACTTCTATTGGTAGAGAAATTCAAATCAACTGTCCAACGTAAGCCATTCTTTTTTCCTACTACAGGCACTAAATTCAACATAGCTTCAAATCCATAATTTTTTATTAATCCTGCATTAATAGAACGACTACTATACCCTGAAGTTTGTGATAATGGAATATTAATAATTTGGTTCTTTGTATTACTCTGATAAAAAGTAAGGTCTAAACCAACTCTATTATTCAACAATTTAATTTCAGTTCCAATTTCAAAAGCAGTACTAATTTCTGGTTTCAATGAAAGGTTGGCTAAACGATCTGTTTCACCATAAATTTGAGCAGTACCAAAAGCAGTGCTAGGATTATAAGCTTGGGTAAAAGTAAAAGGATCCGTATCATTACCAACCTGGGCTACACTACCTCTAACTTTAGCAAAACTAATTATTGAAGGCAATTTCACCATATCACTCACTACCGCACTTAATGCAGCTGAACTATAAAAAAATGAATTTTTCTCTGAACCTAAAGACTTTAATTCAGCAGGTAAAGTAAGCGCACTACTCCAATCGTTTCTTCCTGTTAGCTCAAGAAATAAATAGTTTTTATAAGATACTTGTGCTGCACCGTATAGACTATTTACGCGTTTTTCAGTAAGGGTTTGCGCTACATCAACAGGTACTCTATTATTGGTCAATTTATAGATGCCAGGAATATTTAGTTGTCCTGCATTCACTTCATTAAAGTCAGACTTTTGTTTAGTTTGGTTACCACCGAAAGAACCTGAAACGGTGAAATCTGAATTGATTTTTTTATTTGCAGACAATAAAAAATCAGTATTTCTTTCTTCTGTAATTACCCTTGCTTCACGGTATTGTCCAAAAGGGAAACGTTGAGTACTAAACCCTCTTTTATATGCTCTTACTTCTGAAGCATAGTCGGTAGCAGCTCTCAATTGCAAACTTAACCAACTCGCTAAATCATACTTCAATGTTATATTACCCAATATACGATCAACTTGCTGCCCATTGGTATTTTCATACATGGTTAAATATGGATTGTCATGGTAGTTATAGTTCCAACCAAATTGTTTTATACCTTCTAATCCTGGTTGCCATAATCTTTTCATGTCTGATAACTTCACCGATCTTGGGAACCAACTGGTAAATAAATACATGATGCTCTCGGTACCATAACTGATAGATGGCCTATTCCCACTATTGCTTTTGATATATGAAACAAAAGCACGCGCTGAAAATTTATCCGTTAAATTATATCCACCACTAAATGAAACAGTATTCCTTTTTAGGTCTGTATTTGGAACAATGCCTGTTTGATCAAGGTTTGTATAAGACAGTCTAAAATCACCATCTTTATTGCTTCCTACTATTGCAACGTTGTTGGTAATTGTTCTTCCAGTTTCAAAAAAGTTAGCAACACCATCTACATCGGGCAACCAAGGTGTTGGAGTAATCACACTCCCAGCAGGCGCATTTAAATCACCACCTAAAAATGGAATTACTTGTCCATTCAATGTTCTTGGCGAATTAAATTGTGGATACAACTGACCTTTAAATGCAGGCCCCCAACCTTCATCTGTACCATCTGTTAAGCCAGCACCTCCTCCATTTACAAATGCAAATGCACCTCCATTACCATTACCTTGTCCATATACATTTTGGAATTCAGGTAATTTTAAAGCATTTTCAAAAGTCAAATTCGAGTTTACTTCTACACCAATTCCTTTACTACTTTTACCCGACTTTGTTTTAATAACAATTACCCCATTTGCTGCTCTTGAACCATATAAAGCAGAAGCGGCTGGTCCTTTTAAAACATTGATGCTTTCTACATCATCTGGATTAATAAATCCAGCACCATTACCAAAGTCAACTTCCATATTTCCTCTTCCACTTGCACCAACTATTGAGTTACTAATTGGCACCCCATCAATTACATAAAGGGGTTGATTTTTATTTAAATCAACAGAACGTTCACCACGAATAGTTACTCTTGCAGAACCACCAATTCCAGAATTACCCCCAACAACTGTAACACCTGCAATTTTTCCGGCTAATTGACTAACCACATTCGTTTCACGAGCTACTGTTAAACTTTCGCCCTTTAACTCTTGAGAAGCATATCCTAATTTTTTCTTTTCTCTTTTAATTCCTAACGCAGTAACTACTACTTCATCTAGTTCTTCAATAGAATTAGACAATTGAATTTGCATAAATGTTTCTGAAACAATTACATACTTATTGGCAAACCCTACAGAACTTACTAAGATTTGATCACCAATATTTGCAACTAAAGAAAAGTTTCCCAGCGCATCTGTTACACTGTTCACTTTATTTTTAACACTTGTAATAGTTGCCCCAACAACTGCATTACCCGTTGTTGCATCCACTACTCTTCCTTTAATACTATTCTGCGCTTGTGCAGAAATTTGAAAAAGCAATAATGTCAAGCTGTACAAAACTGCTTTAAAGAAATAATTTTTTGCTCTCATAAAAAGTTTCCTGTTTGAGCAGCAAACCTATAATTGCAATGTTAACTGAATGTATTGTTAATGTTAACTCTATGTTTTGTTATTTAAACTACTTGTAAGACCAATTTTTCAGCAACACCAAAACTTAATGTCATTCCTGCCCCGCCTAAACCATTTAATAAATACACTTCATTAATTGGCTCAGAAAAAAACCATGATGAACCATCAGTCATTTTAGAATATACTCCATTCCATGTAGCATTAACAACCCAATCACTGGCGTACATAAAGCTATTCAAATAACGAACAATTAAATCGTTAATATAATGTTGATCAAATGGATCAAATGAATATCCATATTCATGAGAATCACCTACGGTTAACTCTCCCAATTCATGTTGAGATACCATAACATGTATTCCATGCTTAATATATTCAGGCATTTCAGTCAAAACTTTATTATGCAGTTTTGGCAAAGAAGGAGCATTTTTAAAACTACTATAATGCAATAATGACAACCCACCACAAACAGATGTACCAATCAATTTATTCAATGGAGAGCGCATACGCATCATTTGCAACTTACACTTAACAAGAGGCGTTGAACTAAATACCTCAGGGAAAAGCGTTTCAATATCTTGCCCACTACATACAAATATTTTATCCGCATTTAACAACTTATTGCCTGTTTTCACAAAGCCTGTCCCTACTTCTTGAACCGTATGATTCCATAAAAATTCAACTCCGCCAAATGTTGCTAAATAATCACTAATATTTGCAACAGCAATTCTAGGATCTACAATCAATTCATCGCTAGAAAACAATCCGCCGAATAAATTATTTTGCTTAACCTGAGGAAACTTATTAGCAATTTGACTTGGGGTTAATAATTGAATAGGCCTATCCTCACTATTAAATTGTGCAAATAATTCATTTAAAACGATCCATTCTTCAATTGAATAAGCCACATGCAAACTACCAGAATGATTATACCACATTCCTGTTCCATCACAAATATCTTTCCAAACCTGTGAAGATTTTTTTGCCAATTGATATAATTCACCAGCAGGCTGACCAATAGGCCAAACCATTCCAAAATTTCTTATAGAAGCACCAACTGCCATCTGTGTCTTGTCAATTATAGTAACGCTATAACCTTTATTTAAAAGGGCTCTTGCTGTTGCAAGTCCAACAATACCAGCACCAACTACAATTGCAGATTTTTTCACAGAATTTGATTTGATAATTTAAAATATTTTATATGCCCAATCACCGTAAATAGAACTAAAACAATTCCAATAATTGCTGTTATACTAAACAAAAAAGTAAAAAACACAACCCAACTAAATTGAAATGAAATAAATTCCTTTATCAATAGTACCAATACCGTTCCTAAATATCCAAATGCATCTGCGATATACATTACAAAACCAACATTACCTTTTACAGAATAAGTTGAAATCATTCTCTCAAAATAAATGCAATTAAATGGCAGATATGCTAAATATAAACCAGCAGTAGAAAGTAACATCCAATAAAAGGGGCTTATTAATTGTTGATTAAAAATAAAAGTAGACAACAATGAAATTAACAAGCCAATTATAACTAAAATATGGGTATAGACGAATGCCTTAAAATTTGATTTAATACTAAAAAATGCTGCAATAATAACGAGTACAAAAAGAGTGATTATAGTACTTGATTGAACAAATATTCCCGCCGCTTCTTTATATCCAGTTTCAGCCCATAATTCATTTGCAAAATCCTCACTAAAATCTCTAACAATGGTAAATAACATATAACTAATAACGATTGGGAGTAGCAACCCTCCAAAACGCCAAACAAATTTTTTTCGCTCTTGCTTACTCATAGGAATCCTTTCTGAACGAACCAAAATATCGGATTGGTTGGGAATTGGCGTTTGCTTTAATAACCACAATGCAAAAAGCATTGGAACCAAAAAAATACCCCCTGCAATAAAGGGCATCCAAAAATCATGAATATTAAAATTAAGAAGCAACCACTTGCCAACAGTTTTTGCTAACCCAGAAGCAAAAATAAAACTACTTGCTAAAAATGCACCTAAGATTTCGGTTGTTTTTCTACCTTCTAAGAACCCAAAAACTAACCCAAAAACCATCCCTAAAGGAAGTCCATTTAAAAACATGCATATAATATTATAAGGGGCAGGTACTATAGCAAACAAGAATAAAGCAAACCAAGCAAAAAGTATGCAAAATAAAATACCCTGAATTCTATAACCAGGATTCATAGAAGCTATAATATTTATGCCAATAAATTTACTTATCATGTAACCCATGACTTGGGCAATAACTAAACATACTTTATAGGATATTCCCAAAAATGACCAGCTTTCATAAAGACCTACCGTAAATGGCTTTCGAAATCCATACATACCTGTATATACAACAAAGGCAGAAAATGAAACTACCAACAACAATACCGCAGGTGAATTTTTCATCCAATTACTGATGAATACATTATGTCTTAAATTAAAATAATGCATCATTCAATTAGTAATAAAATATCCTGCAAATGGTGTATGATATAATCTGGATTAGCCAATTGTAACATCTGTTCATCCTGAGCACCTGTAGTAACGCCAATGGTTAACCCGCAATGAGCATTCTTTCCCTCTTCTATATCTACTATAGAGTCTCCTATTTTTACAACAAAGTTTGCATCAGTAATATGTAATTGTTGCATGGCTAAAAAAATCATATCTGGAGCTGGACGTCCATGCAAAACATCCGAAGCAGTTATTAACGCATCTATATGATTCCCAATTTCCCAATGCAATTTTTGTAACAGAAAATGAGCAGTTTTATAATCATATCCTGTATTAAGCACTACTTTTATTTCCATCAACTTCAATTGTTCGAATAGTTCTTCGGCACCCTCCATAGAAACAATGGGAGCTGTTGAATAAGCTATTTCTAAATTGTCTTTAAATACTTGATGAAGCCTTTCAGCAATATTTTCTGGCGCAAAAACGTCCAATTCAATTAATATATCTTTAAAAGCTGTTTTCTTTTCCTTCCCAGCTCCAATTGCAAGTACCAAATCTAAACTACAATCATATCCATCGTTTATTAACACTTGATGCAATAATTTGTAAACAATATTATCCTCGTTAATAGTGGTGCCTGCCATATCAAAAACCACCATAGAAATTTTCTTTTTCATCTTATTCAATTTGACTCTTTTGTAAATGACGAATAATCATTTGCTTATAGTGTTCAAAACTTTCAGGCAATGGTTTATTGGGAACTTTAGCTTCTTCATCAATTCTTCTAATGGCAAGTATATCATTCATGTATGGGTTTTGCTCAAATAATTCTGCTTCCTTTTGAGACATAGGCCCTCCTTGCATATCCAAAGTTTTTAAACTTGCAGCTGATAAAAGCCCTAAGTATTCGGGGAATTTAAAACAGAGATAGCGTTTTGCAGGCACATGCATGGCAACGGACTGTATTACCTTTTCGGAAAACCCTCTTGCGTGTAAATAAGTGGCCCCTAAAATTTCGTGATCTTGTAATCCAAGCCCTTCCATATCATTAAGGGTAGTAGTAGGCTCACAAATATGCCCTATATCATGTAGAAGTGCTGCAATAATTAAATCTTCAGTAAGCCCTTTCTCTGCAGCAATTTCGGCACTTTGAACCATATGCTCCAGTTTTGTAACTGGCTCTCCTATATATTCAGAACCTCCATTTGAAAGCAACAAATGAATGACTTCTTCCGCAATATCGGTAGCAATTATTCTTTCCATTAGGATTGTTTAAACAAACCTATTGAAGGGAGATTGCTATATGCGATTTTTTAGATTAACAAAACATGAAGGAATTGTTAGCAAATTATTATTGAACCAGCTTAACTGCTTTGCTAACTAAAATATCTGCATCATTTGCCACCACAAAATATCCATTGGTACGCCAAATTTGACGGGCAATTAATGCTTTAATTCTATTCAATATAAAATCTTTGCTGCGTGCATCTATAGCATTGAAATTCAACCCTTCTTTAGAAGCATATGCAACAAACCTATTCCATTGCAATTCTGTAACCTTGAAATTCACCTTAAAATCAGCAGCATCTTTGAATGCAGTGTATTGCTTTCTATTGGTAACAAAATCATAATAGGCAAAATCATTTAAGGTACTTGTCATGAGCACTTGTAATACTGCCCTAGTATATAATGAGGAGTCAAATAATACCGTGGTATCTGGTGTAATTCCCCCTCCACCAAAAACAATTTTACCAGAAGGTGTTTTATATTTTTTTATAGACCTGGCTATGGAATCTTTTTTGGCGCTTGAATCTGTTTGATGAAAACGACCTACTACTTCATCGTTGTACTTATCTATTCCATCCGCATAAGACTTTTGAATATTTCTTCCAAGAGGTGTAAAATACCTAGCAACAGTTAACCTTACAGCAGAACCGTCACTCAATTGAAATTGTTGTTGAACCAACCCTTTACCAAATGAACGTCTACCCATGATGGTTGCTCTGTCCCAATCTTGTAAAGCTCCTGCTAAAATTTCACTTGCAGAAGCAGATGACTCATCAATTAACACCACCAATTTCCCTTTCTCAAAAAGACCAGGTCGTTTAGCAGTGAATTCGGTTCTTGGGGTATTTTCTCCTTCGGTATAAACAATCAATTTATTGTCTTCTAAAAATTCATCTGCCATATCAACGGCTTCTTTCATTAACCCCCCAGTATTTCCCCTTAAATCTAAAATGAGACTTTCCATTTTTAGCGCCTGCAATTTTTCTAACTCGGTCATGAACTCTTCATAAGTTCTTTCTGCAAATTTGTTTAGGCGTATAAAACCCACTTTAGGTGCAATCATATATGCAGCATCAACAGAGCTTACAGGTATATTACCTCTTGTTATTGTTACTTCTTGTAATTTTCCTGCACGCAAAAATTTTACTTTAACTTTTGAATCAGCGGGGCCTCTAAAAAGTTTTCTAATGGCAGCTCCATCTAATTTTTTGCCCGCAATTGAAACCGTATCATTTACATAAATCAACTGATCACCTGTCATTAATCCCACTTTTTCAGCTGGCCCTCCTGGCATAATGCTCATTACATTAACCGTGTCGTTCATTTGACGGAACTCTATTCCAATCCCTTGGAAATTCCCCATAATGTCTTCATTAGCTGCAGATAAGTCAGAAGAAGGAATAAATACCGAGTGGGGATCTAAATGTTTCAATAATTCATTGGCCACTAATCCATTGATACTATCTGCCGAAACCTTGTCAACATACCTATTTTTAATCAATTCGGTTAGTTCTTGTAAAGAAGAACGGCTTGAAGGATTAAAAAACTGAGGAGACATGGTCTTTTCTTTCAATTGAAAGCCAATTAACATTCCCACAATCATCACAATCGCAAATAAAACCGGTAACAAAACCTGCAGTTTCTTAGAACCCATAAATACACATTAAATTATATGTCATGTAAGCATGCAAATATCTATATTTATTGCCGAATTAAACCTTTCCTATGCCTGCCATATTAATTGCCGACAGCGGCTCTACCAAATGCGAGTGGTGTTTGCTGGTAAACGGCAAGAAAAAAACCGTATTAACACCCGCTATGAGTCCCTATTTTGTGTCTGGAGAAGAAATGATTCAGATTTTAAATAAACAGCTCCTCCCTAAAATAAAAAATATCCCAATAGACCAACTCTATTTTTATGGTACAGGGCTAGGTAATCCTGCCAATGTGCAGATGATGAAAAAAGTGTTTAAACAACTTTTTCCAAAAACCAAAACTGAAATAAATACAGACTTATTAGGTATTGCACGTGCTTCATGTGGTAACGAAAAGGGTATTGCCTGCATTTTAGGAACTGGCTCTAATGCTTGCTATTATAATGGCAAAAAAATTGTTTCCATAAGTCCAGGTTTGGGTTATGTATTAGGTGACGAGGGCTCAGGGGCTTATTTGGGGAAGAAAGTGATTCAATATTATTTATATAAAACTTTTGATGAAGACTTGATGTCTAGGTTTCAAAAGCGTTTTGGAGAAACACATGCCAGCATATTAGAAAATGTTTATAAAAAACCTTTAGCCAATAGATACTTGGCGAGTTTTGCCCTTTTTTTGGCAGAAAACAGGGGGCATTTTATGATTGAAAACATCATTGAAGATGGACTAAACGACTTTTTCTTCACCCATTTGTATAAATTCAAAGAAAGCTGGACCCAACCTATTCATTTTGTGGGCAGTGTTGGATTTGGTTTTAGAGATGTTTTAAAAGAACTTTGTAATAGTTATGAATTAGAGTTGGGTAAAGTTTTAAAGACCCCTATGTCCGGATTATTGGCATATCATAAACAGTAAGCACCATGGGTAAATTTATTAAGGTTACAGAACAAGCTTCTAGGTACAATAACCTAGAAATGATGAGTATACAGGAAATATTAACCAATATTAACCAAGAAGACAAAACGGTACCAGATGCCGTAGAGAAAGCCATTCCACAAATAGAAAAGTTGGTTTCAGCCCTTGCAGATAAAATGCTGCAAGGGGGCAGACTATTTTATATGGGTGCTGGTACAAGTGGTAGATTGGGAATTTTGGATGCCAGCGAATGCCCGCCTACTTATGGGGTTCCTTATGGCTTAGTCATCGGTTTAATTGCAGGTGGCGAAAAAGCCATCACCCAAGCAGTGGAATTTGCAGAAGATAGTGCAGATGAGGGTTGGAGCGATTTGAAAAAGCATTTTATTAATGATAAAGACGTGGTAATTGGTCTAGCGGCAAGTGGAACAACTCCTTATGTAATTGGTGCACTAAAAGAATGTAGAAAAAGAGGAATTATCACAGGTAGTATTAGTTGCAATCCTAACTCCCCTATTTCAGCTGCTGCTGATTTTCCAGTAGAAGTGGTAGTAGGCCCTGAATTTGTAACTGGTAGCACTCGTATGAAAAGTGGCACTGCTCAAAAGTTAGTGTTGAATATGATATCTACTGCCATTATGATTCAACTAGGTCGTGTAGAAGATAATAAGATGGTCAATATGCAATTGAGTAATATTAAATTGGTAGACCGTGGGGTAAAAATGGTCATGGACAATTTAGGCTTAAGTGATTATGAAAAAGCAAAAGACCTTTTATTAAAATACGGCAGTGTTAAAAAAGCAGTTGAATCGGTAGGAAGCTAGTAATATGCATGAAATAGAACCATTTTTTAATTGGAGACATATATATATTGCAGAAGAAGACAAACGCTCTCCTTTTTACGGACGAACTTATTCTGAGTTTGAATTCTCTCAAACTGTTTACAATTATTTTATACATCCTCAATGGGATGATTTTGGGAGCAGAACTTTATACCTCAAAATCATATATGTAGACTACGAATTACAATTTGCCATCATTGAATTTATTGGCGAATGGAATGATGCCATTGAGAATGATATCATGGAACTTAAGAGAGAAGTCATTGATTTATTGGAGAAAGAAGGAATTTATAAATTCATATTGATTGCCGAAAATGTCTTAAATTTCCATAGCAGTGATAAAGAATATTACCAAGAATGGTTTGAAGAAGTGACAGATGAAAATGGATGGATTGTAGCGCTCAATATGCCCTTAGCTACCCAACATGATTTTAAAGGTAAGAAACTGAATTACTATATAGAGCTCATGGATTTGCCAGAATGGAGAGTCTATAAACCCTATCATCTTTTTAAGAAAATTGACGACGAACTCAATAAACGCATTGCACTATGAACCAAGAAATAATTGACCTTTACGACGAGTACACCCATAAACCATTAAGCCGACCAGAGTTCATGAGTAGACTTGCATTACTAACAGGTGGAATGGCCGCAGCACTTAGTATTTTACCTATGATTGAGGTAAATGCAGCAAAAGCAAATATTACAGCAGATGATGATCTAGAAATAGAAACGATTACTTACGAAGGCGTTAATGGAACAATGAGTGCCTATATTGCTAAACCAAAAGTCAAGAAAAAATTAGCTGCTGTAGTGGTAATACATGAAAATAGAGGATTGAATGCCCATATTGAAGACGTTGCACGCAGAGCAGCAAAAGCAGGATATTTAGCTATTGCACCCAATATAATTTCTCCATTGGGCGAGCTACCTAAAAACGACGACGAACTAAGAGCCAAATTTGCAACACTAAAAGCAGAAGAGAGTTTACAAAATTTCATTCGTGCATTTAATTATTTGAGCACCAGAAAAGATTGTAATGGTCAATTTGGTTGTGTAGGATTTTGTTGGGGTGGAGCAATGGCTAATAACTTAGCGGTAAATGTTCCCAATTTAAAAGCAGCAGTTGCCTATTATGGCCGACAGCCAGAAGCAGCCAAAGTAGCTCAAATTAAATCGGCCGTAATGTTGCATTATGGTGGATTAGACACTAGAGTGAATGAAGGAATTCCTGCCTATGAAGCCGCCCTAAAAGAAAACAAAATTAATTACGAGTTATTTGTTTACGAAAATGTGAACCACGCATTTCACAATGATACAGCGGGTGCAAGATACAATGAAGCCGCAGCTAAGCTTTCTTGGGAAAGAACCTTGGGCTTTTTTGCAAAATACTTGAAGTAACCCAACGAAATAAAATAAACTGATTTAACAAAGCGTCCCAATTAAGCCCCTGTACTAGCAACCATTATAAATACGATATCACCGGCATTAAACATAAATGCAGTGGTTCTTACTTTTAAAATAAAGCCATCCACTAATACTTCAATAGAGTAATACGCTCCAAAGAACAATACTTTCTGCACTACGCCTTCTACAAAATGGGGTTGTGCAGGCTTAGTAATTGAAATAGCCAATTGTTCTGGCCTAATTAATGCACGCTTCCCTCTAACTCCTTCTCCTAATAACTGTAAAAAGACTTCGTGTGTTTTAGTATTAATTAAGTTATAATCTCCCATTAATGCAGCCACATATTCATTCACCGGATGATGATACAATTGTTTGGGTGTTCCTTGCTGTACAACTTGTCCATCTTGCATAATAATAATACGATCGGCCCAAGACAATAAATCGGTTGCGTCATGAGAAACCAATAAACAAGTAACTTTTAAAGTAGTACAAATATCTTCAATTACCGACCGAATAAGCTCTTTATGTACACGGTCTAAATTAGAAAAAGGCTCGTCTAACAACAACAATTTGGGGAATGAAGTCAATTGCTTGGCCAATGCAATTCGTTGTTTTTCTCCGCCAGACAATTCATCTGATTTACGCATCATTAAATGACTGATTCTACATACATCAAAAATTTGTTGAGCAGACCTTGCATCTAATTGATTGGTCATTTCAATTAACTCATGTACTCTATAATTGTTGCGCAATTCAAAATGTTGCGACAAATAAGCAATTTTAGGATGACCTGGCAATAATTGTTCATCTGGGCCTAACACACGAATCCCTTCAAAATACACATTGCCTTCATCAGGCTGAAGCAGCCCTGCAATCAGTTTTAAAAAGGTTGATTTCCCTGATCCGGTTTCACCTGCAATTGCCACCCGCTCTCCTTCTTGCATAGTGAAATGCAAAGGCTGAAGCACTGTATTACCCCTTTCATATTTTGAAACAGCTTGTAAATCCAGAAAAACCATTCCACAATTTACAAAATTGTACCTTCAATTACTAATTAAGATACCCCAATGTTTAGACACAGAATAGGCAAGAGAAGTTTAGAAACAAGTATAGCGCTTGCCTCATTTCTTTCATGTGTAGCAGGCATGGTTAACGTAGTAGGGTTTTTAGCCATCCAAAAATTAACAACAAATGTGACTGGGCATTTTGCCTTTTTCATGGAAGAGTTTGATCAATTAAAATTCTGGGAAGGCCTTATTTATATATACTATATTTTATTTTTTTTACTCGGTGCTTTTGTATCTAATACAATCATTGAAATTGTATACAGAAAAGCAAAAAGATATGCTTTTAGCATCCCCATATTACTAGAAATAACTTTACTTATTTGCACAGGGCTATTTTTAGACCCTTTCATACAAAGTCATCCAGATATCATTGCTTTTATATTGTTATTTACGATGGGGCTGCAAAATGCATTGGTCACCAAAATATCTTCTGCTGTTATTAGAACCACTCATTTAACCGGACTTTTCACCGATCTTGGCATAGAACTTTCTCAATTATTTTTTTACAATACCCATGAGCAAAAAAAACAACTAACCGATTCTATTAAATTAAGGTTTACTATTATTTTCTTCTTTTTTATAGGCGGTGTGATTGCTGGTATATTCTACAATACTTTCGCATTGAAAACCCTATTAATAGCAGCTGCAATTTTATTTGTGGGCTTACTATGGAAAAATATCAAACTTCTATTTTATGATTACCGAACAATTAAGAAATGAATTTTTAGTAAGAAAAGACCTTACTTTTTTAAACTTTGGATCGTTTGGAGCTTGCCCCAAACCTATATTTGAAAAGTATCAACAATATCAACTAGAACTAGAACAAGAACCCGTTTTATTTATTGTTAAAACCGGACTAGATTATTTACAACAATCCAGAGAAGCCTTAGGTAAATTTTTAAATTGTTCTGCAGACGATTTAGTTTACATAGTTAATCCTTCGCATGCCGTAAACCTTGTGGCAAAAAATTTTCCACTAAAAGCCGGTGATGAAGTGCTAACTACCAATCTTGAATATGGAGCCTGTGATAGAACCTGGGAATACTATTGTGCCCAAGCGGGAGCCTATTATAAAAAGCAACCAATCAGCTTGCCTTTAACTACAAAAGAAGCATTCGTTGATGATTTTTTTAAAGGGGCAAACAATAGAACAAAACTAATTTTCATTAGCCATATTACTAGTTCAACAGGATTAAGATTTCCGATAGAAGCAATTTGCGCTAAAGCAAAACAGCTGGGTATACCCACTTTTATAGATGGGGCACATGGACCTGCACAAGCCCCAATTGACTTGTCTTTGTTGGGTGCAGATTTATTTACTGGTGCTTGCCATAAATGGATGATGACCCCAAAAGGAAGTACTTTCCTTTATGTTAATAAAGCATATCAAAGAATGTTGGATCCCTTAGTAATTAGTTGGGGATTTAACAGCACCACTCCTTCCCATTCATCCTTTTTAGATTATCACCAAACACAAGGAACAAGAGATTTCTCCGCCTCTTTATGTATTCCAAAAGCCATTGAATTCATGAACCAGTACAACTGGACAGCAGTTTCATCAGCGTGTAGAGAGCTGGTTAAATCAAACGCAATGCGCTTTTGCGAGTTGGTCAACAGCCAACCATTGGCACCATTAACAGATGACTTTATTTTGCAACTATTCAGTATCCCAATCAAAACAAACAACCCCATCCAATTAAAGAATTTGCTATTTGATCAATACAAAATTGAAATACCTGTTATGCCGCACGGAGACCAGGTTTTCTTGAGGTATTCAATTCAAGCATTTAATACACAAGCGCACTTAGATACGCTCTATGATGCGGTTTCAGCTATTATCAAAACCACCAACATAATTGAAATAGATTAAAGGGTACTGATGTATAAATCTTCTACTTTTTTACGAGCCCATGGAGTTTTTCGCAAAAAAGTAAGCGATGATTTAATGCTCGGATTACTTTTAAAACAGTTGATATTAATCATTCTGGCAAGGTCTTCCCAACCAAAATGCTTTACTAAATAAGTAAGAATCCACTCCAAGGTTTTGCCATGGAGTGGATCATTGGATATAAAGTTTTCAGACATCCCGCAATTTAATCATTGTTCCTGGTTGTGCCAGTCCCATTTCTATTTCCTCTCCCATTATTGCTTGGTCTTGCTTCCGGAGCAGTACGTTGTGGGGGATTAGGACGCACTACAGGGCGATTAGTCTGATTGGGTTGAGAAGGCCTAGTTTCAGGCCTTTGACGATCAGGGCCAGCAGGCCTAGTACTTGGTCGCACTACTCTATCCCGACCAGCAGGGCTAACTTCAGGAGTGGGCCTAGTTTGTGGTCTAGTTTCTTGAATAGGACGAGAAGGTCTGTTATTTACCTCAGGTCTTGAATAAGGGCGGTCTCTATCACTCCAATTGGGTCTTGTAGATGGACGTTGATCATTATTATTGGGTCTAGTACTAGGAACAGCAACTGGTCGCATATTCATTGGTACCCTATCTCTTGAAACCCTATATCCTTCCTGTAAAGATTGAGGTCTAGAATAGGTGTTTCGGTAAAATCCTTGTTGATAACGATTAATGTACACTACCGACCTAGATCTCCATCCATTATTTCCGTAATTCCAATTGTACCAATTTTTGTTTCTATAAAATGAACTTCTAGAATAATTTCCAAAATAGATATTGATGAAATTGTAATGGTATCCATAATACCAATGCCATGAGTATGGTCTCCAAGGCCTCCACCAACCAGGATAATTATTCCAGCCCCAAATAGAAATCCAAGGACGATAAGTGGGAACATATATATACTGTACAATTGGCCAACTAGCTACTTCAACATATGAAACAACTCTTCTTTCAGCTGGAATATATTCATCATCAAAGTCTGAACGAAAACCAGGATTGGGTGTTCCCTCTTTGGCATAATTGGGTTCAATAATATAATCTTTGCCGTATAAATCTTCGTCTCCTACAACTTGAATATATACTTGGTTCGATTCTTTTGTAACTACAAACACAGCAATATCTTGCTGCTCTTTGCTATTAATGTTCACCCTTAAAGTAATGCTATGAACATCATCTTTAACTTTATCTACCACATTAATATAATCAATTTGGTCATCACCATCTAAGTCTAGGTTATTGATTTTTTGTTCAGGGTCATTAATTGCTTTCTCAAAATCTTCTAAGGTTTTAGATTCTTGAAAAACTTTAAGCGCAGCATATAAATTTAAATTGTCGCCAGGCAACCCCAACTGTTTAGGTTGCTTAGACTGTGCTTGCAATTGCAAAGCAACTGCAATGAGGAAGACCAATAGTGTAATAGTCTTTTTCATAATTATCCATTTAGGCTATTTAAAACAAATTACATGCCAGCTATATGGTGGTATAAGAAAATTGGCATTTATTTGCGGTTCATGAGTTTACAAATTGCATCTTTAAATTCAGGCTCTAACGGCAATTGCTATTATATTGGCAATAGCAATGATGCAGTTTTGGTAGATATTGGTCTATCCTTAAGAGAAACAGAAATCAGGATGAAACACCTGAATTTATCGGTAGAAAAAATAAGGGCCATTTTTATATCGCACGAACATACCGACCATATTAAGGGACTTTCTACTTTTGCTAATAAATACAAAATCCCCATTTATATTACCCCTGAAACAGCAAAAGGGGGGCCTAAATTAATCAGGCATTTGTCTAATAGTTTTGAAGCAAACCAGCCTATTTATATAGGAAGAACAACCAATAATAGCGCAGATGATTGCTTGGCCGTAACCCCTTTTATTAAGGAACACGATGCTGCAGACCCGCATAGTTTTATCATCAGCTATCAAGGAATTCATGTAGGAGTAATAACCGATATTGGTATTTCTTGTAATAATGTAACCCATTATTTTCAACAATGCCATGCTGCTTTTCTAGAATCTAATTACGATGAAGTGCTACTTAAAAATGGTCGCTATTCGCAACCATTAAAAGAAAGAATCAGCAACGGCAAAGGGCATATTTCCAATAGACAGGCTTTGGATTTATTTAAGAATTATCGACCTAACAATATGAGTCATTTATTGCTGGCCCATTTATCAAAAGAAAACAATAGTCCTGAATTAGCATTGCAAACTTTTCTTCCGCATGCTAAGCAAACAGCTATATTGGTTGCATCTAGATATGAACCTAGCCCATTAATTGAGATTGCTCCAACAAACAGGTACGAATTGGAATTATTGCAAAAGTCTAAGCCCATTTTGAAATCAGTTCAGGGTACATTGTTTGGCTAGATAAATGGTATATTTGAAATTAAACACCCCCATCATGAAAAAGTTATTATTTGCCTGTTTGTTTATTGCATTTGCTTCAGTGTTAAATGCGCAACAAAAAAGTCCTTATACTTTATTTGATGCAAAAGGCAGAAAAGTTACTTATGCCAAAATGATTCGTCTATTAAAAGACAAAGACATTGTTTTATTTGGCGAATACCATAATAATGCAATTGCACATTGGCTACAATTATCGGTAACCAAAGACTTGCATGCCAAAAGACAAATGGTATTGGGTGCTGAAATGTTTGAAGCAGACAACCAGGAAGCATTAAATAATTATTTATCAGGGAAACTAAGTGCAAAAGGCTTAGACTCCAATGCTCGCCTTTGGAAAAATTACCCAACCGATTATGCACCACTGGTGAATTACGCTAAAGCGAATAATATTCCCTTTATAGCTACCAATATCCCTAGAAAATATGCCGCACTCGTAAACAAAGGAGGGTTTGGAAAATTGGACAGCTTAACCACTGAAGAAAAAAAATGGATAGCACCCTTACCAATGGCATATGATGCTTCTTTACCAGGATATGTAAATATGATCAAAATGATGGGCGTTCACGCTACAGAAAATATGCCCAAAGCACAAGCCAGTAAAGACGCTACCATGGCACACTTTATTTTAACCAACCATGCCAATGGGGCATTGTTTTTGCATTACAATGGGGCATATCATTCTGATAATTTTGATGGCATCAACTGGTATTTAAAGCAACAAAAACCTACGCTGAAAATTGGAACCATTTCTACAGTAAGTCAGACCAATATAAAAAGTCTGCTTGCCGAAAATATGGGCAAAGCAGACTTTATAATTTGTGTTGATTTAGATATGACGAATACTTACTAAGGGTAGAGTAAATATTTTTTTCGCATGGTTTTGTATTCAGACAATCCTGGTTCCCAAGAAGCATAAATTTCTTCTACTGACTTGCCTTCTGCAACCTGCTTACGAAAAATATCGTTGCCAATTAATTTATTAATGTCTCCGATCTGGTTACTTTGTGAACGATCAAAAAACTGTTCTTTTGAAGGGAACTTGTTGTATAAATCAATCATCCATTGAATTTGAATGCGGTTCTTCTTTTTCAATTCAGCAATATCTACTTTGCGAAGATCTAAACCGAAACATTCTTTATTCATATGCAAAGGCGTTTCTGCCATGCCCTTGATGCTTGTTGGAGTAAAGGAAAAATCATAAATCCCTTTATACAATGGACTACCAAAAATGGTGAAAGGGAACATGGTACCTCTGCCATGATTCAACACGGTACCTTCAAATAAACAAGTAGTTGGATACAACATAATGCTTTGCTGTGTATTCAAGTTTGGAGAGGGCTTAACAGGCAATGTATAATCCATATCATGCGCATAATTGGCCACTTTAATAATTTTCAATTTGGCTTGCATTTTATTGGGCAACCAACCTTCGCCATTGATCATCTGCGCAAATTCTGCAATGGTCATACCATGTGCAATAGGTATAGGAAACATACCAATACCCGATTTAAATTTCATGTCTAAAATAGGCCCATCTACTAAGTAACCGTTGGGATTAGGCCTGTCTAAAATCAATAGTTCCTTTCCATTTTCTGCACAAGCTTCCATGATATGACTCAACACATTAATATAGGTATAGAATCTACATCCAACGTCTTGTATATCAAAAATCATCAAATCAACATCGGCCATATCTTCTTTAGAAGGCTTACGTTTGGGGCCATATAAGGAAACTACTTTCACTCCACTTGTTGGGTCAACTTCATCGGCCACTTTTATACCCGCACTGGCATTGCCTCTGAACCCATGTTCAGGACCAAATACTTTTACAATATTTACTCCCTTCTTTAACATGCTGTCTACAAAATGCTTATCTCCAACAATAGTAGTTGGGTTGGCTAATAAAGCCACTCGCTTACCTTTTAAATACGACAGATATTTGTCTGTTTGATCTGCCCCTGTTTTTATGGGCTTGTCTTTTATGGGCGTTTCTGCAAAAGCAACAGATGCAATCAACCCAAATAATAGAAATGCCAATATAGATTTTTTCATATAGGAATTTGACTTTAAAACTTAATTATCATAACCACCTGCACGCTTTGCTTTGGTTTGAGTAGGCCATGTTTGAGGGCCACGAGGACCTGCTGGTAATTCTGCTTTATCAGTTGGCATGCGCTCAGGATCTTCACAAGCCATATACACCAAGATAGCAGTTAAAATAGCATTGTTGCGTACATCATCAAATACAATTTTATCGTAGGTATCTCTATTCGTATGCCAGGTATAATTAAAATAAGACCAGTTTAATGCCCCTAAAGAAAAAGCGGGTGCACCAACTGCAATAAACGATGCATTGTCTGAACCACCTCCTGCAGGGGAACCAGGGAAACTTGTTCTTACTGTATCTTTAATATAAGAAGGCGCTGCTGCTAACCAACGTGTAATAAAATCTTTTGCATACTTAAATCCGGCACCACCTAAATTAACTACGCGACCAGTTCCATTGTCTTGATTAAACAAAGCTTGCAAATTTTTAACCACTTCAGGATGGTCTTCTACAAATGCACGTGATCCATTTAATCCTTGTTCTTCAGAACCCCAATGGCCAACTAAAATGCTTCGCTTAGGATTAGGATATACTGCTTTTAAAATGCGCATCGCTTCCATCATTACCAAAGTTCCAGTTCCATTATCGGTAGCTCCTGTACCGCCATCCCATGAATCAAAGTGTGCTGATAACATCACATATTCATTGGGTTTTTCAGTGCCTTTGATTTCTGCAAGCGTATTGAAAGTAGGAACTACCCCTAATTCTTTTGACTGTGTAAACACAGAAATTTTTGGTGTTTTACCTGATTCAGTTAAACGAAACAATAATGCATAATCTTCTAATGCAATATCAATTGTGGGCACTTTTTTGGTATTGGCTGCAAAAATTTTATTTACGCCAAAACCGTTGCTCCATAAGCTTCCTACAACCCCAACGGCACCTGCATTTTCTAAAGCCTGTGCTAATTTTGCGGCACTTAAACCAGTTTTACTGATACGTTTGCGCCAGGCATCAGTTGCATCAGCCCGTTCTTTTTTCATTTTATCAATAGATGCTTTTGAACCAAAGTCTGCCCAGTTATAATCAGGACGTCCTGTTGGTTGTGGCATAGATATTAATACAAATTTCCCTTTTACATTTGGCAACCAAGCTTTAAATGCAGTAGAGTCTGCTACATCAGCCAATACAATGGTTTCAGCTGTAACTGGTTTCTTGGTAGCTGGGCTAAATGCCAATTGCGTGCCTTCTAAAGATTTGGTCCATGGTGCAACCATATCAATATGTGTTACCCCTCTATCCCATCCTCTCCAAGTTCCATAATTTTCTCTCTTTGCTTCAATGCCCCAATTTTTATATTGTGCAATGGCCCAATCACTTGCTTGAACCATTTTAGAAGAGCCCACTAATCGCGGTCCTACTCCGTCCATTAACTCATGTCCTAATCTTTGTAATTGCGAATTGTTATTGGCTTCTTTAATGATGGCTTCTACAGTTGGATTCAACTTCTCTTGAGCCACAACAGGCAAAGCTATTAACCCCAGACCTACTACTAGCAGGCTGAAAGATTTGTTTAATTTTTGCTTCATATTTTTCATAAGGTAATAATACAAAACTTCTTGAAGAGTACCCTATGAAACAGCTGGATTATGATGGATGGATGAAACTTATATTTCTAAATCAAATTTTGCTGCAGTTGCTTTGGCAATTTCATATCCAGCATCTGCATGTCTTATAACACCCATACCTGGGTCATTGCGTAAAACCCTTGACAGTCTTACTGCTGCTTCATCTGTTCCATCTGCAACAATCACCATACCTGCATGAATAGAATAACCCATACCTACCCCTCCCCCGTGGTGGAGAGAAACCCAACTTGCACCTCCAGCTGTATTAACTAATGCGTTTAAAACTGGCCAATCGGCAACCGCATCAGAACCATCTAGCATGGCTTCTGTTTCTCTGTTAGGTGAAGCAACCGAACCAGTATCTAAATGATCTCTACCAATTACTATAGGGGCTTTTACTTTTCCTGTTTTAACTAATTCATTAAATGCTAATCCGGCTTTTTCTCTTTCGCCTTGTCCTAACCAACATATACGAGCAGGCAATCCTTGAAATGCAATTTTGGCTTTGGCCATTTTCATCCAACGTTGCATACTTTTATTTTGGGGGAAAAGCTGTTGAATTACTTCGTCTGTTACCGCAATATCAGATGGGTCTCCACTTAATGCAGCCCATCTAAATGGACCTTTCCCTTCACAAAATAGCGGCCTAATATATGCAGGAACAAAACCAGGAAAATCGAATGACCTTCCAACAGCATAAGTTAAATTTATATTTTTTATTTGTTGCTGTTCTTCGTATTCTTTAGACCTTGCTCTAATATTATTTCCGTAATCAAAAGTTATAGTTCCCCTATCCATTAGTTGCAACATCAATTGCACATGCAAATACATGCTTTCATAACTTCTAGCAATATATCCTTCTGGATCTGCCAAGCGCAATGAATTTGCTTCCGCATTGCTCATTTGATGTGGCGTATAGCCAATTAGCGGATCGTGCGCCGATGTTTGATCGGTTAATGTATCTGGTACAATATTTCTATTGAGCAAAGCTTGCAATAAATCTATTGCATTACAAAGCACCCCAATGCTTTTTGCTTCTCCAGCTGCTTTATACTTTAATGCCTTATCAATAGCGGCATCAATATCAAGAAATTTTTCATCTAAGTATTTTGTTTCAACTCGTTTATCAATTCTCCATTCTTCTACTTCGGCAATTAATGCAACCCCATCGTTCATGGTAATGGCAAGCGGTTGTGCTCCACCCATACCGCCTAAACCAGCAGTCACATTTAATGTACCTTTTAAACTTCCCTTAAAATGTTTATCAGCCAATGCTGCATAAGTTTCAAAAGTACCTTGAACAATTCCTTGTGATCCAATATAAATCCAACTTCCTGCTGTCATTTGTCCATACATCATTAACCCTTTCTGCTCTAATTCAGAAAAATGTTTCCAATTAGCCCAATTGGGTACCAATTGAGAGTTACTAATTAGAACCCTTGGTGCGTTTGTATGGGTTTTTAATATTCCTACAGGTTTACCACTTTGAATCAACAGTGTTTCGTCTTCTTCCAATGATTTTAATGAGGCAATAATTTTATCTAAAGCTTCAAAATTGCGAGCTGCTTTACCTCTACCACCATATACAATTAGGTCTTCTGGTCTTTCCGCTACCGCGGGATCAAGGTTGTTCAACAACATTCTTAACGCAGCTTCTTGCACCCACCCTTTACAATTTAATTGGGTTCCTGTTGGGGTCTTGTATTTTTGGTAATCGTAAGACATGATGACAATAATTATGGTATCGTTAGTAAACTAAATCTTCGTAGGCAGACTGCAATTCATTATAGGAATGTTGGTCTTTGGCTGCTTTTGCTGCTTCCATCCCTTTTTCGTACCATAAAATGGCTGCAGGTGTTTCGCCTAATCTTTCTAATAATTTGGCCAAATGATAATAAGATCCAATATAGGTTGGGTCCTCTGTAAGAATGGCTTCAAATAATCCCTTGGCATCAATATCATTTCCTAATTTAATCCATTCTAATGCCAATGCATGACGCAAAAAGGAATCTTTTGGATTTGTTGATAACATTTCTTGAATTCTATCAATTCGATTCATCGGGCTAAAGTATGAAATTCCTTACTTTTACTGGGTGGAAAAAGACAATATAAAAGACGAAGAAAAGGAATTGGACAAAGCCCTATCCAATGAAGCCCTAGCTAAGATTGAAAACAATTTAACCAATGCAGAATTAACTGCTTTGGCGGCTTTTTTTTCAAAAGAAATGAAGAAGGGAAAAGACCAGCCATTAACGGAAGAATAAACACCGGAAACTTTTTGGTTATTTTTTGGTTAAATACAAACAGTTATTAGTTTGACGCATTATATTTGCAATAGTTGCATAAACAACTAAATTAAAAGATAAACCTTAACCATATGAAGATTTTAGTTTGTGTTAGTAAAACACCAGACACTACTTCTAAAATTGCCTTTACCGATGGCAACTCAAAATTTGATGAAGCAGGTGTACAATGGATCATTAATCCTTATGATGAATGGTATTCATTAGTAAGAGCCATTGAATTGAAAGAAGCAAATTCTGCAGCTACTATTCATTTAGTAACAGTTGGCAATGCAGACGCAGAACCAATCATCAGAAAAGCATTGGCATTAGGTGGAGATGAAGCCATCAGGGTTAATACTGATAATAGTGATGCATATTATATTGCCGCACAAATTGCTGAAGTTGCAAAACAAGGCGGGTACGATTTAATATTTACTGGAAAGGAAACCATTGACTACAATGGGTCTTCAATTGGGGGTATGGTTGCCGAATTAGTGGATGCCCCTTATATTTCTTTGGCTACTAAATTCGACCTAAATGGAACTACTGCAACAGTAGTACGCGAAATTGATGGTGGAGAAGAAACAGCGGAAGTTGTTTTGCCTGTTGTGGTTAGCTGTCAAAAAGGTATGGCTGAACAACGCATTCCCAATATGCGGGGAATTATGGCTGCAAGAACTAAACCACTTAAAGTGGTTGAGCCAATTGCAGTGGATGCCCTTACCAGCATTCAAAACTTTGAATTACCTCCTGCAAAAGCAGGCGTTAAATTAGTAGCACCAGATAATGTTGCTGAATTGGTTAGATTACTTCACGAGGAAGCAAAAGCCATCTAATTTATTGAAGCATTTTATTCACTACTCAAATTTTAAAAAATGTCTGTTTTAATATTCATAGATCAATCAGAAGGTATTGTAAAAAAATCTTCTTTAGAAGCACTTACTTATGGTGCCGATATAGCCAAGCAATTAGGTACAACTGCAGAAGGCATTGTTTTAGGCACTGTAAGCGACGACTTAACCGCTTTAGGTAAATATGGGGTAAGCAAAATTCACCAAGTAAGTAATGCTGCTTTAAACAATGTAGACGCACAGGTTTATGCAAGTGTTATTAGCGATGCTGCTACAGCAAGTGGTGCTACTGTAATAGTATTTTCTCATAACCAAACTGGTAAGGCAGTGGCTGCAAGAGTGGCTGCTAAATTAAAAGCTGGTTTGGTTGCTGGAGCTTGCGCATTACCTGATACCAGCAATGGTTTTTCAGTTAAGAAAACGGTATTCTCTGGTAAAGCATTTGCCAATGTGAATATTCTTTCTGCCATTAAAATAATTTCTTTAAACCCAAATTCTTATAAAACAGTTGCCACAGAAGGCAATGCAGCGGTTGAAGCTTTATCTGTTACAGTAAACGAACCTAAAGTAAAAGTAACTGCGGTAAATAAAATTACCGGTGAAGTACCTTTAACTGAAGCGGATATTGTAGTAAGTGGTGGTCGTGGATTAAAAGGACCTGAACACTGGGGCATTTTATTAGACCTTGCAAAAGAATTGGGTGCTGCTACAGCATGTAGCAGACCTGTAGGAGATGCACATTGGAGACCTCACCATGAACACGTTGGTCAAACAGGTGTTCAAGTTGCTCCCAACTTATATATTGCCATAGGCATTTCAGGAGCTATTCAACATTTAGCAGGCGTAAACCGCTCCAAAGTAATTGTTGTAATTAACAAGGATCCTGAAGCTCCCTTCTTTAAAGCAGCAGACTACGGTATCGTAGGTGATGCATTTGAAGTTGTTCCACAATTAACCGCTGCAATTCAAAAAATGAAAGCAGGCGCTTAACCTAAATTGATTCCACCTTTTTCTCGATAGTCTTCACGCAGCGGCGTGAAGACGTCGAGTATAAAACAGTTCGTGATAGCTAGTCCGCTGTGCAGCGTATTAGATGGAATTACAAAAACCTGCCCTGGTTCTAATATATATTTTACTCCTTCCACTGTTAATTCAAACTTCCCATCTAATATATATGATACCTGTTCTTGAGGATGAGCATGCGTGGGCAAAATAGCTCCTGCCTTAGCTTTTACATGAGAATAAGTTGCATTGGCAGTATGAATAAACTGCGCATCATATCCGTCTATTAAATTACAAGAGGGAATTTCATGAATATTAAACAATGGCATAGTGACTATTTTAGCTACACAATTTGCATATAAAATTTGGTAGTTTTGCATCTATGCAAAAATCAGCTGGCAATAGCCTTTCTTTATTTAGAACAATTGGTTACTCAGAAGGTATTTCTTTATTGGTTTTATTAGGAATTGCCATGCCACTTAAATATTTAGCAGGTTATCCTCTAGCTGTAAAATACACCGGTTGGGCACATGGGCTTTTATTTGTTGCTTATTTGGCATTGGCATTATGGACAAAAGAACAAGAGAACTGGCCCTTTAAATATTTGATCTATGCTTTTTTAGCGGCATTTTTTCCATTTGGAACTTTCCTTTTCGACAAATGGCTGAAGAAACATGGCCAAGCATGATTCATTCGTATTTTTAAGTTAATTTAGCACACAATATGAAGAAGATTGAACTGGAAATTGTAGCGCTTTCTCACAGCATTACACAAACCCACTCTTACGCTGTTGTATTGGGTGAAATAAATGGATTACGCAGACTTCCCATTGTGATTGGGGGCTTTGAAGCGCAAGCCATTGCGGTTGCATTAGAAAATATGCACCCCAGTCGTCCACTCACACATGACCTCATGAAAAATTTCATGAATGCTTTTGGAGTAGAATTACAAGAGATCATCATTAACGATTTACAAGAAGGAATTTTCTATTCAAAATTAGTTTGTTACACCGACAACGATACAGTAGAAATTGATAGCAGAACCAGCGATGCATTGGCATTGGCGGTAAGATTTGGTTGCCCTATATACACTTACGATAATATTTTAGAAAGTGCAGGCATAGCCATGGAAGAAGGTGGAACAGCGAAGCCCAAAATGGAAGCAGTTGGTGCCGAAGAACCAGCTGGCACTAGCGAAAGATCAGATTTGAGTTCATTAAATATTGAAGAACTAAATAATTTATTAAACGAGGTGCTAGACCAAGAAGATTATATCAGGGCAATTGCCATTCGTGATGAGCTGAAAAAAAGAAAATAGTGCTTTGCACAAAAGACCATGGTCATTTTTCCCAACTGCAAAATTAATCTTGGATTACATATTACCGGAAAAAGACCGGACGGATTTCATGATTTAGAAACCGTTTTTTATCCTATTCCATTAAAAGATATTTTAGAAGTAGTCCCTTCAACTGAATTACAATTTGATTCTTCAGGATTATCCATTCCCGGCAATCCAGACAACAATCTTTGTTTAAAAGCTTACCACTTGCTTAAACAAGACTTTCCAACATTGCCTCCAGTACATTTGCATTTGCATAAAATAATTCCAATGGGTGCAGGCCTTGGAGGAGGCAGTGCAGATGGTGCATTTACATTACGTTTAATCAACGAAAAATATAGATTAAATATTCCTACACAACAATTGATTGAATATGCTGCAAAATTAGGAAGTGACTGCCCATTTTTTATCCTCAACAAAGCATGTTACGCAACTGGAAGAGGAGAAATATTGAATCAATTACCATTGGATTTATCCAATTATCATTTTGTTTTAGTGAACCCAGAAATTCATGTAAATACTAAGTGGGCATTTGAACAAATAACTCCTTCCCCTTCTGGCAAAAATCTTTTATCTATACTTGAACAACCCATTGATGAATGGCGCAATTATTTATTCAATGATTTTGAAGCGCCAATTACCAAAGCTTACCCATCCATTGGAATTATTAAAGATCAGCTATATAAACTAGGTGCAAGTTATGCAGCCATGAGTGGAAGCGGCTCTACCTTATTTGGCATTTTCAAAACAAAGCCTTCTACCGAAATAAAATCAGCTTTTGACTGCCCTGTTTTTATTACATCTTAATTTTTATCTAATTTTTTAGCTATAATATTAGATATTATTTAAACTTACAACCATTAGTTTAAACGATATTTTGAATTAATCCTAATTTTTATTAATTTAGTTCAGATTGCCGCCATTATTAACCCAAGTTTAAACTGGACTAAATGTTTAGTAACCAAAACAATGGAGGCCTCTATAACCCCCAACTTGAGCACGATGCCTGCGGCATCGGATTTGTTGCCAATATCAATGGACATAAGAACCACCAACATATATCAGATGCGTTAACTGTATTAGAAAATATGGAGCACAGGGGTGCTTGTGGATGCGAAGTAAATACAGGAGATGGCGCAGGCATACTTATTCAAATTCCACATGAATTCTTTTTTGATGAATGCATTCAATTAGGAAAACACTTGCCCAATGCTGGAAAGTATGGAGTAGGCATGATTTTTTTTCCTAAGTCGGTTGGCCTTAGAGAAGAATGCAGAGACATTTTTAATAGGGCTGCAGAAAAACTGGGATTAGAAATTATTGCTTACAGAAAAGTGCCTGTAAATAAAACGGATATTGGACCTACAGCCCTTTCAGTAGAACCTTGTATGGAACAGGTTTTTATTGCATGCCCCGACCATATTCAAGACCAAGAAGCTTTCGAAAGAAAATTATTTATCCTTCGCAATTATGCTTCTCATACCATTAATAATACCATCAGAAAAGATGATATAGGATTTTATATTGTTTCACTTTCATCTAGAACCATCATTTATAAAGGACAATTAACTAGTCATCAAGTACGCCATTATTTTACCGATTTGTCTAATAAAAGAATGGTGTCTGCTTTTGGTTTGGTTCATTCAAGATTTGCTACCAATACCTTTCCTTCCTGGAAACTAGCACAGCCCTTTAGATATATAGCACACAATGGAGAAATCAATACCCTACAAGGAAATTTAAACTGGTTGAGATCTAGTGAAAAAGGATTTACAACACCTGCATTTACTAAAGAAGAATTAGACATGATTCTTCCCATAGTAACCAATGGTCAATCAGATTCTGCATGTTTAGATAATATGATTGAATTGCTCACATTAACTGGGCGCTCTTTGCCGCATGTAATGATGATGTTGATTCCAGAAGCTTGGGATGGCAATGATAGTATGGATCCTGTAAAAAAAGCTTTTTATGAGTACCATGCATGTTTAATGGAGCCCTGGGATGGACCTGCTTCCATTTCTTTCACCAATGGTCAAATGATTGGAGCAACTTTAGATAGAAATGGATTAAGGCCTTCTAGATATACCATTACCCACGACAATAGAGTAATCATGGCATCTGAAACGGGTGTGCTCCCCATAGACCCTGCCAACGTTAAAGAAAAAGGCAGATTACAACCGGGCAAAATGTTTGTAGTAGACATGAGTGAAGGAAGAATCGTTTCTGATGATGAATTGAAAGAAAAAATATGCTCGCAAAAACCTTATGCAGAGTGGTTGAATAAATACAAAATTCGTTTAGAAGAATTACCTGAACCTCGTGTAATGTTTACTCATTTAGAACACGACCAAGTATTTAAATACCAAAAAGCCTTTGGGTATACAACAGAAGATTTAGATACCATTATTGCCCCCATGGCCGTTGATGGCAAAGAACCAATAGGTTCCATGGGGAATGATGCACCGCTTGCAATTCTGAGTAATCAGCCCCAACACTTAAGCGCCTACTTTAAACAATTATTCGCTCAAGTAACCAATCCGCCCATTGATCCCATTCGTGAAAAAATGGTGATGTCACTGGCTACTTTTGCAGGAAGTAATGGAAACCTATTAATAGAAGAACCAACCGCATGTCATAGCGTAGCATTGCAACATCCAATTTTAAACAACCATGAATTAGAAAAAATAAGAAGCATTGATACCGGTGTTTTTCAAGCCAAAACTTTACAAACTTATTTTAGAGCAGACGGAAAATCTGGCTCTTTAAAAGCAGGCATAGAAAGACTTTGTAGGTATGCGGTGGATGCGGTTCAGGATGGATTTGAAGTAATTATTTTAACTGACCGTGCAATAGATTCGGACCACGCCCCTATTCCCTCTTTACTAGCTACAGCTGCTGTTCATCATCACTTAATCAAGAAAGGATACAGAGGCCAGGTTGGTTTAATTATTGAAGCAGGAGATATTTGGGAAACCCATCATTTTGCCTGCTTGATAGGATTTGGCGCTACTGCCATCAATCCCTATTTGGCTTTGTCTTCAATTAGAGACATGAAACTATCTAATAAAATAGATAGCCCTTTAGATATTGAACAGTTGAAAAAGAATTATATAAAAGCCGTAAATGATGGCTTATTAAAAGTGTTTTCAAAAATGGGCATTTCCACTTTGCAAAGTTACCAAGGGGCGCAGATTTTTGAAATCATTGGAATCAATAGCAGTGTAGTTGATCAATACTTTACAGGAGCTACTTCTAGAATTGAAGGAATGGGTTTAGATGAAATTGCCAGAGAAACTTTGGCCAAACATTTTTTTGCATTCAGTAAAAAAAATAAAACCATTGATCGCTTACCTGTTGGAGGGGTATATCAATGGAAAAGAAAAGGGGAATTCCATTTATTCAATCCCCAAACCATTCACTTATTACAAGATGCAACAAAGAGAAATGATTATGCCACTTTCAAAAAATATTCATCGCTCATTAATAACCAAAGTGAACAAGCTTGTACGCTTAGAAGTCAGTTAGATTTTAAAACTAACCGGCCTTCTATTTCAATAGATGAAGTAGAGCCGGCAGAAAATATTTATAAGCGATTTGCAACGGGTGCAATGTCGTTTGGCTCCGTTTCTTGGGAAGCCCATACTACTCTTGCCATTGCCATGAATAAACTAGGTGGTAAAAGCAATACAGGTGAAGGTGGTGAAGATGAAATCAGGTATACACTTTTACCAAACGGAGACTCCATGCGTTCTGCAATTAAACAAGTAGCATCTGCAAGATTTGGAGTTACTGCCCTTTACTTAACCGAAGCAGATGAAATTCAAATTAAAATGGCACAAGGCGCAAAGCCTGGTGAGGGTGGGCAATTACCTGGTCATAAAGTAGACGAATGGATTGGGAAAACAAGACATGCAACGCCGGGGGTTGGATTAATTTCTCCCCCACCACACCATGATATTTATTCTATTGAAGATTTAGCCCAATTAATATTTGATTTAAAAAATGCCAACCGCGCAGCGCGTATTAACGTGAAATTGGTTTCTAAAGCGGGGGTTGGCACCATTGCAGCAGGTGTTGTAAAAGCGAAAGCTGATGTAGTATTAATAGCAGGTCACGATGGTGGCACAGGTGCTTCACCGGTAAGTTCAGTGAAACATGCTGGTTTACCATGGGAATTAGGACTTGCTGAAACACATCAAACCCTAGTTAAAAATAAGTTGCGTTCTAGGGTAATTGTACAGGCCGATGGCCAAATGAAAACTGGTAGAGATATTGCAATGGCTGCGCTATTAGGAGCAGAAGAATGGGGCGTAGCAACTGCTGCGTTAATAGTTGAAGGATGTATAATGATGCGCAAATGTCATTTAAATACCTGTCCTGTAGGTGTTGCTACCCAAGACGAAACATTACGCAAACGTTTTACAGGTGACCCCAATCATGTGGTAAACTTTTTCAAATTCATTACACAAGAACTTCGAGAAATAATGGCTGAATTGGGTTTTAAAACCGTCAATGAAATGATTGGTCAAACTGACTATTTACAACAAAGACCGGTTATTAATCATTGGAAATACACCCAGCTCGATTTATCAAAAATATTATACAAAGAACCTGCTGATTCTAATACGGGGTTATTTGCACAAGAATTACAAGACCATGGTTTAACAGAAGTACTCGACTGGAAATTATTATCAGCTGCAAAGTCAGCTATTGAAAAAGGAGAAAAAGTATATGGAGAATTCTCAGTTATTAATACAGATAGAACAATAGGAACCATAGTATCTAATGAAATTACAAAACGTTATAAAAGCAATGGATTACCCGAAGACACCATTCATTTTAAATTCAAAGGAACTGCCGGACAAAGTTTTGGCGCATTTAATACCTGTGGTTTAAAATTAGAATTGGAAGGTGATGCGAATGATTATTTTGGTAAAGGATTGAGCGGCGCAAAATTGATTGTATATCCTGATGCAGCTGCAAAATTTATTGCTGAACAAAATAGCATTATTGGGAATGTTGCATTGTATGGGGCTACTAACGGAGAAGCATATATAAGAGGGAAAGCAGGAGAAAGATTTGCAGTTAGAAATTCTGGAGCTAAAGTGGTAGTAGAAGGAATTGGAGATCACGGTTGCGAATACATGACGGGAGGCCTTGCAATTATTCTAGGTAAAACTGGAAGAAATTTTGGGGCTGGCATGAGCGGAGGCATTGCTTTTATTTATGATACAGCCAATGAATTTGCGGCCAATTGTAATTTGGAAATGGTAGAACTTGATCCTATAGATGAAGAAGATGCCATACAATTAAAAACCTTGATTCAGCAACATTTCAATTATACCAATAGCAGCATTGCTTCATTTATTTTGAAAGATTTCGAGAATCAATTAGCCCACTTTATTAAAGTGTTTCCTACAGACTATAAAAAAGTATTGGCTAAAAAAAATCAACACAACACTGTTTTAAAATAATAACCATGGGTAAACCATCAGGATTTCTAGAATTTGATCGACTGGTTCCAACTAAGCAGTCTACAACAGAAAGAGTTGAACATTATAAGGAGTTTGTTGCTCCTTTATCGGAACTGGCTTTAAATGAACAAAGTGCTAGGTGCATGAATTGTGGTGTTCCATTTTGCCACAACGGCTGCCCCTTAGGAAATATCATTCCAGAATTTAACGATGCTGTCTACAAAAAAAATTGGGCAGAAGCATACGAAATTCTTTCTTCAACCAACAACTTCCCAGAGTTCACCGGAAGAATATGCCCGGCCCCATGTGAATCTGCTTGCGTATTAGGTATTAATCAACCACCTGTAACTATTGAAGAAATAGAAAAGCATATTATTGAAATTGCTTTTGAAAAGGGTTTTGTACTACCCTATAAACCAATTAATAGAACAGGTAAAACCATTGCTGTAATTGGCTCAGGGCCTGCAGGGCTTGCTGCAGCAGCCCAACTAAATTATGCAGGACATCAAGTAACTGTTTTTGAAAGGGACGACGCCCCAGGTGGCCTTTTGAGATATGGCATACCAGACTTTAAATTAGAGAAATGGGTAATTGATAGAAGAATTCAATTAATGGAAGAAGAAGGAGTTGTTTTCAAGTGCAATGTACATGTGGGCCTATCCATTAGCATCAACGATTTATTACGTGAATACAGTGCTATTGTTTTAGCTGGGGGCGCTACGATTCCCAGAGATTTACTTATTGAAGGAAGATCTTTAAATGGTGTTCATTTTGCAATGGATTATTTAAAACAACAAAACAAAAGAGTTGCTGCCATTCATTTTGATGAAAGCCCAATTGTAGCAACCAATAAAAAAGTGGTGGTGATTGGTGGTGGTGACACAGGTAGTGACTGTATTGGTACGGCTAATAGACAAAAAGCTGCCAGTGTAACGCAGTTTGAATTAATGCCTAAACCACCCCTATCAAGAAACAGCCATATGCCTTGGCCTCAATATCCATTTATATTAAAAACAACTTCTTCGCATGAAGAGGGTGCGCATAGAGAATGGGCTATTGCTACTAAAAAATTTATTGGAGACAAGAATGGCAATGTAAAATCATTGGTAACTGTACAATTGGAGTGGAAAATTACGGAAGATGGAAAAACGGCAGGATTTGTAGAAATTGCTGGAACAGAGAAAGAAATCCCTTGTGAATTGGCTTTGTTAGCAATGGGATTTGTGAGCCCCCAAAAAACCGGCCTTTTAGAAAAATTAGAAATTGAACTAGATGAAAGAGGGAATGTAAAAGCCAATGAAAAGCATTACCAAACCAATATTCAAAAAGTATTTGCGGCAGGCGATATGCGCAGAGGGCAAAGCCTAGTGGTTTGGGCTATTAGTGAAGGCAGGGAATGTGCTAGAAAAGTTGACGAATATTTAATGGGCAGTTCACTTTTAGAATCAAAAGATATAAACACCGTTATGAGTGCCTATCTATGACTTTTTTTTGATTAGCTAATTCATTTTTTTGGTGATAGACAAACTGTTTAATATCTTTTGCGTGCTATGGCGCTTTTAAGAAAGATTGGCTTATTCCTTTTTACCATTTATGCTTTAATCACATTTGCGATTGCCATGTTATTGGTATTTCCATTTGCAATGTTGGCAATTACCGCCGGGAAAGTTAGAGGGGGAAATTTAGTATATCGTTGTTGTAGAATTTGGGCCCAACTTTGGTACTATAGCATTGGGGTAACCCATAAAGAAATTTATGAACACCCTCACGACAAGAATAAGCAATATATTTTTGTTGCCAACCATATCTCTTATATGGATATTCCTCCAATTGTATTAGCCATCCATCAACCAATAAGAGCATTAGGAAAATATGAAATGGTTAAAGTACCCGTATTTGGTTGGATTTATAGAGCAGCAGTTATTTTAGTGAACAGAAAGGATGCTGAAACAAGATCAAAAAGTGTTCGTGCCCTCAAAGCTGCCATCAAAAATCATATTTCCATTATCATTTTCCCCGAGGGCACTTTTAATGAAACCAGACAGCCGTTAAAGAATTTTTTTGATGGGGCATTTAGAATAGCTATTGAAACCCAAACCCCCATTAAGCCTCTATTATTAGTAGATACCCTTAAACGTATGCACTACCGTTCACTTTTCGAGCTAACCCCTGGGGTGAATAGAGTGATATATTTAAAGGAGGTACCAGTAGAGGGGCTAACTATGAAAGATTTACCCATTTTAAAAAATAAGGTTTATCAAATGATGGAAGAGGGATTAAAACGTTATATCTCCTATCCCACTCCTTAAACGTATTTTTGTTTAAAATCTCACTGTGTTTGTTGAAGTAATTATACCACTGGCATTGCCTAAAAATTATACCTGGCAAGTTCCTGAGCAAATGCAGCCTGCCATTGTTCCTGGAATTAGAGTGGAAGTTGTATTGAGAAAAAATAAGAAATACGCTGGTATTGTAAAGAGAATAGTAAAAGAAATTCCAACAGGATTTGCCCCTTCTCCTATTTTAAATATTTTAGATACTAGTCCTGTTGTAAACGAAACCCAACTTAAATTATGGGAATGGATTGCACAATATTATATGTGTTCTGAAGGCGAGGTAATGCAGGCTGCTATACCAGCCAATTTAAAATTGTCTAGTGAAAGTGTATTGCAATGGAACGAGGAAAGATCTTTAGATTTTAGTGACTTATCAGATTCAGAATTCATTATAGCAGAAGCTTTAGAAATTAAAGGGGAACTAAAAATTAGTGAAGTACAGCATTTATTAGACATCAATAACACTTATCCCGTTATAAAAAAACTAGTAGAAAAAGGAGTATGTTTTGTATGGGAAGAATTAAAAGAAAAATACAAACAAAAAACAGAAAATTATATACTCCTTCACCCAAAATATGCCCAAGAAGAAGCCTTAGCACAATTATTAAATAATTGGAGCCGAGCACCAAAGCAAATGGAATTACTCTTGGCTTATTTACACCTTAAAAACACCATAGGAGTTGTAACCCAACCCGATCTTTTAAAAAAAGCAAATGCTAGTGCTGCACAGCTAAAAGGTTTAATAGAAAAAGGTATTTTAATTGGTGAAAGAAGAAATACCGATCGACTACCCAGCTTACCCAAACTGCTTAGCTTAGATTTCACCTTGTCGCCTGCTCAAGAAAACGCTTTAGCATCCATTAAAAAAGTTTTCGAATCAAAAACGGTTTGTTTACTCCATGGTATTACTTCTAGTGGTAAAACACAAGTTTACATGAAGTTGATTGAAGAGCAAATTCAATTAGGGAAACAAGTATTGTACCTTCTTCCTGAAATTGCACTTACAGCCCAAATGATTAGGAGGCTACAAAAAAGTTTGGGTGGGCATATTGCAATCTATCATTCAAAATTTAATCCCAACGAAAGAGTAGAAATTTGGAATAAAATTAATTCAGGGGAAACAAAAGTAGTGTTAGGAGCTCGATCCGCTTTGTTCTTGCCTTTCAACAATCTTGGATTAATTATTTGTGACGAAGAACACGATGCTTCTTATAAACAACAGGAACCTGCACCCCGCTACCATAGCAGAGATGCAGCTATTTACTATGCTTCTTTATTTAAAGCCAATGTTTTATTAGGATCAGCTACCCCATCTATTGAAACCTATTTTAATGTTCAACAAAATAAATATGGCTTAGTTGAACTATTAGAAAGATATGGGGATGTTGCTATGCCCTCAATAGAATTAATAGACCTAAAACAAATTCCAGCAAAACAAAGAAGTGAGAACCCTTTATCTCCCTCCCTATTAAAGGGTATACAAGAAACTTTAGAAGCCAAAAAACAAATCATACTATTTCAAAATAGAAGAGGATATGCCCCATATATGATTTGTGATACCTGTGGTTGGATTCCACACTGTAATCATTGTGATGTAACACTCACTTTTCATAAAGGGAAACAGAAATTGTCTTGCCACTATTGTGGCACTACCTATCCTGTTTTGCAAACCTGTTTGGCTTGTGGGAACCACCATTTTGTTCAAAAGAATTTTGGAACAGAAAAAATTGAAGAACTGGTATCAGAAGCGTTTCCACAAGCAGTGATTGCCAGAATGGATTACGATAGCGTTAAAGGCAAGCACGATCACGACAACCTTATTAAAATTTTTGAGCAACATAGAATCGATATTTTAGTGGGTACCCAAATGGTAGTAAAAGGATTGGATTTTGAAAAAGTGAGTTTAGTCGGCATTATAGATGCAGACGGTATTTTAAATTTTACCGACTTTAGGGTAAATGAACGAGCATACCAATTAATGGAACAAGTGAGTGGCAGAGCTGGTAGAAAAGACGGCCTAGGGAAAGTAATGGTTCAAGTAAGTAATTTAAAACATCCAGTACTACAGTTTGTGCAGCAACACAATTACCAGGCGTTGTATCAATTTGAAATTGAGAATAGACAACAATTTCATTACCCCCCATTTACCAGATTAATACAAGTCATCTTTAAACACAAAGACAAGCATGTTGCAGAAGAAGCGGCCAATATTATGCAGCAAGGGCTATCAAATCTATTTGGGGATTATTTAAATGGACCATCTCAGCCCATTGTAGATAGAATCAGGAATCAATATATATGGGAAATTTTATTGAAACTTCCTAAAGACAGCCAAACAGTTAATAATTGCAAAAGGGCTATTCACCAACAAATGATTATTATACAAACCAATAAAAGATATAGATCCGTACATATTATTCCTAATACAGATCCCATTTATTAATGATCCATATACAAGACAATATTTCACTTAAATCCTTTAATAGCTTTGGTATTCAAGCAATAGCCAAACAATTTTGTAGTGTTACTACATTGAATGAATTACAAGAATTACTAGCGTGGAATAGAACAAGAATGAATCCACTCCTTACGTTAGGGGGAGGAAGCAATTTGCTTTTCACCAAAGATTATGATGGGTTGGTAGTACAAAATACATTAAAAGGAATTGAGTTAGTAAAGGAAGACAAAGAATACTATTATGTAAAAGCAATGGCTGGTGAAAACTGGCATCATTTTGTGTCTCACTGTGTTCAACAACAATACCAAGGAATTGAAAATATGAGCTTAATTCCTGGCAGTGTAGGAGCATCGCCTATGCAGAATATTGGTGCTTACGGAGTTGAAATTAAAGACGTTTTTGAATCTTTAGAAGCCATTCAAATTAGCGATGGTGCAATTGTATCTTTTAATAATAAAGCATGCGAATTTGGATATAGAGAAAGTATATTCAAACACCAATTGCGCAACCAATTTATTATTCTCTCGGTGGTTTTCAAGTTGCGTAAAATTCCTGTATTCAATACCAGTTACGGGAATATAGAAAAAGAATTGATTAATATGAAAGTGGAACAGCCTACTATTGAATCCATAGCCGAAGCTGTTATTAGAATAAGACAACGCAAATTGCCTGACCCTACCAAAATTGGGAATGCTGGTAGCTTTTTTAAAAATCCTATCATTCCAACCGTATTTTATGAGCAACTAAAAAAAGAATACAAAGACATTCCTGGGTTCGCAGTTTCAACAAGTGCATTTACCAAAGTTCCTGCAGCTTGGCTAATAGAACAAACAGGTTGGAAAGGGTATAGAGTTGGAGACGCAGGATGCTATCCGCTGCAACCATTGGTTTTAGTTAATTATGGAATTGCCACTGGTAAGGAAATATTCAATTTAAGTACACAAATCATTGAAAAAGTAAAAGATAGATTTGGTATACAACTAGAAAGAGAAGTAAATATTTATTAAGCAATTTCTTAACTCAATATTTGTAGTAATGCTGCTTCTACTGAATGCGCTGCCATATTGATCCATTTAAATTCAGGGTCTTTTTTGAACCAAGTCATTTGTCGTTTGGCATACTGACGGGTATGGTGCTTGATTTGTTGAATGGCTGTTTCCTTAGAAATTTTTCCATCTAAATAATCAAAAATTTCCTTGTATCCCACTGTTTGTAATGCAGGTTTGGTTCTATATTGAACAACTGATTGCACTTCTTCTATCAATCCATCAAGCATCATTTGATCTACCCTGCTATTAATGCGAATGGTCAATTGATCCATCGGCATTTCTAATCCTATTTTAACGATATTAAACGGACGTTGTTTTTTTTGAGCAGTTCTAAACTGTAGTATAGACTTGCCAGTTGCATTCAACACTTCTAAAGCCCGCATTAACCTTTGCGGATTAGCTTGTTCAGCGGTTTCCCAAAATGAAGGATCGCGATGCTTTAATTCTGCTTGCAACCATATTAATCCCTTTGAATTATAGTTGTCTATTATTGCCTCGCGAATACTTGTATCTATTTGAGGCATTGGATCAATCCCTTCGCAAAAAGCCCGAATGTACAAACCCGTTCCTCCCACCATGACCAACTGGTCTTTCTGAGAAAAAATGGCTTCCGATTTTTCCAATGCAAATTTTTCAAAATAACCTGCATTAATAGCTGTTTCAACAGAATGATCTGCAATAAAATAATGGGGTACCGCTGCTAATTCTGGTTGGCTTGGCCTTGCTACACCAATTGCTAATTCTGAAAAACATTGTCTTGAATCTGCAGAAATAATAGCTGTATTCAGTGCCTTAGCTAGTTCTATAGAAATAGCAGTTTTTCCCACTGCGGTGGGGCCTGCAACAATATATACAGTAGGTTTAATCTTCAAAATCGTCTCTTTGTTCTTCGCCACCTATGCCATCATCATCTCCATCTGCTTCACTTGGGGCTTCTTCTCCTTCTTCCCCAAATCCATCAGCTGCTTCATTTAAATCGTATTTCTCTTCTATATCGGCAAATTTATCACCCAGCAAACTTTTTGTGCCATACTGCTGAGGGCCAATACCTTCCACTCTTGAAACAGCAGGATAAGTTAATTTAGGATTGACTTCTTTATTTACACTAATTAATGCCACCAAAAAAACCCAACCTTTTGCAAAATCGTATTCGTAAATAAATTTTTGATTTACATCTTGTATTTCTGAACCAATGGTGGTTTCAGCCATTAATAATGGTTCAACTCTATAGGGCTTATCGTATTTTTCGTAACTAATTTCTCTTCCACGCAACCAATTATCATTGCTTCTAAAGAAAGTGGCTTGGTGCTTCGAATCAAACTCAAATGATTTCAAAATAGCAAAATGCAAATCCAAAAAGAATTGATTGTGCTTTATAACTATATCGCGATAAACCGCGTCGTCTTCTTCTAAGTAAATTCTAAACTTTAAAACAGCCATCCCGCCAAGATTTAATGATTGGGCTGCAAAATAGCGATTATTTAACGGGTTTTAGATTCAATTCTGCCCCTTTTTCTAACATATATTGATAAGCCAATTCATATTGGTTGGGAATAATCCCATCTAATATAGCTTCTCTAATAGCATCTTTAATAACCCCTACATTTCGACCAGGGGTTAGTCCAAATATATCCATGATTAATTCTCCACTTATTGGAGGTTGCCAATTCCGTAATTGGTCTTGGGTTTCAACGGCTTGCATCCGCTCTTTAACCATTTCGAAATTCTGCAGATAGCGATTAACCTTCTGTTTATTTTTACTCGTAATATCAGCTGCACATAAAGTCATTAAATCGTCTATATCTTCTCCCGCATCAAATAACAGCCTTCTAACTGCGCTATCCGTTATATTTTCTTTGGTTAAACTAATAGGGCGCAAATGCAATAGCACTAATTTTTGAACATATTTCATGGGTTCATGCAATGGCAACTTCAATTTCGAAAATATTTTGGGTACCATTCTAGCACCAACTACTTCATGTCCATGAAAAGTCCAACCATGCCCTTCCTCAAATTTTTTAGTGGCTGGTTTTCCAATATCGTGCAATAATGCTGCCCATCTCAGCCATAGATTTTGAGTATGGGGTACTATATTATCTAATACTTGAAGAGTATGGTAAAAATTATCCTTATGCCCCTTCCCTTCTATATAAACAGCTCCTTGCAAATCTACCATCTGAGGGAAAATCCATTTAAGCAAACCAGATTTATACAACAAGTCCCATCCAATGGACGGCTTTGAACATAACATGATTTTATTCAACTCATCCGTTATTCTTTCCTGACTTACAATTTTCATTCGATGCACATTATCCCCTATTGCGCTAAAAGTGTTTTCCTCTATAGCAAAATTTAATTGTGCTGCAAAACGGATAGCCCTTAGCATACGTAAAGGATCGTCACTAAAAGTTTGTACTGGTTCTAATGGCGTTTGTATTCTTTTATCTGCAATTGCTTGAATGCCATTAAATGGATCGAGTAGCAATCCAAACTGTGCTTTATTTAACCCAATTGCCAAAGCATTAATGGTGAAATCTCTTCTGTTTTGATCATCAGCTAATGTACCCTGCTCAACTTGTGGTTTTCTGCTATCCTGCTGGTAACTTTCTTTTCTTGCTCCAACAAATTCAATTTCAAATTCATCCAATTTTATTTGAGCAGTACCAAAATTTTTAAAATAGGCTACTATTGGTTTGGGCGTTAATTCATTGGCAAATGCGTGGGCCAAAGCAATGCCATCACCTAAACAAACAATATCTGCATCTTTGGTATTTCGTCCGATAATTTTATCTCTAACAAAGCCCCCAATTAAAAAACAGGGTACATTTAGATTATCGGCCACTGCCCCTATTTGTCTAAAAATTGCCTCTTCCTTATTGCTAAACTGAATGGTCATTGCTGCAAATGTAAGATTGTTTATTATGAAGCGGGCAAGCAACGCATTAATTGCGCAATTTCAATTTTGTATCCACAATCAAAATGTCCTTCAGGACATTCATTCTTTCCATGTAAGCCACAAGGCCTACATACAAGGTCCTTATTTATTTGAACAATAAAGCTTTTTGTACTTAATGGCCCGTATCCAAATGCCGGTATGGTAGAACAATAAATAGCTGTTACAGGTGCATTTACAGCGGAACAAAAATGCATAGGTGCAGAATCATTCACGTAATTCATTAAAGCATCTTTCATTAAAGCTGCCGATTCCAAAAAAGTACATTTTCCGGCTAAATTAGTAGATTGAATATGGCCACTTTGGTCAATAATAGATTGACATATATCAACATCATTTGGACCACCCATTGCATAAACTTGAATATCAGAAGGCAATTGTTGTAGAAATGCAATCCATTTTTCTTTCGGGAACTGTTTAGTCATCCAAACTGAAGAAGGCGCAATACAGATATATTTTACACGCTTATAGTGTTCAACAGCATTTATATCCATTTGGGTTGGATATAATTTAGGTAAACATAGTTTTGTATTGGGCCAATACAATAACAATTGATTTCGCTCAATTTCGTGCAATCCTGTACTACTACTCATTTGGTGATGAATCACTTTGGTAAATAATATGCTTAGCGGATTTTTATCGAAACCAATCTTTTCTTTTGCTCCTGAGAAAGCAGTTAAGAACCCCGTAGCTGCATATCGTTGCAAATTAATAACCACATCATATTTACGCTTCCTAATTTGTGTAAGTAGTTGCCAAAGGTGTGTGTATTTTGCTTTCTGCTTATTCCATGATAAAGTTTCATGTACATAGGGATGACCCCTAAATAGTGATTCATTTCCCTTGCGAACCAATATATCTAATTCAACATTGGGGAATGCCTGATGCAACGATTCTAACATTGCACTTGCAAGAACCACATCCCCAATAAAAGCCGTTTGAATAATCAATACCCTTTGCATCCAACAAAACTAAGGATATGCGCTAAATCATTCTCATTCAATTAAAAAAGCTAAATATTGTACTTTTGCTAAAATTTAAAATATGCCCCAAGATTTAGTGTTAGAAGCCTGGAATAATAGAGAACTATTGAAGGAAGCAAAATACAGTGATGCAGTTAAACAAGTGATTGAAGCGGTAGATAAGGGTCAAATTAGAGTAGCAAGCCCTGAAGCTAATGGTTGGGTAGTGAATGAGTGGGTTAAAAAAGCCATCTTACTATATTTTGGCATTCAACAAATGCAAACCTGGGAAATGCCTCCTTTTGAGTTTTACGATAAAATGTTATTAAAAACTAATTATAAGGAATTAGGTGTTAGAGCTGTTCCACCTGCTACAGCAAGGTATGGTGCTTATATTGCCAAGAACGTTGTTTTAATGCCTAGTTATGTAAATATTGGTGCTTATGTAGATGAAGGCACTATGGTAGACACTTGGGCTACTGTTGGAAGTTGTGCTCAAATTGGTAAAAACGTCCATTTAAGTGGAGGAGTTGGAATTGGTGGTGTATTAGAACCTTTACAAGCTAGCCCAGTAATTATAGAAGATGGTTGTTTTATTGGTAGCCGATGTATAGTAGTAGAGGGAGTTATTGTAGAAAAAGAAGCTGTATTAGGAGCGAATGTTGTATTAACTCAATCTACCAAAATAATTGACGTAACCGGAGCTGAACCCATTGAAATGAAAGGCCGAGTTCCTGCGCGAAGTGTAGTAATTCCTGGTAGTTATACCAAAAAATTCAATGCAGGTGAATTCCAAGTCAGTTGTGCCCTAATTATTGGACAAAGGAAACCAAGCACCGATTTAAAAACAAGTTTAAACGACGCGCTTAGAGACTTTAATGTAAGCGTTTAACAATGAATGCGTCCAAACGCTCCTCCTTGTTTTTAACCGGCTTTTTGTTAAGCATAGGCGGAGCTATTTTATTTTCTACCAAAGCCATTTGGGTAAAATTAGCTTTTCGTAATACAGGGGTAGATGCACTAACATTGTTGAGTTTACGAATGCTTTTAGCATTACCCTTTTATTTAGTGGCAGCATGGTTTTCAGGTAAAAAAGAATTGGCAGTTCCACTTAACAAAAAGGATTGGTATTGGATAATTGCTTTAGGTATACTCGGGTATTACTTAAGTAGTTTATTTGATTTTATAGGCTTACAATATATTTCTGCGGGATTGGAACGCTTGATTTTATTTCTGTATCCCACTTTTGCGGTATTGCTAAATACTTGGATGTTTAAAAGCAGGATTTCTAAAATACAATTATTTGCATTAGCCATTACCTATCTAGGTATAGGGATTGCATATTATGCAGAATTGGGAACTATTCAACAAAATGAACAATTTTATTTTGGTTCATTCATGGTTTTTTTATGTGCAGTCACCTATTCATTTTACTTAGTAGGAACAGGTAGAATGGTGGTAAAAGCAGGAGCAACAAGATATACTGCATATGCAATGCTTGCTGCTACAGCAGGTGTATTTGCTCACTTTGTTGTTAAAGAACAATGGGAAGAAGTAAAAATGTCTAGCCAACTTTGGTGGTATGGTATAGCATTAGCAATTATTGCAACAGTTATTCCTTCCTTTATGATGAGCAGTGGAATGAAAAAGATTGGTAGTAATAATGTTTCAATTATTACCAGCATAGGTCCGGTATCAACCATCATACAAGCATCTATCTTTTTAAATGACCCCATTTTGATGGAACAAATTCTTGGTACAGTGTTGGTCATTTTTGGAGTGGTACTAATTGGTTGGCAAAATACAAGACCAATAAATTAATGAACCAATACATTTTCCATATCACTCAATTTTTCAAATTGCTCAATAGTTAGCGGTTTAGTAATAAAATGGGTGACATTTAAAAATTTCTTTGACCTTTCATAGTCAACATGGTCTATAGAAGAAGTCAATATCACAACAGGCCAAGGATGTCCTAGTTTTTCGTACTCATGCAAAAAGTCCCATCCTGATCTGCCAGAAAAATTAAGGTCTAAAAATATTTTTCGTTTAGTATTAGGATTCTCTTTAACATACTCTAATGCTTTATCTATATGATCAAAAGTATGAACAGGCATACTAGGCATTACATTTCTAATGATTAGCTCATTTAATTTATTCACCAAATGATCGTCATCTACTAAACAAATTTCTTCAATAGCTTGATCTAATAAATATTTATTTAAAGAGATACTATTTGAGGAAGCAAAATTAATTTGATCATTTAGCTTAAAAATGGCGTCATTCATCAAATTTGCTGAATACTCAATATCAGTAAATATTTGTGCATAAGTGGCTAAATTATGGTCTTGAAACTTTGCTGTTTGCAATAATTGTAAAATCTTAGAAAACTCATGTCTTAATTCGTGCGAAGTAATAAATGAGATCTTTTTAAGATGATTCATTTGCTCTAAAACTTCTTTTTCAGATATTTTTTTGAGTGTGATGTCTTTTTGAATCGTAATGTATCCGGTAACCGTTCCTTCTTTATCAAAAAGCGTTTCAATCATTAAATCGAGCCATATTCTAGCCCCAGCTTTAGTATAATACAATATTTCCGTTCTAATACCTTTCCCTAATTCTATCACTTTTCTAATTCTATCAAGCGTTTCTTTACTTGTTTCTGCCCCTTTTAGAAAACTGCCAGGGGTTTTACCGCAAACCTCTTTTAAAGTATACCCAGTTGTTTTTACAAAAGCATCATTTACCCATGTAATTCTGTTTTCGCTATTACACATAATGATGATGCTGCCAATTTTTTGTGCAATCTTAGTAAACTTTCCAAATTCAATTTTGGTGCTTTCCATCAACTCTTGTTGTCGTCGAATTTGAATTTGCGCTTCTTTAACCGGTGTAATATCTAGTGTGGTTCCGGCATATCCTTTAAAATTTCCGGTATCACTATAAATTGGATTTCCTTTCATATTCATCCATCTAAAGCATCCATCATTTTTTTTAAATCGAAAAGTAATTGCATAAGGTTGTTGAACTACAAAAGCTTGCCTTCTTTCTTGCACAACTTGCTCCCTATCTTCGGGATGAACATTGTCTAACCAACCATTACCCATCTCAGTTTCTAAAGTAACACCTCGAAAATTTAGCCAAGCAGTATTTACATATATTAATTGGTGGTATTTATCTGTCACCCACATTAAATCTGGCATATGATTAGCTAACTCTGAAAAACACTCTTTTTTAAAATCAATCTCTTTACTAGGTGAATCAAGCGTAGATTGATTAATAATGTGGTCATTTATAATCACGCCACTAACCACTCCTTTATTATTGCAAATGCTTTTCATGAAACATTCGTAAAAATCAAATTCACTGTTATTACCTGGTTTTTTAAATATTAGTTTCTCTGTATGTAATTTATTCTTTACACATTTCAATAATGCACTTTTAAAAATGCCTGCTTCTTTATTATTGAAAATTGAATCAATAGGCAAGCCATTCACTTTTGTTCCTTTTAATTGATATAGCTTAATAAATATTTCGTTGCAGAATAAAATATTACCATCTAAATCTGTTGCTAGCAAAGAATCTTCTGGAAACAAGCCTGCACTCTTCAAATATTTATCAACTAAATGGGGGGATTGCATAAACTAGAATTTAGTAGATTAAACTTTAAAATATAAGAATCAAGAATTTCTGGTAGCACTAAAAAATCTCTTGACTTATCTAGAAAAAAATTAGCGCCTTTATTCAAACATGCATGTTTATAAATTGCATGGGGCATATTGGTAAGTATGATTATTAATGGACTTGCCAAAGGGTAATCATGTTTAATTTTATTCAATAAATCTATACCACTTAAACCCGGCAACTTAATATCTAAAATAAATACGTCAGGGAAAGACTTTTCAATTAATTCTAAGCCTAATTCTGCAGAATTAGCCGAACGAATAATATTATTTGAATTTATATCAGATAATAGAATCCGCAGTTGATTAACTATAATGTCTGCATCTTCTATGATTAATATGTTTAAACTTGATGAAGTCATATCATTTTTACTTGTCCAAATTTAATCAACAAAAAAAGAAAGCTTTGTAGGGCAAGCCTACAAAGCTTTTGTAGTTTAGATACTACAATTGGTTTTTCTGGAATTTGAATTTTAAAATCAACACAAAAGTGTTTCAGATAACAAATCTAATTCAACTAAACAATATCACTTGTAGTTGCATTTAACAAAAAAAATGGTGATTACACGACAGCTTGTAGTGATAATACTACAATTCTGAGATTTTGTGCTCTATTGCGTATCTAATTAAATCGGCATTACTTTTCAAACCCATTTTATCTAAAATTCGAGCGCGGTAAGTACTAATGGTATTGATATTTAGTGAAAGCATTTCACTTATTTCAGATACTGATTTCCCTTCAACCAACTTTTTTAACACTTCATACTCTCTATCCGACAGATTTTCGTGTGGCAACTTTGTAGTATCGGTTTCAAGGGAACTTGCTAGAACTTCTGCAACCCTATTAGTAATATATTTTCTTCCACTTAAGATTTGTTGCACAGCAGTAACTAACTCATAAGGAGCACTTTCCTTGGTTAGATATCCTGAAGCACCCGCTTTAATGGCTCTAACCGCGTATTGTTCGGGCGAATGCATACTTAACATTAATACAGGCGTATTAGGCATATGCGTTTTAATCTGCTTTAAAATTTCAATCCCAGAGAAGCCTGGCATACTAATATCAGAAATAATGATATCCCATTGTTCCTTAATTGATTTCTTGAATAACTCTGCAGAATCAGACACATCATGAACTTCGGCTTCAGGAAGCGACTCAAGTAGAATTTTCTTTAATCCTTCTCTAATTAAACCATGATCATCAGCAATGAGTATTCGCATATGTTATTACTTACAGCTTTGCGCACCAAATTTAAATTAAAGATAAGGAAACCGATTAATATGAACTATAACTGATTATCAAGCTTTGCCGACTTCAAATCCTCAAAAAATGACTTTATAAAGTCAAAGGAAAGAGGCTTTGTTATATAATCTATTACTGAAGTATAACTTCTTGCCTTCTCCCTATCCCGATTATCAATGGAAGACGATAGCACAATAACATTAGCTGCATCTGAAATGGTTGCATAATCATCTAAAAACTCCCAGCCACCTCTTCCCGGAAAATTTATATCTAAAAAAATAAGTGTTTGATGCATTTTGCCCATTTTTCTAATATCATCTAAGGCATCATCAATATCAATAAAAACTTCAACAGGCATTTCAGGGAGCAAAGCTTGAACAATTTTTCTATTCAAAACATTGGTAAGCACATCATCGTCTATCATCAATATTTTGTTAAATTTATCTGGTTCTTTATTCATGTTAAAAAATTCATCTTGTTGATTAAAAGAGAGTTTATGGTTTAATTTAAATATAGAAGAATTGATTAATTGAATAGATTTTTTGGCTTCGCCTATTAATTCAACTCTTTCAGCATCTGAAATGAACTTATTATCCATCAAGTTTACAATTGACTGAATTTTGGCATACTCATGACGCATTTCATGAGAAGTAATAAACGATAATTCTTGTAATCGATTTTTGAATAATTGACTTTGCTGTTCAATTTTCTTTTTACTTGTTACATTTTGAGCAATCCCAATTAAATAAACCACTTCATTCCCTAGTTTCTCAAAAACGGATAACCTAGTATTAAAATATTGGTACTGGTGAAATTCATCTAAACACCTACATTCAATTTCTACATTTTCCTTTTCATTGTTTTCTAATTGATGCATGGCATTTTGCACCAATTTCCAATCTTCAGAATGAATTAAAGACCTAAGTGAAATGCAGTTTATTTCCTGATTGTTAAAATGTTCAAATCCTAACATCTTATCTAAAGCAGGGTTTCTTAATACAAACCTTCGTTCTTTAACATCAAAGAGAAAAACCATATCGGGCAACTTATTATAAATAGCTTCTAGTAAAGCTGCCTGACTAACAAAACTGGGTATTACATTGTAGTTTGATACTTCACTCTCCATCTTAAACTATTTATAGAAATAAGCTAAAAATGATGCCATCAAATTAATAATCTAATAATCAATCATTTGTACAATTTAAATAATCTTAAAATACCCATTTTTGGGACTAAAATTCCCTTTTTGGGATTAAAATCAATATTTCGGCAGAAAATAACATTAAATTGTAGTGCTTTAAAAAAATCCAATGAAGCCTACAAAACCGCTAAAAATCTTCATTTTAGAAGACGATCTCTGGTATGGTACCATGCTAGAGCATTACTTATCATTAAATCCAGACTACCAAGTTCATCGATTTGATACAGAAAAATCCTTCTTTCAAAAAATACATGAACAACCAGATGTAGTTACATTAGATTATACTTTAGCAGAGGGAGATGCAGATGGCAGCAAGGTTTTAAAAAAGATAAAAGAATTTAATGCTGATATAGAGGTAATCATAATATCAGGACAAGATCAAATTAGTACAGCTGTAGAACTATTAAAATCAGGTGCATTTGATTATTTAGTAAAAGATGAGGATACAAAAGATCGACTTTGGAATGTGTTACTTCACCTACAAGAAATTAAAGGACTAAAAAAAGAAGTAGAAACATTAAAAGATGCACTCAAAAAGAATTTTGATTTTTCCAAAGTTATCATAGGACAAAGCGTAGCTATTAATACTGTTTTTAAACTAATTGAAAAAGCGGCAAAAACAAATATCACAGTATCAATCACTGGCGAAACTGGAACAGGAAAAGAAATGGTAGCTAAAGCTATCCATTATAACTCTAGTAAACATAAATTTCCATTTGTTGCTTTAAATGTGGCTGCTATTCCACCAGACTTATTAGAAAGTGAATTATTTGGTTATGAGAAGGGTGCATTCACTGGTGCAAATGGGAAACGCATAGGAAAATTTGAAGAAGCAAATAAAGGAACAATATTCTTAGATGAAATAGCCGAAATGGATTTACACTTGCAAGCTAAAATCTTAAGGGTTTTGCAAGAAAGAGAAATTACCAGAATTGGAGGCAATTCAACAGTTTCATTAGATGTTAGAATTATAGTTGCCACCCATAAAAATCTGTTGAAAGAAGTCCAAAATAAAACATTTAGAGAAGACTTATACTATAGACTTTTAGGCTTAACAATTGAATTACCCCCATTAAGAGAAAGAGGAAATGATTATCTTATTTTAGCCAAGCACTTTATACAAAGTTTCTGCAGCGACAATAGACTGCCATTAAAAACACTTAGTGAAGAAGCTATTTTAAAATTAAAACAATATGATTTTCCTGGTAATATTAGAGAATTAAAATCAATCATTGAATTGGCTATTGTAATGGCTGAAAAAGACATTATTCTAGCTTCAGATATTAATATTGACAATAACGACCATATAGGCTACTTACTCAATAAAGAAACGAGTCTTAAAGAATATGAAAGACAAATCATTCAGTTTTTTTTGAACAAGTACAATCAAGATGTGATTATGGTATCTAAAAAACTAAATATTGGAAAATCAACCATTTATAGAATGATGCAGAAGGGAGAAATAACTAAGTAAATGTTATGCAAAGCAATAGCCATTTATATGACAAGAAAAAAACAACCAGTCCTTACTTAGGAGGATTGTTAATTGACAATATCACTAAACATATAAACTTAGGCATATTAATTGAAGATGAATCTGGTCTTGTAGTTTCTGTAAACCAAGTGTTTTGTGATATTTTTTGTATTAACACTCCTATTCAAGAATTAATTGGAACTGATTTATTCATGAATAATAGTATTGATTTATCTGTTTTAGAAAATCAATACTATTTTACACAAAGAACAAATGAAATATTAAGTAATAGACAGCAAGTCATTAATGATGGGATTGAATTTAAAAATGGTGTTTACATTGAAAGAGATTATATACCCATAACCGATGGAGAAATATATCAAGGTCATATATGGTATTATAAAGATGCCACTGAAAAAATAATAGTTGAAAGAAAACTAGAAAAAACTAAAAAAGCCTATGGAGAGCTATTCAATCATTTACCAAATGATATTGCTGTACTAAGCCCTGATTATTCAGATCTATTCCTTAATCCGATAGCTGTAAAAGACGCTGAACTTAGACAATACATTTTAGAATGGATGATTAATCCAACTGAATCTCCCAAAAGAAATTTAACCGATTCTAATACAAATAATTATCAAGAATTATTTACTCAAGTAGTACAAAATAAAAAAGAAGGCACCATAGAAGAAAAACAAATAAATGAAAATGGTGAAATTCGCTATTACTTAAGAAATATAAAACCAATTTTAGATGAGACCGGTAAATTAAATATGATTATTGGATTAAATACAGATATAACTGAGAGAGTTAAAACAGAGGAGGATTTAAAAAAAGCAAAATTATTAACGGAAGAAATTGCAAAAGCAAAAGAACTATTTCTTGCAAATATTAGCCATGAAATTAGAACTCCCTTAAATGGAATTTTAGGAGTAGTAAATCTTATCAACAAAACAGAATTATCAGAACAGCAAAGAAAAATGGCTTTAATGATTAATGAAGCCGCCAATAATTTATTAGTTATTGTAAATGATATTCTAAATCTTGAAAAAATTTCTTCAGGTGAAATATCTTTTGAAGAAATCCCATTTTCCATTGAGGATCAAATTGCAAAAACTGTAGACAGTTTTCAATATAAAGCAGATGAAAAAAAATTGACTTTAATATTCGAAAACGAATTAGAAAAAAAACAATTAGTACTAGGAGACCCTTATAGAATTTCACAAATTTTAAACAATCTTATTAGTAATGCCATTAAGTTTTCTGAAAAAGGAATTGTTTTAGTAAATCTTAGCAGTATTTCTGAAACGGAACATTTACAATGGTATAGGATATCAGTAAAAGATACCGGAATTGGCATACAACCTAAACAAATAGAACAAATATTTGAACCTTTTAAACAGGCAGACAGTTCAATTAGCAGAAAGTATGGTGGCACCGGATTAGGATTAGGAATATGTAAAAAACTGATAGAAAATATGGGCGGAAGAATTGCGGTAGAAAGCATTCCCCAAAAAGGTTCAACATTTAGTTGTATTCTTCCGATTAAAAAAACCACCACCCCTTCTACTCCAACTACAAATACCCCAAACTTTGAAAAATTAAACGGCTGTAGAATACTTGTAGCGGAAGATGTAGAAATGAATCAGTTTATCACAAGATCTTTATTAGAAGAAAAAGGGGTGTATGTAAGCATTGCGCTAAACGGAAAAGAAGCTATAGATAAAGTTACAAATTTTCAATACGATTTAATACTAATGGATATTTCAATGCCATATATAGATGGCATACAAGCAACTTCTATTATTAGAAGTATGAATGACCCTTTGAAGAAAAACATTCCAATTATTGCAATGACTGCCAATGCATTTAAAAAAGATGAAACCAGATACAGAAATGTTGGAATGAATGGTTATTTGAGTAAACCCTTTCAAGAAGTACAATTATTAACTGCAATTATAGAAGTTTTAGACAATGTAAATTTTGTAATTCAAGATGATCAAGTGGAGATATCGAATAGATTAAATAACAAATTCTACAATGAAGAATTAATTATGGGGATGGGTAAAGGGAAACCTGAATTTATTCAAAAAATGGTGAGTTTATTTTTAAAAACAATGCCAATTGATATGGATCATTTAGCAAAATCTGCAGCTGAAGAAGATTGGAAAAAAGTAGAAAAAACCGCACACCGAATGAAGTCTGCTTTAAGAGGAATGGGTATAAAAGCTGAAGCCAACAAAGTGAAACTTATTGAACAAATGGCAAGCACTCAACAAATAGATCAAATCATACATAAACATATTCAAGAACTTAATGAAACGCTTACAAAAGTACTAACTCAATTAAATGATGATTACCCGAGTGCTAATCTCCCAAAATAGATTTCCATTCTATAAATGGGAATTTTTTGTAGATTCAATTAAAAATAATCAACTGACAATCAATGCATAATAATTGTTTTGTAATTGGCATTGTATTGGAAGTAAATAGTTGATAATTAATATTGAAAGTGATGAATGTAAATATGTTTATAAAAGAACAATTACTGGAGATTTCAAAAAAATCGTTAAATGACCACTGCAATCATGAAATCATACAAACAAAAGACCATACCTTATTCCCTTTTTTATATGGTAAATATGCAATGATGATTACTGAACCAGAGCCGGAAAATGATATTCATATTGTATTTGATGGCTTTGAAAAATTTAATCAATATCCAATTATTGCAGTTGGAAACTGGAAAGCAAATGCATATGGTCAAGCACTTTTAGAGCGCCATCAAAATAGTTATTTAGTTAAATTAATACACCCTCAAATTCAATTAAGAACATTGAATATGCTCAGAACAAATTGCTTTATTTATATTGATTCGCATCATCTAGAAGACAAATCTGCATCATTAATAGAAGCTATGTATATGCAACTCCCAATTATTGCCTATTCGTCAGACTATAATATATCACTCACGCAAAACAACGCAATGTTTTTTAAACATTCTATTGAACTTATTGAAATACTTCACTCACTTCATCCTACTAAAACAGCAAACAATGGTGTACTAATGAAACAAACCATTAGTTCCCTACTGGAGAAGATTCATCCAATGCACTAAGCTCTTCAAATTGGGGTACAGTTAGGGGCTTAGTAATAAAATGGGTTACATTAGAATATTTTTTAGACTTCTCATAATCATTATGGTCAATAGATGAAGTTAATATGATAACAGGCCATGGTTGGTTCATCTTTTCATATTCTTCTAAAAAGTCCCATCCATTTCTTCCCATAAAATTCAAGTCTAAAAATATTTTCCTTTTTAAAGTTGGATTACCTTTTAAATAACTAATTGCATCATCAATATTATCAAATACGGTTACAGTCATATTAGGAATAACATTCCGAATAATTACTGTATTTAGCTTATTGATCATATGGTCATCGTCCACCAAAATAATCTCTTCAATAGCTTGATTTAATAAAAACTTATTTAAAGCAATATTACTAGTAGATGCAAAACTGACTTCATCAGATATTTTCAAAATAGCCTGGTTCATTGTATTTGCAGAAGCTTCTATATCTAATAAAATTTGTTGAAACCCTTGCAAGGTGTTTTGCTGAAACTTAGCAGTTTGCAAAATCTGCAAAATTTTTGAAAACTCATGCCTCAACTCAAAAGATGCAATGTCTGAGATTTGTTTAAGATGTGCCATTTGTTCTTCCACATCTTTTTCAGTCAATTTCTTTTTAGTAATATCATTCTGAATTGTTAAATACCCAATGATATTTCCTTGTTTATCAAACAAGGTTTCCATTTTGAGATCCAGCCAAATCTTATTCCCGTTTTTAGCGTAGAATACTATTTCAGTTCTTAAGCTCTTACCCTGTTCAATGGCTTGTTTCAATTTTACTAATGAATCAGCAGCAGTTTCTAAACCAGCCAAAATAGTAGTTGGTTCTTTACCATTTACTTCACGCAATGGGAATCCGGTCAGTTTTACAAAACTATCATTTACCCATGTAATCCTATATCCAGGATCACACAAAATAATAACAACATTAATCCTTTGAGCAATTTTTGTAAATTTTGCAAATTCAACTTTAGACACTTCCAGCATTTCTTTCTGTCTATTCATTTGCAATTGCAACTCCTTAACATTGGTTATATCCTGAAGTGTTCCTGCATAACCAACAAAATCACCTAAATGAGAATACATGGGGTTACCTTGCATTTCTACCCACCTATATGTTGCATCAAATTTTCTATACCGAAACTGGATTGTGTAATCCAACTTAGATTGATATGCCGAATTTTGCTCTTCTATAACTTTGTATTTATCCTCCGAATAAATACCATCCATCCATCCTTTGCCAGACTCATTTTCTAAAGAAACCCCTCTAAATTTTAGCCATGCTTTATTTACAAAATTTATTTGATGTTGATGATCACACATCCACATCATTTCTTTCATATAGTCTGCAATTTCACGGAACCACTCTCTATTTTGACCTGAGATGCCTGTTACACCAGCACTTAATTTGGCAGTAGTATTAGAGGAGGAATCGGAAGCATTAGCTGTTTTACCAACTAACAAAAAAGCAACAGGATAAGACCTGCGATCATTTACAACTGTGAATTCATATTGAATAAATGTTTCAGTACTATTAACTCCAGGATTCTTTAATTTTAAAATTATTGGAACAGTTGGCTTTGTTAGCAACGCTTGATGTATAGCATCTTTAATTATTCCTACATCTACTGCATTAATTAATGAGTCAATATTAACCCCTTCCACTGATTCACCCACTATTTGATAAATCCTTTGAAAAGCATCATTGCAAAAAGTAATATTTGCTTCCAAATCTGTTGTAAAAACAAAATGGTCGTTTGAAGAAATTTGATCTAACAATCTTCTTTCAACACTATATGGATAACGCATTTTAATTCTCTATTTTATTTAGACAAATCAGTAATACTCTTTCAATAAGTTAACCAAATTGTTTTAAAGTGCCTAACCAAGTTTTTATATAATTATAAAGCCATAAAGTCAAGTAAGCATAAATAATGACTTTTAAAACAAACCATTTGATATTATGAATAGAAAAAATTCTTCCAAGCCAATATAAAAATTGACCAAAGAGAAGTAATAAATAGGCAAAAAATAAAGAACGGGAAGATAGTTCACGGAACTTCATAGGTAATTCTTTGTATATTTAAATATACTGTATTTTCATTCTGGAATAAATAAATGCAGAATTTCTTATGGAAATAATACATATTGTTTTTGCAAGAAAAGCAAAGGAAAAAATTAACCCTATAGTTGATTTAGCTAACCAATTGGCAACTGAGCAGATTAAGCTTGGCCATGCTGTTCAAGTTTGGGGAATTGGCTCAGGATCACTAGATCAATTACAGCAAAAGCCTTATAAGGTAATTTGCTTTAGCACAAGCCTCTTTATGTGGAATACCCTAGGCAATATGAAAAATGCCATCAATGCTATTAAGGCTGGCACTATCATACATATTCACGGAGGTATTATGCCTATTTTCTATCCCATCATTTTTCATCTACATAAAAATAACTGTCCATTCATTTTATCTCCACATGGCAGGTACAATTCATATGCATTAAAAAGAGCTAGTTATTTAAAACGAAAACATTTCGAAAATTTCGACACCAACATTATTAATTGGGCTAGTGCAATTCATTTTGTAAGCGAATTTGAAAGAAAAGAGCTTTTAGATTATTATCCCTTTGACTTACAAAAATCTTATATAATTCCGAATGGATTGATAGACAACAATATCAATATTGCACCTAAAATCATGAAACATGATGAAATTATTTATTGTTACTGTGGAGAATTAAGTATAACCAAAATGGGAATTGATATTTTACTAAATGCATTTTCTAAATTTAAAAAAATAACCAACAACAATGCTGTTTTTTGGATAATTGGAAATGGAAGAGACAGAAATGCTATTTTAAAATCAATTAAAAAACTAGGATTACATAAATATGTATTTGTAAAACCCATGGTATATGGCACACTAAAGTTTGAACAGCTTAGTAAAATTGACATTATGGTAAGATCTTCAAGATTAGACTACTCCCCTTTTGTAGTATTGGAAAGTGCATCAATGTCTATACCATCAATTGTTTCTAAACAAACCTATTTTGCAGAACTCATCAAAACCGCTAATGCTGGTTATGCCTTAAATGAAAATTCTGTAGAAGAACTAATGCAAACTTTTGTAGAAAGCATGAACGACATTGAATCAGTTCAGTGGAATAGAAAAAAAATGAACGCTAGACAAATGGTCATAGACTATTGCTCATGGAAGAATATTGCTAGAGAACAAATAGAAGTGTATAAAACAATACAGTAAAACAAACTTCAATTCTATAACACCAGTAAACTGCATCCACGCATATCTGCATGATCCATTCTCCCAAGCACTTCAAAACTGCCATCTGCATATATTTTACCGATATCTTGGGTGGCTATAAATGAACAGCTGTAAATATTGGCTAGGTCAACTATTTGTATTAGACCTGTTCCCTCCATCAATAACTCAAAAGGATCATCTTCTTTACGAACAAATACTTTCATCCATGGCGGGCAATAGTACCTCCCATTGCCTTTTGAATAAGCTTGACTTAGCAATTCTGTCATCCCATATTCAGCATGAATTTCATTGAGACCTAACCTAGCAATAAGTGTTTCGTGTAATTCGGATCGTGTTAACTCTCTACCTCTGCCTTTCATACCCCCTGTTTCCATTACAATCGTATGCTTTAAATGCAATGGAAATTGTGCGGAAAAATCAAGTAAAGCAAAAGTGACTCCCAATAATATTGTGGGCTGGCCCTTTATTTCCAATTCTTCTAACTTTCTGGCCAATTCATCATAATTGTACAAATAAAAGCCGCTATCGGTATGACTACTCATCTCAATCATTTTATTGGCCATATATACCAAGGAGGAATTTTCTCTCTCTAAATAAGCAGGCAATAACGCTAATACACACCAATTTTGAATAGCCCCATATTGGCGTTCAAATCCATGAATAAACGACTGCTCATAAACAGCTAAATCTCTTATATAGTGCCTACTAGTTACCATTCCTGTTGTTCCACTACTTTCAAAAATCTTCTGCTCTTGCCAATTTCCAGTTATTACCTGCTGCTCTTTGAAAAATGAAATAGGCAACGCGGGTATCTTTTGTGGTATCTTTCGTTCAGAAGGTAATGCATCAATCAGGTCAACCCATTTGCGGTAAATTGAGTTGTTTTGGTACTGAAATTGAAAAACAGTGTTGCACAAATCATCAAAACTGGATTCATTTACAGAAAAAATATTGTTAATATCAATGGGTAGCACCAACCTTATTTGTATTGTTTTAACTAAATTTGAATAGAAAGTAATCTGATGAGAACAAAATTATTAATCCTGCTGACAATTACCGGCTTTTTTTACGGATGTAAAAAAGACGAATTTAATACAAAGCCAACACTTTCATTTGATGAAGTGAATTCAAGGGAACTTAGACAGGGCAATTTGCTCATTTTCAGTTTAAACTTTACAGATAAAGAGGGTGATATTCAAGATACTCTTTGGGTACAAAAAATTTCAAGAACTTGTCCTACTACTCCAGGAGTTCAATTCATAAGCCCCAATAGGGTTCCAGACTTTACAGGCACACCAAATTTGAAAGGTAAATTAGAAGTCACTTTTGTTTACAATGCAAATGTACCAGGAACTCCTTCAATTGTAGGTTGTACCAATAGAAATGATACATCTTATTTTAGATTTTGGTTAAAAGATAAAGCCAACAATAGAAGCGATACCATTAACTCTCCAGACATTATCCTAATTAGGTAATGAAAGGAATTGCATTTATAAAAGGCTTTTTTTATGGTAACTATTTTTATGCAATTTGTGCTGTTGCACTATCCATTGAGTGCTCTTTACAACTAGGGCTCCCTCTAAATAATATCTTTTACTATTTATTACTAAGCTTCGCAACTGTACTGTATTATACACATGCCTATTATATTGAAATAAAAGGGAACCCCATTAATTTAAACGAGAGAACGGCTTGGTATTTAAGCAATAAAAAAAAGATTGAAGGTTCTCAGTTAATATTAACGTTCTTAATAGTCATGATTTCCCTCTTAATGGTAAATGGACTTCAGCCCCATTTTTCTAAAGTAAACTTTAAAAGTTGGGTAATACTTTTTACTTTCTTACTAATGGGTATTGCATATTATAAAAATATGCACCCTTTTTTGGGTAATTGGGGATTAAGAAACCATGGACGCATAAAGCCTTTAGTTATTGGATTAGTTTGGGCAGGCATGGTTTCTTTTTCGCCTGTGTTTTTTTATGATTTAAGTTATCCAGGACAAGATAAAAGCTTAGAGCTATTAACCTGGCTATTATTCATTAAAAACTGGTTGTTCATAAGCATTCTCTGTATTCTATTTGATATCAAGGATTATGCAAATGACGCCAATCAGCAATTAAAAACTTGGGTAGTTCAATTTGGGCTTAAAAAAACATTGTATTGGGTCATTTACCCTATGACTATTTTAAGCATTATAGCTTATTGGATTTTTGCGATTAGGCAAGAATTTTCGATTTTCAGCATATTATTCAACAGTATACCTTATGTATTGTTGATAACTGTTTGCACCTATATGTACCAACGTAAAAGCATTCTCTATTATCTTGCAATCATTGACGGATTAATGCTGGTTAAAGCAATTTGTGGCATAACCGGCATGCTGGGAAACTAAACTTTTAATAATGGCCAAAGCTAAAACAAACAAGACTAAGTCGGTAGTTACCGAAAAGTCTATGAATTTTTTAAAAACGTATATTAATACGCCATCTCCTGTAGGATTTGAAAGTAGGGGGCAAAAATTGTGGATGGAGTACATAAAGCCTTATGTAGATACCTTATTTACAGATCCTTATGGTACCGCTGTTGCAGTAGTTAATCCTACTGCCCCTTTTAAAGTAGTAATAGAAGCACACTGCGACGAAATAAGTTGGTTTGTCAATTATATTAACGATCAAGGGCTTATTTATTTGAAAAGAAATGGTGGTGTAGATCATCAAATTGCTCCAGCAAAGAGAGTGCTCATTCATGGCAAAAAAGGCCCTGTAAAAGCGGTTTTTGGATGGCCTGCAATTCATACCCGCTTAAGTAATCCTGAACAAAAAGAACCATCCCCAAAAATAGAAAACCTTTGTTTGGATTGCGGAGCCAGAAATAAGAAAGAAGTAGAAGCCTTAGGAATTCGAATTGGATCTGTAGTTACTTATGAAGAAGGATACGATGAATTGGCATACGACTTTATCATTGGACGTGCATTTGACAATAGAGTTGGTGGATTTATGATTGCGGAAGTAGCTAGATTGCTCAAAGAAAATAAAAAGCAATTGCCATTTGGCCTTTATGTAGTGAATGCTGTTCAAGAAGAAATTGGATTAAGAGGAGCCGAAATGATTGCACGTAGAATAAAACCAAATATTGCTATCATTACCGATGTAACGCACGATACGAGCACTCCAATGATTAGCAAAATAATTGAAGGAGATATTCAGTGTGGCAAAGGACCTTCTCTTGCTTTTGCACCCGCAATACATAATAAATTACTTGCGGTTGTAGAAACAGTTGCAGAGAAAAACAAAATTCCTGTTCAAATGCGTACCCTTAGCAGAAGCACTGGAACAGACACAGACAGTTTCGCTTATGCAAATGATGGATGCCCTTCTGTTTTAATTTCAATCCCTTTAAGATATATGCATACAACAGTTGAAATGTTGCATAAAAAAGATATTGAAGACACCATTAAATTAATGTACGAAACCTTACTAACATTAACGCCTAAGACCAATCTTAGTTATTTATAAGCATGGTAATACCCAGCCAAACAACTTTCAAAGTAGCCATTCTTGACCTCTATGAAGGTCAGGCTAACGAAGGAATGCGTTGTATAAGAGAAATAATTGCCAATTGGGGTATTGATAATAATATCCATATTCAATTGGCTGAATTTAATGTTCGGGAACATTTAGCTGTGCCTTCATTTGACTTCGATCTATACATTTCAAGTGGGGGGCCGGGTTCTCCACTTGATACAGTAGATACGGAATGGGAAGCAGCCTATTTTAGTTGGCTAAAGCAATTGGAGGAATGGAACAATAGTTCAAATTGTTTTCCCAAAAAGCACGCTTTCTTCATTTGTCATAGTTTTCAACTTCTCTGCAGGCATTACCAAATTGGTAATGTATGTAAAAGAAAATCTACTTCTTTTGGTGTTTTTCCAGTTCATATGATGGAAGATGGCCACCATGAATTGGTCTTTTCAGGACTACATGATCCATTCTATTGTGTAGACAGTAGAGACTATCAAGTTATTGAACCCAATCACGATAAAATCAGGGAATTAGGAGGAGCTATTTTAGCCATTGAAAAAAACAGGCCGCATGTACCTTTTGAAAGAGCCATAATGTCTATCCGTTTCAATGACTATTTTATGGGTACACAGTTTCATCCAGAAGCAGATGCAATTGGGATGGCTATGTACTTACAAAGGGAAGACAAAAAGAAAGTTGTTATTGAAGCGCATGGTTTAAAAAAATGGGAAAGCATGGTTGAACAATTAATGGATCCAGGAAAAATCATGTGGACCTACAACCATATTCTTCCTAACTTTCTAAATGAAGCCACCAAAGAATTGGTTACACAATAGTCCAAAATAAAATTTTATGGTTCCTGCAATCAGAAAACAATTCAACGAATCTTTTACTGAAGCTGGGTATCAAGAATACCTTGCATTGTTAAATGAAAAATTTAAAGGAGCAATTGAATTCAGGGTTGCTGAAACACCAGTATTTATAGATCAAGCTTTTAAAGATAAAATACTTTCAGCTTGCGAATCGATAGTTGATTTTATTGTACAACCCAACTTCACTGAATTAACCAATAATTCTATTCCTGTGAATGTTCAGGTTCCCAATCAAAATAAACATACCCATTTTATTGCTTTCGACTTTGGTATTTGTGAAAATGATCTCGGTGACCTGGAACCTCAGTTAATTGAAATGCAAGGATTCCCTACATTATTTGCTTATCAAATATGGCAAGACAATATATGTAGAAAGCAATTTAACATACCAGACAATTACAGTTGTTATTTAAATGGATTCACAACGGAAACGTATACTGAATTACTCAATGAAATAATTGTAGGACAATATTCTCCAGAAGAAGTGATTCTGTTAGAATTATTTCCACATGAGCAAAAAACAAAAATTGACTTTTACTTTACAGCAGAATATACCGGTATTTCCGTTGTGTGCTTAACCGAAATAATAAAAGAAGGGAATGACCTTTTTTATATTAAAGGCAACAAGAAGATTCAAATTAAACGGATTTATAACAGGATTATATTTGATGATTTACAGCAACAAAAAGAAGAAATTCAAGAAAAGGGCAATATACTTTTTGAAGAATTAAATGTTGAATGGGTTCCCCACCCCAATTGGTTCTACAGAATTAGTAAATACACATTGCCATTTATTAATCACCCATATGTTCCTACTACTTGGTTTTTGAATGAATTAAAACAAGTTCCACAAGACTTGGAAAATTATGTTTTAAAACCATTATTTTCTTTTGCAGGGCAGGGTGTAGTAATTGATGTAACAACAAAAGATATTGAGTTAGTTCAAGATCCAGAAAATTGGATTCTTCAAAAAAAGGTCAAATATGCTGCGGTTATTAATACCCCAGATGAACCCGCCAAGGCAGAGCTTAGAATATTTTATTTTTGGAAAGAAGGTGATGCAAGGCCAATAGCAACCAATAACTTAGCACGTCTAAGCAAAGGTAAAATGATTGGTGTTAGATATAACCAAGACAAAGACTGGGTTGGTGGCAGCCTTGCTTATTTTGAAAAATGACCATACTAAATATGTCCGAAAACTTATCTTCACATACCAAGAATATTCTCGGTTTACAATTACCTACCGATCCTAGATGGGTAGATTTAGCAAGCATTTCATTAGAAGCTATTTTAACAGACCATGCTTATTGTGAACAAAAAGCAGCTTTAACTTGCATTTCATATATTCAAAGATATTCTGATAGAAAAGAATTAGTAGAAGCTTTATCCCCTATTGTAACTGAAGAGTGGGGCCATTTTAGAGCTGTATTGGCAGAACTCAATAAAAGAGGACTTTCTTTAGGAAAACAAAGAAAGGATGAATACGTAAATCAATTATTGATTTTTCAACACAAGGGGGGGCATATAGAAGATAGGCTATTAGACCAATTGCTTACAATGGCCTTAATAGAAGCAAGAAGTTGTGAACGATTTAAGCGATTAAGTGAGGGGTTAGAAGATTCATATTTAAGAAAATTCTATAGAAAATTCATGGAAAGTGAAGCAGGACATTATACTTTATTTATTACCCTTGCCGAATTATATATTCCTAAAACTAAAGTTAGAGCAAGATGGAAAGAATGGCTTGCTCACGAAATAGAAATCATGAAACATCTTGAATTAAGAGGGGATCGAATTCATTAAAATAGGATTCCCAATTATATCCAACTTTTGTAGATTTTTATTAAACGATACGGCCAAAAAAAAGCCCCGAGTATACTCGGGGCTTTTCAATATGAGAAGTTCAATCATTATTCTTGAACCTTAAAATCTACTCTTCTATTTAGTGCTTTACCTTTTGCAGTCTTGTTGTCTGAAATTGGTTGGCTACTTCCAAATCCTTCAGTAGTAAGTCTTGCAGCATCAATTTTTTGAGCTACTAAGTAAGCTTTTACAGCATTTGCACGCTTCAAAGATAATGGGTTATTGATTTTATCATTACCAGAAGCATCAGTATGACCTTCTACAAAAAGTTTCAAAGTTGGATTTTCATTAAGTGCTTTTACCACTTTATTTAATTCTACTTTAGAAACCTTGGTTAATACCGCAGAACCAGAAACAAACTGTACTTTCTTATTATCAAAATTGTAAGTTGCTTTTAATTCAGGACAACCATTGTTTTCACGAGTTCCTTTAATTGAAGGACACTTATCTTCTTCGTCGTTAACACCATCACCATCGGTATCAGGAATTGGACAACCTTGGTAACGAGCTAAGCCTGGAACTGAAGGACACTTGTCTGCTTCATCGTTAACACCGTCTTTATCGGTATCAGGAATTGGACAGCCATTGTATTTAGCAGTACCTGCGATAGTAGGACACTTGTCGTTCTCATCGTTGATACCATCTTTATCAGTATCAGGAACAGGACAGCCATTGTATTTAGCAACACCTGCAACTGTAGGACACTTATCATCTTTGTCATTAATACCATCTTTATCAGTATCAACTGGAGCTGGAGCAACAACTGGTGGAGGTGGAGGAGTAACTAAAACAGGTGCAGGCTTATCCTTCAATGGAGAAGCAATACCTACTGAATACGCTGTATGATTAACTGCTAATCCAGAAATAGCTGGTCTATAAAACATTTGAGTATTGATGAAAGTTTCTCCACCAATATTGAATTGTAAACCTAAACCAGTATTACCTTGAGCAGCAAAATAGGTTCCATTATACATAGAAGCGCCAACACCAAATGTTATATAAGGAACAACTACATATTTATCTGAAAGTAATTTAACATTCACATTAGCATCAGCTTCCAATAAGAAAAGACTTCTTACAGAAGGTGTAATACCAGATTTTCTATAAAAAGGATATTTGGTATAGGTACCAGATAATGTAGCCATAAAGTCTACATGTTCAGAAATACCTTCAAAATATTGTAAGCTTAACCCAGGACTCATTTCTTTCAATGGAGTGAACTCACCACTTTGAAGAACACGAGATAGAGAAGTTCTGCTGATTTTTTCCGCAGTATACATATCATTTAAGAAAAAAGCAATTCCTAAGCTTGCTCTTTTCTTATAGCTGGTAGGTGTTTGTGCAAAAGCAGCCGTTGCCAAACCAACAACTATCAAAGAAAACAGAAATTTCTTCATAAACAGGTTTTTGTTAATTTATGGCAAAAATACATGTAGAAATTGGTTTTCTAAAATTATGATAACTTTATCTTTTAATTATTTTTTCCACTTGGTACTTCTACCACTTCTAGTTTTACTTTAGCAAGTCCTTTATTCAAAAATTGCAATTTTTGAGCGGCAGCCCTTGTTAAATCAATCACCCTACCCTTTTTCTTCATTCGAGGGTGCATTTTATCGTTGATCTTAACAACTACCCATTTCCCATTCTTAATATTAGTAACTTTCACCCAAGTCCCTAATTTTAGGTTATTACTCGCACCAGTAAAAGCTTTATTAGTAAATTTTTCTCCTGAAGCAGTTTTAATTCCTTCGAAACGACCACTGTAATAACTGGCAGTTCCCAATACCACTTTTCCAGTAAAAACCAAATTGGCATCCGCTTTTAAAGCACTATCTGCAGACCACAACAAACTATCGGGCATACCATGATTAAATAATACAGAATCAGATTGGGTTTGCCCATTTAATTTACCGGCAATAAGCAGTAATAGAATAAGAAGTAGTCGAATATGCATTCAATTTCTTTAAGTTAACAATGGTGCTAATTCATAAGGTATATAAAACACCGAATGAATTGAGCACTTTCAGCCTAAATAGCCAAATTATATGCCGAAGTTTGATTCAAATTAAAAAAATCAGCCATGCATATAAAATGCATGCTGATTTTCAATAAGTTAAGCTATATTAAATAGAATTTACTGCAACTACTGCATCCAAATTTAAAGTTCCATGAATATGAGGAAAAACCTCATTGATGCTTCCTGCCAATTCAAAAACCAGTGGACGTTCTACTTTATCTTTCTGTATGGTCAGCTTTACCAAACCAGTCATTCCTTTATAGTATCTTTCTAGTACACCCGATACCTGATCAGCTGTACTACAATGCATAAATCCTTCTTTTGCCAAAGTATCGGCCTCATAAAACCCTTGTTTTAGAGCCAAATCCCATTTGTCTTGGGTAGTGATATGGTATATAAATTCTCCGTTCATGTTAAATAATTCTTTTTAATTTCTGTTCTAGTAACATTAAATCTGTGACTACCATTGCTGTTACTGCCTCTAAAATTACAGGAACCCTCAACGCAATACACAAATCATGCCTACCTTTTATTGAAAAATGTTCTTGCTGGTTATTATCCCAATTTAAAGATATTTGCTCTTTGGGTGTAGAAGATGTGGGTTTTATTGCAACCCTAAAATACAACTCATTTCCATTAGTTATACCGCCAACTATTCCACCTGCATGATTAGTTTTAGTTTGACCCGAAATATTTTCAATTGCATCATTGTGTTCAGATCCATACATTTTTGCTGCAGCAAATCCTGCACCAAATTCAATTCCTTTAACAGCAGGTATGGCAAAAACAGCATGGCTAATCAGTGATTCAACTGAATCAAAAAAATGCTCTCCTAACCCAATTGGCAATCCAGATGCCTTACAAGCTACTATCCCTCCCACACTGTCTTTTGCATCAATTGCTTTTTGTAACCCTTTATCTAAATCTGATTCTCCTGCTATTTCATTAATATTTGATTGAACCTGAATCTGATGCTGAGCTAATAACTTTTTAGCAACCACTCCCGCTGCAACTAAACATACCGTTAAACGCCCACTAAAATGTCCTCCGCCTCTAAAATCTTCAAAACCACCGTATTTCAAATGGGCAGTAAAATCTGCGTGTCCTGGCCTTGGAATGGATCGATGTTTATCATAATCCTGACTCCTAGTATTGTTGTTTTCAAATAATATAGTCAATGGAGCACCAGTTGTTTTTCCATTGAATAGCCCACTTTTAAATATGGGTAAATCATCTTCTTTTCTTGGAGTAGTCCCCTTTTGTACACCTCCCTTTCTTCTCTCAGTATCAACAATAAAATCGGCAACACATAATGGAAGACCCGCTGGGCATCCATCTATGACTAATCCAACGGATTCTCCATGAGACTCGCCAAAAATTTGTACACAAAATAACTTTCCAAATGAGTTCACCTTACTGTTTTATATTTAAACGTATTTATAATTCAGTTATTACACGTACACCCAACTGTTGCAAGTGACTGTAAAATGCTGGATAAGATTTATTAATAGCATCCGCATCTTGAATAGTTACAGGTCCACATGCATTTAATGCAGTTATAGCTGTAGCCATTGCAATTCGATGATCGTGGTGCGAATTTACTGTTGCTGATTGTACAGTATTAAACTGCAACCCTTTTTTAAGCCCTGTTATAAGCATCAAATTGTCTTGTAACTTTATTTCAACACCCAATTTACCAAATTCTTCTTGTAAGCTAATACCACGATTACTTTCCTTATGGGCAAGCCTACTAACCCCTTCAATAACAGTTGTACCATCGCAAAATGCAGCCAAAGCAACTAATGGAGGAAACAAATCTGGGCAATCTGTTGCATTAAAATGAAAAGCTTTCAAAGGCAATGACCGTACTTCAATTTGGTGTTCTTGAAGTGAAAGTCCCGCTCCTGCATCTGATAATGCATGTAAAATAGCTTTATCTGCTTGAGTTGAAAATAAGTCCAATCCTTTCACCGTAATGTTACCCGCAACAGCTCCAGCTACTAATAAAAAAGCTGCTCCACTCCAATCACCTTCTACTTGGTATTCTATTGATGCTATATAAGTTTTTTGATCTGCTGCATGAAATTCAAAATTGGCATAATCATTATTGCGAACAATAATTCCAAATGCTTCCATCACTTTTAAAGTAAGATCAATGTATGGTCTGCTTTTTAAATTGATCACGCTAATTTTAACCCCTTCTGCTTTAGCAGCTCCAAAAGCCATTAATAATCCAGTTAAAAATTGTGAACTTAATGAACCATCAATAGTAATATCAACAGGTTTTAGCGGTCCTTGAATTTTGATGGGCAAATAACCATTGGTTGAATTAATTTGAATGGATAGCTGTGGTAACACTTCATCAAAAAAATGCATTGGCCTTTTTAGTAAACTACCAGTTCCATTGATAGATAATTTTTCACTACTTAATGCAGCAATTGGGGTAAACATTCTTATACCCAAACCACTTTCTCCACAATTTAATTCATCAGAAGTAGGCAATACCCCGTTGCTTTCAATACGAATACTTCCATCATTATTCTTGATAACAACTGCTCCTAATTTTTGAATCATTTCAATAGCAGCCAGATCATCAAAACTATTACCCGGATTAGTTATACGAGTTGATCCATGGTGCAGTAATGCAGCAGCACAAGCTCTTTGCATACAGCTTTTACTTGCATTAGCCAGTATTTCACCTTGTATATTAGTAGGATGAATGGTTGCAATCATCGGTACAAATTGGAATATTAGAATTGTTTAAAAATCTCTTGTAATTGCACTAGTAACAGAGGCTGAACTACCCCTTTCCCCGTTTTTTGCAAAAGAATATAATTGATTGAGTCGTCTTGTCTTTTTTTATCTTTCAATAATATACGAAAAGCTTTTTTAGCATCAAAATCGGCTACAGTTGGTAAACCATATTGATGCAACAACTGTATAACCTTATCTGCTTCTTTATAAAATTTTAATTGCTGAGACATTAATGCCGCATAGGTCATTCCAATACTTATGGCTTCCCCATGACTTAATTGATACAAATTTTCTATTGCATGACCTAGTGTATGACCAAAGTTCAAAAGTTTTCTATCCCCTTTTTCAAATTCATCTTGTTGTACTACTTTTATTTTTATTAATGCATTACGCATTATCAACTTCGCCAATAATGAAGCATTTTTTTTGTACTTGGGGATGCTATTTTGCATTAATTCATCAAACATTTTTCGATCCTTTATACAGGCATGCTTAATAATTTCTGAAAATCCATTTTTCCATTCTGCTAAAGGCAAAGTTTTTAATAAACTATAATCGTAAATAAGAAAAGAGGGTTGGCGTATTAATCCAACCATATTTTTATATACTCCTACATCTATTCCATTTTTTCCACCAATAGCTGCATCTACCATAGCGAGTAAAGAAGTAGGGATATACCCTACTTCAATCCCACGCATATAAATTCCTGCAACATATCCAGTAATATCTGTAATAACTCCTCCACCAAAACCAATTAAGGTAGTTTGTCTATCTGCACCCAATGCAATCAATTGGTCAATAATAACATCAACCGTTTGCTGAACCTTAAATTGTTCTCCTGGCTTTAATACGATGGTATTAAAGCCTTTTAATTTTCGCTTATATGCTTGAAACAAATTTTCATCTGTTACAATAATTGCTTTCTCTTTTGAAACAATTTTTTCTACTAAGCTAAATGCTGCATCAAAATAAAAAAGGGTCTCTTTCCCAGAGAATAAAAAACGCTTCTTTTGCATATTATGAATTCATAATCTTATTTTGATGATTGATACTTTCCATATGTACCGCATCAAAATACTTAGTGATAAATTCTTGGCTAAGACCAAGCTGACCTCCTTTTACAAAAGCACGCTCTAATATGGCATTCCAACGATTGGTTTGTAAAATGGTTATATTATTATCCTTTTTATATTGTCCTATCTTATCGGCCACTTTCATTCGTTGTCCTAATAATTGTAAAAGCTCATCGTCTAACTGGTTAATTTGCGCACGCATTTTATCCATTTGAATATGCAACTCTTCAGAAATAATGTCTTCCTTACGCCAAATCATTGCATTAATCATAGCACCCAATACTTCAGGAGTAACTTGTTGTTTAGCATCACTCCAAGCATTATCTGGATCTATATGACTCTCTATAATTAATCCATCAAAATCTAAGTCAATTGCTTTTTGCGCTACTTCCTGTAGTATATCTCTTCTTCCACAAATATGGGAAGGATCATTAATCATAAGCATTTCAGGAAACCTGCGCTTCATTTCTATAGCTAAATGCCACATTGGAGCATTACGGTATTCTGTATTACCATAAGAACTAAAGCCTCTATGAATTAATCCGATGTTTTTGATTCCAGATTTAGCAACACGTTCTGCTGCCCCAATCCATAATTCTACATCTGGATTAATTGGGTTCTTAATCAAAACTGGAACATCCACTCCTTTTAAAGCATCAGCTACATCTTGAACACTAAATGGATTCACTGTTGTTCTAGCTCCAATCCACAAAACGTCTACGCCAAAATGCAAAGCATCTTCCACTTGCTTACCTGTTGCTACTTCTACAGCTACTGGTAACCCAGTTAATTCTTTTGCTTTTTGCAACCAAGGTAAACCCTTTGTTCCAACACCTTCAAAACTTCCAGGTCTGGTTCGGGGCTTCCAAATTCCGGCACGTAAAATATCTACTTTACCAGTTGCAGCAAGTTGACTAGCAGTTGCCAGCACTTGCTCTTCGGTTTCCGCACTGCAAGGTCCGGAAATAATGAGTGGTCTTTTTGCAAGAATGGTGTTGATACTAGCTTCTTGCCGTAAGGTCTGTTCCATATTCGATTGATTGCTTATTAATAAATTATCTGCGTCCTCCTCCACTATCTGCATCATTCATATTTATTGTTCCTGATATAACTATTTGCGGATT
>CAZTDV010000009.1:0-80236 GCA_964612195.1 uncultured Sediminibacterium sp.
TGCTGCTAAATAATCAGCTCTACGATTCTGGTATTTTAAATAGTAAGCATGTTCCCAAACATCGGCTCCTAAAATAGGTGTGCCTTTTACTTCAGCTACATCCATCAAAGGATTATCTTGGTTAGGCGTAGAGCTTACATCTAATTTGCCCTCTTTTACAATTAACCAAGCCCAACCGCTACCAAAGCGAGTCATACCTGCTGCTGCAAATTTTTCTTTGAATGCATCAAATGATCCGAAAGCAGCGTCAATAGCTTCTGCCAAAGCGCCTGTTGGGTTGCCACCTGCATTCGCAGCTAAGCTCTCCCAAAAAAAAGTATGGTTCCAATGACCACCGCCATTGTTACGTACAGCAGGGCTAATGCTACCAGCTGATTTTACCAATTCTTCAATAGACTTGCCTTCGTTGGGAGTACCAGCAATGGCTTTGTTTAAATTGTCTACATAAGCCTGGTGGTGCTTACCATGGTGAATTTGCATGGTAGTAGTGTCAATATGCGGCTCAAGCGCATCATGCGCATAGGGTAAAGGTGCTAGTGTAAATGACATATTTATCTGTTTAAATGGTATAATAATTTACTACAAATTTAAGCGGCATTGGTTTAACTAGGTGTTAAAGGGAGGATTTGTTTCGGAATTCGACATTGATAGTTGATGTGCTTAGTAAAATACTTCGTTCGCGGCCGATTTTTGCAGGCACTAAACTCATATACGGCTAAAATGCATGCAAAAATCGAATGCTCACTTTCGTATTTTACTAAGCACATCCAATCTGTCTAATTGCTTAATGCGGCAATAGTCGAATGCTCACTTAGGTATTTTACTCAGCTAATACATCTCATATAATTTCGTTATTCAGCAATAATCGAATGCTCATTTACGTGATTGCTTGAGTACATAGAATGTGTTTTTGCAGTTTTTTTTAATATTCCTACTGTAAACTTACATTAAATAAAATCTTTTTTTATATCACTGAAACATATATTTGATTGACAAAGAGTTTGTTGTAATAAAAAATTCAAAATGATAAAAACAATCGTTTCGGTTAGTCTTATGATTGTATCCTTACAAGTTCTAGCTCAAACAAAAACTAAATTATCCTTAGAAATTAGTTACGGAATGCAGGGTAATTTTTTTGTTCGTGGTTATCAAGAATTTGGGAGACCAGATGGGGCTGCATTTTTAAAGAAAAATTTTATTGGTAGCATGTCTGGTGTGGAATTAAAATATCAGGCAACTAAAATGGCTTCTTGGAGTTTAGGTTATAATTATAGTCAGAATTTAAATAAAATCAATTACAATGTTTTTATTAATGGTGTTGGAATTTCTGTTTTGGATTTTGATATTAAACATGAAAATCGGTTTTATCAATTATTTTATCAAAGGAGTCTATCTAAAAAAGTTAAAAATTTTAAATACGAAATTGGCCTCTTTTATTTAAGGAGTCAACAGCAAGAAATTAGCATAGGTAATAATGCAGATTTTAGACAGCGTAATTTTCAGAATAGTAGATTAGAAGAGGGTGGGCTTGCAGTTGGGCTGCAGTATTCAGTTAAAATCGATACCAAATTTCATTTGGGTATACGATCACGACTATACTATTTGGCTTCAACAAATACTCTCGAGACTATAACTCTTACTCCAACATTGACTTATTTTTTCTAGTTTATGTAAAATCCTTTAAATCAACTATTTTGTAATTTATGAAGTAGGCCTGTGTAAAATAGTAAGGTTTACTTATTTTCTTAATTCTACAAGATCATTATAATAATTAAATAACTCAATGCATCTTTTTATAATAAGATCCGCATTGGCACTTTCTACAATATTGAATTGTATAGTACCTCCACCTGAGTAAGCCATTTCTTGTATAGCTTTATTCATGCTAACTGTGATATACTCTAAGTCTATCCTTTTCAATAAACTACTTATCAAAATACATATAGTTTATTTATATTCGATGATGTTATTCTCTTTAATCGTTAATGAGGCGAAAAAAATAGTTAGAAGTAGGCATTCTGGAGCAAGTTTGTTTGGACAAATCTTTATAGGCTTTCTGATTGTATATCTTTTATCTTCTGCCATTGTACTCGGTGCAATGTTGAATTCTATTTTATATAAATTTACTCCTGGGAAAGAGTTTGATACCTTTTGTGGAATCATGCTTTATTACTTTTTAATAGATATACCTCTTCGTTATTGGTTTCAAGAATTACCAACTTTATCTGTTAAGCCCTATTTAATTCAGAATGTAAAGAAAAGTCAACTCATTAATTTTCTAAACCTTCGTTCTTTACTAAGCCTTTTTAATTTAATTCCATTGGTATTGTTTATACCATTTATGGTAGGAACTGTTTTAGAGAAATTTGGAGCTAGTGTTTTCATAGCTTTTTTAGTTTGCCTATTTTTTCTAATGCTTGCCAATCATTTTATGGTAATTTATTTAAAGAGAAAATCAATTATCAATACAAAATGGTTATTTGGATTTGTGCTTGTTATTGCAACTATTTTCTTGTGTACTGCCAATAATATTTTTTCAATTTCAGCTATATCGGTTTATTTTTTTCCGCAGTTGCTCAACAATTCTTGGCTTGCACTGATTCCTGTTTTATTTTTTATATGGGCATTTCTTATCAATCGCTCATTGTTAAGGGCTAATTTTTATCTTGATATTGATGCCAATAGCAAAGCAAGCAGCAATCTTTCTTTAAAATGGACTGATAGTTTTGGTGAGTTAATTTCAAATGAATTAAAACTAATATTCAGAAATAAACGCCCGAGAAATACCATTTTAATGAGCTTCATATTTCTTTTATATGGTTTTATGATTTATGATAAAGATTTATTTAATGAGCAATCGCCTAGGCTGATAATAATCGTTATGGCGTATATGATTACTGGTTTGAGTAGCTTGAATTATATGCAGTTTTTATTTTCTTGGCAAACAGCACATATAGAACAATTGATGATCTCCAAACATGGACTTACTAATTATGTAAAAAGCAAGCTGAGTTTAGTAAGAATTTTGAACACCGTTCCATTTATTATTAGTTTGTTTTACGGCATAATGGATTGGAGAATCATACCGTTGCATATCGCGTTATTTGCGTTTAATATTGGGCTTATTTTACCGCTTGGCGTATTGATTAATGTTTATAATACAAAGGGAATTGATATCAGTAAAAGTGCCAATTTCAATTATCAAGGAGTAGGGTTAAATAGTTTCTTAACTACATTAATTCCATTGCTCTTATTAATGGGGATTTACGGTATTGTTATGCCATTCTTTGGATTTTGGTCCGCTGTTGTTGCAATTGGAATGGTAGGTTTCATTCCATTATTTCTTCAAAATTGGTGGATCAATCAAATAGCAGAGCGCCTTAAAAAACAAAAATATACAATCATAGCAGGCTTCAGAGAAAAATAAATTAATGATGATATTCATAGAAAACCTTACAAAAAAATTCGGCGGCGTAGTTTGTGCGAATATTCCTGAGTTAAGTATTAATAAAGGTGAACTTATAGGTTTAGTTGGTAATAACGGGGCGGGCAAAACAACACTGTTTAGATTGGTACTAGACTTATTAAAATCTGAGTCTGGAACTGTTTCAATAAAAGGTATTCCAGTTAATAGTTCAGAAGATTGGAAAAACTATACAGCAGCGTATTTGGATGATGGTTTTTTGATTGATTATTTAACTGCAAGCGAGTATTTTTATTTTGTGGGTAAACTCCATGGTCTAAATAAACAAGAAGTAGATGATCGTGTTTCTTCATATGCTTATTTCTTTGACGGTGGTGTAGATTTCAAAAAATATATTCGCGATTTATCAAAAGGGAATCAATTTAAGGTAGGGATTGTAGCTTGCCTATTGCAGAAACCTGAATTATTGATTTTAGACGAGCCGTTTGCGAACCTGGATCCTAGTTCGCAAATTAGATTAATTAAAATATTACAGGAATTGAATGTTAATGATAGAACTACTATTATAGTTAGTAGCCACGATTTAAATCATATAGCAAAATTAAGTACCAGAATTTTACTAATGCATAAGGGAGAGATAATCAAAGATATATCTGTAAGTACAGAAACGCTAGATGCATTAGTTGAGTATTTTAATGTCTAGTTCATGCTTATTCCATCAATTAATAGTTTAAAATCTTCTTCTTTTTTATTAGATATTAAGAAGCTGATTTGTTCTATTTTTTTATAATTGAAGTTGGGACTATTTAATTTTCTGCCAAAATACTGAGGATAAAATTCGCCAACGGCTAATTGTAAGGTTTCCCATTCTCCTGAAGTTTTAAATGGGTGTACATAAGATACGGACTGATATAAATCATTCTTGAGCCTAAATTCATATTGCTTACCATCACCTTTCACATGTAAAACAATGTATTTAATGTTATCAGGAATAGTGACGGATTGGTTCAATTGAATGGATGCAAACCCACCATTATTTTCCAAAGACACATGGCCCGAAAATTGCCCATGACCTTCATTGCTAGTTAAAAAATAACTCTTAGATATGCCACCCATTACCCCATCGTTCACTATTCTCCATTCTCTTAAATTTGATTGAGCAGAAAAACGATAAATTTCTTTCATATTGTTTTTGGGATACAAATTAAATGTGAGTAGCAGTAGAATCCATTTCATCATATTATATTTCTATCTATTAATACAATCATTTAAACTACTTGTTCAAAATCATTGCTCAAACAAACACTTCGCTCGCTGCCGAGTATTGCTTGTACTTACTGTATAACTTGCTTATGCATGCAATCCTCGAATGCTCGCTTCCGTGTTTATTTTGAAACAGCGCTATATTGAGTTTTCAATCCTGATGTAACCAAGCCTTTCAAAATCGCTGAACTGTTTTATTAAATGTGTTTTGCCATTTGCTAATACATAATTGGTATCACTGATGTCTAAAATATGTTTATATAAATGGTCGGTAATAATAAATCCCTTGGTTGTTGTTTTAGATTTAATATAGGACTTAACAGCTTCTATTTGAATTGGATTCAAAAAAGTAAAGGGTTCGTCTAAGAGTGCAAAATGTGTAGTTGATTCTACAATTATATAGATTTCAATCAATCGTTTTTCTCCTCCAGATAAATTCCTGAAGGCTTGATGCATGGGTATGTTGATAGATGGAAACTGAAGCCCAAATATAGAATAGTCTAATGCGTATACGTCAAAGATATTTTTTAGTGATAAGCTATTTGGTATAAAGTGAAACTGTGGTAAATAACTGATTAAACTTGGGTTTTTGTAAGCTTCATTGCATGAAACCCTATTGATTCTGATAGACTTTTCGCAAAAAAGTGATCCAAAAATGACTTGTAAAAGGCAAGACTTTCCCGAACCGTTTCTGCCTAGCAAGCCAAGGATGGAACCCTTTGCACAGCTAAGGTATACATCTGATAAAATGACTCGGTCACCAAACTGCAGTTGAATTCCATCGGCTTCTAATTGTTGAATCATTTTACGTTACTGATTAGAATGATGGATAGAATAAAAACGCTGAAGTCAAAACCAAGTGTGGTTACCCAAAGTTGTCTTTTAGATATGCCTAAATTGTAATAAAAATAATACTCCTTTCTTCTAAAGTCATTCACGAAATAATAAATAATCAACCATGTGAAAAACTTGAACCAAAAAATTCCCGAGAAAACACTGAACTCATATTTCCAAAATAAACTAATGCAACATAAAGTAAAAAACAACGATGCTACAGCAAAGTTTTTGTAGAAAAGCCAACAAATTTGAAGTTGTTTAATCATCTGTAGTATAGACATTAATGTCTTTGTAATTTACAAACCTCAATTTAACTCCAAACATTTACTCTGTTAAAATATACAATCAACTTTTCAGTGGGCAACAGATTCAATCATTGCTCAAACAAGCACGGAGCGAGCATTCGATTATTGCATGCACTAGCAAGTCTTCGAATAAGTAGATGCAATAATCGGCAGCGAGCGAAGAGCTTGTTTGAGGAAGATAGGAATATAATCGGCAGCGAGCGAAGAGTTTGTTTGAGCAAGATAGAAATGTAATCTGCAGCGAATGAAGTGATTGTTTGAGCAGGGTTTGAGTAAGATGAGGCAGTTATCGCTTCGATCTAAAGAAAGACTTCATTAAAAAAGCACAATCCGCTTCAAGAATTCCAGAAATTAATTCAGTCTTAGGATGAAAAGGCCATTGCTCTTTAGTGAGATGCCGATAGCCATTTTTTTCATCAGAAGCCCCATAAACAATGCTGCCTATTTTACCCCAGTAAATTGCACCACAGCACATGATGCAGGGCTCTACGGTAACATATAAAGTGGCTTCTGGTAAATATTTGGCTCCGAGTGAACTGTAGGCAGAAGTGAGGGCGAGTATTTCGGCGTGTGCGGTAGAATCGTTTAAGAGTTCTACTTGATTGTGTGCCCTTGCAATAATTTGATTGTTCATTACCACCACTGCGCCCACGGGTACTTCATCCGCATCAAAAGCTGCTTGTGCTTCCTTTAATGCTTGTTGCATAAAGTACTCGTGGTTCAGGGTCGGCATTATAATTCTCTAATTTGGATATTGCGAAACCATACATCATCTCCATGATCTTGTAATGCAATATGTCCACTAAAGGTTCTTGCAAATGCAGGCATGGTTTTGAATTTGCTGTTACCAATTAAGCTGTACCAAATTTCATCACCATAGGTGGTTTTAACGGTGGTTACTCCATTGAGTTTTAATTCAAGCGTTCCATCTTTCGCAATGATTTCTGTTTTGTTCCATTCACCTACTGGTTTAACCGCAGTGTCTGGTCCTTCAATTAAATCATATAAATCTCCCGCACGGTGTTTTCTAATTTTTGCATCAGGGTGTCCTCCATTGTCTAATACTTGCATTTCAGGACCTGTATGCCAAACTGCTTTGTATTTAGATGGATCATTCTGTGCCCAAAATATGATGCCGCTATTGCCATTTAGTGAAATCTTCCATTCTAGTTTCAAATGAAAATTTCCAAACGATTTTTCATGAATAATATCACCCCCGCCCAACTTCTGTTCTTTCTTTGCCTTGGAATCTAAGTACAACATACCATCTTGTACTTTCCATGCACCTCCAATACTGTCTTTGGCATAGGTTTTCCAACCGTTGGTGGTTTTTCCATCAAACAGTTTAATCCATTTCCCCTTCGGGGGATTAGGGCTGGTTGTTGGTGCCGCTAGTAAAAGGTTTTCTTTTTGTTCAGGTGCAAAAACCATTGCAACTGCAATGGCAGTGATCCATAGTAGATTAGTCATGTAAATTACTTAAGTAGTAAAACGTATTTCACCATTGCTTTTGCATCTTCTTCACTTACTTGAGGATGCGGTGTCATTGGCACTTCACCCCAAACACCTTTACCACCTTTGATGATTTTACTTGCTAGCATACTAATATTTTCTTCGGTTGATTCATACTTAGCAGCAACATCTTTATAAGATGGTCCAATCAATTTATCATTTATTTTATGACAGGTTAAGCAATCTGATTTTCCAACCAATTCCAATCCTTTTGTGTAGTCAGGATTACTGCTTAAGTCGGCCACTGGAGCCGCTGCTGGTGCAGTTTCTGCAGCTTTGTCTTCTTTCTTTTCTTCACTACCGCCGCATGCAGCAGCTACTAATCCGGTAATGGCAAATAGCACTAAGTACTTTTTCATAATCGTTCGTTTAAAATTTAAAATTGCTACACCTATTCGTGCGCACTCGTTAAAGTTAGTTGATACCTAATATTTTTTTATTAAAATTTTCGTCTGATCCGGTTCCAGCAAAATCATCAAATGTTTTATCGGTTACTCGAATAATATGTTGTTGTATAAATGGTGCCCCTTCTGCTGCACCTGTTTCAGGATGCTTCAATGCACATTCCCATTCCATCACTGCCCAACCTGTATAATTGTATTGCGCTAGTTTACTGAAAATGGTTTTGAAATCTACTTGCCCATCTCCTAATGATCTAAAGCGTCCTGCTCTATCTACCCAACCTTGATAGCCGCCATAAACACCTTGTTTACCTGTTGGGTTAAACTCTGCATCTTTTACATGAAACATTTTAATGCGTTCATGGTAATGATCTATATAGGCTTTGTAGTCTAAGCATTGTAGTACAAAATGGGAGGGATCGTATAACAAACAAGCACGTGGATGATTGTTTACTTTTTCTAAAAACAATTCATAAGTAACACCATCATGTAAGTCTTCTCCTGGATGTATTTCATAACAAAGATCAACTCCATGCGCATCAAATTCATTGAGTATTGGCATCCATCTTTTTGCTAGTTCAGTAAACCCTGTTTCTACTAAACCTGCTGGCCGTTGAGGCCATGGGTAAACCGTTTGCCACAATAGTGCTCCGCTGAAAGTAGCGTGGGCATTGAGTCCTAGGTTTTGAGATGCTTTGGCTGCATACTTTAATTGCTGTACCGCCCATGCTGTTCTTGCACTACTGTTTCCTCTTAGGCCTTCGGGAGCAAAGCCGTCGAATAACGCATCATACGCTGGGTTTACGGCTACCAGTTGTCCTTGTAAGTGGGTCGATAATTCAGTTATTTCTAAACCTGCGGCGGCTACAATCCCCCTAATCTCCTCTGCATAGGTTTTGCTTTCAGCTGCTTTTTGTAAATCAATACAACGCGCATCCCAAGAAGGAATTTGTACTCCCTTGAATCCTAAGGAAGCAGCCCATTGGCAAATAGATGCCAATGAATTAAACGGAGCTGTGTCGCCCATAAACTGAGCCAGAAAAATGCCTGGTCCTTTAATATTCGTCATTATTTAGATTTTATATTCGGTCCACTTTAAATCGGATTGTGCAGAAGCAACCACATTATCTATAAATGCCATACCCCTGATTCCATCTTCTACTCCTGGAAAATCCAATTGTTCTTTAGTAGGAGTAGTGCCATCGATTTTTGATTGAATAGTTGCGGTAAAGTTCTTATAGATATTAGCAAATGCTTCTAAATAACCTTCTGGGTGTCCACCTGGGGTTCTACAATTACTGGTTGCAAAACTAGATAAGCGATCAGTATAGTTAGCGCCTGCACGTAATATTTGCATAGGTGCTTCTAACCATTTTACGATTAATGTATTGGGTTCCATTTGCGCCCATTCTAATCCACCTTTTTCTCCATACACACGAATCTTCAATGCGTTCTCTTCACCCGCTGCAACCTGTGATGCCATTAACACACCTGTTGCACCATTGCTAAAATGCAATAACACCGATCCATCATCATCTAATAAACGGCCTTCTACTTTTGTATTAAGGTCTGCACATAGTTTAGTGATTTGTGCGCCTGTTATATATTCTGCTAAATGTGCTGCATGTGTACCAATATCTCCCATGCTTCCACTCTTGCCCGATTTTTTAGGATCGGTTCTCCAAGCTGCTTGGGCATTGCCTTCTCTTTCGCTTAGTTTACTCAACCATCCTTGTGGATACTCTACCCATACTTTTCTAATTTTCCCTAATGCACCCTCAGCCACCATTGCTTTAGCTTGTTTAACCATTGGGTATCCAGAATAGGTATGCGTTAAGCAGAGCGTTAATCCTGTTTCTGCTACTACCGCTTTTAATTTTTTAGCTTCTTCCAATGTAAATGTGATGGGCTTTTCTATCACTACATGAAATCCATGTTCCAAAGCCATCATCGCTGGTGCAAAATGCGCAAAATTGGGTGTTACAATGGTAACAAAGTCCATGCGTTTGTCTGCAGGAAGGGCTGCTTCCTTAGTAATCATTTCATCATAAGTAAGGTAAATGCGATCTTTTGGTAAATACAACATTTCACCAGACTCTTGAGCAATTGTTGGGTTGATGCTTAGCGCACCACATACCAATTCTATTTGTCCATCCATATTGGCTGCCAAACGGTGGATAGCACCAATGAAAGCATCTTTACCTCCACCCACCATTCCCATTCTTAATTTTCTAGGCATAGTATTTTTTTTATTGTGATTTGTTTTTTTAAAGGAGCACTAATTTAAACATTCTCATCGATTATAATCATTTAAGGCATATTAATCATTGTTGCAATCTGTTTGCCGAATGTTTTAACTCATTGAAGGTTTTATAAAATTCCTGTGGGTTTGATGCAAACTAATAATTATATTAGGGTTCTAATTGCTATATGAAAAATTCATCGAATAGGCGTTCTGTCATTAAAAACATCATTACTGGTTCTGTTGCGGTTGCATCAGCTCCACTCATTCCTACATTGGCTTCTTGTGCAACAGTTTCTACTTCTATGAAAGGCAATATCAACCATTCAGTTTGTCGATGGTGTTTTGATAGTTTATCATTAGATGAATTATGTATTGAAGCAAAAAAAATAGGGATTACGGGCATTGATTTAGTAGGTCCAAAAGATTGGCCAATACTAAAGAAATATGGCTTGATGTCTACCATGTGCAATGGTGCAGAAATTAGTCTGGTAAAGGGATGGAACGATCCTCAATACCATGATACCCTCATTAAAAACTATACCGAACATATCAATTTAGTAGCCGATTCCGGGTATAAAAATTTGATTTGTTTTAGTGGCAATAGAAATGGAATGGATGATGCCACTGGCTTAAAAAATGCTTCAGAAGGGCTTAAGAAAATTATGCCACTTGCTGAAAAAAGAGGAGTGGTAATCATTATGGAACTTTTTAATAGTAAAGTGGATCACAAAGATTATATGTGTGATAACACTACTTGGGGAGTAGATCTCTGTAAAGCTATTGGCTCAGAAAATTTTAAGTTATTATACGATATCTATCATATGCAAATTAATGAAGGTGATGTAATCAGAACCTTAACGAAACATGCACCCTATATAGCACACTATCATACTGCTGGTGTTCCTGGCAGACATGAAATTGATGACTCACAAGAATTATATTATCCTGCAATTATGAAAGCTATTGCTGCTACTGGCTTTACTGGATATGTAGCACAAGAGTTTATTCCCATTGCAAAAGATAAAATTGGCTCACTTAAAAAAGCAATTGACATCTGTAATATTTAAAATCAATCTTTACAATATCTATCAACGCTTAAACAACCAACATGGCTGAACAAAATTTTGACGCGATTGTGATTGGCTCCGGCATCAGCGGAGGCTGGGCAGCAAAAGAGCTTACAGAAAAAGGCTTAAAAGTATTGATGCTCGAAAGGGGACGCAATATTGAACACGTAAAAGATTACGTGAATGCCAACAAAGAAGCATGGGATTATCCGCACCACGGAAGAAAAACGCAGGAAATGATTGCGCAAAATCAGGTGCTCGACCGTGATTATCCTTTGAATGAACAAACCTATGGCATGTGGGTAAAAGATACCGAAAGCCCTTATGTGGAAGTAAAAAGATACGATTGGTTCAGAGGATACCATGTGGGTGGTCGTTCTTTGTTGTGGGGCAGACAGAGCTATCGCTGGAGCGATTTAGATTTTGAAGCCAATGCCAAAGATGGGATTGCAGTTGATTGGCCGGTTCGTTACAAAGAAATTGAACCATGGTACGACTATGTAGAAAAATTTGCAGGTATCAGTGGAAATAGAGATGGATTAGATGTATTGCCTGATGGGCAGTTTATGCCTCCTATGGAAATGACCTGTGTAGAAAAAGACGTAGCAAAACGATTAAAGGAATATTATAAAGGTCAGCGTGCGATGATTATTGGTCGTACAGCTAATATAACGCAAGAACTAGAAGGAAGATCTGCTTGTCAGTTTAGAAACAAATGTTGGTTGGGATGCCCATTTGGTGCATATTTCAGCACACAGAGCTCTACCTTACCTGCTGCAATGAAAACAGGCAATCTTACTTTAAGACCTTGGAGTATTGTTACTAAAATCTTATACGATAAAGATAAAAAGCGTGCAACTGGGGTTGAAGTATTAGACGCGGAGACCAATAAGACTTATGTATACAATGCTAAAATTATTTTCTTAAACGCTTCTACTTTAAACTCTGCTTGGATTCTAATGAATTCTGCAACAGATGTTTGGGAAGGTGGATTAGGAAGTAGCAGTGGTGAATTAGGTCATAATATTATGGATCACCATTTAGGTGTTGGTGCTGGCGGAAGAATGGAGGGGTATGAAGATAAATATACATTCGGTAGAAGAGCCAATGGTATTTACATTCCACGTTATCAAAATATTGGCAGCGATAAGCGCGATTATTTAAGGGGCTTTGGCTACCAAGGTAGTGGCAATAGAGGTGGATGGGGCAGTAAAGTTGCCGAATTCACTATTGGTGCAGATTTCAAGGAAGCTATTTCTGAACCTGGTGGTTGGAGCATGGGTATGATGGGCTTTGGTGAGGTATTACCAGACCACAAAAATTTCGCAACCCTTGATAAAACGGTAAAAGATAAATGGGGTCTGAACGTGTTGAAAATTGACGCTGAATTGAAAGAGAATGAAATGAAGATGCGCAAAGACATGTTGGCCGATGCCATTGAAATGCTAACCAATGCTGGTGTTAAAGACGTAAAAGGATATGATGCCAATGCAGTATTGGGTCGTGGTATTCATGAAATGGGTACAGCAAGAATGGGAGCAGATCCTAAAACATCTGTAGTGAATAAAAATAACCAGGTTTGGGATGCACCAAACGTGTTTGTAACAGATGGATCTTTCATGACATCAGCTGCCTGCGTTAATCCATCATTAACATATATGGCATTCACCGCTAGAGCTGCAGATTTTGCAGTAAGCGAATTGAAAAAAGGAAATTTATAAATTATTAAATGCATTAATCATGATGAATAGAAGAGAAGCATTATCCAGCGTTGCCCTTTTACTGGGTGGCACTATTTTGGGTTCACAAGCTTTTTTATCTGGCTGTAAATCAACAGCGGGTGATGCAGTAGCATTTACTCCTGAAGACATTGCTTTTTTAAATGAAGTAGCAGAAACTATTTTGCCTAAAACAAATACACCTGGTGCCAAAGAAGCTAATGTGGGTGAGTTTATGACAGTAATTGTAAAAGATTGCTATAAGCCTGCTGAAGCAAAAGTATTTATGGAGGGTATGGCCGCATTGAAATTTAAAGATTCAAAAGCAAAAATTGGCAAAGCCTTTATGGAAGCTAGTGCAGAAGAGCGCACTAAATTATTAACCGAATTAGATGCAGAAGCAAAAGCTTTTCAAGAAAAGAAAAAGCCCGAAGAAATGCCTCATTATTTTAGAATGATGAAAGAGCTTACTTTATGGGGCTTCTTTACCTCTGAAGTAGGTGCAACAAAAGTATTGCGCTATGTTGCTGTTCCAGGCAAGTTTGAAGGATGTGTTGATTACAAAAAAGGAGACAAAGCTTGGGCAACCTAGTTGGATGGCATCAAATTTGTAATAGTATGCTTTGTTGATTATTTAAAAAAAATGTATGAGTAATAATAGAAGAGATTTCTTAAAAACAGCAAGCCTTGCTGCTGCAGGTTTAAGTTTACCCTTTGTTGGAAAATCTAATTTCCTGCACACTTTAGGTGAAACAAAAAAACTTTCTGCATTTGGTTTACAACTTTGGACTGTTAAAGAAGATATGATGAAAGATGCCAAAGGTACGCTGGCAAAATTGTCTTCTTATGGGTATAAACAAATTGAAAGCTTTGAAGGCCCTAAAGGATTTTTCTGGGGTTGGAAAAATACCGAGTTCAAAAAATATATGGACGATTTGGGTATGAGCTTGGTATCTGCACACTCTAATAACACAGTAGATTTTGAACGCAAAGCTGCAGAAGCTGCTGAAGTTGGTGTGAAGTATTTGATTTGTCCTTACAAGGGAGCACAAAAATCGATTGACGATTTCAAACGTTTCAACGACGAGTTTAATAAGAGCGGTGAAATTTGTAAGAAAAATGGAATTCGTTTTGCTTACCACAACCACGATTACTCTTTCAAAGTATTAGACGGACAGGTTCCACAAACAGTAATGATGGAAGGAACTGATGCAGGTTTAGTAGATTTTGAAATGGATATTTATTGGGTAGTTGCTGCCAATGAAGATCCAATTGCATGGGCTAAAAAATATCCAAACCGATTCAGGCTTTGCCATGTAAAAGACCAAACCAAAACGGCTAAAGGCATTGAATCTTGTCAGATTGGCAAGGGGGGTATCGATTTCAAAAAGATACTTGGTCAGATGAAGAAATACGGTATGCAACACCATATTGTTGAACAAGAAGCATTCACAGGAACCAATCCAATGGAAAGCGCAGAAAAGAATGCGGCATACATGAAGGATTTCTCAATTTAATATTTGCTGCTGCAAAGCGCTAAATTTCATAAGGGGTTAGTATGAATATGCTAGCCCTTTTTTATTGGGATGAATCAAAAAAACCCACTCTGAATTATTCAAAGTGGGTTTTTTAAAAATCGCAATAATAAAATTAGAATGTTCTGTATTCTTTTTTCACAAACTGATTGGCTTCATCAAAGTTGGTGATCTTCATATTTGGACCGTCCCAAAGTAGTTTGATATTCCTGCCAGGATAAGACACTCTTCCAGTAGCCGCTTTCTTTTGAATATCAAAACTTCTAATAGCTAAGTTACCCATTAACACACTCTCCGTTAAAGGACCAGCAATATTAAAATTAGAACTTAACTCTTTTTCTTCGGGTGAACCATAACCAGCAATGGCAGCTTCAACCCATGCTGCGTAGTGGCCATTATCGCCTTTTGGTACACGCTTAATTGTTTGTGGTACATTATCATATTCCTTACTCTTAGATGTTGGCAATAAATTAGGTAAAGCACCATAAGTGCCACAAATCATTTTACCTTTTGTTCCTTCAAAAATGGCGCCATTTCCACCATCTCCCATCATCTCATTTGGTCCTAATTCTTCAGGACGTGCAGGCTGAATTCCTCCATCCATCCAATGTAGTTTTACATCAGGTTTTCCATTCTGTCCTTTAAAGGTTAAGATAATATGTGATGCAGTAGGACAGCTTTCAGGATAATAAGCACGTGTCCATGGTTGTAAATACCTGGTGGCAACACTACACTCTGCAGAAACAGGATATCCTAAACCTAATACTGCAAAAGCAGGGGCCATGATATGACAAGCCATATCTCCTAATGCACCGGTACCGTAATCCCACCAGCCTCTCCAGTTAAATGGCAACAAACCATCTACATAATCTTTATTAGGCGCAACACCTTGCCATAGATTCCAATCTAAGCCTTCTGGAACTGTTCCTTTGGTAGTAGGCCAACCAACTCCTTGTGGCCATACTGGTCTGTCTGTGTAACAGTATATGGTATGAACATCTCCAATTAGTCCGGCATTGTACCAATCAATTAATTTTCTAACCCCATCTCCACTGGCACCTTGGTTGCCCATTTGTGTAACCACTTTGTATTTGTGTGCCGCTTCTGTTAATTCTCTTGCTTCAGAAATATTGTGCGACAATGGTTTCTGTATGTACACATGTTTCTTCAACTGCATAGCTGCCAAGCCTTGAATGGCGTGCATATGGTCAGGTGTTGAAACTGAAACAGCATCAAAATATTTATGCTCCTTATCGAGCATTTCACGATAGTCTTTATAATACTTAGCTTTTGGATAACGCTCTCTGCTTTTTTTGGATTGTCTATCGTCTACATCACATAAAAAAGCAATATCTGCTTTGCCACTGTTGAAGAAACTCCACAAATCACTTTCCCCTTTACCTCCAGCACCTATGCCGGCAATTTGGAGTTTATCACTAGGGGCAACAAACCCTCGTCCTAACACATGACGGGGAACAATGTAAAACCCTGCTGCAGCAAGACCTGCGTTGCGCAGGAACGACCTGCGAGAATTGGTTTGGGTTGTTTGGTTTTCTGTGTTTACAACCCCTTTTTCTTTCTTTTTCATATGGAGCAATTGTGAAGTATGAATATACAGATTTAACTAACTTGTTCATCTAAATAATTGATGAATGCAAGCCCTTATAGCACAACTTCAACATCAGCGTCAATTTTTTGAATCAGGCGCTACCAGACCCTATGCTTTTAGAAAGCAGCAACTCTTGAATTTGAAGAAAGCGGTAGAAGAACATGAGGAAGCTATTTATGCTGCACTCTATGCCGATTTACACAAAAGCAAAGAAGAGTGCTGGGTTACAGAGAACGGGTTTTTTATGGCTGAGTTAAAAGACATATTGGCCAATTTAAAATCTTGGATGGAACCTGAAGCAGTGCCCACTAATTTATTAAATCTTCCTTCTAGCTCTAAAGTAATGCGTGAGCCCTTGGGTGTAGTCTTGATCATTGGTCCTTGGAATTATCCTTTTCAATTGTTGTTTACACCACTTCTGGGGGCCCTTGCCGCAGGAAATACAGTGGTATTAAAACCGAGCGAGTTTGCTCCCGCCACTGCGGCAGTAATGGAAAAAATCATACGTGCAGTATTTCCTCCTGAGCAAGTATTGTTTGTGCCAGGCGATGGAGCTACAGTGATTCCTACAATGATGAATCAGTTTGCATTTGATCATGTTTTTTATACTGGAAGTACGGGTGTTGGAAAAATTATTTATAAAATGGCTGCTGAAAATTTAGTGCCAGTAACATTAGAATTAGGTGGTAAGAGTCCATGTGTAGTTGAGGAAGATGCCAATATAACTATTGCAGCTAAACGAATTGCCATGCCTAAATTTTCTAATGCAGGACAAATGTGTGTGGCTCCTGATTATGTATTGGTGCATGAATCTAAAAGGGTGGAGTTGATTGAAGCACTTAAAAAAGTCATACCACAATTTTATGGTAATGATGCTGCTAAGGAAGAAGGCTATGGAAGAATCATTAATGAAAAACAGTTCAATCGTATTGTTCAATATTTGTCTGATGGTACTATTGTTTATGGGGGTAAATATGATGTTGCTTCTCTTTATATAGAGCCAACTATTTTAGACGGGGTTTCTGTTGATTCAAATATTATGCGCGATGAAATTTTTGGCCCTATTTTACCTATTCTGAGTTTTAATACCATGGAGGAAGCCAAAGCCATTATTGCAAAAAATCCGAATCCATTGGCATTTTATATTTTCACGGGGAGCACAGCTAAAGAGCAGGCATGGTTGCATGCGGTACCAGCTGGCGGTGCTTGTGTAAATACGGCAACGCTTCATTTAACCAATCCCAATTTGCCTTTTGGCGGAAGAGGATTTAGTGGTACGGGTGCCTATCATGGTAAGTATAGTTTTGAAACTTTTAGCCACAAAAAAGCAGTAATGAAAACACCTACATGGTTTGATCCTGCATTAAAATACCCACCATTTACGGGTAAATTGAAATTATTAAAATGGTTGGTAGGTTAATTAAATTAGTATTCAGGTCTAAACCTTTTTAATTGAATAAACGTATATGAAACGAGTTCTTATTATTCTTATTGCAGTGCTGGTAATTGCTGGCCTGCTGATAAAAAAACCTCAAATGACCTGGAAACAATCTATACTGAAAACTGCTTATCCCATTATTATGTTTATGGGTAAACTTACTGGACAATCTAAAAATATTTTACTCAATAAAGATCAAGCAAAGCCTGCTGATTCTTTTTATGATTTGAAAGCTATTAAGAACAATGGAGATACTTTGCATTTTAATGAATTAAAAGGCAAGAAAGTTCTATTAGTGAATACAGCCAGCGATTGTGGTTATACTGGCCAATATGAAGAATTAGAAAAATTGCACCAGCAATTAGGTAAAGATTTAGTGATCATTGGCTTTCCTGCCAATGATTTTAAAGACCAAGAGAAAAAATCGGATGAAGACATTGCGGCTTTTTGTAAAATAAACTATGGCGTTAGTTTTCAATTAATGAAAAAAGGGCAAGTGATTAAAGGAGCCAATCAACAAAATGTTTATCAATGGTTAACAGACCCATCTAAAAATGGTTGGTGCAGTAAACAACCCGATTGGAATTTTTCTAAATACTTAATAAATGAAAATGGAATGCTTGATAGCTATTATTCACAATGGGTATCTCCTAAAGACATTCCCATTAATTAATAGGACATTTTTGGTGATAGTCAATTAACTCAATCGGCATGCGTTCAAACTCGTAACCTTCATAGTTAGCAGTAACTTCATCTAATACCGATTCTATTTCTGCAGGTTCCATTAAGGTAACGAGTCGAGCTCTATAATCTTTGATTCCTGGTAATCCCTTTAGGTAATTGGTATAGTGTCTGCGCATTTCGAAAATGCCCACTTTAGGCCCTTTCCATTCTACCGATTTGCGTAAATGTTTTTTACAAATTGCTACTCTTTCTGCTAATGTGGGTGCTGGTAAAATTTCTCCTGTTGCTAAATAATGTTTTATTTCTCTAAATATCCAAGGATATCCAATGGCTGCTCGGCCAATCATAATGCCGTCTACTCCATAACGCTCTTTGTATAATTTGGCTTTTTGTGGGCTATCAATATCACCATTACCAAAAATGGGTATTTTAATTCTAGGGTTATTTTTCACTTTAGCAATCAGGGTCCAATCTGCTTCACCCTTGTACATCTGGGCCCTTGTTCTGCCATGTATGGCCAAAGCTTTGATGCCTACATCTTGCAACCTTTCGGCAACTTCTTCAATGTTTTTATTCTGATCGTCCCAACCTAGTCTGGTTTTAACAGTAACAGGAAGTTTGGTGCTTTTAACAGTCGCTTCTGTTAAGCGTACCATTAGGTCTATATCTTTTAAAACCCCAGCACCTGCACCTCTTAAGGCCACTTTTTTTACAGGGCATCCAAAATTGATATCTAATAAATCGGGGTTAACTGTTTCTACAATCTTTGCACTCAATGATAGTGCTTCTTCATCCCCCCCAAATATTTGTATACCAACGGGGCGCTCATATTCAAATATGTCTAATTTTTGACGACTTTTAATGGCATCTCTAATAAGCCCTTCGCTGCTAATAAACTCAGTATACATCAGGTCTGCACCATTGTCTTTACACACTGCTCTAAATGGCGGATCACTCACATCTTCCATTGGCGCCAATAAAAGAGGAAAATCAGGCAGTATTATTTCATCTATTTTTACCATATTGCAATAAGCTACCTTTTATCATTTAATGCTTTGCAGAAGACAAAAGGAAACGCAAATTTACAACCTTATTACTCAATTTGATGAATCAGAAACCTGTTGTTGCCTATTCTAGTCAGTTTGCGATGCTTTTAGGCTTTTTAGGAGTGGGATTAATTTTAAGTGGATTATTGATGAGTTGGCTAACTTCTGTGCTACTTCATGTGCCATTTTTGCAAGTTCCCGAAGCTTTAATGAAGCCTGAAAACGTACAATTTTCTCGCTTTGCCAATGCATTAACCACTTTTATTGCTTTTTTTATCCCCGCCTGGGTTGTTGCTAAAATTGCACACAAAAATGCATTTCAAACCCTTGGATTTAATAGTCATATTAATATTAAGCAAGTAATTGCAGTTGGGGTTATTTCTTTTGGAGCATTATTTTTAAGTGGGTCCTTATCTGCCATTAACGAAATCATTCCAATGCCTGCCAATTTTTTAGCAAAAGCTAGGAAATTAGAAAATGAGTATCAGCAAACCATGATTACGCTGGCTACTATGAAAAATTTGGGCGATTTACTGCTAGGATTATTGGTTATTGCAGTAGCTCCTGCCATTTTTGAAGAAGTGTTATTTAGAGCAGGATTTCAACGAGTTTTAGTGGGCCTCACTAAAAATTCAGCATTAGGAATCATTATCTCTTCTATTTTATTTAGTGCCATACACGCTTCTTATTTTGGTTTCTTGCCAAGAGTTGCTTTAGGAGTGGTATTGGGTCTTATTTATTATTTAACCAGTAATTTATGGTTGGCCATTTTAATGCACTTTTTAAATAATGCTGTAGTGGTTATTCAAATTTATGTGTACTCTCAAATGGGTAAACCTATTAAAGAAGCAATGGATGAAACAATGCCAATTTGGTACGGAATCTTTGGTTTACTCATTGTAATACCCGCACTATTATTTTTAAAAAAGGAAAGAAACCAAATTATATCTAAGCAGGAATTAACTTTAGCCAATGAATCAGTGGACTAAAATTTTTGCAACCAAAAGTTTGGCAGAAGCAAGTATAGTAGAAGGAATGTTGTTAGAAAATCAAATTCCTGTGCAGCAATTGAATAAGCAAGATAGCAGTTACCCTGTTCTAGGAGAAGCTGAAATTTATGTGCCCGTTCATTTAAAAGACACTGCATTACAATTGATACAACAGACATTTAGCCAGTAGCCACGCTAACCTTATCTTCGCTTTATTATGGCATTAAATCTTCAGACATTAAAAACCAGGGCAATCACTGCGGTGGTATTTGTATTAGTAATGTTGGGTGGCCTTTTCTACAATCAGTGGAGTTTTTTGGTGTTGTTTTCAATTATCATGGTGGGCTGTTTGGTTGAATACCATCAATTAATGGGGAAAATAAACGCCACTTACGCAGGCGCTCCTATTATTTATAAATCCCAAAATATTTTGGGTAGCTTTTGGGTGATGCTCATCATTGCAGGGAAAGGTACTTTGTACCAGTCTTTACCACTTTGGTATTGGGGTTCATTTATTATTTATTTACTCATCATTGTATTGTTGGTCACCATTTTTTTCTACAGACCTAAGTTGGGCTATCCAGTTAATTTATATTCAGCCTTAGGCGTATTGTACATTACCATTCCTTGTGCGATGATGGTAGATTTATACGACCATAGTGTTCAGTTTTTTAAAGGGCCAGATTGGATTTTGCCCATGGTGATCATAGCCTCTATTTGGATTAACGACACTATGGCCTATTTAGTAGGGTCTTTAATTGGGAAAACCCCTTTAAGCCCTATTAGCCCAAAAAAAACCAAAGAAGGCACTTATGGAGGAATGGTTTTAGCGGTGATAGTGGTAAGCCTAGCAGGTAATTATATTTGGCATCTGCCTTATCAAACATTAATTGCAATTTCCCTTACGGCTGCTATTGCAGGTACTTTGGGCGATTTATTGGAAAGTAAGATCAAACGAAAAGCTGGGGTAAAAGACAGTGGAAGTTTTATGCCAGGACATGGCGGTTTCTTAGATCGGTTTGATTCATTATTGATTGCAATACCAGCAGTTTGGATTGTTTTATTTCTTTTTTTCTAAGAGTATCTTATTCCAACCATACATTTGCACTTTAATTATTAATATTTATGACTATACATAGGGAAGGATACAAAACCATTGCTATAACAGCCTTATTGTTTGGGGCAATTAACCTTATATCATTTAGCTTTTTAAGTGCTTCATTTCCAACTGTGGCAATGATCATTTTCATTGTTACATTGGCATTGTTTCTTTTCATTATTTCTTTTTTCAGAATACCTAATCGTATTCACACTTTAGAGGATAGTAAAATTATCTGTCCTGCAGATGGTAAAGTAGTGGTAATTGAAGAGATAACTGATGTAGAATATTTTAAAGACAAGAGAATACAAGTAAGTATTTTCATGAGCCCGGCCAATGTGCATGTGAACAGGTATCCAATGAATGGTGAAGTAACTTATAACCAATACCATAAGGGAAAGTATTTGGTTGCTTGGCATCCAAAGTCTTCAACTGAAAATGAACGTTGGAGTGTAGCTGTTAAGAATCAATACGGCGAAATTTTATTTAAACAAATAGCAGGGGCTTTGGCAAAAAGAATATGTAACTATTCTGCTGTTGGTCAAAAAGCTGTCCAATGCAACGAATATGGGTTTATTAAGTTCGGTAGTAGGGTAGATGTGTTGTTGCCAGTAGGCACCAAAGTGAATGTAGAGCTGAATCAGGTAGTAAAGGGAGGAGTGACTGTGCTTGCTAGTTGGTAATCAGTCGCTTAGGAATTTAACAATAAAACTGCGGAAAAATTCAACAAATTCGGTAATTTCACTATCAAATTAAAAACAAATCATATGAAAAAAGCGTTCTTATTTGCAACAGCTGCATTCTTAATGAGTGGTGTAGCATTCGCACACGGTGATGGAAAAAAATGCGCAAAAGGAAAAGATTGTGCAAAAGAAGGTAAAGCAATGAAGTGCGATATGAAAGGCAAAGAAATGAAAGATTGCTGCAAGAAAGATGCCGCTAAGAAAACAACAGCAACTAAAAAAGCATAATCAATCCCCCCAATTGTTACGTACCCGTCCCGATTTTATCGGTACGGGTTTTTTATTGCATTAAAGAATTTGCTCTAATTCTTTTAAATGGAAAATGGTATAAGTAGGTTGAATATGTGGAGCTGCATTAATATGATTTACAAATACAGTATCCAAGCCTGCATTTATTCCACCTTGAATATCGGCATCTAAATTATCTCCAATCATGATGCTATTTGATGTATTTGCACCAGTTTTATTGAGTGCGTAATCAAAAATTTCTTTATTGGGTTTTAGGCTATTGCTTACTTCCGATGTAATCATTTCGGTAAAGTAATTGGCAATATTACTCTTGGCTAATTTATGTTGTTGCACTTTTTCGAAGCCATTAGTAATTAAATGAAGGATATATCCTTTCTCTTGTAAGTATCCTAAGATTTCATGAGTATAAGGAAAGAGCTTGTTTTTATTTGGAAGTATATCTAAAAAATCAACTCCCATAGAACGAGATAATTTTTCATCGGCAAATTTAAAATCGAGCATCGCTAAATACATTCTTTTCCATCTGAGCTCATCTTGTTTAATTTGACCTTTGGCATATCTTTCCCATAGTAAGTGATTGTGGTAACTATAGCGTTCAAAAAAATCATCGAATTGCTCAATCCCTTTTTGGTGTAATTGATTGATATCATATAAATCTTTCAATGCTTCTTTTGAATTAGTATCAAAGTCCCAAAGTGTATGATCTAAATCAAAAAATAAGTGCCTGTATTGCATAGGGTAAAGTTAGTAACTTTAATAGATGAATATAATAGTAACTGGCGCATCTAAAGGGATTGGAAAAGCTATTGCCGAAAAATTTGCTGTAGAAGGCAATACCCTATTGCTTTGTAGCAGGGGCGAAAAAAGCTTGTATGATACCGTAAATGAATTGCAAACAGCCTATCCCAATAGTATTATTAAAGGGATGTCATACAATATGGCCAATAAAGAGGAAGTATTGGCATTTGCTGAATGGTGCTTAAAGTTTGGAGCACCAGATATGCTCATTAACAATGCGGGGCAATTTATTCCTGGAAGTATTCATGATGAAGCAGAAGGTATTTTAGAACAAATGATTCAAACAAATTTGTATAGTGCATATTACTTAACAAGAGCACTACTGCCATCAATGATTCAAAATGGTACGGGTCATATTTTTAATATTTGTTCCATTGCATCTTTAAATGCTTATGCAAATGGGGGTAGTTATAGCATTAGTAAGTTTGCTTTGTTAGGGTTTAGCAAAAATTTACGCGAAGAATTAAAACCCAAAGGCATTAAAGTAACTTCAGTAATGCCCGGTGCAACACTAAGTGCAAGCTGGGATGGTTTTGATATTGATCCCAATAGAATCATGGAAGTAAATGATGTAGCCGAAATGATAGTTGCTGCATCTAAACTATCCCTAATGGCTGTGGTAGAAGATATTGTAATGCGACCTCAGTTAGGGGACTTATAATTATTTATAAAGTTCCAGAAAGTAAAATTTGCCAAGCTTCTTGAACCTTTTCTTGGTTCAATAACTCGGCTGCATATTTATGCAATTCCTGTTCCATTTCGTTGGGATTGATGGAATAGTATTGAATAATATTTTTTAAACGATCATCATGAAATGCAGGATCAATAGAAGGCAATTCGTTTACGTTACCCAATTGCCCTAAATGATTACCAGATAAAATGGAACTGCTTTTTATGCTTTCCGGAATCGCGTCTATGCCAATCCCCAATGCGATATTGGGTTTAGCTACTTTAAACAAATTATTGCTATTTACTTTGCAATACCAGTCTCCTCCAAGTCTTGCTACTAATACTAATTTGGTTTGGTCTATCATGGTTCCTTCAGCATTCAGAATGGCATCGTCTATATGCATGCAAAGGACTTCTGCAATTACCAATTGACCTGCTCCTCCTTGGTCACCTAAACTTTTTACTTCATTTATTTTACACTCTAGTTTTATTTTAGCTTCTTTTACCATGGGTGGTTTAACCATCGTTGCAGCTTCTTTGGTAAAACCTGCTTTAATGAATTCATCTACTCCCTTTGGGTATTCGCAACTTGATAAACTAATTTGCTGAACCATGCTATAATCTACGATATTGATTACACATTCTGGTACGGCCAACACATTATCTAAAGTATGTTTAGTAGTATTATCTCTTCCTTTTCTTGCAGGTGAAAAAACAACGATAGGGGGGGTAGATGAAAATAAATTGAAAAAACTAAATGGGCTCAAATTACTATTACCTGCTTCATCAATCGTACTCGCAAAACAAATTGGCCTAGGTGCAATAGCGTGCTGTAACCACGCTTGTTTTTGCATAATGGGCAACTCAGATAAAACTATTTTCATAAATCAGGTTTATATTTTCTTTTTAGCCAAAATAGAAAAATCATCTTCGTCTTTCACAATGGTATTACTCAATTTACCTAAGCCGGAAATTTCCATTTCAACAACATCACCAGCTTGTAACCATTGTTCTTGGTAATTAGGGTCATTTAATTTGCCAGTACCATTCAATTCTAAAAAGCATCCAGTACCCACGGTGCCACTACCTATTACATCTCCAGCTTGGATGTTCACCCCATAAGAACAACGCTCTATAATTTCAGCAAATGTCCAATTCATGTCTCCTACATTGCCATTACTGACCTGTATGCCATTTACCCAACATTTCATATTCAGGTTCCAGCTTTTACCTATATGACCTTCTTTTGCAGGAATTTCAAATTCTTCTAATTCATCTAGAGTTACTAAACATGGTCCAATCACCGTAGAAAAATCTTTTCCTTTTGCCGGTCCTAAGTTCAATAGCATTTCTTCCATTTGCAATCTTCTAGCGCTCATATCGTTCATAATCATTAGCCCACCAATATATTGGTCTGCCTGTTCTGCTCTGATATTTCTTCCATTCTTACATATCACAATAGCAGCTTCTAATTCAAAATCTAATTTTTCAAAATGATCGGGCATGCAAATAATGTCTCCAGGTCCTTGCACACTATGATGATTGGTAAAATAAAAAATAGGGTATTGATCAAATTCTGGAATCATGTCTACCTTTCTATTTCTTCTTGCAGCTGCCACATGTTGTCTAAAAGCGTATCCATCTCTACAAGAAGTAGGAAATGGAACTGGTGCAAGTAAGATTGCTTCTTCAATTGAAATACCTCTGTCTTTACTTAATCTACCCGATTTAATAGCGGCTTCTGTTTGTTGAGCAATTGGAAACATATCGTCCCAATATTGCAAAAACATATTCATGCTATTGGGAAGTTCGGGATGCATTAAGTCGCAATCAAATAATAAATCATCTACTAAGAAAGCCAATTGATCGTGACCATTAGATAAGTAAGAGACAAGCTTCATGCTGAAATATTTTGATTGCAAAAATAGGCTAAAAAACCCTGTAGGAGGCTGTATCTTTAAAGCATAATAGCCGATATGAAAAGATTATTATTGATTGTTTGCATGATGATAATCCTAGGATCTAATTTAATGGCATCAGATAGTAGTTGGATTAGAGTCAATCAATTGGGATACTTGCCCAAAGGCAGCAAAGTAGCAGTGTTTGGAAGTAAATCTACCCATGCTATCACAAGCTTTCAACTAATTAATGCAGCTTCAAAAAAAGTAGTGTTACAAGCTTCTGCGGGAAAAAACTATGGTACTTATGGTCCATTTAAAACGACTTATCGATTAAATTTTAGTTCGGTGGTGCAGTCTGGTCAATACTATTTAAAAGTAGGAACAGTAGTGTCACCTGTTTTCAGCATTGATTTATCTGTATACGATGGAACAGCAGACTTTTGTCTTCAATATATGCGCCAGCAAAGAAGCGGCTTTAATCCATTCCTAAATGATAGTTGTCATACGCATGATGGATATACATTGTACGGAACAACTGCTGGCATTAAAGACAGTACTAAAATTGATGCAAGTGGAGGTTGGCACGACGCCAGTGATTATTTACAATATAGTAGTACAACTGCCAATGCAACATTTCATTTGCTGGCGGCTTATAGCCATTTTCCTCATGTATTTGCAGACCAGTATGAATGGAATGGATTGAAAGGAAAGAACAATCGTTTAGATATTTTAGATGAAGCCAAGTGGGGATTGGATTGGTTGGTTAAAATGCATCCAAGAAAAGATTGGATGTTTAATCAATTGGCCGATGATCGTGATCATATGAGTATGCGAATACCAAAAGAGGATAATTATTATGGTAGAGGTTTTGAGCGACCTGTTTATTTTATTAATGGACAACCACAACAAAGAGGAAGATTTTTAAACAATACAACTGGTACTAGTTCAACTGCTGCAAAATTTAGTGCAGCATTTGCTTTGGCTGCATCTATTTTTAAAACAACTCCATTTGCAAAATTGTATGAAGAGAAAGCTAGTTCTGCTTATCAGTTCTCTTTAATTAAACGGGGTGTTACTCAAACTGCATCGGTAAGATCCCCCTATATTTATGCAGAGGAAAATTGGATGGATGATATGGAATTAGCTGCAGTTATGTTGGCGAAAGCAAACAAGCTTTCTATTAAAACTGCTTATGAATACGCAAAGCAAGAGCCTCTAACACCATGGTTGGGAAAAGATACAGCCAGTCATTACCAGTGGTATCCCTTTATTAATTTAGGGCATTATGAATTGGCTAAACAACTTAATGGACCTCAACGTGACACCGTTATTCAATTTTATAAAAATGGCATTGAAGCAGTTTGGCAAAAGGCAAAACAAAATGCTTTTTACAGAGGAGTGCCATTTATTTGGTGTAGTAATAATTTAACTACTTCATTTGCTATTCAATGTAAGTGGTATAAAGAGTTAACAAACGATAATAGTTATGACCAACTAGAACAAGCTAATTTAGACTGGTTATTTGGCTGCAATCCATGGGGAACAAGCATGGTGTATGGTTTGCCCTATTGGGGTGATACACCTGTTGATCCACATTCAGGATTTACACACTTAAAAAATTATCCTATTAATGGCGGCTTAGTTGACGGACCAGTTTATACTACCATTTATAAAAATTTGATTGGCATACAATTAAATGACCCTGATGAATATGCAGCATTCCAAAGTGATTTGGCTGTTTACCATGACGACTATGGCGATTATAGCACCAATGAACCCACTATGGATGGAACTGCCAGTTTGATTTATTTATTGGCAGCTCAACAAAATAGCGCGAGAAATTTAGTGAAATCAAATGCCAACAAGAATGTCTCGGTTTCTATTCCCATAAAGCAAATGGGGGCGATTATTAAATCTGTAAATCCTTCAGAACCTTCGGTATCATTGGTATTTACTGGTGATGAGTATGGCGAAGGATTACCAACTATACAACAAATATTGGCCAAAGAAAAAGTAAAAGCGGGGTTCTTTTTTACAGGACGATTTTATACAAATAAATCTTTTTCAAAAGCTATTAAAGGGTTAGTAAAAGAGCAACACTATTTAGGAGCGCATAGCAATGATCATTTACTATATAACGATTGGACTAATCGAAATAAATTATTGGTGAGCTACGATTCCTTTAGTACCGATTTGGATAAAAATTTTGCTGTGATGGAAAATCTGGGAATTAAAACTCAGCAAAGTAAACTATTCATACCTCCCTATGAATGGTGGAACGATAGTGTGGCTAGTTGGTGTAATTGGAAAGGGTTAGAACTATTCAGTTTTACTCCTGGTACTTATACCAATGCAGATTATACTTGGCCAGAAATGGGTAGTAGTTATAAAAGCAATGCCACATTAATGACTCAATTAAAAACATTGGTTAGTATTCCTGGTAAGCTAAACGGTAATATTTTACTGCTTCACGTAGGTACCGACCCGAGAAGAAAAGAAAAATTATACAATGAGTTGCCTGCTATCATTCAGTTATTGAGAAAAAATGGCTACAGTATAAAGAGGATAGATGAGCTAATTAATTAAGGCTACCATTTTTCTTCTTCGGATGCTGAAGGGTCTTGCTTGTATTTTTCTCGAGATACTTTTTTTTCTTCCAGTCTTTCTAGTATAGCATCTGCAATAACGGGTGCAGCAAAATTGCTTTGCTCTTTATTGAGTAATGTTTTAATTTTTGCTTCGCTTACATCAATTCGATAGAGGATAAATACCAGTTTTTCAAAATCGTGAATGATGAGCCAATTGATTGCATCAATTAATTGAGTCTTACTAAGTTGTTCAATTTCTGCAATATCTAAAATAGGTAAGGCCATACTTGAAATTAATATTTCTCAATCACTCCCAAGCCAAATAACGCAAAATCATATTTGGCGGGGTCATTAGGGTCTAGCTTTTTAAAATAGTTAGTGAGTTCTTCTGCTGCCAACCAATCTGTTTGTTTTCGATCTAATAAATTGAATCTTTTGGCTACCCTAGCAACATGAACATCTATTGGGCAAATCAGCTGACTCGGCTGAATGGCTTTCCAAATTCCAAAATCTACCCCTGCTGTATCTTTTCTCACCATCCAACGTAAAAACATATTGAGTCTTTTACAACTGGAGCCTTTTTCTGGTGTTGAAATATGTTTCTTGGTTCTTAGCGGTGCATCTTCTAACGAAAAAAAATAATGGTGAAAATAACTAAGTGCTTCTTTAATGCTTGCAGGAGGTTGATTCGCAGGCATAAATGCGTTTTCCAAGGATTTATATACACTGTAGTGTCGTTTAAAAAATTCAATACAATATAATAGATCGGTTGTGTTAAATGTCCTATGCTTAAAGCCTTCTAATTTTTTTAATTCATTTGCAGTTGCATGCAAACAAAATGAATGCGGTTGCATTTGCATGAGTTGCATCAACTGATTAGACTTATTAATGATTGTGGTTCTATTTCCCCAGGCAAAAATGGCAGCAAAGAAACCAGCAATTTCAATATCTTGTTTTTTAGTGAATAGATGCGGTATGCATACTGGATCGGAAGCTATAAAAGAAGGCCGGTTGTATTCTTTTACTTTCTTGTTAAAAAAATCTTGCAGTTTAGCCTTGGCTTCCATTTATTCATTTAAGAGATTGGTCATGATTGCTATGCCTAATCTGTCTGCCATATCATTTTTACTGAAAGCATTAATTACTACTACAATGCTGTTTTGTGTGGTTGGGTTAAAAGCCGCAAAAGTAGAGAAGCCATAAGTGCCCCCATTATGCCAATACAATAAAGTTTTTCCACCTTTTTCAATAGTATGCCAAGCTTTGGCAATAGCCACTTGTTTGTTTATTTCGGTGGTTTTTTGTAACACAGATTTAACCACTTTTAGAGACTGATTGGATGCCATATAATCTAAGTATTGCAAAAGGTCGCTTGCATCCGATTTTATACCACCGGCACCCACCAATACATTCATGTCCCAATAGCTTGCAGCTTCATTGCCAAAATAGCCAATGGCTTTAGGCATTTTTTTGGCAGATTGAATACCTGTATGCTTTAATTGAAAAGGTTTATTAATAAATTCCGATAATAGTTGCTCATAGCTTTTGCTACTTATATTTTCAGCAATGACGCCTGCAAGTCCTGCACCCAAATTGGAATACGCTACTCTGCCAAATGTTTTGGGTTCAGTTATACTTAAGTAGTAATACAAGTCTTCTTTGTCATAATTAGCATAAGGCTGTAAACGATCTTGGGGTATGCCAATATTCTCAGGTAGTCTTGGTAATCCAGATGTATGATTTAATAGATGCAATAATTGAATGCCAACAATTCCTTTATTTTTAGCTAGACTATCAGGTAAAAATTGAGTGATTAAACTCGTATCTGCGATATTATTTTTTTGCAATACAGATTCTAATAAAAAAGCTGTAAAAGTTTTACTAATGCTACCTATTTCAAATTGTGTTACAGGAGTAAAAGCAAGGTTCGATTTTTTATCGGCAACCCCTGCCGTAAAGAATTGATGCTTACCTTTTACGGAACTAGCAACCAAAATGCCTGGTATTGTGTTTAGTTTAATAATACTATCCAGTTTCGCTTGAATTGGATGTACAAGATTTACTTGTGCAATACTGTTGGTATAAACCAGCAATATTACACAAATCAGTCTCCAAGTTCTTTTTATCATTATGCTAATGCTTTTTCTAAATCTGCAATTAAATCGTCTGCATCTTCTACACCAATACTTAATCTGATTAAGGTATCACTTAAGCCGTTGGCAATTCTTTTTTCTCTTGGAATGGAAGCGTGTGTCATAGATGCTGGATGATTTATCAAGCTCTCCACTCCACCTAAACTTTCTGCTAATGAGAATAATTTTGTTGAAGACAAAACTTTTTTTGCAGCATCAATACTATCGTCTTTAAGTTCAAATGAAAGCATGCCACCAAAATCACGCATTTGTTTTCTAGCGATTGCATAGTTAGGATGATCTTCAAATCCACACCAGTATACTTTACCCACTTTAGGATGTTTTCTTAACCAATGGGCAATCACTTTGCCATTTTCGCAATGTCTTTGCATGCGCAAGTGCAATGTTTTAATGCCTCTCAAAACCAAAAAGCAATCCATTGGTCCTGGCACTGCGCCACAACTTTTTTGTATAAAATAAAGCTGCTCTCTTAGTTCTGCACTGTTCATCATTAAAGCTCCTTGAATTACATCACTATGTCCGCCTAAATATTTAGTAGCAGAGTGCATAACAATATCAGCTCCTAGGTTTAGTGGATTTTGTAAATAAGGAGATGCAAAAGTATTGTCTACACAAAGCAAAACATTGTTTGCTTTAGCAATGGCTGAAACTGCTTCTATATCTGTGATATTCATCAATGGATTAGTAGGCGTTTCAATCCAAATTAATTTTGTTTTAGCTGAAACGGCAGCTTTAATATTAGCAACATTGGTGGTATCCACATAAGTAAAAATGATGCCGAATTTTTCAAACACTTTAGAGAAAAGCCTATAAGTGCCTCCGTACATATCATTGGCTGCTATTACTTCGTCGCCAGGACTTAACAATTTAATTACTGCATCTGTTGCAGCAACACCACTACCAAATGCCAATCCAAATTGACCATTTTCAATTTGTGCATATGCTTCTTCTAATGCTTTTCTGGTAGGATTCTGGCTTCTAGCATATTCAAAACCTTTATTTACACCAGGAGCTTCTTGCACATAAGTTGATGTTTGATAGATTGGAGTCATAATAGCACCAGTTGATGGATCTGGTTCTGCTCCAGCATGAATGTATTTAGTAGCGGTCTTCATAATATATTATTTTTTGGTAGTTACAAGAGTCATAGGTAATTCTGCACGCTGGTTGTCCCAAAGCATTACCAAATTGGCTTTTCCGGCGTTCTCATTAAAGTAGATGGTAAAGGTTTCTACAATTTCATCAGTTGTTTCGGGTTTTACATCGGCCCTAACCACATCTTTTCTAGTATCATAAGTAAAACTACCCCAACAAAAATTATCCTTACTTACAATTATTGTCCATCTGTTTTCTGATGGAACACAAAATAAAGTGTACCTCCCTTTTGGAATTATTTTGTTGGCAATTTTAACTGGGGTAAAAATTTCTAATTCAGTGGCTTCGTTGGCACCCAAGCGCCATAATTCATTGTACTTTATAATCCCCCCAAAAATAGTTCTACCATTTTTAACAGGCCTTCCATAAATAATGCGGGCTATTGGTTGATCCTTGGCTTTACCACTCATTTTTAATAAGGGGTAGTTGTCGGGCCAATAACTCATGTCCATGGGTGATTTGTCTAATTCAGTTGGTTTTTGTTGACCAACAGCAATCAGGCTCATGCAAGCAAATGCTAAAAAAAATCCGATTTTTTTCATTTGAATCATTTTTACAAATATACCTAGCTATTGTTCTACCAATTGTTGAAATTGACCAGTGGCAAATATTTTAACATCCGGTATAAAATCGGCGGATAACTGACGTATCTGCGTATAGTTGGCTAAAAATAGTTCAAAAGCTTGTTCTGCGTTGGTTAAATAAGTGGCTCTTCTTTGTAATCCTTTAAAACTGTTTTCCATTCCCCAATCAAATCTGTAATTATACAACCAGTTTTGTTCTTGCATATAAGGGAATACCCTTGCAAAGTATGGAGGAAACCATTCCTGATATATGCCGAGTTGGGTATAAGTGGTTTCGGTAAAATGCATCCACTCTTCCGCAGTTTTCTCATTCGGGTCTAATGCTAAGAAATGGTCATAAACTATATCTGCGAAAGCGCCAGCATAAAGCCTAACTAGGGGAGAAAAAATCTGTTTAATGGCTTTTGTGGTGGCATGGTCATCGGTAAACTGATCAATTGCCCTATGCAGTTTTATTCCCTTTTGAATGGGCATTGGATAGTCAAATTGTTTTTTGCCCTTCACATAATCACTGATCATGTTCCCAGTTAAAATTTCAGGATCGCCAAAAGAGAAATATGCATGGGCTAAATAATTCATGACTATTGATTTGTTTTATTGATCCAGTCACTAATTATTTGAAGCGCTAAAGGAGAGAAACTTTCCTCAATTGATCCATAGGATTGTTCTGGGCTCGAACATGTTTGAAATAAATGATTAAGTGAAGGCAATATTTTTACTTCAAATTTTTTATTCTTTGCTTTCTTAAGTGCTTGTTCTATCCCATTGATATTTTCTGTTGCTGTTACTTGTATATCTGAAGCACCATTCAATGCTAGTACAGGTATTTTTAGTTTGAATAAATTTTCAGCAGGATCATGATTCATAAAAAATTGCAACCAAGCCAACGCAGGTTTAAATTGATTCACTAAGCCTAAGTATGGGTCAATTCCTTTGGCAGTAAATAGTTTGGACTCATTTGCAGCGGAATTAGCTTGCTTCCAACTAGCATATGATTTTCTCATGTTGGCTTTAATAGTATCCGCTTCTGTACTGAATCTAAAATGACTATTCATTTCATTTACTAAAGATGCTGCAATGGAATAGTCTGTTGTAGACAAATTTGGTTGAATAAAATTTCTGCGCATTTGGTAATTCCAAATTTCATATCCAACAATACCAGGTCCTGCCAATAAAGCAATAAAACCAATATGCTTATTAGTGCTAGCAACCATTGGTGCAATTGCTCCACCCTCACTATGTCCAATCAATCCAATTTTTTTAGGATTTATCTCGGTCCTAGTTAATAAATAGTCAATGGCAGACTCAACATCTTTAGCAAAATCTTTGCTCGTCAGTAATTGAGGATTAGGGCCTAAACTGGTTTTGCCTGCCCCTCTATCGTCTACTCTTAGTACGCCAATTCCAGCTTTCGTTAAATGATCGGCTAATACCCAATATATTTTATGATCAAACATAGATCCATCTCTATCTTGTGCACCACTTCCTGAAATCAGTACTACAGTTGGAAAATCTTTTTTATTTCTTGGTAAGGTTAATGTTGCTCCAAATTGAACTGTTTTATCTGCATTTGCATAATAGATTTCTTCACTTGAATAATCGAATGGTGCTTGGGGTGTTTGTGGTCTTACAACTGGTTTTAGTGTATTTGCTTTAGTTGGCTCACTTGTTCTAGTAAGTATTAGGGTTGTATTAAAATTACCTTGTTTAAATATGCCATCTATTTGATTGGCTCCATTCCATTTTCCTTTATAACTTCCATTTATTGTAGGAATAACAATAATAATGCTGTCATTTTTTATTTGTGTGGATCCTGTTTTAATGCCAAATGCGTTTTGAACAGGACTATCAAAATTGGTTTCAAATTGGTTATTCACTTCTTTTATATGAAATACCAAGGGTAATTGATTTCCTCCTGCATCTATATTTCCTTTCCATGAACCACTTACAGTTTGTGTGTTTCCTGCATAATAAGACAGAATAAATACTATTAGGCCAATTATATTTTTGATTTTCATTTTTATGCTTTTGATTTTTTAAATAAGCGAATTGCAGAGTCGAAAGAGAAAGCATTCAAAATTACAACTGATTCATCGTCCCAAAATCCCCATCTTTTGATAAGTCTTTTATTAACTTTAATAAGCGTTCTACTAATACGGGCCCGCACCACCTTCTGGTATATCCAGGAAGGCCAAATTGCTCTATAGAAGTAAATTCCCATGGATGAAAATAGAGACAGAGATAACCATCTTTTGCTAATGTTTGTTTGCACAATTGTAAGTACAATGCGTAGGGCATATTCTTGAAACTCAACCAGAATAGGGGAATCCTTAAGAAAGGGCTTACTGAAGCGGGTATTCTAATAATACCAACTTCCGTGTATAGTGTTCTAGGTAAATGAAAATTATTGTACCTGCCAGGTAACCAAGTAGGATTAATAGAAGAGTCGTATGTATAACCAGCTGCTTTAACGTCTTCCATTAAAACAGGACGCATCCTTGGCATTCTTAATCCTGTAACTTTCTGCCCTGTTATTTCTTCTAATTGCAACCTAGATTTTAATAAATCTTCTGTTGCATAAGCAGTATGATAAAATGTATGAGAAGCAATTTCATGTGACAAAGACAGCTTGCTGATTCTTTCAGGATAATGATTGGCAAAATTGGCTGTGGTAAATAAAGTACAGGGAACAGATTTCAATATTGGTGTAATAGCATCAAGTCCTTCTATCCCAATTTGCATCTGTTCTTCAACCGGTATATCAAATTGATATTCCAAGGGCATATCAAATTCTTCTACATCAAAACTCAACAAAATCTGCCGGCTCATTTTATAAACTCTTTTCTTTAATAAGGTAATGTGGTCTGCTCTTGCTTTGCATAAATAGCTTGCCCAAATAAAGTCCAATGATTCCTAAAATCATCAGTTGTAATCCCCCAAAAAAAGCAATAGCAGCAACAATAGATGCCCAGCCCGAAACAGTATGTCCCTCATAAAAACTATAAATGATATAAGGAATATATAAAACTGAAAGAAAAGCAAAACTAAATCCAAGATAGGCGGCCATGTACAATGGTTTGGTACTAAATGAAGTAATCCCTTGTAAAGCAAATCGCACCATTTTCTTGATGGTATATTTTGACTCACCCGATAATCTTGCTGCTGGATAATAAGCTACTCCTGATTGGCTAAAGCCCATCCATTTAACTAAACCTCTTATAAACAAGTCATGTTCTCTAATTTGTTTGAACGCATCTACTACTTTGCGATCCATTAATCTAAAGACTGCGGTACCTTGCTCCAATTCTATATCAGACATATTATTGATGATATCGTAAAATATAGCGGAAGTCTTTCTTTTTAATAAAGACAAATCAGTCTGTTCTTTTCGAATGGTGTAAACAATATCTGTTCCTTCCTCCCACTTTTGTATTAATATTGGAATTAAATCTGGGGGATGCTGTAAGTCTGCATCCATCATAATCACACAGTCTCCGTCTGCAAAATCTAAACCTGCTTTTAAAGCATTTTGATGTCCAAAGTTTCTTGAAAGACTTATAAATTGAATATGATTATTAACGGAGGATTCAGCTTTTAATACCGATAAAGTTTGATCGGTGCTTCCATCATCTACAAATAAAATGCGATAATCGTAAGCTAATGGAGTCATCATATTTTTAATGGCTCCAGCTATCACCAGCACATTTGATTGTTCGTTACATGCAGGTATTACAAATACAACCATCTTGCTCATTTTACAGGTGTTTTAGGCAGATTAATTTTCCAACAACTAATTACAAGCCAGCACCATATAATGAAACAAGGTAAAGCTTTCAAAGAATAAGCAAGTATAAAATTGATTCTTATATAAGGTGGTATTAAGTCGGTTGGAGATAATATGGTCAACAAAAATAACCCCCAAAGAATTGCTTTCACTTTAAAGGAATATGGTCTTTGCTGGGTAATAAACCAAAGTGCTGCCCCTGTAACTGCTATTACAAAAGTGGGGCTTTCTGCAGCCGAGCTAAAAATCACTACCGATATTAATACTAGGGCCAAATAGTATAATTTAAAATAAGTTTGAACTTGGTTTTGTTTTTTTAATAAGGGAATACCAAATAAAACGCCAGCAACAGCAATGATTGGGAAATCAATGGGTCCATAATACTTAAATATTCTTCGAATCATTCCTGGTACAGAAATATCCTGCATCCCTGCGGTTCTAGAATTGTCTATGTTTTGCTGGTTTCTTCTAATGATTTGATAATACCAATCTTCGTAACTCTGAACTATATAATCATAACTAGAATAGAGAATAGGTGCTGCAGCAATAACCATTAACCAAACCAATAAGGAAAGAATAAATTGAATTTTATTTTTAGAAAAAAAGAAAAAAGCCAATCCTGCAATGCCATATAATTTTGTTAGTATGCCTAGTGCTATAAAAAAAGTAGCAATCCAATCTTTACCTCTTAAAGTGAATACAAATGTGAAAATGAAAAATGCAGTGAACATTGGATTGAACTGAACACTGTGGATAGATGTCATCATTTCAATCAATACAATCCAATACAAAATAATTTTTTGTTTCTCTTCTACTGGCAACATTTTTAATGCAATGAATAATGTTGCTGCATTTGCCATAGCCCATAAGAAACATCCTAGATAAGTAGGGAGTAAAGCAAATGGTGCAATTACCAAAGAGAAGGCTGGACCATAATTGTTAAAAGAAACATATTCTTCAGGGTAGTAGCTAAACAAATATTTTTCTTGGACTACATGTTTAAAAACGCCTTCAAATATTAAGTAATTATCAATACCTGTAAGGCCTCTACTCATCTCAGCAATAACTGCAAAAGCTGCTAACAAAAACCAAAGGCAATAGATTAGGTAAACCGATCCAAATTTGGTTGTTTCCCATTTTTGAAAAATGATTTTATCCAATTTCGAACTCATTCACTTTCTTTTTTAAAAAATACCATAATGGAAACACCAGCTGGAAAATGAAATCCCCATTTCAATAAATAATAATCAATAGAGAAAATTCCTGCTAACAAGTTATTAAAAAATCCTTCAGTACCAAATATGGCATGATCAGATTCAATGTTTTCTTTTTTAGGGCCCATTAGTTTATTCAATCCAGTTGCAATTAATCGAAATGCAGCAATCGGTATAAAAAGGATCGAATTGAAGTATGTCTGATATACAATTTTACCGGTATGTTTTTTTAATAATAATAGTAATTCGGTTTTGGTATACCTTCTAAAATGTTGATTAATGACATCATGCTCCCCCCATAAAAATGCATAGGCTGGAACAGTTATAGCAATATATCCTCCGGGTTTGCAAACTCGCATCATTTCTTCAACCGCCTTAGCATCATCTTCTACATGTTCAATTACATCAAAAGCGCAAACTAAATCGTAACTATTATTAGCGAATGGTAATTCAGTAATGGATCCCTGAATAAGCGGGGTATTCAAAAATGTTTTAGTATAATCACAACATTCCTGGTCATACTCTACCGACATCACTTCTCCAAACTCGGTAAGCATATCCGAAGTAGTTCCTGTGGCTGCGCCAATATTTAAAGACTGAATTCCCTTTGGGTTATTCAATATATGGCGGATTCGATCCCTCAAAATCCTTCTTCTAACAGTAAACCACCAGTTTACCCTTTCTAAATGATAATATTCTTTAAAGTATTGTTGGTCCATATTGTTTTTGGGGGAGTTGCAAGTAACGAAAATTCTACTACAATTTAAGAGAGGCATACCAGCTAAAAAATTTACTTTTGCCCCTCTAAATTTTTATTAATATGAGTAAAGGACCAGTTTCTCAGTTTGTTGAGCATCATTATAGACACTTTAATGCAGCTGCTTTGGTGGATGCTGCAAAAGGGTATGAAACCCATTTGTTAGAAGGAGGAAAAATGTTGGTGAGTTTGGCAGGTGCTATGAGTACTGCAGAGTTAGGCATTAGCTTAGCAGAAATGATACGTCAAGATAAAGTAGCCATCATCAGTTGTACTGGTGCAAATTTGGAAGAAGATATTATGAACTTGGTTGCACATAGCCATTATAAGCGTGTGCCTAATTATCGTGATTTAAGTCCTCAAGAAGAATGGGATTTATTAGAGAATCATTACAATCGTGTAACTGATACCTGTATTCCTGAAGAAGAAGCATTTCGTCGTTTGCAAAAACATATTTATAAAGTTTGGAAAGATGCTGACAATGCGGGAGAACGTTATTTTCCACATGAATTCATGTACAAAATGCTTTTAAGTGGTGATTTGGCTCAGTATTATGAAATTGATCCAAAGAATAGTTGGATGTTGGCTGCTGCTGAAAAGAACTTACCTATTGTAGTACCAGGATGGGAAGACAGTACTATGGGAAATATTTTTGCTTCTTATGTAATTAAGCAGGAATTAAAAGCTTCTACCATGAAAAGTGGTATTGAATACATGGTATGGCTAACTGAGTGGTACCGTGCTAATAGTGGGGGTAAAGGAGTTGGTTTCTTCCAGATTGGTGGAGGTATTGCTGGTGACTTCCCTATCTGTGTGGTTCCAATGATGTATCAAGATTTAGAGTGGCATGATGTGCCATTTTGGAGTTATTTCTGCCAAATCAGTGACTCTACTACTTCCTATGGATCCTATTCTGGAGCTGTTCCCAATGAAAAAATTACTTGGGGTAAATTAGATATTCATACCCCTAAATACATTGTAGAGAGTGATGCAACCATTGTAGTGCCTTTGATTTTTGCTTATTTGTTGGGTTGGTAGTACAATAATAATTAATATGTAATTCTTAGCCTCGATTGATTCAATCGGGGCTTTTTTATTGACTAAAATATAGTTATTAGCTATTTATTTTCAAGAAACCTTGATTAAATGGTCTTTTTAGGTATATAAATCGCATTTTGATGTTTAAACCTTTAAGAATTTTTTAACAATATTAGAATATTATGTACATTGAAACCTCATAATTCTAAACCAAAACCTAAACACATGAGAAAAATTTTGTTGTTAATGCTGGGTTTTATTCTTTTTACGAATATTACCTATGCACAAAAAACAACAGTTAAAGGAAGGGTTACAGACACCAATGGTGTAGGGGTTCCTTCTGCCACTGTTAAAGAAAAAGGCACAAAAAATGCGGTAAGTGCCGATGGAGAAGGCAATTTTACTATTTCAGTTTCTCCAAATGCTGTTCTGCAGTTTACTGCAACAGGTTTTGGGATGGTAGAATTAGCGGCAGATAAAGCGTCTTCTGTTAGAATGAAAGAAGAAGTAGACAACCTAAGTGAAGTAGTTGTTACTGCACTAGGTGTAAAAAGAGAAAAGAAAGCATTGGGTTATGCTGTTCAAGAAGTGAAAGGGGAAAACTTGACTGTTGCTAAGTCTTTAGACATCAGTACTTCTTTGGCTGGTAAAATTGCTGGTGTGCAATTAGTGGGATCACCTAGCTCTTCATTTGATAATGCCGATATCTTGATTCGTGGCGTTACTGGTTTAGGACCTCAAGAGCCTATTTTTGTTGTAGATGGAACCATTACCAATCAGTCTGCTGTTATATTAGATAATATTGAAAGTGTATCAGTTTTAAAAGGACCTGCATCTACTGCTTTATATGGACAACGAGCTGCGAATGGTGCGGTAGTTATTACAACTAAAAAAGGAAGTCGTAAGAAATTTACTAGTGTAGATGTAAACCTAGGATTAACTTTTGAAAAGTTAGCCTTACTTCCTCCATATCAAAATGATTACGCAGGTGGATATTCTTCAGCTTTAACTTCTGCTGGATCATCTTTTGACGCACAGGGTTTTTATTTGTTTAAATACAATCCTGCTATACATCCTGCATCTTGGGCTGCTTTTAATGGTCAACGTATGTTAGAGTATGGTGCCGATGAAAGTTGGGGTCCTAAAATGAATGGAGACAATTATCGCGCTTATTGGAGCTGGTATCCTGGTGCTGAATTTGGACAACAAACGCCATTAACTGCTCAACCGAATAACGTAAAAGATTTCTTTAGAACTGGTGTAAATAAAAATAATTCTGTATCATTTTCTTCTGGTGGTGAAGGCTATAATTTAAGAATGACCTATGCCAATCAAAACAGAAGTTTGATGATACCAAATGCAAACAGAGATCAACATCAGTTGGCTTTGAATGGTTCATTTGATATAGGTAAGTATATTACTATTTCTACTGACCTTACCTATACTACTAATAGTACAAGAGGTAAACCTGCTGAAGGATATCGCTTAGATGGATTGAATATCACGCAGAATTTTAACCAATGGTTCCAACGTCAATTAGACATGAAACGTATGGTAAATTATAGAGAACCAGATGGTAGTTTAAATTCATGGAATATAGGCGATCCAAATGCAAGTTCAGATATCACAGTTTATGGTAGACCTCAGTATTGGGATAATCCTTACTTTATCGTAAATGAAGCAATTGCAACACAGGCTCAAAACAGGTTAATTGGAAACGTAGGTATGAATATTAAAGTCAATAAGCACTTAAATATTCAATCTTATGTAAGAGCGAATACTTATAATAATGAAAATACTAGTAGAATGCCTACTGGTGCTTTAACATTAGACTACTTTAATATTTCGCAAGATCGTTATTCAGAAATGAATTTTGAAACCAATATCATGTACAAGAATAAATTTGGTGATTTTTCTGTAGATGGAATGATTGGTGGAAACGTACGTAAGAATAGCTATAGTGCATTATCAATGGGTACACAAGGTGGATTAAGCTCTCCTAATTATTTTGATATTGCTGCTTCTATTTCAAGACCTAGTGTTAGTCGTTCTTACGAAAAGAAAACGGTGAATTCAGTATTAGGAAAAGCTTCTGTTGGTTGGAGAGATTTATTGTTTGTTGAAGGTACTTTGCGTAATGACTGGTCTTCGGCATTACCTACTCAAAGTAATTCCTATTTATATCCTTCATTAAGCACCAGCTTTATTTTCACCGAATTGGTTAAAACCAGCTGGCTGACATATGGTAAATTAAGAGCATCTTTTGCTAGCGTAGGTTCAGACTTAGGGGCGCATGCACTTAATTTAGCAATAGGAAATGGTTCTTTTTACGGAACAAATCCTTCAGCAACTATCGGAAACCAATTTAAGGGTGGTGGAATTAAACCAGCTTTAACCAAGGCCTATGAGTTTGGGGTTGAATTGCGTTTATTCAAGAAAATTGGTTTAGATGTTACTTATTACCAGAATAACAATACCGATCAAATTTTAGGTATAGATGTAACGCCTGCAAGTGGATTCTCTACAGCACAAATTAATGCAGGTAATATTCAAAGTAAGGGTATAGAAATTACCCTTAGCGGTAAACCAATTGAAACCAGAAACTTTAGCTGGGATGTTACTTTAAACTGGGCTAAAAACCAGAACAGCATTAAAGAATTGGCTCCAGGAATTAATACCTACTTATATGCAACCAATCGTTACGATACTCGTTTAGAGCATAGAGTAGGAGGAGAGTGGGGTACTTATTATGGAAGAAAATGGAGAACCGATCCAACAACAGGTCAAACTTTGATTGATGCAACTGGTCAACCACTGTATGATATTAATGTTCCAATTGGAAATGTACTTCCTAAGTTTACTGGTGGTATGTTTAATGCATTTAAGTATAAATCATTTGATCTTACTTTCAGTATTGATTTCCAAAGTGGTGGTTTATTCTATTCTGAAACTAGAAACTTCAATTCGGGTACTGGACTTTCTCAAGAAACAGTTGGTAAGAATGATAAGGGAAATGATTGGAGAGATTATCCTGGTGCTTATACCACAGCTGGTGGTAACACTGGTGCTGGAGGTATTCGTATTCCAGGAATTTTTGCTAATGGTGCTTTAGCGGGTAAAGAAAACAACCGTTATATTTCTGCAAGAGCATATTGGTATACTGCTCGTCAACGTGATGCAAGCAATGTGTTACTAGATGGTTCTTACGTTAAATTAAGAGAAATCAGGTTTGGTTATACCATTCCAAGTTCAGCCTTAAAATCTTTGCCTTTTGTAAAGTCTGCCAATATTGGCTTTATGGTTCAGAATGCCTGGTTAATTTGGGCTACTACCAAAAAGTGGGGTGTTGATCCATCTGAGTTAGAAACTTTCTATCGTGAAGGTGGTCAGTTATCTTCTACCAGACAATTTGGTATCAACTTAAGAGCATCATTTTAGTAAACGAATTCAGTAAAAACAAAAAGACATTTTATGAAAAAAATATTAATCGTTTTTGGTTTGCTGGCTACGTTACAAAGTTGTAACAAGTTTGGCGATACCAATATTTCTCCTGCACAGTTAACCACTGCTTCTACCAAAGCATTATTAACGAATGCAGAACAAGCATTAAGTACCTATGTTACTAGTGCAAGATTAGGCTCTTTGTATATTCAACATTTATCTGAAGGTCCATATCCTGGTTCTTCTTTGTACAGTGATAGAAACTCTAGTTTTGCAGGTTGGTATACAGGACCTTTATATGATTTGCAAACCATTATTAATTATAATAATGCGGGTTCTTCTTCTGCAAATGGCAACGGGTCTAAAAATAATCAAATTGCAGTTGCTCGTATTTTAAAAGCATATTACTTTCTACAAATGACCGATATATGGGGAGATATACCGTATACTGAAGCATTACAAGGAGATAAAAATTATGCACCTAAGTATGATAAACAGCAAGATATTTATACCGCCTTATTTAAAGAGCTTACTGAAGCAGTTGCTCAAATTAATGAGTCGGAAGCTGCTGTGGTAGGAGATGTTTTATTAAATGGTAATATGGCTGCATGGAAGCGTTTTGCCAATACAACCAGAATGGTTATGGCATTGCGTATTTCAAAAGCAGATATTGCAAAAGGTAAAACAGAATATGCTGCTGCTTTGGCTGCAGGTGTTATTACTAGCAATGCACAGAATATTAATTACAAGTATATTGCTGGAGATCCTAATAACTATAATCCATGGTACAACAACTATACTATTAGCAATCGTAATGATTATGCTATCAGTAAAACAATGACCGATTATATGGATCCTAAAGCAGATCCAAGATTACCTGTATTTGCAGAAACACTAGCGGGCAATCTAATTAAAGGCTTGCCTTATGGTAGAAACGTTGCTGTGAATATTCCTGCTGCATTTAGTAGAATAGGTGCTGCATTTAGAGGTCAAAACTCCCCACTTACTTTACATAACTATGCACAGGTATTATTTATGCAAGCAGAAGCGGCAAAGCTAGGCTATGTTGCAGGTGGAGATGTAGAAGCAGAGGCAAAGTACAAAGCAGCTATTAAAGCTTCTTGGGAAATGTATGGTGTATTTGATCAGGCCAAGTATGATACTTACATAGCTTTACCTGATATTACGTATGCTGCTGTAGATGGTCATAAGAAAATCATGACTGAAAAATGGGTACACAATTATTTAGCAAGTTATGAAGCTTGGAAAGATTGGCGCAGAACTGGTTTCCCTGTATTAACTCCTGCAGTAGATGCAGTAGATTCAAGAGGAATCCCCATGCGTTTAGGTTATTCACCAACAGAAGCTTCTCTAAATCCTGTAAACTATGCTGCTGCTGTTACAGCACTAGGAGGAAAGGACGAGAACTATGGCTTAATGTGGTTGGTTAAATAAATATTTATTCGTTTTTGGAGTTTCGATTGCTTGTAATTAAAAGCCCCGGTACTATACTAGTCCGGGGCTTTATTATTTTGCTATTAGTCTTTTCAATCATTCACGACTAATTGTAATGCTATAAAATTATCTCGCAGGCATTGTTAAAGGAATATCTCTCTTTAACATTTCATCTCTATTAGCCATTTCCCATGCAGTATAAAATACCAATTTTGCTCTTTTTTCCATTAGTTCAAAGTTGATTTTATCTACTGTATCTCCAGGTTGGTGGTATTCTGCTTTAAGCATTCCATCATAAAAGAATAAAATAGGAACTCCTTTACGTGCAAAATTATAATGATCACTTCTGTAATAAATTCTGTTTACATCTTTTGGATCATCATATTTGTAATCTAAGGTCATGTTCAAATGTTTAGCATTTACACCCTCGTTAATTTTTGCTAAATCAGAGCTTAATTTATCATGACCAATTACATAAATATAATTTAAGGTATCTGCAGTTTTTCTTTCTGTATCAACTCTTCCAATCATATCGGTATTTAGATCTACAGTGGTTTTATCTAAAGGGAAAATTGGATGCTCCGAATAGTATTGAGAACCCCAAAGGCCTTTTTCTTCTCCAGTTACTGTCATAAATACCAAAGTTCTACGAGGCTTGTTTCCTTTTTTAGCAGCAGCTGCAAAAGCTTCTGCCATTTGCATTACGCCTACTGTACCAGAACCATCATCGTCTGCTCCGTAATAAATTACATTACCTCTTTTACCTAAGTGATCGTGGTGCCCAGTCATGAAAACATACTCGTCTTTTTTGTCTGTACCTTCAATAATTCCAATTACGTTGCTAGTTTCTAAAGTAGTAGATTTTTTATCAGCTGCAATGCTTAATTCAGCAATATATTTTCCTTTGGTTAATGAAGCCAAACTTTCACTTGATAATTTAGCGGTACGTCCTGCTAATGCAGATGCTATTTCTTCAGAAACAGTCACCATCATAAATGGAGCACCCGTTGGTTTATTCATGTAAATATTTCCTTTAACAGCAGTGGCTGTTTTACGAGGAAAATCTTTAGAAACCAATACAATGCCTGTTGCCCCAGCAGTTCTTGCCGCATTGGCTTTTGCAAAGCCTGAAATAGGGCTTGGAACTCTAGAGCCAGGAGCTGGTGTAGGTGCTTTATAACCAGTTGGTGCACCATCTAAAATCATTACTATTTTACCTTTAACATCAAGGCCAGCATAGTCGTCTATTGAAGCTGCTTTATCAACAATACCATAGCCAACAAATACCAAATCTTTCGAACTAGTTTTTCCATTAGCAATGGATTGTAAAGACATCATATAGTCTTTGTCCCAATTAAATAATTTTCCATTTACTCTTAATTCAATACTAGACAGTTCGTCTTGGTATACATTAAAATATTGTTGGTAGCTATTGCCATTACCCGGCTTAAGCCCCATTCTTTTAAATTCAGACTCAATGTAGGCAGCGGCTTTTCTTTCACCTGGCATACCCGTTTCTCTTCCCTCCATTTCTGGTCCAGCCAAAATGGTCAATTTTTGTTTCATTGATTCGGGGGTAATTAATGCAGCAAACTTGGTTGACGCATCTTCTTTTTGTCCGTATGCAATTCCCGTAGAAAGGAACATGGCACCAAACAGGATTTTTTTCATCATGGCTTTTTGGTTTAGTTACAGCTAATTTTATTCACTCTGCTGGCGTGTCTACCACCTTCGAATGAAGTATTCATAAAAAGATCAATCATTTGTTCTGCAAGGGGAAGTGCTACAAATCTTGCTGGAATGCAAATAATGTTAGCATTATTATGTAATCTAGCTAATTCTGCTACATCATTTTGCCAGCACAATGCCGCCCTTATTCCTTGGTGTTTATTAGCAGTGATGGCTACTCCATTGGCGCTTCCACAAATCAAAATGCCAAAACCTGCTTCCCCTTTTTCTACTGCAGAAGCAGTAGGATGTGCAAAGTCGGGATAATCTACAGAATCCAAAGAATAAGTTCCATGGTCGGTAACTTGGAAGCCTTTTTCGGATAACCAAGCAATTAAAGCAGATTTATACGCAAACCCAGCATGGTCACTTCCAATTGAAATGGGTTTGGAAGCGTCAAAAACATAAGCCATAAAATAATCTTTATTGTTATATATATAGGTTGATTAATCCCACTCTTTGTCTTCGTCCTTTTCTAATTTCTTGAAAACTCTTGCTGAAACTAGAATACTTAATTCATATAAAAGGAATAATGGAATGAACACAATTAATTGGCTCATCCAATCTGGGCTAGGAGTAATAAATGCAGCAACAATTAAAATAATGACTACTGCATATTTACGGGTTGCCCTTAAGAAGCTAGGAGTAATAATTCCAATTTGTGTTAGAATATACGCCAATACAGGCAATTCAAAAGCTAGTCCGCAACCTAAAATGATATTGGTTAAGTTGTCTAAGTAGTCAGAAAAAGTAGGCCTGGTTACAATCATATTTTCGGTACCCAACTGAAATCCTGCCAAGAAGTTAAAGGTAAATGGCCCTAATAAAAAGTAGCCAAAAGCTGCTCCACAAAAGAAAAAGAAAGAAACCCAGAAAATAATGAAACGTGTGTTTTTAACTTCTTTTTCTTTTAATGCAGGCCTAACAAAACGCCAGAATTCCCAAAAAATATAAGGGAATGCCATAATGATACCACCCACAATTGCCATACTAATAGTACTTAAGAACTGGCCACCAAAAGTGGTACTCTGCATGGTTACTTCAACTGGGGGCATACACAATGCATCCCCAATTTTTAACCAATGACTAAAATCGCACAATGCTTTATAGCTAACAAAATCTTTATTGATAGGGCCAACGATGATATTATCGAATATCCAGTTACGATAAATAAATATTACCAAGGCCATTACCAAAATGGAAATAACCGAACGGATAATATGTCCTCTTAGTTCTTCTAGATGATCAATAAATGACATCTCCTCTTTATCTGCTTTTGCTTTTCTATTAAATAGTGCCATGTTTATTGTAATACTTTCATCTTAACCATTTCTATTCTTCTCTCAGATACAGTTAAAATATCAAACTTGAAATTATTGATGATAATGGTTTCTTTTTGTTTGGGTATGGTTTCATGTTCATTGATAATGTAACCACTTAAAGTTTCAGAATCACTTGCTGGAAAATTTAAATTGTATTTTTCATTTAAATAATCCAATTCCATTCTGCCACTAAAAATAAACTCGTCTTCAGCTAATTGCTTCTCTACAAATTCCTCGGTATCATATTCGTCTTGAATTTCACCAAAAATTTCTTCTAATAAATCTTCCATGGTTACTATTCCTGATGTGCCACCAAATTCATCTACCACCCAAGCAATGCTTTTTCTTTCTTTAGTAAATTTATTCATCAAATCGGTTGCACTCATGCTTTCAGGTACAGCCACAATGGGGTGTAACATGGCTTTAATGCTTTCAGGACGATTAAATAAATCTAATTGGTGAATATAACCTACAATATTATCAATGCTGTCTTCGTATACCAACAGCTTACTCAATTTTGTTTGAATAAATAAATTTCTTGCTTCACCAATAGAGTCTGTTACCTCAAGTGCAACAATTTCTGTTCTTGGCACCAAACATTGCCTAATTTTTACGGTAGGTAAGCTTAAGGCATTTTCAAAAAGCTCTGTATTTAATTCCTGGTTTTCGTCGTCTTGGTCTTTGGTCTGTTGAAAAAAATGTTCTAGGTCTATTTTAGTAAAAGCTTCGTTTTTGTCTTTAACTCGAACATTAAAAATGTATTTCAATATCCATTGAGAAATGTTCACGAATAAATTGGTTAACGGGAGAAATAAGTGATGAAAGAAATTGGCAACTGGTGCAAATACAAATAATAAGCTATCACTTTTTGCTCTGAAAATAGCTTTTGGTAAAAATTTACCAATTACTAATACCACTAGGGTGGAAACTAATGTATCAAAAGCCAGTTTTAATAAATTGTTTTCAATTTGTAGGGGCAACCAAATACCCGTTTTAAGTAGTTCGTCGAAAAGCAATCCATAGATTACTAAAAAAACATTCACCCCAATTAAACAGGTTCCAATAAATCTTGCAGGAGATTCTATGAATTGGGCCAAAATGGCGCCGCTTCTTTTACCCTGCTTTTTCTTTAATTCAATGCTAAGCCTATTGGCAGTTACGAATGCAATTTCATACCCTGCAAAAAAGCCGATAAAAAGCAAAGTACCCACTATACTAAGAATGGTATAGATATGCGTCATAATGGGTCAAAGTTAAGGTATATACAATAACAAAGTACCCCGTAGAAACGGGGTACGATACCGACTTAACACATGAGAATCGGTGCTGTAAAATTTATATAGTTAATTTATTTAAAGTCAACGGTGCAATTCTGGCAACTAATGTCTATTTTAAGCCCTTTACCTTCACCTACTTTAGCAATAAAGTTCGATTCGTTGTCACGAGATTGTGAATAACGGGTAATAGAACGATTGATTTCCACTAGCTGCTTAGCCAAGGCATCAGTTTCTTTTTCTTTTAATAATGGTTTAAGCTTTTCTTCTACTAGGGGCTCTTTTTCAAAGTTTCCGTATACGGTGCTATACGCTCCAATAAATTTAACCGAATAGTTCTTGATATTTCTTAATGGAATGCGGATGTCGGCGTATTTATTGTCAATTTTAATTACATCAAGATTTGCTCCTACACTTCTGATTTTAACATCGGCGTTGGTTCCATCCATTTCAAGTGAGTTATTTAATTTGGTGATTCTGAAATTACCATAGTTCTTTCTTCCTCTTAATTCGTTGGCATCTTCTATTTCATATTCGTCGTTGGTACTTCTGAATACCGCTTTTTTAGCACTGGCAATTTCAATGGTAGAATATTTTGTATCTAAATCTGCTTCTCCTATTTCTTTAGCCGAAAATCGTCCATTCATAAATTCAATTTCGGCAATGGCAGCATTCTCCATGGTTACATTGGAATATTTTGAACGGAGGTATAATTTGGAAAAACTTTCTGCTTCTAAACTACCGTTGCTAATATCTACCGTTGCATTTCCATAGTTTCCTGTTAGTTGAAGATCTCCATACTTGCTATCGATGTCTAATTTGCTAGCAGCTGGTACATAAATTGTCACCATTCTTTTGGTATTTGATTTGCTGCCAATACTTTCTCCCTTGTCGTTAAATACTGCTACACCTGTACTTCCACTCCAGCCAAATGTGTTGCCATTAAAGGTATAGCTACCGCCAGAAATATTTCCAGACTTAACTCTTACTGTTGTGCCGATAGATTTTAAGGAAAGATTCATTTTTTCAAACCATTCTTCATCACTTAGTTTTCCATCACCTTCGTAATAAACAGTAGTTACTACTTTTACTTTAGATTGATCCCAAATTTTAACTTGAATATTTCTAGAAGTATTGTCAATGTAAATATCGGGGGATTTAGAAGTGCTAATTTCTTGACTTACTTCTTTGGCTTTAACATCTTTTAAGTCTTTAAATACATAATCAAAATTCTGATTGTTGTTCATAGGGAAACCTGTAAAAGTAACAGCACCAGTACCCCTCATCGGGAAACCTTCTACCACAATAGGTTTCAAGGCTTTTGCCATGCTTTCTTTTACAGATCTTTCAATCTGGATATTCGCCACTTTTACCCCTTTATTCACTTTTTGAATTTCCTTTTCGGCGTTTTGAATTTCCTTTTCAGCCTTTTTGATCTCTCTTTCAACTTCCTTTTCAGTAGTGGTTTGCTGTGCAGAAGTACTCAATGATCCTGCGCCAATTGCACATAAAATCATTACTCCGATAATGGTATTTTTCATTGTATCTGTTTTTAAATATTAATAAAGTAAGCACGAGTAGAATCTACTGGCCCTCTGTTTTGTTTGTAACGATTATTGGTTTTGTTCATTTCTAACTGCAACTGCTTGAGCACAGTTAATTTATATTGATACAGATTTATCAGTTGATCAAGCTGTTGATCTGTTAGTCCTTTTTTACTAATTTCTTTTTTGATTTGTTTTTCCTCTTGTTCAATTTGATTGATTTGAGATTTAAATTCATTAAAATAACTCGCAGACTCAGCGTACATAGGTGTGGTACTAATTTTTCCTTTTTGTAAATTGATGATTTGTGTAAACCCGGTTTCCATAGAAGTTAAAGCAGACATGGATTTGTCATTGTTGCTTATTGCTGCGGTATTATTTACTGGACTCAATTTTATTGATTGAGTTGTTTTGCTCAACATAGGTTGATTTGCACTAGCAGAAGGAGTATTAGACTCTGTTGCTACCAAAGCCTCAGTTGATTCTCCGTTGCTGGTTGAGTTATTGTTAGCGTTGTCAGAATTATTGGGCGCATTAATTGGTTTTTCTTCATTCGTTACTACTTGTTCTTGAAGCGATTTCACCATATTATTATCAGTAAACAAATACCAAACGCCAATACCCGCTAACCCCAAGATGCAAGCAGCTGCAGACCATTGCACCAACTTTCGCATTGAAAAAACTTTTGCAATAGCAGTAGGTTTCTCCAATTTCACACGCTGATTCACTTTGTCCCATACAAGTGGGCTTGGCTCATCCGCATTGAATTGCTCCTGATTTTCTACTAAATATTTTTTAAACTCATCCATGTATTTGTACTTGTTTGTAAATTCTTTGTTTCAATAATGCCCTTGCTCGTTGATATTGGCTTTTACTCGTTGATTCTGAAATACCCATGCTCTCTGCAATTTGTTTGTGTGAATAATTTTCAAATACATACAAATTGAATACCTGTCTACAACCATCTGGCAATTGCTTAATGGTTGCATGAATGATCTTGAAATCAATTGTTTTCCACCATTCCATTTCTTCATTTACCAAATTGCCTTGTTGATCATTATCCCATTCTTCCCAGCGAATATTTTTTTTGCTGAAGCGAATGCATTCATTTATCACAATTCTTTTAAGCCAGCCACCAAATTGCTCTGCAACTTTAAGCTGATGCAAATTGCTAAATGCAATAACAAAACAGTCTTGTAAAAGGTCTTCTGCGTCTGACTGGTTACCAGTCATTCTGGTACAAATATTAAACATTGCTTTACTGTATTGCTCGTACAACCAAGCCTGGGCTTTTGCATCTCCATTGCAAGCCTTTTTTACAGCAGCTTTTTGTATGTCTATTACCTGTTCCAAGCAGTTTTCATGAGTAAGAGAAGGTTTAGATGAAAAGTTGGAAAGAAGGTAGCACTTTTTTTTGCTTTTTAATATTCTGCTAAAACAGGTTTGTTTTGCATGATTGCTTCTATTTTGCCAATCACTTCGGAAGATAGGAGTTCTACTGCTTTTAATGCGGTCAAATTGTCAATTAATTGTTCCTTTTTTGTAGCACCCAAAATGGCAGTGGTAATATTTGGGTTTTTAATACACCAGGCAATACTCAAAGCAGGCAAGCTACAACCCAACTCATTGGCCAATAATTGCAGTTGTTGTACTTTTTCAATTTTGTCTTGCATTATTAAACGCTCTTTCAGCCAATCGAAACCTTCAATGGCTAATCGACTGCCTTCAGGAATGCCATTATTGTATTTGCCAGTTAACAAACCGGCGGCCAAAGGGCTCCAAATGGTAGTACCCAATCCTACATTTTTATACACTTCTAAGTAGTCGTTTTCTATTTTATTTCTTTCGAATAAATTGTATTGAGGCTGTTCTACTGAGGGCCCAATTAAACGGTAATGTTGCGCAACTCTATGTGCTTCCATTAGTTCAACACCACTCCATTCGCTGGTGCCCCAATATAAAATCTTTCCTTGTTGAATTAAAGTGTTCATGGTTAACACTACTTCTTCAATAGGCGTGTTTTTATCGGGTCTATGACAGAAGTATAAGTCTAAATAATCGGTCTGAAGCCTTTGCAAGGCTTCATTACAAGCTTCCGTTAAATGCTTTCTGCTGAGGCCTGTTTGATTGGGCTTATTCTCTTTTCCTCTCCAACCAAAGAAAGCTTTTGAAGAAATGGTATAAGAAGTTCTGTCCCATTTTTTTGCTTTTAATACACGGCCCATCATTTTCTCACTTTCGCCCAAAGCATATACTTCCGCATTGTCAAAAAAGTTGATGCCATTATCGTAAGCAATGCCCATTAATTCGTCGGCACTATTGTCGTTAATTTGTTTATGAAATGTTACCCAACTACCAAAGCTTAATACGCTTAGTTGAAGCCCTGTTCTACCCATTTGTCTGTATTCCATAAAATTGATTTTATTGTTTTTTATCTGTAGTACTATCTGGTAAAAATAAAAAGCTACCACTTTCTATACCAAAATAGCTTAAATCTGTTAGGTTTTGATTAGAGCTGAAACCTTTTTTAGCATACAACTTTTGACGCGGGTTACGCTGACTGGTCGTAACGGGTTTGTCGGTATGAAACCTTCCGAGTGTTTGGTCCCAGAGTAATTCAGAAGTTTCTAAAGTATCTCCATTAATGCGGATAATGACTACGCTGTCTCTTAAAAAAATCTTGTTTTCATTTTCCATGTATCGGCCATAATTGGCCCTGAGCGTGCTTTCTAACTTCATGCTGTCGTTGTAAAACTCAACAAAAAGTGTTTTAGGAAACTCAGATTTGAGCGCACTGTCTCCTTGATATCGCAGTAATAAAGGAGCGGTTAATTTTGCTTTCATTTTGCCCCCCATACTTAAGAAGCTAACAATATTTTTGCCTTCTTCAATACCTGGTTTCTTTTTTCCTAATTCTTTTACTTCATTTACATCGTTCTCACATGCTAGCATAAAAAAGCAGCCTATTAAAAAGGCTGCAATAGTATTTTTATTATGGAAGATTAGATTAATCATACTTGCGTTTAATAAACCACATATCACTTAAACTAAATCCAAGGGTTAATTGGGTATAGTTCTCAGTAATATTATTTACAGCAGATCCTCTTTTACCAAATTGAACAGCTGCTTGAACAACGGTATATTGGGTTTCATAGTTTCTCCATTTTCTGATAGGGAAACCTGCGCCTAATGTAAATGAACTATGCTTTAAACCATTGCCGTCTGCATTAATATAATCTTTACCAAATTGAAATCCAAAACGGTAGTTTACATTGCTTAAGTAGCTGGTACCACCATCTGGATTAGGACTAACTTGCGCACCCATTTTTAAGGCCCAACTATTGTTCAAGGCATCTGGTTGACCATAAAAGCGATACTTGGTCCATTGTGTAGTAGTGAACTCTAATCCCGCTGACCATAATTGGAAATTTCCTCTGGTATTGGTTAGGGTTTTCATAATCATGAAACCTGCATCATAAGTAGCAGGCATCACAATGGTACCTTTGATATTGTCTTGTTTAGCAATACTATCTACCTCTATTAATCCACCAGCAGCGTTCACTACAAAAGTTTGTCTGCTAATACTTTGAACAGCACTCATGTTCTGTTGAAAAGAAGCAGTAGCACCCAATCTCATTAAAAGACTTTTAGCAGATTTGTCTGCAGCATTTTCTTTCTTAGATAAAGTGAATTCATATTGAACACCCAACTGTAAAAATACTTTTCCAAAATTTGTTTGGGTAGCAGATTTAGATTCAAAATATTGTAAGGTATCGTTGTAGAATGTTTTGGTGGTGCTTAGTTCTTTTCTTCCAAAAGTGTAACCAGTATTTAAACCCACACTTAAATTCTTCCATTTCTTGCCTATTCCAATAAAAGCCTGATTGGTGCCGCCAGTACCTTCGTAAATAGTACCCACGCTGTCTCCAGCAAGACGGGCCCTGCTTTCAATACCATAGTTTACCCTGGTTATAGGCCTTAATCCAAAAGCCAAACCCAAGCCTTTTGCTTTATTTAACGGAAAACTAACAGCTAAATAGCTAGGGATTAAATAAACAGAACTAAAAGTTCCACTGGGATTATTGCTTTTTAATTTTCTGGAATCAATAGACAAACCCAAATCGTAGGTTACCATATAATTGGAACCATAGGTTGCTGGATTATTAAAGTTAATGGCCTGCCCCACATTGTAATTATTTCCGTCTGCATAAGCGGCTGAAAGACCACCCATGGAACGGCTAATGGCATGTTGGGAACCTACTAAATTGCCCAATCCGTAACGGGAAAATGGTGAATTTACCTGAGCAGATGAACTGATTGCGAAAAAAGAGATGAAACTAACCACAAAAGCCAGCCTACCTGTTGTTGAACTCACTGATTGCATATAAGCCTTTAAAAATTAGGTTTGGGTCGGCAAATATCCTGTTTTTTAGGTGCGGTACAAAAAAAGGCATATCCCCCCCGGTTAATAGCACGTTAAAGTTGCTGTATTTTAGGGCATATTCGTCAATTATTCCATCTATTTCTTTGGTCATGCCCCAAATTACCCCACTCAAAAGATTGGTTTTGGTATCATAGCCAACTAAAGGAAAGGGAGATTCTGCCTTTATATAGGGTAATAAAGCGGTTTGCTCGTGCATGGCCCTGAAGCGCATATTCATCCCAGGCGAAATGCTTCCCCCTAAAAATTCGTGTTGATTATTGATAAAATTATAAGTAATACAAGTTCCCAAGCCAATAACCAGGTTATGTTGTTTGGGGAAAAGGTCAACCGCAGCTGCCACCAACGCCAACCGATCGGCTCCAATGGTTTCGGGTTTGCCAACAGGGGTGGTTAATGGAAGTAAGCTGGCATGACTTAATCGATGAAACGCAGTTTGCTCGGCCATTATAGATTCAATGGCAGAATCATGATTAATTACCGAAGAAAGAATGACTTTTTTGGGTTTCCATTGATTCATCAGTGCTGTTATGCTTTCAACAGTAGCTTCGGGTAAATTAATTTCTTCTTGAAAATCCCTCCCATTGAATACCGCCACTTTTAAGCGTGTATTACCAAAATCTAAACAAAGTGAAATACCCATGATGGTTAATTAAGGTTGAACCCTTTTATTTTTTTAAAAGATCCATTAATAATGATTTTTTCTTTTAACTGCTCCATTCCAGTGATCACCGGAATCACTTTTTCTAAATGTCTTCTTAGATACTCTAGTCTTTGCTCTTCTTTGAACAAACACAATAATTCGTATTCTTCTTTTAAGGAAAGCCCAGCATGATGCGCCATATCATAACTCATGATATCGGCAACTTTTTTATTAAAGTTCTTGGTTACGTTTAATAAGCGATGCAAGATATAAACGGAATCTAAAATTTTAAAAGAAATAAAAGGCTTGGTGGATGCGTCATTATTAGGATAACTCACAATGGCGCCACTGAATAATTTATCTGGGATGGATTCAATCAGTTCCAACACTTGAAATACCCTGATACCACGGGTTTTAATATCCATTCTTCCATCTTCATACACTTGTACAATCTCTGTAATCTCCACCATGGTGCCTGTTTCAGCTACCCCTTCTTCTAACACAGAAGGTATACCAAAGGGCTTGGCTTCTGCAAAACATTCGGTAATTAATTCTTTGTAGCGGGGTTCGAATATGTGAAGATTCAACTCCTCACCAGGATAAACTACCAATGCCAATGGAAAAATTGGAATAAAATTAATCATACACTTCAGCTTATCCGTACAAAAGATTTCAGTTCTTTGCTTCACAATTTAGTTAAAATGAAAATTGCTGGCTTCACAATTATTAAAAATGCGGTGTTAAATGATTATCCCATTGTTGAAGCGGTAAAATCTATTTTGCCTGTGGTAGATGAAATGATCATTTTAATTGGTGATTGTACCGATGGAACCATTGAATTGATGGAATCAATTAATGATCCTAAAATCAAGATTCATCACTCTGTTTGGGATCCTAATTTACGATCGGGAGGAGCTGTATTGGCAGTAGAAACCAATAAAGCGATGGAATTGATTAGTGAAGATGCCGATTGGGCATTTTATATTCAAGGGGATGAAGTAGTACATGAGCAGTACCATGCAGCCATTAAAGCAGGATGTGAACAATACCAAGATGATCAACGGGTGGAAGGACTCTTGTTTAAGTACCTCCATTTTTATGGAACATACGATTATGTGGGAGATAGTAGAACCTGGTATCGCAATGAAGTGCGTGTAATTAGAAATGACCGCAATATTAAAGCCTATAAAGATGCACAAGGATTTAGGAAGGGACTACAGAAATTAAAAGTAAAAGCCATTGATGCTTATGTATACCATTATGGCTGGGTAAAGTCTCCAGCACAAATGATGAAAAAGCAGAAAGAGTTTAGTAAGCTCTGGCATAATGATGAAGCCCTATCAGCTTATATGGCTCAACCCGATTTTTTTGATTACAGTCAATTTGATTCTTTAGAAAAATTCAAGGGAACTCATCCCAATGTAATGCAGAAAAGAATTGAGCAAGCCAATTGGCCAATCAGTTTTGATCCTGCTAAGAAAAAATTTAGCTTAAAAGACAAGGTCTTGTATTATTTTGAAAAGGCAACAGGAATAAGGCCTTTCGATTTTAAAAACTATCGACTAATTCGATGATTTTTTAAAAGTTTGCCAGCAAACCAATAATGGCCAAACATGCAGCAATGCACCATATTGATAATTGATGGTGGTTTCTACTAGGCATGAAAATGCAATGGCTAATGTCCAAATAATGAGAAAAGGATTCTTGTTGCGATATCCATACCAAGCAGGATAAAATAACCATGCAGTAAATAGTACCATGCCCCACCATCCACCGCCCATCCACCAAAACAACCATTGATTAAATGGCCATCCGTATTGGGTGTTTTGCCCGTTCAATACATATGTAAATTTTTGTTGTAGTGCAGATGGAATAGCAGACCAACCAATTGCAGTAATATGATCTTCTGTTATGGCTTTTAAAGCCACTGTATTAATTGCTCTTCTTACTCCATCCGAATACGTTGAATCATAACCTTTGGTATTGTAGGTATTCCAATCGTAGAGGGTGTACCTGATTTTTTGTTGAACAGTTGGTGTGATTGCAAGAATGGTGATTAACACAATTATTGCAATCAATATATTGCGAGAGAGATTCCTATTTGTTATAGGTTTTGATTTCAAATAATATATACCGTAACCAGCTATAATGATAACTGCAATGACCCAACCTGTTCTAACAGATAGAAAAAGAATCGCACCCAATAAAATAGTAAAAGATATTTTTTTATACCGTGCATTACTAACTGGCAAGAGGGTAAACAACAAGGCGCTGCATAAATAAATACTGAAACGAATATGGTCGGTATCCATAAATACAGGCAATGTTCTACCTTGTCCGTATAGCTCAAATGCTTCACTAGTATGCAATACAAACCATCCCAACGGGTACAATAAAGCAATTAATGCAGCATGTATCCAAGGTTGCGAAATAGTTTTAGTAAAAGCAAATTTTTCCCCAGCAATAGCAGTAATGCCTGCAATTGGATAAACCATTAGGGTAAGTAAAAAAGATAAATTGGCTTCTGTAAAACCAGCTTGATAAATACCTGTGAATGCTAATAGCAAGGGAGATACACACCAAATAAACAGCGGTGAAAAAAGCGAAGGGTTATTTTGTTTTAAATAGTAAATAGCATATACGGCCATTAATCCCATACTGATAGACAAGAGGGCTCTGCTCCATAATAACCCACCCAACATAATAATGGCCAGTGCTAATAAAATATTTGTTGCTCTTTTTGGCATACAGTTGGCATAAATTTACATTTACAGCAGTTATATGTGGAAACAATTATTAGCAGGCATACAAATAGGCAATCATCAATCCATTGCAAGAGCTATATCATTGGTAGAAAATGAAGTGGAGGGCTATGACCATTTTTTACAAAGTTTGCCCATTGGAAAAACACCTATAACTGGTATAACAGGACCTCCTGGTGCAGGAAAAAGCACTTTAACCGATGCGTTGATTGGGCATTGGACTGCTGCAGGTAAAAAAGTAGCCATTCTATGTATTGACCCTTCTTCACCATTTAATATGGGTGCGTTATTAGGAGATAGAATTAGAATGAGCGATTGGTACAATCATCCGGGCGTATATATTCGTTCATTGGCTACCCGCGGATCCTTAGGGGGCTTGCATCCTTATATTATTGAAATCACCGCAATTTTACAAACAGCGGGCTTTGATGAAATTATTGTTGAAACGGTTGGAGTTGGGCAGAGTGAAATTGAAATTGCTGGCTTGGCCGATACCACTGTTGTTGTAGTAGTACCCGAAGCAGGCGATGAAGTGCAAACCATGAAGGCAGGCTTAATGGAAATTGCAGATGTATTTGTGGTGAATAAAAGTGATCGACCCGATGCAGATAGTTTTGTAAAAAACCTGCGCTTGATGATGGCGCCAGCCTTTAATTCCGATAAAAAAATTGAAGTGATTAAAACAGTGGCTTCTCAAAAAGAAGGAATAGCGGAATTGGCCAACGCCATTGAAGCGCACCAACAACATTTATTGATCAACAATCGAAAAATTTGGTTACTAACCGAACGTGTTTACCAATTGATTGCAAGAAATAGAATGAAGCCTTACGATAAGAAGGCCATTTACCAAGCATTACAAGCCAAAGCATCCAAAGAGCAGTTTAATCTTTTTACTTTTGTAAACGAGTATGCAAATACAGGGAATGCTTGATACATGAATAAACCAACCACCATTTTATTTGATGCGGAGCGGATGAAATATCCCAATACGGGCTTGTTTTATTTTTGTAAACAATTGGCCCAATCCCTTATTACAAAAGCACCAGAAGCGAATGCACAGGTTCAATTATTTTTACCAAGCAACCAACAGCAACAGTTTTCAGCAGACACTAAAATATTGCCGATTCAGTTTTGGTATAAATACTATTTGCCCATTTTTAAAGAAGTTGATATTTGGCATACGACTAGTCAAGACAGTGCTTATTTCCCTTTTCATTTTAAAAAGCCCATTGTGTTTACGATTCATGATTTAAATTATTATCATAATGAACGAAAGTTGATGACCAAAAGAAATAATTGGTTGAAGCAATTACAAAAAAAAGTAGATGCAAGCAGTCATATTGTATTTATATCGGAGTACACGGCAAAAGATGTGCAAGCGCATATCAATTTAAAAGGCAAGCCATTTTCAATCATTTATAATGGATGTAATTTTAATGAAACAAGTTTGCCAACCACTCCTCTACAAGCGCCTAAAGAGCCATTTATTTTTTCCATTGGCACGATTGCAGTAAAGAAAAATTTTCATGTATTACCTGCACTATTAGCCAACAATCAAATGCAATTGGTTATTGCAGGCATTAACCAACAACCACAATATCTTGAACAAATTATTTCAGAAGCCAAGAAATGGGGTGTTGAAAATCGATTGATTTTTACAGGAGCCATTTCAGAAAATGATAAGCAATGGTATTATGCCCATTGTAGGGCATTTGTATTCCCCTCTTTATCTGAAGGATTTGGGCTGCCGCTGGTGGAAGCCATGCACTTTGGCAAACCAGTCTTTATATCGAATGCTACTTCATTGCCAGAAATAGGCGGAGATGCGGCTTATATTTTTCCTGATTTTGATCCGCAAAATATGCAAGCGGTTTTTGAAGCAGGGATGAATAATTTTACTGAGGATAATCGCGCAGAAAAAGTAATGGCAAGAGCAGCATTATTTAATTGGGATGAAGCAGCCCAAGCTTATTTAAATATCTATCAACAATTGGCTTAAATAATTTTCACGAACATTTTTAAGCAAAACAACCATTGCCTTAATTGGGATCTTTTTTTAGATGCCAATAGTTGTTGATGGTACTTGAAAAATAAAATCATTCTTTGCAAATTATTGAAGAGGCCCGATTCATGGTAATATTGATTCAGCTTGGCCAATACCATTTTCTCCTGTGTTAATTCAGCAGGACAATAGGAATAAAACAATTCAATTCTTTCTTGGGCAATACGTTTTTCCTTTAATGCAACTTGCGCTGCTTGAGCTTTATTTCTTTTGCCACCCACTGCCCCAAACACATTGTTGCTATGTTGCCTGTACCAAGCCAATTGGCCTGGAATATAGCGGATGCCACCGTTTACCGTGGCAGTGTATGCAATCCACCAGTCGTGTGGAATAATGGTAGGGAACGGAAAAATTCGTTGTAAAAATTCATTCCTAATCAACATGGCGTGCCCATAAATTCTACAGAAAATCGCTTGTTCTAATGGGCTTGAAAAATTTTTGCAAGTAACCCGATCAGCAATGGTTACACCAATTGGCTCCAAATTTTCATTGCATAAAATAGAGTTGGCATATACCAACGCAGCATCGCCAATGGCTGCATATAATTTACTTATTTTTTGTGGATGCCATTGATCGTCTTGATCACATAGTGCAACGTATTTGCCCTTTGCCAACTTACAACCCTGTTCAAAGTTTTTGATATAACCTTGGTTGGTTCTACTCTTAATGATTTGTATGAAGGGATGCTTTGACTGGTAAGATTCAATAATAGCAAGCGTATCGTCGGAACTATTATCGTCTGTAACAATGATTTCCAAATTGGGATAATCTTGTTGTAACACAGAGTCTAATTGTGTTCGAAGAAATTTTGCTCCATTGTAAGTAGCCAAGACAATGGAGATTAAAGGGAATTGCGTATGATTCGTCAACATCTTGCTTGCTCTAAGTAGACTAAATTAAATATTATATTTACAAATTGGCAATAAAGCTAAACAATCATGCAATCATCTTTATCGATAGTGATGTGTACCTACAATGGAGCCGCATTTGTGGAAGCACAAGTGCAGTCTATATTGGCACAATCTTATCCTTTTGAAGAATTGGTGATTGTAGATGATGCTTCCACCGATGATACTTATGCGTTGTTGCAAGAACTGACTACAACCGATGCAAGAATTAAGTTGTACCAAAATGCTATCAATATTGGCTACAATGCCAATTTTGAAAAAGCGATTCGGTATTCGAGTGGAGCATATATTGCTTTTGCTGATCAAGATGATATCTGGGAAAAAGAGAAACTGGCATTGATGATGGACGCTTTGCAACCCAGTACTGCATTAATTTATTGCGATTCCGTAAGATTTAGTGATACCATCCCAACCCATCCAGCACCCAATAAAAAGAATAGAAGAATTGCTGGTGAAGACCCTTTGTTCTTGGGCATGTTTAATACAGTAAGTGGGCATGCCAGTATCATGCGCAGGTCGGCATTGATGCCCATACTGCCTTTTCCCAAAGAAGTTTATTATGATTGGTGGATGGCCATGCATGCAACCATTTCAGGAGGCATTCAATTTATTCCATTTATGGGAGTATACCAACGCATGCATACCCAGAATATTACGATTCAACAAGGGTTAACAGAGCAAGAACATCGCAATCGGTATAGGATTATGTTGAGCAAGCATTTGGCTGCATTTGCTTCTATTCAAGAATTTCCCGAGACCGTTCAATTGTTTTTTAAGCTGTTCAGTCAACTATGGAATCAATCATTAACCAAGAAGTTGAATTGGCGTTTATTTGTTTTTTTGCTTCAACACCACCGTAAACTATTTTATTATAAAGTAAGACGAGTGCCCATTATCTCCGCATTTAAAGTGAGTTTTTTATTTTGTTTTAGGTGGTAATGGGTTATTTTCGGGCAAGTTAATATCAACCCTCATATGGCATCTAGGTTTAAACCATTAATAAAAGCATTTGGACTAGTAGACGGCATCAAGTTCTATATTCATTTATTGTTTAAGAAATACGGCGCATTTACTTCTTCTAAATACCAGACTACTTTTCATTTACGTAGTAAAACAACCGACAAATACACGTTTAAGCAGGTGTTTTTAGACGATCAATACAATGTGTCATTGCCATTTACACCTACGCGCATTATTGATGCAGGGGCTAATATAGGATTAGCGGCAGTTTATTTTTCACATCGATATCGGGGAAGTAAAATCATAGCTGTAGAGCCAAGCAGGGATAATTTTCAAGCTTTGCTAAAAAATATTCAAGGCCATCCTTCCATCAAAGCCAATTGCATGGGCTTATGGAATAAAGACGTTTACTTATCTATCATGAACCCAACAGGACCAAGCAGTTCGTTCATGGTAACCGAAACCAGTCCTGATAATCCAGAAGCCATACCCGCAGAATCAGTAGAAACCATCATGCGTGGAGAGCAATGGGATACTATTGATTTATTGAAGATAGATATAGAAGGATCAGAGAAAGAAGTGTTTGAACAGAACTATGAATACTGGTTACCCAAAACCAAAGCCATTTATTTAGAGTTGCACGATCAAATGAAAAAAGGCTGTTCTAAGTCGGTATTCGCTGCCATTAGCAAATACAATTTTTCCTTTTCCATTTCAGATGAAAATCTGGTGTTTATTAATGAGGATTTGGTATAAATCAGCTGTTTTCTTCTGCCGCAATAATAGTTTGCTCTTTTTTCCACCAACGGAAACCAATAAAGCCCATGATGGCCAATGGCGCGAATGCTAAGTAGATAATAGCCGAGTTCAAGGCTTTAGCAGGGCCTTCACCTAACTGAGAAGCTGTTTTGGTACAAATAGAACACTGGGCTTGAATAGATTCAGTTGCCAAAAGAAAAACTACCATCAACAATAAAAACAGCCCTTTCTTCTTCATAATCGGTGTATTAAAGCACAAAGATATAACCGTTTTCTGAGGATAATGTTTAACTTAAGCGTTAAAATTAAACCCGTGGAGCCAAGAAGGAATTTTATAAAGAAAGCAGGCGCAATGGCCGGCGTATTTGCTGGTTATGGCGTTTTTAACCAATTACAAGCTGCACAATTTAAAGCAGCGGCTGCAATTGCTTCAGACAATCCAATTATTGCTGCTTCAGACGAAGATTATTGGCAGGTGATACAACAAGCTTATACGGTGCCTTCTAATTTCATCAATCTGAATAATGGCGGGGTGAGTCCGTCGCCCAGCGTGGTGCAACAAGCGGTAGAGCGCTATAATCAATTGTCTAACCAGGGTCCTTCTTATTTTATGTGGCGGATTTTAGATCAGGGAAGAGAGCCACTCAGGCAAAAACTGGCTTTGCTAGCAGGCTGTTCACCCGAAGAAATTGCTGTGAACAGAAATGCAACAGAAGCGTTGAATACCGTCATTTTTGGACTCAACTTGCAAAAAGGCGATGAAGTCATTGGCACGAAGCAAGACTACCCCAATATGATACAGGCTTGGCGTCAAAGGGCATTGCGAGACGGCATTGTATACAAACAAATCAGTTTTGATTTTCCAATTGAAGACGACGAAACCATTGTGAAAGCATTTGAACAAGCCATCACACCAAAGACTAAAATGTTGCATATCACGCATATCATTAACTGGGTAGGGCAAATTTTGCCCGTTAAAAAGATTTGCCAAATGGCTCATCGCAGAGGGTTAGAAGTGATTGTAGATGGCGCACACTCATTTGGTTTGCTCGATTTTGCAATACCTGATTTAGAGTGTGATTATTTTGGTACCAGCTTGCATAAGTTTTTAAGTGCACCTATTGGTTCGGGCATGTTATGGATTAAGAAAGAACATATAACCAAGATATGGCCCTTGGTTTGTAATGATAAACCGCAGAGCCCAGACATTCGAAAGTTTGAAACCCTTGGTACGCGTAGCTTTCCAATAGAACAAGGCATTGGAGAAGCCATTGCATTTCATACTGCAATAGGAAGTAAGCGAAAAGAAGAGCGTATTCGGTATTTAAAAAATTATTGGGCCAGTCGAGTTCAAAATATACCTGGCGTGCAGTTACATACTTCTTTGAAGCCCAACTATTCCTGTGCTATTTGTGGTGTAAGTATCAAAGGCTTAACACCCGCTCAATTAGACCAACAGTTGTACAATACCTATAAAATACATACGGTAGGCATTGTATGGGAAAATATTAGTTGTGTAAGAATAACGCCGCATGTATACACGCGAATTGCAGACTTAGACGTATTAGTGGCTGCAATTGAAAAAATTGCGTCGGGCGTAAAAGGATAATACAATAAGTGGATCAGCAACTCCGCATTGCGGTACTGACCCACTTGTTATTGAATTAAGAAGCTTTTGTTGCTGCCTTTTTTGCTGCAACAGGATTAGCTGGTCTAGACTTACCGAAAGACCCTTGGAAACGTTTTCCTTTAGCTGTTTTTTTGTCACCTCTACCCATGATAAATAATTGAATAAGTTGTTTAATAAAGTGTAAAAATAGAAAAACCCCGCGAAAGCGGGGTTCAATTCTTTTGGAAGGCAAAAATTATAACTTACCGCTTAATTCTTTACCAGCTTTAAACTTAGCAACTTTCTTTGCTTTAATCTTAATAGTCTCACCAGTTTGAGGGTTACGACCAGTACGAGCAGCACGCTTAGATACAGAGAAAGTACCGAAACCTACTAAAGTTACTTTATCACCTTTCTTTAATGTTTTAGTTACAGCATCAATAAAAGAATCCAAAGTAGCGTTTGCTTGTGTTTTGGTGATACCCGCATCATCAGCTAAGTGTGCGATTAATTCAGCTTTGTTCATAGATGTATTTTTAAAGTGTTTTTTGATAACAGAACAAATTTATTGGCTTTTAGCTACCAACAAAATTTTTATTCTTTTTTTTGATTAGTTTGTTTGGCTTAAAAGCCTTATTAATAAAGGGTTGACGAGGAATTGAAACAAAAATAAAAAGTGTATAATTTACATCTTGAATTGCTGAAAGCCTTGGTATCAAAGCGTTTCAGCTGTTTTATTCTGCAATTCAATGCCATAAAGGGTTTCAAAGGAATATAAGGAAGATTTTTAAATACCAAATTTGTTTTCTAAAACTATCCACACTCAATTCACAACCTGCATAATTGACCTAAAAGCCATCATTTGGTTGCCCCATTTCTGAATAGAATCATTGCGTAGAGCAGTTGCGTGCAATTCAATGTAGCGGTTATAATCGGCCTTGGCTTCGGCATGGTACTGCACGGCATAAGTAACGCCATCTTCTTCATCTGTTTCTAATAAACGTACAAATTGAAAATGGGTAAAGCATCCAGTAGCCATAACAGCCGGAATATGTTCGTTTTTCATCCAATGAAACCAATCGGTATGAATGGTGTGAGCTACTTTGGTAGTTACATTATATATAAACATGATTATTTTATTTCAGCATAAATAGGACAGTGGTCGCTGTGTTTAATATCGGGGTAAATGGCAGCCGCTTTTAATTGTTTACCCAGTTCTTGGCTTAGGCAGATATAATCGATTCTCCAGCCTTTGTTATTTAAGCGAACCGAAGGGAAACGCTGACTCCACCAACTATAAGCACCCGTTGTTTCTGGATGCAATTGCCTAAAACTGTCTACCCAACCATTGGCTAAGAATTGTGTCATCCATGCTCTTTCTTCTGGTAAAAAACCGGATGATTTTTTATTGCCCTTTGGATCATGAATATCAATTGCTTCATGCGCAATATTATAATCGCCCACAACAATTAAATGAGGCCTGGTTTTTTTTAACTCATCTAAAAATGCTTGGAACTGGTTTAGCCATATATATTTATAAGCTTGTCTTTCATCACCACTGGTGCCAGAAGGATAATAGGCATTCACTATAGTGATGTCTCCAAAATCTGCACGGATTACACGACCTTCCAAATCACTTTGTTCCATATTGCTTCCATAGTGTACTGCATCAGGTTTGATTTTAGTAAGGATTACTACGCCACTGTATCCTTTCTTTTGTGCAGTAAACCAGTAACTACTGTAACCTGCTTTGTCAAAAACAGCATGATCAATATCTTCTTTGGTGGCTTTGCTTTCTTGTAAGCAAATAATATCTGCGGGATCAGACAGCAACCATTCGTCAAAGCCTTTTTTTATGGCAGCCCTGATGCCATTAACGTTGTATGAAATAATGCGCATAAAAATTATTGAAAGAAACGATTGTAACTGAGTAATATTAATTCGTTAATCAACTCAGTTGAAATATTGGGGTTAAAGATAACCATCCTTTCGGGTTGTTCCATGCCGCTTAGCAGCACAATTCTTTCATTGTTTAAATAAATTTCTCTAAAGAATTCTCCTACTACAATACTAAAAGATTGATCATGAATTTTCCCTTTCAATAAATACAGTGAAGAAAAATTCACAGCATTATCTAAGTCGTTTATTCGGGTGAGCGAACTGCTATCAAATCCATTGCTTGATAAATAAGGATAAATTCTTTTAGTGCTGTCTAATTGATCGGTTTCAATACTAAACTGGGCTATGGTATCTTTTTCATTGAACAAAAAATTATTGTTGCCTTCTAAGGGTTCTACAATTGGCATATTGCTGATTCTTGAACTAGTATTTCCTGAAACCCTTGCAGGAATGATCAATTGATAATTTCGGTTTAAAACAATATTCCTGGCTTCTTGCATCAGAAAAACAAATACTGCTTGAGGATTTTCTTTTTCCATTTCCACAATAATGCTACTCAAAGCTGGCTGTAATATGGTTTTATTTTTACCCCTTAAAATGATTTCTTGGTAACGTTGTTCGTCCCACCTAATTAATTCTGTTTTACCATTGTGTGCATATTTGCTGAATAGCCCTTTACTCTCAATAGCAATTTTAGGTAAGTTGGTAATAGCCCCAATAATGAAATTATCACCCATGGTTGGAGGAGATGCTTTTAACTCAATTTGTTCATTAAGGTTATTGCTGTCTAAAATAATTTCCACCGATTTTTTCATCAGCTCACTAAATCCTTTGGCGCTTAAATGCAAATTATTAAACGGAATGCCAAAGCCAATGGTATTACTTTTCTTGATAAACACTTCTAAACTTCTATTGAAAACTTCGGCAGCACTGTTATTTTGAATGCTCAATTCTACTAAGAGCACAGACTGAATGCCTTGTTGACTTGAATCGTTTAACTGATCAGGATAAAACTGTTTGAGGTATAAGCTGGCGGGGTACTCGGCCAGTTTCATATGAATGATTGGAAAGATTGTGGCATTGCTATTACTGGTGTTGAATTCCTTGATGTTTTTTAAAATTGAAAAATGAATCTGGTTGGTTCCTAAGGAATATCCTTTTTTAGCAAGTAGTTGTTGATTCAGGTCTTGGGTAAACTGAGTAGCAATAGATGGATTGTTCCAGTAATACATTAAAGGCCCATGTAAGGAAATGCATTGGAAATTTCCAGGTTGAACATTTGTTTGAGCGTGGGCAACCACCACACTTAAACAAACCATATAAAATGTGAAAAATGTTTTTTGCATACAACTATTACTACAATTATCGGGCTAGACTTGTTAGAATGTATTAATTTGAAATCGGTAATAAATGTAAGTCAAAATGAAGAAACCATTAGATAGAATCATTCCCTCAGAAACAGCAGTGTATTTAGATGGCCCTAAACCAAGGGCTTATGAATTAAAATTTGCTTGGAATGTGTTTTTAGAATTTATTCAATCATTTCGATTTTTACATTTTCTAGGTCCCTGCATTACCGTATTTGGGAGTGCAAGATTCAAAGAAGACCATCCTTATTATAAGGCGGCACAGGATATAGGAAAGCATATTGCTGAAATGGGATTCACCACCATTACAGGTGGAGGCCCAGGAATAATGGAAGCAGCGAATAGAGGGGCTTTTGAAAATGGTGGACAATCGGTAGGTATTAATATTAAACTGCCCTTTGAACAACACGAAAACCCATACGTACACAAATCAATTACGCTTAAATATTTCTTTGTACGAAAAGTGATGTTGGTGAAATACTCTTATGCATTTGTGTGTATGCCAGGCGGATTTGGCACCATGGATGAGTTTTATGAAGCATTAACCCTGATACAAACCAAGACCATCAATGATTTTCCGATGGTATTGTTTGGGAAAGAATATTATCAACCCCTCATGGATTATTGTGCATTCATGGCAGAGCAAGGCACTATTTCTAAAGAAGATTTAAAGCTGGTTCTATTAACCGATGATGTACACGAAGCAGGCCACCATATCAGCACTTATGTAAGAAAGAATTATACTGTGAAACCCCGCAAACGTTTGTGGTGGTTTTTTGAGAAAAGATAATTTATTGAATTATACCCACTTTTTTTAAAAAACTAATTACCCCAACAGTCGTTTTCTGATTGGTTTTTTTAAAGACCCTCTCCATTTTTTTATTAATAGAAGAGGCAGAGATTCCCATATCTGCTGCCACTTGTTTTCTTGATAAATCATTAGCGAGTAATTGTGTAGCTTGAATTTCCTTTTTTGTTAATTGTTCAGCCCAGGGAAATTTTTGCTGCTTGATGATTTCTATTTCTTCAGTGCTAAAAATAAATTCAGGTGGATAGTATTCTTGACCGCTTGATATTTTTCGAATAATTTCAACAAGTTCAATATCGCTAATATTTTTAAAAGCAAAACCATTTACACCAATTCGAATCATTGCCTTAACCGCATTTTCATCGGTTATCAATGAAAAGATTAATATCTTGGTATTTGGATAATGCTTCTTTACATGTTGTGCCACAATATAACCAGGCATATCGGGCATATTAATATCTAAAATTAATACATTTGGAATTAGTCCACTCTGAATGGCTTCAATACAAGCTTTACCAGATAGTGTAGTGGCAATAACCTTAAAATTCTCCTTTCTTAATAAATCCCCCATTGCGTTCATGACCATAGCATGGTCATCACACATCATTATTGATGGCATGTTTTTACGTTTTAAAGTCTATCAATACAAAACACTTGGGGGTATTTGTATTGATGCAAAATAGGTATTATGGCAATACAAAAACAAATACTTATGTTAATTTATTTTAATAATTTTTTTCAGGGGGGGGTAAAAATACCCCCCGTTGATTTTTTTTAGTTTGAAAATTATAATTCAAGTTTACTACTCTCTATTAACAGGTAAGGGAAATTAATTTTAAATATGTACAAATTTTATTTTTTTACTTTTTCTCTTTTTATTTCAATAGTTTGTAATTCTCAAAAACAAACTAATATACATTTATTACTTCCTAAAAATGTTGTTTTAAAGACTTTAAGGATTTTATTGGATGATGGGAAAAGAGAAGAAAATATATTACATAACGATATTGACGGATTTATCAATAAAGAATTCATATCTGAATATGCTTCAATTAAGATTAGTTATAACCTAAGTAATGGCGAATTAATTAATGACCTATTTTTTGTGAATGATCAACCATCAGTCATAAAGTATTTCTATTCGAGCGCTGAAACTACTAAATTGAATTATACATTATCAAATGCGTATGATTTTAAAATTCAAAAAAATAGATTTTTAGAATATACAAAAAATGAAGTTCAAGAGTGTAAAGAATTTCTTGAGAAGTATTCAGATAGTATTTTTATTAATAAACCATTAATTGATAGTATTTATCGTTCTAAATTTTCAGCCTTGTCAACAAAAGAAATGCAATACATTTCTATGAATTCAAGTGATTATTATTTAAAGTGGTATTTTAGAAGGAATCTGTTAAAATCGAATCTAATTGATAATAAATCTGTATATAATGTTTTTGAAAGTTTCCCAAAATCTTATATTGATAGTGAGGAAGGTATTTTTATTAATAATTATTTAAACAGTTTTACAGCTTTTAAAAAAGGAGAAGAATTGCCATTTTTTAAAGCGAAAGATATTACTAATAAGTTTGTTTCTTTACTTGATTATAAATATAAAAGTAACGTATTAATCGTTTTTTGGGCAACTTGGTGTGTTCCTTGCATAAATGAGATTCCTACGATTCGAGCATTGAAAAGCAAATATAAAGATCTCGAGATACTCTTTATTTCATATGATACTAACAAATCTTTATTTCTTTCTAAGATTAAAGAGTTCCAAATGGATTGGGTACACATTTTTAATGATATTGATTTAATTAATTCATACGGTGGTTATAAAGCTATACCAAGGGTTTACGCAATTAATAAGAATGGTCAATTAATTTATGATAGAGATCAAGACAAGGACAAAGATTTATCAATACTAGATATCACATTATCTAAATTATATAAATAAACATATTTCTTCTCGACTAGTACCCGAGAAGAATAGCCAAATGGTACTTCACTTAATCGTGAAACAGTGGTTTGGCAAGCCAATAATCTGCTGATGCTTAAAGCTGCAGAAACCATTTTATTTATTCGTTATTCATTATAAGTGAATAGCTAAAACTTTAATTATGAAACAGTAATTTGAATACTTAGGAGTTGTTTTGAATAGAATTACTCAAAAGAAAATAGTTGGAGAAGAAATAGGGGTTCCAGATTAATGCGGAACATTTGTTGGAGTTGTTGCATGAAATGGGTGTACAATAAATTAATATATTTTATAATTTAATATTAAAATTTCAATTCAAATGATTATTAAAATATTTAGTTTCATACTGTTTTTTCATTTGTCTATTTCTAAAATATATTCTATAAACTTGGAAAATGACAATATAGTATTTGTGGATACAACACTTGATTTTAAAAACTTAACGAGTTTAAACAAATATTGGGAAATTCAAAATAAAAAGATTTATAGCTTCTCCAAAATTATACCATCTAGTTATTCTGAGAAAAATAAAGCTCGATTTTATTCTGACTCAGTGATTTTGTTTCAACAAGATTTATACACTGTACTTTTGTTTAAGACACTACGTAAGATAAAAAAAGAAGCTAAAAACATATATGCCATTACTTATAATATATCTTTTTCTAATTTAGTTTCAATTGAAGATCGAATAGAACTTTTTAATTCCTTTTCATTTGAAATCAGAAATTCAAAAGATGGTAAAAAAATTCATGATCAGTTGTTAGATTATTCAAACAAGCTGAATCTCTTATCTGCAAATAAATATTTATCAGACTCTAATGTAAAAGGACAAGATGGAGAAGTTTTTAAGCTCTCAAAGGTTTTTAATTCAAATAAACAATTTTACTTATTTATAATTGGCGCATCTTGGTGCTCACCTTGCCGACATGAGAATCGGATGTTAAATGGCATTTTCAATTTGATTGATACGAGTAAAATTCAAATTATTGGACTTTCAATAGACGATGATGATTCAAAATGGAAATTAGCTTTAAAACAAGATGCATGCAAATGGTCAAATTTTTTATTAATTGGTGGTGCTGATAGTAAATTATATACTGAAAATGTAAAATACGGGATTCCTTATAATTTATTATTTAATTCTAGTCAACAGCTGATAAGTTCACACAGTTCTTTGCAACTTCTTTTAAAGAAAATTCCGATGAAAACTAACTCATTTTTGATCTTAAATAAAATATTATGAATTTCATAATTGCTTTTTTAATGGTTTTGTGTACTAGTTTTTCATTATACTCACAAACCACAGATATTTCGATAAGTGGTAAAATTAATGGCTCATACCCTGATAAAATATTTTTATTTTTTGAGGGAAATATAAATGCAAAGGATAGTCTTAGTTCAGTAATTGCTAATGGGTACTTTCAGTTTAATCTAAAAACAAAACTTCCAATATTATGTAGGTTACATTTTAGCGAGAATACTAATATAGTTGAATTTTATATCGATAACCCAACTACATTAATTTTCTTGAATAGTAAAATTGAAACTAATAGTGAGAATAAAACAAAACGTACATATTTTCAACTTGACAGTATTAAAGGATCAGTTATCGAAGTCAATAGTCAGTTATTCGAAAAGTCCTTAGCGAAAATAAAAGCATTTAATATTTCTAATATAGAAAAAAGAAATTTGCATTATAATTTGTTAGATAGTTTTATCACAAAAAATCCAAAAAGCAAACTTGCACTATACTTTTTGGCAACAAATAAAATTCTTTCTTTAAATCAAATTAACCTTCTAAAATCAAATTTTGATACTAGTCTTTTATCATCTTATGAAGGACAAATGTTAAATCGATCAATAATATCGCTATTGCGCTTAAAAAATAGAGTGATAGGAGAGCAATTTCACCATGTTAGTCTTCCTGATATATTTGGAAAAAAGATTGAAACTTCAATATATACTGGTAAAATTGTTTTAATAAATTTCTGGGCTTCCTGGTGCGCTCCATGTAGGGAAAAGCATCCGGAAGTGGGCAAATTGTTTGATTCTTATAACAGATCTCAATTTGATATTATTGGTATTTCCTTTGATGATAATCTAAAATCTTGGAGAGCAGCTGTAGTAAAGGATAAGATAAAATGGTTACAGTTAATTGACACGAAATATACATATGGTACACTTTCTTCCTATTATGATATAAAAGGAGTGCCATCAAATATCCTTATTAATAGGGATGGAAAAATTTTGGGCTTTAATTTAACATATAACGAAATCAAAAAAATCATTGATAATTATCTTAAATAATAGGAAATAATATTAATAACAAAATCCTTCTGGTTAGAATCTAGCGTTTTTGGTTAATACTTAGGTTAAATGATACATTTATTTCTCCCTTCTTAGTCAATTAATCTAGTATTAATCAGGCTGGATTTTTTTAAATTCATATTACTATTGCGCCCCCACCTGCCTCTATATGATAAGTAGGTACTATGGTCGTGTGTTAATTTTCAAACATCTGGGTTAAAGTTGAGTTTTGAAAAACTAATAGAAGAAGCCCAAAGCCTGTAATTCTTCATTGGGGTTTAAACATTCAATTGTTGAGCAAATGTTCATTATATGAAATTTAATAGTTGCAGAATTGCTAGGGGGGATTTTAACCCCCTTGGTTGATTTTTACGTCTGAAAATAGCTTTCAAGAATGCCGGGGGGTAAAAATACCCCCCGGTAAAACTTTTTAGATTCAAAATATATTCTCAAGTTTATTAAATATTAGTTGAAGAGTTTAACTAAATCACCTTTCAATGACTTTTTACTAAAACAAAAAAAATTAAGTTCAAAAAATGTTTCAAATAATTAAATACGATCCATTCATTTATTTTATTGATGATTTATTAAATAGTTTAAAAATAAAGCATACTACATTTTCTATAAATGCATTTTTAGACAATCATCCATTCAATCGAAGTTTATTAGCAATAGTGGATTGTGTGGAAAATTATAATATCAATGTTGAAGCATATTTAGTTGGTGATAAATTAGAACATATTCAAAAAATTCCTACTCCATTTATTGTTAGCACAAAAAGTAAAGGATTTTTAATTGTTTCTGAAATCAATGAAAATGAAGTAATAGTAAAAAGCCAAAGTAAAATTAATCAAAAAAGAGAGGTTTCTGAATTTATTAATGATTGGGATGGTAATCTTTTAGTTTTTGAGCCTAAAGTTAATAGTATAGAAAAAGATTATATTAAAAATCATTCCATTCAAAAAGCGCTTAATAGTATTCCTTTTTTTCTAGCATTATTTTTAATACTCACATTAAGTTTATCTGCATATAAGTATTATGATACTTTTTCGCTTTCTAGATTAATAGGTCTCAACATTTTATTTACCACTTTTTATTTGGGGTCAATTACCTCATTTATAATTATGTGGTTTGAAATAGATAAATATAATCCTACAGTTAAAAATTTTTGCACTGGAAAAATTGAATCGAAGCTCAATTGCGATGCAGTTATTAATAGTAAAAGCGGAAAATTATTAAAATGGATTACCTGGGGCGAAATTGGCTTTTTCTATTTTTTAGGTTCATTTCTAGTTTTATTGATAAGCTTATTTACGAATAACATAAACTCAATTAATACTGTTGGATTGTTTTCGCTAATTGCTTTACCATTTACTTTTTTTTCAATTTATTTTCAATGGAAAGTTGTTCAACAATGGTGTAAACTATGTCTAGTTATCCAAGCATTATTAATTTTAACAGCCATTACTTCGGTTTTCTCCAATTTCGTGATTTTCCCCGAGTTGTCAATTGAAACGCTCTTGCATATTTCTTTTAGCTTTTTTTTACCGATACTTTTTTGGTTAATAATGAAATCCAAATGGGTTGAAAATTTAAAGCTCAAAAAAGAGAGGGTCTCTTTGTTAAAGTTGAAATATAATGAAAATGTTTTTTCTACTTTTTTGAATAAAAGTAAAGTCATTCAAAATAACCCCAATGGAATGGGTATAGTTCTGGGTAATTCAAATGCTCAAAATACAATCATTAAAGTTTGTAATCCATTTTGTTCTCCTTGTGCTAATGCGCACCAAGAATTAAAAGAACTTGTAAAAAGTAATCCTAATATTAAAGTTCAAATCATTTTTAATGCAACAACAAGTGATGATGATAAACGAAAAGCGCCAGTATCACATTTTGTTACTTATGCAGAATACAATAATAAGAATTCGGTAGAAAGTTTATTAGACAACTGGTATAGTTCAAAAACTAAAGAATATGAAGAGTTTAAAAATAAATTCCCTTTAATCAAAGAAAATATTTTCCCAAATGATAAAATTGATCAGATGAGTAATTGGTGTACTAATGAAGATATTCAATTTACACCAACAATTTTCATCAATGGATTTCAATTACCATCACAATATAAAATTTCAGAACTTAATTATTTTTTGTAAAGAAAATAAAAAGAATTGTTGTTTAGTACGCAACAATAAAATCTTGGGTACTAATATGTTAAAGGCCACAACATATCCAAGTAGGTAGAACTTGCTAAAACTAAAAAGCAAGGGTATTTTTTAATTTTAAATCAAATTTATGCAAAACAAAAAACTTTCTTTTTTAGGTACAGCTTTAAATCGAAGAAGCCTAAAATCAATTACGGGTGGGATAATTGTCGATCCTGGAAGTTCAACAATTACATGTAAAAATGGGAAAACTGTAACTTGTACTGGTTCAAATTGCAGTGGAACAGCCGAGGAAGGCTGTTCATGCAGCTCCGATAAACCTGGGCAAGAAAAATCTTGTTCAAATCCCGACCATTGGGACTAGTTAATTAAAAACTTAAAATAATAATATGAAAAAAATTTCTAAAAAGGATTTAACCAAAATAAACGGAGGTTATATTGTTGGCGATAATGATGCTTCTTGTACTGCATTATGTGCTGGCGGAAGTCCAATTACCTGTAAAGGATACACATGTGCTTCAGAGGATTGGGATGGGGAAGGCAGTTATGCTGGCACATGTTCTTCTAAATATAAGGATGGAACAAACAAAGAGTTTAAAAGTTGTTAGTTTAAAAATTTAATTATTCCAATAGACTAGTTAAAATAACTAGACTATTGGAATTTCTTTTTTTCTCATTATGGAAAGTGGTCTTTTAGGTTTCAAAATTATTTTAAATTATAATGAACATTAAAGCATTAATTGTATTTGTATTTTCTTTAGCCAGTATTCTATCATTTTCGCAACAATCAAATGTTGGTATAATTAGTGGTTTAGTGAAAGATAGTGCAACAAAAAAAGCATTAAGCTTGGCTACTGTATCCGTTTTTAAGAAAATGGATTCAAGTATTGTTTCCTTTAAGTTATGTGATGACAAGGGCGGTTTTGAAATAAGGAATATACCACTCAATCAAACCTTAAAAATAGTCACCACATTTGAAGGGTATGAGGTAGACCGAAGAGAAGTGCGATTAACTGCTTCTGCTAATTATTCTATTGGTACAATTTTATTAAAGCCTACTTCAAAATCATTAGATGAAGTAATTGTAAAATCGGAACGACCACCCATTATTGTTAAAAAGGATACTATTGAATTTAATGCGACTGCCTTTAAAACATTACCCAATGCACTGGTGGAAGACCTTTTTAAAAAACTGCCAGGTATGCAGGTGGATCGGGACGGCAATATTACTTATAACGGCAGACCGGTTTCAAGAATATATGTAGATGGAAAGAGTTTCTTTAATGACAATTATAAAGCAGCTACACAAATTTTGCCAAGTGCAATAGTGGCTAATGTGCAAGTATATGATGATAAAGAAGAGGGGAATGCTTTATTGCAGGGGAATGAGTATAATAAAATTATTAATTTAAAATTAAAGCAACATGTCAAGAAAAGTACTTTTGGCAAGGTGTCTAGTTCAGGGGGAACAGACAATCGATATGAACTAGCTGGCGCAGTCAATTTTTTACGAGATACAGTTCAACTTACATTAATAGGCTATAAAAACAATCTAAACAGAGGTGTTTTTAATAGTTCAGAGATGCGTGCATTGGGAGCGTTTAATCGGAGTCAATATAAAATGAGTGTAAATGGGGATAGAAATTCCTACACATTTAACAATATTTCTTTTGGAGGCGGAGCAACCGCGGAAACAGAGTCAGCTGGTGGAGGTATCAATTTTAATCATGCACCTACAAAGAATACATCTTTTTATGCGCAATATTTTGTTTCTAATGAAGATGGCTATACAAATGGAAAAACCAAAACACTTTTTTACAATAATGACACAATAAATGAGTATAAAATTACCAATCAGTATGCTTTAATTAAAACCAATCACACTGTTAATATTGGAGCAAGGCTTAAAAGTAAATCGGGTAATCATTCTTTATCAGTATATATGGGGAATCAATGGACAGATCAACATTCATCAACTTTCAATGAAACCCTCAATTCTAAATTCATGAATGATACTATTCTGAAGTCAAATGGTTTGTTTAATCAGATTAATAAGTTAAATAATTATAATCATTCAATAATGTATTTTACAAAATTGAAAAAACTAAATCAATCAATTCAGTTGTCTCACCGATATGACAATTCAAAGAATAATTCAAGTTTTTTAACTGAAATTGACAATTTGAATTTAATATCTACACCATCAATTACATATATCAGACAGCTGCGATTATTAAATCCCAAAATTGAAAATAATTATAATGCTATTACTTATTTTGGTTCTGACCTAAAAAAAATAACATTTAATTTTCTGGGATTTTACAATATTATTGATGAACAAAATAATATATTGTCGTATTTGCAACCAGTAAGTAGTAATAATTATGACAGTATAATTACAAATTTAAGTAGTGAAATAAATATTAAAAATTCTATTCTTGAGTTAGCTCCCAATATAAGCATTAAGATAAATAAATTTATCCTTTCATTAAGAGCTACTTTATTTAATGCGCAACAGAGTGTTATTTTAAGTAATAAAAATTTCAATAATTATAAAAATATATATACGAGTCAGTTATTTGCATTCTCATTTTATAAAAGGGGTGGTGTAAGAATCACATTTGATCAAAAAATTAGTTTGCCACTTTCAAGAGACCTAAATCCAATTCTTGATAATACTAACCCTTTATTTGTGTTTAGTGGAAATGTTAATTTAAGAGCAGAAAAGGCAAATACATTTAGTATTATTTATAATAAATTTCACGTTAAACAACAGATAAATCTGAATACATCCCTTTATTATGTACTCACTGAAAACCCTGTAATTCAATCTGTAAATATTTTGAATAATGGTAAGCAGGAAATTAAATCCATGAATGCAAGTAATAGGCAATCATTTAATTTTAATGCTGGAATTACCAAAGGTTTCCAAAAAATCAACCGCTATAATCACTCAGTTAATTTAAATCTGAGTTACCAAAATATGATTACGCCTGCTGTATTTAATGAAACTGAATTTTCTCAGAATGTGAATGTGTTTAGAGCAACTGTTGGTAACAATTTTAATTGGCAGGATAAGTTTAGTTTTTACTATAGTTATACTTATACTGCTAATGTAAATCGATTCACGAATAATTTTACGGCTGATGTATTGTCGAATGTTCAAAATCTTGATGTAGAATTAACTGCTCGATTATTTAAGAAGGTCTCCTTTAACACTACCTTATTAGCGAATAAAATTGTCTATGAAAATTTACCAGCCTTACCGATCAATCTGTTTATTAATCCCTCCATATCTGTTTATTGTTTAAAAGAGGATAAGGGTGAAATTAAATTTATTGTTCGCGACCTACTCAATCGAAACAATAATTTTAGTAGAAATGTCATCGGGAATAATATTACAGAAACGAATACCAATGTTTTAGGCAGGTATTTCATGCTTACGTTTTCTTATAATTTCAAGACTTTCAAGAACGAGCAGAATAATAAAGTTAATTGGTGATGCTGGGGGTAAAAATACCCCCCAGTTATATTTGTTTACATTTAAAATAATAATATTTTTAATTGATTATTGACAGCTTTAATTCATTACTGAAGCCCTTTAAAACTTTTACTCCTGTAATGAACATTAAAGCTCTCGTTGTATTTATACTTCTTTTTGTCAGAGTCTAACATTTTTGAAACAATCAAATATTCTCATAGAAAAATGAAGGGAAAGTGTTGCTAAAAATATTGATGTCACTTAATTGAAATAAAAAACTTTCCATGAAATTACTTAGTTTAATTTTCTTGTTGTTTACTAATAAATTGATGTCTCAGAATGTCTTGATTAATGGGGAGGTTCATAATTATACATCTTCAAATATTCCTTTTTCAATTCAAAATCCAATGTATAAGTATAAGCCTTATCAAATTTTGAAGAAGCAAGATAGCAGTTTTCAAATACGAATGTCAATTGATAAGCCATCAATAGTTAACATTGCTTATGTACCAATCTTTATTAAGCCTAACGACACCTTGAATTTTTCATTTACATTCACCCCTACTCCAATAAATGACTATGAGTATTTTGTTTCAGTTAAAAGTTCGTATCCAGGAGATTTATTATTTTATGACTTTCTAAGAAGACAGTTGAATAATTATGCTAAACTATCGAATAATGATTCAGATACAACCGAACTCTATATAAATTATATCTTCAATCAATCAAATTTGTTAAATAACAGTATTGATAGTTTCATTTCATTGAATCCTATTAAACCTGAATTTTTAGCCCATTTAAATTTGGAAAGGCAGTATTTTTTAATATCATTTTTGTTAAATGAATTAAGGAGCCAATCAGCAAATCTCTCAAATATTTCATTTTCAAAATTAGATACAGAAATAAGTAAAATACCTCTAAATCAACCTGCATTACTAAATACCTCATGGTATTACGGTGGTTTCATTGCCGAGATGCTTGAGTTTTTTTTATACAACAATCAAGATTCTAACAACGAGGAAATATTTAATAAACGACTTCAATGGATATTTGATCAATTAATACCAGAAGTGAAGAATTTAGCTTTACCAATGCTAACAAGGATTTTTACATATAAGGGCACATTGAATTTTCTCGAACAGCATTCGGAAAACTTATCAAAAATAATGAGTGGGATTTCAAATGATACAATAAAAACTGAGTTATTAGATTATTTAAACACATATTTAAATTTCAATACTGACAGTATCAATGCTATTAAATTCATGAATCTAAAAGAACAAATAATTACGTTAGGTGATATTCTCAAAACAAATAAGCAAATGATGTTGATTGATTTTTGGGCCAGTTGGTGTGGTCCATATATAGCTGAATTGCCATACATAGAACTTTTAAAAGACTCTATTCCTGATCTCAGGGTATTGTCTTTATCAATCGATAGAGATAAGAATTCTTGGATGAGAAAAGTAAAAGAACTTAATAAAAAAAATAAAGATGAATATTGTGTTTTCGATAATTCTCAATCTGATAAACTCGCCAAATTTTTAAAAATTGAAACAATCCCAAGATATTTATTGGTAGATGCTACTGGGAAAATTAGACATTATTGGGCAGAAAGGCCTAAAAACTTGAATCAATTGATATACCAAATCAAGTTGCTTAAATAGTAGTTTTTATTTCTAAATTATAGCTTATTAAAACTAACTTCATTTTCCAACCTCAACAAAATCAAATGGACTGCGGTCCTACTTGTTTGTATATGATAAGCAGGTTCTACGGTCGTGTGTTTGCATTAGAGAAGTTAAGGGAGTTAACAGAGATAGGTAAGGAGGGAGTTAATTTATTAGGTATTAGTGATGCCGCTGAAAAGATAGGCTTTCAAACATCTGGGTTAAAGTTGAGTTTTGAAAAATTAATTGAAGAAGCCCCAAAACCCGCAATATTGCATTGGGGTCAAAATCATTTCATTGTTTTACCACCACAAAAGAGGGCTTTTTTTTCAAAGCCAAAAAACATCACAATAGCTGATCCCACTAAAGGGATTATAACCATCAGCAAAGAGCTGTTCTTACAAAAATGGATAAGTGATAAAAATGAGGATGGGGAATCCACCGGTATTGCCTTAATGCTAGAACCTGGTCAAAACTTTTATAATGCCAATTACGGGCATGATTTTAAAGAGTCAACATCCAATCATGCTAACCAACTATGGGGTTATATAAAGCCCCATAAAAAACTGGTATTCCAACTTTTCTTGGGGGTTATGCTGGGTAGTTTATTGCAATTGGTATTTCCTTTTCTCACACAAAGTGTAGTTGATGTAGGTATCAACACTCAAAATATTCAATTTGTATATATTGTTTTATTAGCCCAACTGGCTTTGTTTATTGGGCGTTTGGGAGTAGAATTTATTCGCAGTTGGATTCTATACCATATCAGTAGTCGAATCAATATCTCTATTCTTACGGGTTTTTTGATAAAGCTGATGAAGTTGCCATTGGCTTATTTTGATAGCAAAAAAACA
>CAZTDV010000010.1:0-79795 GCA_964612195.1 uncultured Sediminibacterium sp.
ACATCACCAGCTTCAACACCAACTAGAGCAGCTGTTCCAGTTAAGGTAGCAGCAGTAGTAGCATTATAAACTTTATTATCAGCAGTTAAACCAGAAATAGTTAAACCTTTTGCAGTAATATCAGCAGTTAAGCCAGCAGGTTGAGCAACGGTGTAGTTGCCAGCTGCAGAACCTGATAATGTATATCCAGTAACAGAAACAGCAATACCTGTTCCAACACCAGCAGTTGCGAAAGAAGCAACCGCAGTACCACCTAATGTTACGTTAGCTACATCACCAGCTTCAACACCAACTAAGGCAGCTGTTCCAGTTAAAGAAGCAGTAGTAGTAGCATTATACGTTTTGTTGTCCGCAGTTAAACCAGAAATGGTTAAAATTTTGGTATTAACAGTGCTTGTAGGAATTGCAACAGTATTATTTGTTGCACCTTCTGCCAAAGTAATATTACCTCCAGTAACGCTTCCAGCATTAATACCACTTGGCATTAAAACATAAATGGTTACAGCAGGCGTAACGTCGCCTAATCCATCTGTATTTACAACAACTGAAGAACCAAAACCACTTCCAGAAGTCAAAGAAACTTGGAAATTAGTAGGAGCAGTAATTGTAACAGGAGATGAAGCAGTTAAACCTGTTGCAGTAAAAGTAAAAGTTTGTTCGCTAGAAGCAGATCCATACGTTGCAGTAAATGCAGAGAGTGAACCAACTGGAGTAATACTTTGAGCAATCAAAACATTACTTGCAAACAAGAGAAAAAGGGGCATCAAAATTTTGAGTAAAATTTTTGATTTCATGAGCCTAGTTTTTGTTTAAAATAATCATATCAAATAATTAGTATGTTCAAAAAAACCAGAAAATAGTTAGGGGATACGGATTACTGGTGTAAAATGAACATAAATATGAATATAAAAGTAGTTAATCATTTCTAAAAATTGTAATCTATTCCGCATTTGGTATCAAAAAAACGGTATTTCCCGTTTTGGGAATAATAGTTTAAAATTAGACGGAGCTTATCATAGTATAAATAATGTCAATTTATAGTGGGTCGATGTTGTTACTGTAATGTTATATTTAATATAAATTATTCATTATCAGTCGTTTAAAATTGATTATGCCTTTTGTAGTTTTCAAAAAATACTTTAAATGCTATATTTAAATAAGCCCAGAACATATTGTGAGACGAAAAAAAATGTGGATAACTTTTTTAAGCATTTTTTAAAATTCAGTCAAATGTCAAAATTTGGTCAGGAATCATGTAATACAAATTTGAATACATATTGCTCTTAGTTTTGCCTTCCTAAAAGTAACCCCTTGAGGAAAATATTATTTATTCTGCTTGCTATTTCATTATCCAAGCAATCTACAGCGCAAGATGAAGGAACTAATCTTGATCCAGTAACTGTAACAAGCTCGTTCAATGAAACAAGGGCATCTAAGACTGGTAGAAATATTACGGTTATAACTTCCAAAGACATTTCTCAACTACCTGTTAGAACCACTGATGAATTATTACGATTTTTACCAGGGATAGATGTGCAAAGTAGAGGAGCATTTGGAGCTCAAAGTGATATCAGCATACGAGGAGGTACTTTCCAACAAGTTTTAGTTATTTTAGATGGACTTAGATTGAATGATCCCAATACAGGGCATTTTAGTGGGTACATTCCAGTTGTACTTGATGAAATTGAAAAGATCGAAATTTTAAAGGGAGCATCATCAGGAATTTTTGGTTCTGATGCGGTGGGTGGTGTTATTTATATTACTACAAAAACCTTTTCACAAAAAAAGCAAGCGGGCAATAATGGAATAGTGCAATTAGCAGCGGGTGATTTAGGGTTGTTAAGTACATCAGGATATTTTAGTGCTAATAGTAACAATCAACAATTTCAAGTTTCGGCCTTGAGAAATAGTGCGGATGGACCACAGCAACGAGGAATTACAGGCTTTATGAAAGAGCATGCTTTTTCATTTGCATACAGTAAAAAAATTAAAAATTGGGAAACTGCTTTTAGAACAGCATACAATGATAGAGAATTTGCTGCTCAAAATTTTTATACTTCATTTGCATCTGACACAGCGGTGGAGAGAGTAAAAATATTCTGGAATCAATTCAATGCACAATATCAAAAAAATAAAGACCAAGTAATTATTTACGCGGGCTTTAAAAATACAGAAGACAATTATCGTTTCAGTTCTGTATCGGCTGCCAACTCAAGCTTCTCCAATTTGTTTCAATTGAATAGTTTGTATTTAAGGAATCAAAGTGATCAAACAAAGTTTACAATAGGAGCACAGTATATTGGAAGAAATATTCGTTCAAATGATCGAGGAAATCATACGGTTCAACAATTTGCTTTGTATGGAATTTGGCAACAATATTTTAGTAATAAATTTATTGCTAATACATCGTTAAGAACAGAATATGCTACTAATGGTGGATGGGTATTGGTTCCTCAAATTAATTTGTCTTATCAATTGAATCAACTACAAGTAAGAGCCAGTGCAGGTTATGCTTATAGAAATGCAGATTTTACTGAACTATACAACAATTATAATCGTACTGGTATTAGAAGCGGTTCAATTGGGAATCCTAATTTAAATCCTGAAAAAAGTTTTAATTATGAGTTTGGTTTCGATTGGATTACAGCCTCTAATAGTAAAGTTTCGCTAAGCGCATTCAGCAGAAATAGCAAGAATTTAATTGATTGGACACTTACACCTTACGCTGATATGCCAAGAAAAGAAAATTTAGTGGCGACAGGTAATTATTTGTTGGCAAAAAATCAAAGCAGTATTCAAATTGAAGGAATTGAATTGGATTATTTACTAGATAAAAAAATTGATGACAATCATTCGTTAAAATTCAAGTCTGGATTAATTTGGATCAATACCAAAAACACAAAGGGACCATTGAGTTTTTATCTTTCTTCTGCACCAAAATTCTTAGCAAATTTTGCAACTACCTTTTCAACAAAAAGTATTGATTTTAATTTTACAGGATTGTATAAAAGTAGGAATGAGCAAACGGCCAATCCTATATTATTACCAATGAGTAATAGTTATTTTGTAATGAATGCTAAAATCAATTATCGATTCAGTCAATCAAAATATTTAGTGTTTATTCAGGCCGATAATTTATTTAACAGTACCATCAATGATTTTATTGGTACGCCTTTGCCAGGCAGATGGATTCAAGCTGGCGCAAGATTTATTTTTAATTAAGTAGCCATTTCTTTTAATGCAAAAACAAATTTGTCAAGCTCTTCTAAAGTAGTAAACACATTTGGGGTGATTCGGCATCCATGAACACCTGCACCATCAATAGCAACAGTATAAATATTGTATTTCTTTAGCAGGGTTTCAGCCATATCAGCTGGCTTTAATCCCTTTATACCCACATTTGCAATTGCACAGGAACGTTTATTTTCTGTGGGTGTATTTAAAATAATATTTGGTATTGTTGCTACTTTTAATGTCCAGTATTGTTGTAAATATCTCAATCGCTCTTCTTTGTTTGCAGCTCCTAATTTGTTGTGAAAATCAATGGCAAATTGCAAAGCTAAATAAGTATGAACCGGATTAGTTCCAAAGTGATTTAAACGATTAATTCCCATTACAGATTCGTTTTCTCCAATTAATGGCCATATTTTAGTTTGATGTTCTTTTTTTACATAAAGTACACCAACCCCCAGTGGTACAGCCAACCATTTGTGTAAACTTGCACCATAATAATCGCATTCAAGTTCGGTAATATTAAATTGAATTTGTGCAACCGCGTGTGCTCCATCTACCATCACTTCAACACCGTATTTGTGCGCCATTTCGCAAATCTTTTTTACCGGTAATATTTGACCTGTAATATTTATTATATGGCAAAGCATTATCAGCTTTGTTTTCTTAGTAATTGCTTTTTCATATATGCTTACAATTTCTTCATCCGATTTTGGGATATTCGGAATTGAAACCATTTTATTAACCACTCCATGTCTTTTAGCTACTTGTTTAAACATAGCAATCATTGCACCGTAATCTTGTTCTGCAAAAATTGCTTCGTCACCAGTTTCCCATGGATAACCACTAATGATTAAGTCTAAAGATTCAGTTGTATTTCTTGTTAAAACTATTTCATCTTCGCTGCCGCCTAAAAATTGCGAAATCAATTTATTTTGTGCTGTGCGCTCTTTAAATTGTCTGGTGCGCATGTAAAAAGAAGCATGGTAATTAACTTCTTTTATTATTGACAAATAATGATTAAGTGTTTCCTCTGGAAGCATATTGTAATAGCCACTTTCCAGATTAATAAAATCGGGTTTTATTTTATATAAGTTACGAACTGACTTCCAAAAGTTCTCGTCTTTGGCAATAGTTGATGCTGTACCAATTGGTTTGAATACTAGTTCAGTATTCATTGATTTTGCTAACTGAGGTAATCCTAAACCTCCAAGAGTGATGCTTTTTAAAAAAGTTCTTTTCTGCATGAGCTTACATATATGAATATTGAAGTTAAGATTATAAATCATTGTGCATTCATGTTTTCCTTAATTTCATCTAATGAGAGTTCTAGTATTAATTGGATTTTTTTTGGCTTGCTTTATTGAAATAGTAAATGCTCAACAATTGCCCATTTACAAGAATGCTTCGTATACAACTGAACAACGAGTAGCCGATTTAATTAAAAGAATGACCCCCACAGAAAAATTCTGGCAATTATTTATGATTCCTGGAGATTTAGGTAATAACCCTGAATTATATAAGAATGGGATTTTTGGTTTTCAAGTGAGTGCAGCTTCTTCGCAAACTGGAGTAGGAGCGCAATTGATGAGTTACAATACAAAAGAAAATGCTTTATTACTTGCCCAAAAAATAAATCAAATACAGCGTTATTTCATTAATGAAACAAGACTAGGTATTCCTTTTTTACCTTTTGATGAAGCTTTGCATGGTTTAGTTAGAAATGGGGCAACTGCATTTCCACAATCAATTGCATTGGCAGCAAGTTTTGATACCTCATTAATGAGTGTTGTATCAAATGCAATTGCCATTGAAACCAAAGTGAGAGGAATACGTGATATTCTTTCTCCTGTATTAAATATTGCTACGGATGTAAGGTGGGGAAGAACGGAAGAAACCTATGGGGAAGACCCATTTCTAGTTACACAAATGGCAGCCGCCTACTTGCGTGGTTTTGAAAATTTGGGTATAGTAACAACTCCCAAACACTTTATTGCAAATGTAGGAGATGGTGGAAGGGATAGTTATCCCATTCACCTAAGTGAATCTTTTTTAGATGAGTTGCATTTCCCTCCATTTAAACATGCAGTTCAACAAATTGGAGCAAGGTCTATAATGACATCTTATAATTCAATTAATGGGTCTGCTAGTTCAGCCAATAATTGGTTGTTGAATAAGAAATTAAAACAAGAATGGGGATTTAAAGGTTTTGTGATTTCAGATGCAGGAGCAGTTGGTGGAACAACTGTGTTGCATCATACAACTAAAGACTATCCTGAGTCAGGAGCTGCTGCATTAATAAATGGCTTAGATGTAATTTTTCAAACTAATTATGACCACTATAAATTATTTATTCCACCTTTTTTAGACGGGACAATTCCACAAGAGAGAATTGATGATGCGGTAGCAAGAGTATTAAGTGTGAAATTTCAGTTAGGACTTTTTGATAATCCTTATGTAGATGAAACAACGGCAGCTAAATGGGTGAATAATAAAATGCATAAGTCTATTGCAAAAGAAGCCGCTGTAAAAGGAGCAGTACTATTAAAGAATTCAAATAATGTATTGCCATTAGGAAATAAAATCAAAAAGATTGCGGTTTATGGGAAAGATGCTATTGATGCTCGATTAGGTGGTTATAGTGGGCCTGGGAATGGAGTTGTTAGCATTTTAGATGGAATAAAAAATAGAGCTAATAAGGGGCAGGAAATATATTATTCGGAAGGTGCAAGTATTTATGGGGAAAGATTCAACCTTGTTTCAGATTCAAATTTATTTATAGATGCAGCATTAAAAAATAAGGGACTAAGGGTTGAATATTTTAGTTCTTTAGTTCCTGGTGAATCACTTAGAAAGACTCGCCTTGTAAAAGAGATAAATGAATCGTATACGTTTATGTCTCCAGATAGCAGCATTGCTTCTGATCACTATTCAATAAGGTATTCAGGCTTTTTAAAACCAGATGAAACTGGAACTTATGAACTAGCATTAGAAGGGAATGATGGGTATAGACTTTATTTAGATAACCAATTATTAATTAATCAATGGAACAAAGTTTCTTACAGAACTTCAACAGCAACCGTTTTTTTGCAAAAAGGAAAACAATACCAACTTAAAGTAGAATTTTTTGAATCGAAGGGTAATGGGAAAATTAAATTTTTATGGAAGCAAGCGAAATGGGATAGTTCTGCAATGAAAATTAAGCAAGCTGTTGAATTGGCAAAAAAAGTAGATATAAATGTAATCGTTGCTGGTATTCATGAAGGAGAGTTTCAAGATCGATCTTCTCTAAATTTACCAGGAAATCAAGAAGCGCTAATTAAAGCTATTGCAGCAACTGGGAAGCCAGTTGTTGTATTATTAGTTGGCGGTAGTGCTATAACAATGGAACAATGGATTGACCAAGTGAATTCAGTTATGATGGTATGGTATCCAGGCGAAGAGGGTGGAAATGCAATAGCAGAACTGCTTTTTGGAGATGAAAATCCTTCAGGAAGATTGCCTATAACTTTTCCTCAATCTGTTGGACAAGTGCCATTGGTGTATAACCATAAGCCCACTGGTAGAGGAGATGACTACCATGATTTAAGTGGGGAGCCTTTATACCCTTTTGGTTATGGGTTAAGCTATACCCAATTTAAGTATAGTAATTTAGTATTTACAAAAGATACATTATATAAAAATGCCACAATAAAAGTAAGTATAGATATTACAAATATTGGGAATAAACTAGGCGATGAAGTAGTACAATTGTATGTAAGAGATGAATTGTCTTCCCTTGCAACACCAGTATTTGCTTTAAAGGCATTTAAGCGAGTAAAGTTAAATCCCGGTCAAACAAAAACAGTTGAATTTGATATAAATGCAACATTGCTTTCTTTAATAGATGAAGCTGGAAATAGGGTTACAGAAGAAGGAGTTTTTAGAATAATGATCGGCCCTAATAGTAAAGAGCTATTTTTAAAAAGGAATATCTATTACAAACAATAAACAATGTTTAAGTTGAATATTTATGGTGAGATAAAGCTTGTTTTTTGTAACTTAACAAAACAATAAACATTGATGAGATTTTTTTTCTTGTTTTCTACTTTTTTTTTGATGGTTAGTTTATTGGCTCAAGATAATTATCCCGTGCCCCCATTAACGGAAAATAGATTGTTTTATATACAACATAGTAAAAATTTCAATACTTATGTTTATGATGCTAATTTTATAATCCCCAATCATTTAAGTGAAAAAGAACCTGTTAATATTTACCGAATTGTATATACCGAAGGAGGTATAAAAAAACCATTAACAACATTTCAAAGGAAACTTGCCTACGGAATTGAAGCTTCCAAATTATCTTCAAATACTTATAAACTAAAATTAGTTGCCTATTCAGGATTTCAATTGGTAATGAAAGTTGGACAAGACGGAAAAGCATATGTTGAAACAACGGTAAATAATCATACTATTATATTAACTAGAATGTTTCTTAAAATGAAAGAGGGGAGGAGTGATTTTAATCCCAAATTGGAGTATGTTTTATTTTATGGATTTGATAATAATGGAAACAAAACGAGTATAAAATTTGTTCCTGTATAAATTTTTATATGGCATTTAAATTTTGGTCTACTTTAATTTTTTTAGTTGTAATTGTATTTGTTGATGCTCAAGTAAATTTGCCAGTTACATTTTACGCTCATCATAATCAAACAGTGTTTAATTATGGGGAACGTATTTACAGTAAAATCTATGTGCGATCATCAAAGGGATTGCATATGCAACCATTAAATATTTATGTTGATTGGTATACTGCAGAAGGAAATTTATTGGCTCATCAAATATATCTTACCAAGTTTGGTGGGGCTGAAGCAAGTTTCCAAGTTCCTGCTGATTATCCATTTGCGTTTTTACGTATGCGGATGTATACAATGGCGTCATTAAAGCAACTGCCCAATATGCAGTTTTCTGATCAAGTTATTTTTGTACATCAACCATCAAATTTTTCGGTAAAGGAACAGCAAGACAGTTTATTGACCAATACATTAAAAGTTCAAGCTGATGAATTTATTGATGTAAAAAAAGTGGCAACATCATTTAATGCAAAAGGAAAAAATGAATGGGTTATCGAAAATAAGGGAAAAGAGTTTATGAATCTTTCACTTTCTATAGTTGAAGAGGAGAGTTTTGAACCACCCAGGTATAGCATCTTACAGCATTTTAAACATCCCAACTTAGCTAACCAAAATCTCATAAGCACTTATTATGATGCATTTATTCAAGTGAGAGGTATAATTAAGTTGACTGATTTAAAACCTGAAAATGCGAATCTAGTTTTTTCATTGTTTAAAAGAGGGCAAATGCCAATTATTGATCAAGTTCCTTTATCTAATGATGGTAGTTTCTTTATTGATCGATTAATTTTTACTGATTCTGCGCAACTGTCGCTACAGTTAGATTATAAAGGGAAACGTAATCAAAAATTTGAATTGTCTTATCAGCAGTTGGGTTTGTTTAAAACAGCACCTTTAGTTGCATTTAATTTTTCGGATTCCTTCCCTGTTTTTTATTCTAGATATAAAGCAACTAATTGGATGAATTATCAAAAGCAGGATGAAAATGAAGTAGTTGTTTATGCAAAAACTAAGTCTGCCCTTGAATTGCTAGAAGCTAAATATGCCACAGGACTTTTTAAAGGAGGCGATGCAGTAGATTTTAATATGATGTTACCTAATGTTCGATCTTTCCCAACCTTGTTTCATTTTTTACAAGGGAAAGTTCCTGGTTTGCAAATATTTTTTCAAAGCGCTACTTCCACTCAGGCAATGGACTCAGCAGTTACTGCAGGACGAAAAGAAGAAGAGTCTGGTATTTTTGGAACACCTAAGTTTTCATGGCGTTCTAACCAAGATCAAATAAAGTTTTTTCTTAATCAAGTTCCGGTTTCTGTTGATGCTTTATTGCAGTTGCCCATGGCCGATATTGCATATATTAAAGTATTTAGACCCCCATTTTTAGGGGCAGGAATGGGAGCGCCCAACGGTGCAATAGCAGTTTATACTAAGCAAGGGGATGAAGCCGATTATATTCCTAAAAAGTCTAAACTTACTGGGTTTATTTTACAAGGGTACAGTAGTCCTATTCCTTTTCTATTACCTGATTATTCATCAGAAAAAAAGAAAGCGGTAATTGATAAACGTAAAACCTTATTATGGGTTCCAACCATACATTTGAATCATGATAATCCTAATCAGGGGATTGTATATTATAATAATGATAGAAGCAAAAGGCATCGAATGATTCTTGAGGGTGTTAAACAAAATGGAGATTTAATAAGAAAAGAGTGGATAGTTGAGTAAAAGACTACAACTTATTTTGAGAATATTAATGTTTGGATTATATTTGCAGCCCCTTAGGGGTATGGCTGCGTAGCTCAACTGAATAGAGCATCTGACTACGGATCAGAAGGTTTTAGGTTTGAATCCTAACGCGGTCACTCAAAGCCACTGTAACAATTGTTATGGTGGCTTTTTTGTTTGTCATTTGATTGTAAAAGATAATATTAAGGTTTTATTAAGAGGTTGTTTCAAATGATTTATTGTAATTTTGGACCACAAAACCATTTTGGTCTAAAAGTTTATGGTAAAAGAAGAGATTTTCAAAGAAGACATTATTAGGGAAGCACAAAAGCTATTCCAATCCTATGGTCTTAAGAAAACCACTATGGAAGATATTGCCAAAGCTTTAGGTAAGGGCAAAAGCACGCTTTATTATTATTATCAAAGCAAAGAGCAAATTTTTGAAGAAGTTCTTCAAAAAGAACTTCAGGAAGTTTTCATTCAAACTCAATTTGCCGTTGAAACAGTAGATTCTGCCGAAGAAAAATTAAAGATTTTCGCTGTCACAAGAATTAAGGTGCTTAGCAATATGTTGAACTTATATCGCTTGGTTTGCGGTGATTTTGTGGATAATGCTTCTTGTGCTAAAGGCTTATTTAATGAATACTCTCAAAAGGAAATCAATTTGATTAGGTCCATTTTAGAATTTGGAATTAATAGTGGGGAGTTTAGTAAAGCACTTTCTCAGGAAATGGATTTATTGCCTTCGGTAGTGGTTAGCAGTATCAGGGGAATTGAGCGAGATTTTTTTAATGATAAATTGATAGGATTAGAACATCGAATTGGCGCTATTTCTAATCTGATGGTAAATGGATTAAAAAGTAAATAGAATAATTTAAAAGAACATATAATATGAAACAAAACATCGCCCCCGCAGAAGGGAAGTTGGGCATCTTAATTCCTGGTTTAGGTGCTGTAGGTACAACTATGATCGCAGGTGTAATTGCAGTAAATAAAGGCTTATCTCAGCCTGTTGGTGCATTAACCCAAATGGGAAATATTCGTCTTGGAAAAAGAACAGAAAATCGTTATCCGCTAATTAAAGACTTTGTGCCTTTGGCAAATTTGACTGATATCGTTTTTGGCGGATGGGATGTATATGCAGACAATGTTTTTGAAGCAGCTGCTAATGCAAAAGTGTTGGAGCCAATGTTGTTGCACGCGGTTAAACCAGAATTGGAAGCAATTAAGCCAATGAAAGCGGTTTTTGATCGTGAGTATGTAAAGAATTTAGATGGTACTCATATAAAGGAAGGGAAGTCTAAATACGATCTTGCAGAGCAAGTGATTAATGATATAGAGCAGTTCAAAAAAGACAATGGTTGTTCAAGAGTGGTGATTGTGTGGTGTGGTTCAACTGAGAAATATATTGAAACTTCTGCTGTTCATGAAACACTTGAAGCATTTGAAGCTGGTTTACATAATAGTGATCCTACAATTGCACCAAGTATGATTTATGCATATGCTGCACTTAAATTAGGAATTCCATTTGCAAATGGTGCTCCTAACTTAACCGTTGATATCCCTGCATTAGAAGCATTGGCTAAGAAAACGCAAACCCCAATTGCTGGTAAAGATTTTAAAACTGGTCAAACTTTAATGAAGACCGTTTTAGCTCCAGGATTACATGCAAGAGCATTAGGTATTAAAGGTTGGTTTTCCACTAATATTTTAGGGAATAGAGATGGTTTAGTATTAGATGATCCAGATAATTTCAAAACTAAAGAGGTATCTAAACTAAGTGTATTAGAAGATATACTCCAACCCGAAATTAATCCTGCTTTATATGGAGACTTATACCATAAAGTTAGAATTAACTATTACCCACCACACGGTGACAATAAAGAGAGTTGGGACAATATTGATATTTTTGGTTGGTTGGGTTATCCCATGCAAATCAAGATTAACTTCTTGTGCCGCGATTCTATTTTAGCTGCTCCAATAGTATTAGATCTTGCCTTGTTTATGGACTTGGCTAAGCGTTCAAATATGAGTGGAATTCAAGAGTGGTTATCATTCTACTTTAAGTCTCCTCAAACTTTACCAGGGTTAAGACCTGAGCATGATATATTTAAACAACTTATTAAGTTGCAGAATACTTTACGTCATATTATGGGTGAAGATTTAATCACACATCTTGGATTGGATTATTACCAAGATGTAGTGGAAGCTCTATGATAAAATTACACCAAATACTGACCAGCTTTTTTGGGATTGGATTTATCTCAAAGGGGGGAGGAACCGTGGCAGCTATTGCAACATGCTTTATATGGTTTGTTGCAATAGCCGAGCCCAATTCTTTGCTTGCTATCCTAATAACTATTTTTGTAACACTATATGGTGTATGGGGGGCTAATCAAGTAGAAGCTAGTTGGGGTAAAGACAGCAGCAAAGTGGTTATTGATGAAGTTGCTGGGATGATGATTACTTTATTGTTTGTTCCTATCACTGAGTTAAATCTATTAGTGGCTTTAATATTGTTTCGATTTTTTGACATAACAAAGCCATTATTAATCCATAAGCTAGAAAATTGGCCAAAGGGTTGGGGGGTAATGGGTGACGATGTATTAGCTGGTATATATAGCAATGTTGTTTTACAATTATTAATCTACTTTAATATATGGTAAAGCCCGTTTTTTTTAAAGCCCAAGCATCTTCACTTATTGCATCAGCAACTGATTTTACATTAACCATTTTTTTGGTTGAAGTTGTTCATTTTGTTGCAATTGTAGCAGCAGCCATTGGCACAATTACGGGTGGAGTTGTAAATTTTTTATTGGGAAGAAACTGGGTTTTTAAAGCAGGGGCCAAGCCTATTCCTAAACAAGCAATTCGCTATTTATTGGTTTGGATAGGTAACTTTTTTTTGAATATAGCGGGAATGGCATTAATGGTAAACCTAATGCATGCCAACTATATTTTTTCTAAAATATTAATATCCCTTTTAGTAGGTGTTTTTTATAATTACTTATTACAAGGTAAATACGTTTTTAAATAATAGGGTCTATGAAAGACAAATTAGGAATTAAAATATTTGCATCATTTTTATTGATGTTATTTATAACAACAATCAGTGCACAAGAAACGGTTGTTAAGGGGATTGTAGTTGACTCACTCACCAAACGTCCTTTACAAGGGGTTAGTGTGTTTTTTTTAAAGGGTAGAGGAGTGGTTACAGATAGCTTAGGCCGCTACATGATTATTACTAATACATCTATCAATAAAGTAGTGGTGTCATCGGTAGGTTTTAGGCAAGTACAATTTACCGTTGGTAGGTACAAAATGCAGGAAATAAATGTTGAATTAGGCCCGGATCCTGCGCTACTAACTAATGTAACAGTTAATACGAATAAACGAGCTAAATATAGAAACAAAGACAATCCTGCTGTTGAGCTGATTCGTAATGTTATTGAGAATAGGGAAAACAATAGAACCGCCAGTTATGATTACGTAGAATATGAACAATACGAAAAAATACAAGCTGCATTAAGTAATTCAAGCGATAAAGTCACTAATTCTAAATTACTTAAAAAGTATAATTTCTTATTTGAAAACAGAGATAGTTCTAAATTGAATGGCAAAATTTTGATGCCCATTTATATGGAAGAGCGTCTATCAAAACAATATTTGAGAAAAGATCCTTCTGCAACTAAGTCTTTTATTTTAGGGGAGAAAAAAGTTAACTACGGAAGCTATATTGATAATGAAGGGTTAAGTTCGTTATTAAATCGTTTGTACGAAAACATTGATATCTATGAAAATAATATTCCCATTTTCGCCTATCAATTTTTGAGCCCCATTGCCAATGCTGCCCCAACTTTCTATATGTATTATATACGGGATACCATTACAGATGAGTATGGAACCAAGTTGGTGAAATTGTATTTTACTCCTCGTAACACGAATGATTTACTTTTTAGGGGCAATATGTACATCACGTTAGATGGAAACTACGCTGTGCAGAAAATAAATATGTTTATCAGCAGAAATGCCAATATCAATTGGATTAAAGAATTATATGCTGATTTAGATTTTGAAAGGGGAGAAGACAAGCGCTATCATTTAATTAAGAGTAATTTGATGGCCGATATGGGTTTAAGTAAAAGCAGTACTAGTGGTGGTTTTTTTGGGGAACGTACTGTTTCATACAAAGGATTTACAACCAACAATAAACGGCCTGATAGTTTATATCAAGGCCCATCAATAGTTCGAAATGACGAAGTAATAACAAAAATGCCTGATAGTTTCTGGACAGCTAAAAGACATAATCCTCTAACTGTTCCTGAATCTAAAGTATACAGCAATATTGACAGTTTAGAAAAAATGCCTTCTTTCAGAAGAACCATGGCATTGTTTACTTTATTATTTGCTGGTTACGGAAATTTAGGCCCTGTAGAAATTGGACCAGTAAATACTTTCTATAGTTTCAATCCAGTAGAAGGATTCCGTTTACGTGTTGGTGGTAGAACTACCCCGGCATTGAGTAAGCGTTTGTATTTTGAAACATATGGTGCATATGGATTTAATGACAAGCAATGGAAAGGGTTTTTAAGTGCAACTTATTCTTTGAATAATAAGTCCATTTACACTTTCCCAATGAATTATATTAGAGTAAGTGCTCAAAGTGATACAAAAATTCCAGGGCAAGATTTAGAATTTGTTCAGGAAGACAACTTTTTATTGTCTTTCAAAAGAGGAAACAACGAACGTTGGCTATACAATAATATTTATCAGGCGGAGTTTGTAAAAGAATTCAAAAGTAGGTTCTCTTATAGTATAGGGTTTAAAAATTGGCATCAACAACCTGCAGGAATTTTGACTTATACAAAAAGCAATAATGGTATTCCAGAAAACGTACAAAATGTAATTACTACAGAGATAAATGCCCAAGTTAGATGGGCGCCCAATGAAAAATTCTATCAGGGTAAAATTTATCGTATACCCATTTTTACGAAATACCCCATTTTCACATTAAGTGCTGCAGCAGGTGTTAAAGGATTTTTGGGTGGTCAATACAATTACCAAAAACTTGATTTGCGAATTGAAAAAAGGAATTACATGGGCAGATTGGGTTATGCAGATGCTACTTTAGAAGGAGGTTACACTTTTGGTCAAGTACCTTTTCCTTTGTTAACGGTACATAGAGCCAACCAAACTTTTGCGTACCAGTTGAACTCATATAATATGATGAACTTCTTAGAATTTGTAAGTGATAGATATGCATCATTTACATGGGTGCAACATTTTATGGGTATTGTTTTTAACAGAATCCCGTTATTAAAAAAATTGAAATTTAGAGAAGTAGCTTCTTTTAAAGTATTGTACGGTGGCGTGAGAACTGAAAATAATCCAGTATTGAATCCATCTTTATTTGCCTATCCAACCATCAATGGTGTTACTTCTACTTTTGCTTTGGATCCAGCAAAACCATATATGGAAGCTAGTGTTGGCGTAGAGAATATATTGAATATTTTAAGGGTAGACTTTGTAAAGAGATTGAGCTATTTAGATAATCCAGGCATATCTCCTTATGGAATTAGAACAAGATTTAGGTTTGATTTTTAAATTGAATTAGTCCTTATTAAAGAATGAGTTAAATAAAATTATTAATGAACCAGTCAAAGCCCAAATTTAGAGACAAAGCGCAGCAAATGATCTATGTGGTTATTAATCCACTGGTTAAGTTTTTAATCAAATTAGGATTAACTCCCAATGCTGTTACTTTAATTGGCTTAGTATTGAATATTTTAGTTACAGCTATTTTTATTGAGGGTGCAGAGAAAGGCCATAGGGGGGAGTTAAGTTATATAGGTTGGGCAGGTGCAATGGTTTTGTTTGCGGGTGTTTTTGATATGTTAGATGGACAAGTAGCAAGATTAGGAAAAATGTCTTCTTCTTTTGGTGCTTTATTCGATTCTGTTTTAGACAGATATAGTGAACTTGTTTTGTTTTTAGGCATATGTTACTATTTAATTTCACACCATTATTTCTATAGTTCTTTATTTGCCTTTATTGCAATGATTGGCTCTTTAATGGTAAGCTATACAAGGGCGAGAGCAGAGGGCTTAGGTGTAGAATGTAAAGAAGGATTAATGCAAAGACCAGAAAGGGTAATCACAATTGGTGTTACAGCTATTGCTTGTGGAATTACTGCTTATTTTGTTGGTGGTGATTACAAAGTTTATTTGCCTGGTACAAGAGTGCAAATATTCGAAACAATTTCTGTATTTACCATTCCCTTGACCATTATGGCTGTTCTTACCAATTATACTGCCTTTAAAAGGCTAATTGATGCAAAAGCTGCATTAGATTTTAAAGATAAAATTAAACAAGATGTTTAATTTTATGTTGATTAAAAGATAAATTGAAAATGATTTTGGGACGAATGAGAATTTTTATTGTTTTATGCGGGTTGGTATTTCTACAGATAAAAGGGTATACTAATATTCCAAATAATATTGAGCCACAGGACACTTTTCCTGTGCCTGCTAATATAAAGAATCAGTTGTTTTATTTACAGCGGACTACTAATACAAATACAGTAGTTTATGCATTAAATATCAATTCTAAAGGGGTATTAGATGAATCTACTCCAGTAAAAGTATTTTGGATACGTTATCCAGAAGGTGGAATGCAAAAAGACTTGAACTTTATTCAAAAAGCATTTGCCTATGGTACCATTTCAAAAAAGAACAAAGATGGTAGTTTTACTATTCAACTTGTTGCTTACAAGAAAAAGGAATTTATTTTAAAGAAATCTGCTACAGATAATACCTATAAGTTGTACACCCAAATCAATAATAAAGAGTCAGAAATAAAGAGAATATTCATCAAGATAGATCCAGGTGGTACCTTGTTTAATCCCAATATAGCTTATGTAGAAATGAAAGGGAAGGAAGCAGTTAATAATAAGCCAATCATAGAAAGATTCAAGCCTTAATTGAAACGCAATTATGCCTATCAATAAAAAAAAGATAAAAGCCTCTTTATTAGTTCTACTTTTCTCAGTAGCCTATTTACTCTTATCTTATTTTTTAATTGGATTTAAATCGGACCAACTGATTTTAGTGGGACTATTTAATTTCATGTATTATTTATCTCCTGTTACTAGAAAATTCATATTAGGATTTATAGTTTTCATTGTTTTCTGGATCATTTTCGATTACATGAAAGCTTTCCCCAATTACGAATACAATACTGTTCGTATTAGTGAATTATATCAATTCGAAAAGAGCATTTTTGGTTTTAAATTCAATGGAGTTGTCATAACCCCCAATGAATATTGGTTGCTTCAGCATACCGATTCGCTTGATATTATGTCGGGTATATTTTATTTAAGTTGGATACCGGTTCCACTTATTTTTGCTGGGATATTATTTTTTTATCAGAAAAGAGAATTTTTTTATTTCTCCTTAACCTTCTTATTGGTCAATTTATTAGGCTTCTGCATTTATTATATTTATCCTGCAGCCCCGCCATGGTATGTGCAGCAATATGGATTTGATTTCATAGCCAATACAAAAGGTAATACTGCTGGACTTTCTAGGTTTGATGCATACTTTGGGGTAGAAATATTCAAAGGACTTTACGAAAAAAGCTCCAATGTTTTTGCTGCCATGCCTTCGTTGCATTCGTCTTATCCGCTTATTGTTCTGTATTATGGTATCCGCAATAAACTTGGTTGGATTAATTTTATTTTGGCTACAGTAACGCTGGGTATTTGGTTTGCTGCTATTTACAGCAGTCATCATTACGTTTTAGATGTTATAGCTGGAATAACTTGTGCATTAACAGGAATCTGGTTATTCCAAAAGTTATTACATACAAAAGGCTGGGTTCATAATGCAATTGAAAAAGCCGTGAAAGCACTTAGCTAAAAGGAGCGCAAATTCTTTTAGCAATGGGTACTATTAAAAAAGGGAAAACAAAAGCGGCAATTACATCAATGGTATAATGCACGTGTTGCACCAATACCAATATCCCAACAATTATTGCCCCCGTAAAAACAATTATTTGATCTCTTTTTGTTCTTAAGCACAATGCTAAACAAACAAGTGTTGCAGTATGACCCGAAAAGAACAAATCTTTAGTAATAAATTTTGCTCCATAAAAACTATTGGTAATTGGATCTATTAATTCTATTAAGTCATTAGGTGGCTCTAAAGGGACCAAATAAATACTTATTATTCTAGAAATAGAAAGGATATTAAATCCCCATAAAATTAGCAGCATCAAAGCTGGGTCTTTGTAACTTTTAATCAAATAACATAGGCTTAATGACCATATAATGATAAATGTAGGAATCGATACATTCGCTCCCTTAATGAAGTCTAATACAAGGTCATTGAGTACAATACCCTTTCTGGCTTCTATAAAAGCAAAATAATAGGGGAGGAAAGCAATTAATAAAACCAATAACAACAATCCACCTGCCAACTTATTGCGAAATAATTTATTTCGTAAATATTGGCTCCAAAGCTTCTTAGTCATTCGGCAAAAGTAGGGCTAGTAATGCCAACGAACAAATGCTTCCATAGCCGCATATTTGGTCATACCAAGTGCAGCATATAAGTTGGCCGTATTTGCATTTCTATCTTCTGCTCTTTGCCAAAATTCTCGATTATCTGCTCCTTGAAAAGGAACCATGTCTTTTTGAGATTGATGTATAAAAATTCCGAATCTTTTTTTCTTTACTTGGTCTGGGCTCATTGGAATAGCCATTTCTATTTCTGCTATATCCCACTCCTGCCATGCACCTTTATAAAGCCAAACCCAACAGTCTTTAATCCAGTCATCTCCGGCAGCTTTAATCCGCCTTAGCGCTTCAAAAACAGCTTCTAAACATACTCTATGTGTGCCATGTGGATCCGCTAGATCTCCAGCACAGTATATTTGATGGGGTTTTAATTTCCTCAATAATTCCATGGTAATCAAAATATCTTCTTCTCCTAGTGGCTTTTTTTCTATAGTTCCTGTTTCATAGAATGGCATATTCATAAAATGCCAACGGCCTTCGGGTAATCCAACGTATCTGCAAGTAGCTTTGGCTTCCCCTCTTCTGATTAAACCCTTTACCGCCCTGATTTCTCTAGTATCCATTTGGTCTTTCTTCTTTGAAGAAATAAATTGTTCAGCAGAAGAAAGTTGCTCAATACTTTTGCTATTGTCCATTCCAAACATCTCTTCAAAGCCCACTGCAAAATCTATAAAACGAGTCACAAATTCATCGGTAACTGCAATGTTTCCACTAGTTTGATAAGCTACATGTACTTCATGACCTTGGTCGTGTAAGCGCATAAAAGTTCCACCCATACTTATGATATCATCGTCTGGATGTGGTGAAAATATTAAACAGCGTTTAGGATGAGGTTCTGAGCGTTCAGGGTGTGCCGGAATAACTGCGTTGGGTTTTCCACCGGGCCATCCCGTAATAGTATCCCTTAACATATAAAATACTTGTAGATTTATTTCATATGCATCGTCTTGTTCAACCAATAAATCTGACAAACCATTTTCAGTATAATCTAAGCTGGTTAAGCTTAGCACCGATTTATTTAGTTTGAGTGCAAGGTTTACTACTGCTCTTTTAATCATAGCATTAGTCCAAACACATTCCCCAGTTAACCATGGCGATTTAATTCTAGTAAGTTCTGTAGAAGCCGCTTGGTCAATTATAAATGTGCAGTCGTTGTGTTGTTGTAAAATACTTGCAGGAATACTTTCTGTTACATTTCCTTCTACTGACTTTGCAACTATGCTTGCTTTGTTACCCCAAGCCAATAAAATAATTTTCTTTGCTTTTAAAATACTACTGATACCCATTGTAACAGCCAATCTGGGAACTTTGGTAATTGTTTCAAACTCATAAGAATTTGCCAATCGAGTACTGTTCTCTAAATTCACCAATCTAGTTTTAGACAAAATGCTTGAACCTGGCTCATTGAACCCTATATGCCCATTTTGTCCAATTCCCAAAATTTGTAAATCAATACCTCCTGCGGCTTCAATAGCTTGTTCATAAGAGGCACAGTAATTTTTCATTTCTGCTTTTGGGGCATTCCCATTAGGTAAATGAATGTTTTTTGGGTCAATATCAATATGGTTAAATAAGTTGCGATGCATAAAGCTCCAATAGCTTTGGTAGGCGTCTTTATCTATTGGATAATATTCATCTAAATTAAAAGTGATTACATTTTTAAAGCTCAATCCTTCTTCACGATGCATTCTAACTAACTCTGCATACATCTTAATAGGAGTAGAACCGGTTGCCATGCCCAATACAACCATTTCTCCTTTGGAAGCTTTTTGCTTAATTAAACTGGCCATTTGTTGGGCCGCATAAACGGAACCATCTACTGCCGTTGGATAAATTTTCACTTCAATCTTCTCAAATGAGTCTACCATATTTAACTTGTTTTGCATGGCTAATATACGTTAAAGCTTCATAAATCTGCATTAAATTCGCTGCTTTTTGCGGGTATTTAAGGCTTTTTGGTTGTGATTGGCGTATTATTGGCAGGATCAAAATAAGCTTTGCTATAGTTGAACCCTAACCAATCAAAGAGCTTGAATTGATTCAATAGTCTTTTTTCAAAATTTGGCCAGCTTTTTTGTTCTTTAGGTGTCCAAAGTACTTCGCTTAAAGCACTCATTCTTGGAAATATTTGGTACTCTACTTTTGAAGTATTGGTCATATATTCTGTCCAAACGTTGGCTTGAGCACCTAAAACATATTTTGCGTCTTCTGCTGAAAGTGCTTTAGGGATTGGATCATAACTGTACACTTTTTGAACGGTTGTATAACCACCAATAGTTACTGAGTCTTCATTCTTAGTTTGTTTATGATCAAAATACATCCAACCTCCTGGGGTCATAATTACATTGTGTTTTTGTTTGGCTGCTTCAATACCACCTTGTTCGCCTCTCCAACTCATCACCGTTGCGTTAGGGGCTAATCCGCCTTCTAGTATTTCATCCCATCCAATGATTTGTTTTCCTTTGCTATTTAGGTATTTCTCCACTCGTTGAATAAAATAGCTCTGTAATCCATGCTCGTCTTTTAATCTCTTTTCTTTAATTAACTGTTGACAAAAAGCCGATTTTTTCCATGCTTCTTTAGGGCACTCATCGCCTCCTATATGAATATATTTTGAAGGGAATAATTGAATTACTTCATCAAATACATTCTCTAGAAATTTAAAAGTAGTTTCAGTTGGCGCAAAAACGTCTTCAAATACACCCCAAGTTTGTTGTACTTGTTTCCCAGTAGTTGAACCGTTCCAAGTAATTTTAGCTGGCACTTTGGTGCTTGAATCGGGAAAGCAACTTAATTCAGGATAAGCTGCAATAGCGGCAGAAGAATGACCAGGTAGCTCAATCTCTGGAATCACTTCAACATATCTATCTGCGGCATATTGTACTATTTCTTTTATTTGAGCTTGTGTATAGAAGCCACCATAACGAGTATTGGTATTACCTGTACCTGGATACCTGCCAATTGTAGTTCCATTTCTATAGCCACCAATTTCAGTTAACCTCGGATATTTTTTTATTTCAATTCTCCAACCTTGGTCTTCTGTTAAATGCCAATGAAAAGTATTCATCTTGTGCATGGCAATAAAATCAATGTATTTCTTTAAAAATTCCACTGGAAAAAAATGTCGAGCAACGTCTAAATGCATTCCTCTGTAAGCAAATCTTGGTTGATCTTTTACCAATAATTGAGGGATTGATAAGCTCATTGATTTTGTAAAAGGAAATAATTGAATTAAAGATTGAACCCCGTAAAAAACACCGGTCTCATTGTCTCCTTCAATGATTACTCCATTGTTTTTTACTGCTAATTGATACGCGCCTGCAATTGGGTAGTCAAGTCTAGCATAAGATAAAATGATATTTCCTTCGTTTTTTGAAGAAGTGGAAATGGGTAAAACCAATCCATACATTTTCTTTAAATAAGCTTGCAAAAATTTTGCAGATTTATCTAAACCGCTTCCTTTAGTAACAATATTCGTTTTATTGTTTACTATAAAATTGCCTTTCCCCATTGTTAATGATGCTGGTTGAGGAATAATCGGGCTTTCTTGAGCAATACTTATTAGCGAAGTGAATAAGCAAAAAACTAAAAACAGATTTTTCATATTGGTTTTGTTCATTAGAGATTAAAAATAAAAAAGATTCCCCTGAACGAGGAATCTTTTATTGTTAAGTATATAAAGACCTTAAATAGACCATTAAACCACTTTAGTAAGTTTAATCAGGTTGGTAGGTAAGTGTTGATCAATAGGAGTGCTTCCTGTATTAATCACCGCATCTCCTGATTTAACAAATCCTCTTTGTTTTAATATATTAATTTGATCTGTAACAATATCATCCAAGCTTTCTTCTTCAGAATAATGGAATGCTCTTACACCCCAGCTTAAGCTCAATTGATTTACCAAGGATTTTTCTTTAGTAAAAATAAACAAAGGAGAAGATGGTCTGTAACTACTTAGCATAAATGCCGTATAACCACTTTGTGTCATACCAATTAAAGCATTTGCAGATACGTCTTCGGCCATTTTAGCTGCGTTATAACAAACCGCATCACTGTAGAAAGAAGGAGAGTGTGGTTGAGGTTTTAAGTCTTCAGAACGATTGTAACGATATTCTTTTTTTTCAACCTCTGCTATAATTTTGCGCATGGTTTCAACCACCAAAGCGGGATGTTGTCCTGCAGCTGTTTCGCCACTTAGCATTACTGCGTCAGCACCTTCTAATACCGCATTGGCAACGTCGGTGATTTCACTTCTGTTGGGCTTAACTCTGTCTATCATGCTTTCCATCATTTGGGTAGCTACAATAACAGGCTTAGCGCGGTGAATACATTTACGGATCAATTCTTTTTGAATCAAAGGAATTTGTTCAACTGGAAGTTCAACTCCCAAATCTCCGCGAGCTACCATGATAGCATCGCTTTCTAAAATGATGTCGCGAATATTCACCAAAGCTTCTGGTTTTTCAATCTTCGCAATTATTTTAGTTTTGCTTTTTTTCTCGTCTAATTTGCTTCTTAATATAACGATGTCTTTAACGCTTCTTACAAAGCTTAAAGCAACCCAATCACATTGTTGCTCAATGATAAACTCTAAGTCTATTAAATCTTTTTCGGTAAGTGCAGGTAAAGAAATTTTAGTGTCAGGTAAGTTTAATCCCTTTTTAGAAGATAAAATTCCCCCTAATGTTACAACCACTTTAACGTCACCATTCTTTTCAATCCCGGTAACTTTAACCTCAATTTTACCATCGTCAATCATGATTAAGTTTCCTAATACCACGTCCCCAGCTAGGTTAGGGTAGGAAACATAAATTTTTTCTTTTGTGCCAATACATTTTTCATTAGTAAAAGTGAGGATGTCACCAACTTGTAAGTCCAATGCGTTATTTTCAATTTCGCCAACCCTCAGCTTAGGTCCTTGTAAATCGGCTAGAATGGCAATATTATAAGGTTGGGTCTTATTAATATTTCTTATATGTTCAATAATAGCCAATTTATCTTCATGACTTCCATGCGAAAAGTTTAACCTAAATACATTTACACCTGCTTTCACCAAATTCAATAATTGGTCATAAGAGTCGCAAGCAGGTCCTACGGTTGCAACAATTTTTGTTTTATGCATCACGTGTTTAACGCCAGCTTCTCTGTCCATCTCTTTGTGTAAGTACTTCTCTAAATTCTTTGACATTGTATTGTTTTAGTTTTTTGTTTGGGGGTTAGCTAGCTAATATTTTAACGATTCTGAGCCAGTCTTCTGAAATTTTTTGTTTTGCCTTAATTGCATGGTCTAAAGGAGTGTAATGTAGTTGATTGTTCAAAATACCTACCATTACATTATTGGTACCATTTAATAAACATTCTACAGCAGCAAAACCCATTCTACTTGCTATTAATCTGTCTAAACAAGTAGGCGAGCCGCCTCTTTGTATATGTCCTAAAATACACACTCTTGTATCTGCACTGGGGAGTCTTTTTTTAACAATACTAGAAATTTCATTAGCGCCGTATTTATCACCTTCGGCAACTACAATAATATTTACCAATTTCTTTCTCTTTTCTTGTTCAGATAAAGACTGAATAAGTTCCTCAATATCCGTTTCGGTTTCTGGAATTAAAATGTTTTCAGCACCAGTTGCAATTCCACTATGTAAGGCAATATAGCCAGCATCACGGCCCATTACTTCTACAATGAATAATCGGTCGTGTGCATCTGCTGTATCTCTAATTTTATCTATCGCTTCTACCGCAGTATTTACTGCTGTGTCAAAACCAATAGTAAAATCGCTACCTGCAATGTCTTTATCGATTGTTCCAGGAAGACCAATACAAGGAATGTCAAATTCGTTACTGAATTTTTGTGCCCCTTTGAAACTACCATCGCCACCTATTATCACCAATCCGTCTATTCCTCTTTTTTTGAGATTTTCATAGGCAATTTTTCTACCCTCGGCTTCCATGAAAATCATGGATCTAGCTGTTTTTAATATTGTGCCGCCTCTTTGTATAATATTTGCTACCGATCTAGAGTTCATGGGCTGAATATCATCGTCTATCATACCACTATATCCTCTCATGATTCCAAAAACTTCTAATCCATTGTAAATTCCAGTTCTAACTACAGCTCTGATGGCAGCATTCATCCCAGGTGCATCACCACCTGAAGTTAATACCCCAATTTTGCTAACTTTTTTACTGCCCATGTTTTTCAATCTCTTTAATAATAAGACAATCTTAATGTGTACTGTATACACGGAATTCCAAAAATACGAATTTGAAAGCACATAGCCTTGTAGTGTTCTTATCTGATTTTTCGTAGCATTGCTGTATGAAAATAGTAGTAACAGGAGCAAATGGTTTTACGGGTCAGCATACCGTTCAATACTTTGCTAACAAAGGATTTCAAGTATTTGCACTTTCTAGAGGAGAAGCACGTTTTGCCAATCATAAGCATGTTCATTATTGTTCTTGCGAACTAACAAATGTTAGTTCAGTTAATGCCATTATCGACCAAATTAAGCCAGATTGGATTATACATATTGCTGCAATGAGTAAACCTGATGAATGCAATTCTGATCGTGAAAATTGTTTGTTGCAAAATGTTCAGGCAACCATACACTTAGGGCAAGCTGCTATAAAGCACAAGTCTAGGTTTATTTACTTCTCAACTGATTTTATTTTTGGTGAAAATGGTCCCCACGGGGAAGACGATATTGCAGGTCCACTCAACTTTTATGGTGAAAGTAAATTACAAGCAGAAAATTGGGTGAAGCAACATGTACAAAGAGCAGTTATTGTTAGACCTGTTTTTATTTATGGACCTGAATTACCTGGTTCTCGCCCTAGTTTTATTCAATGGGTTCAAAAGCAACTCCTTCAAGAAAAACCAATAAAAGTAGTGGATGATCAAAAAAGAACACCCACTTATGTATTTGATATTTGCCAAGGATTAGAAACAATAATTGTAGGAGATCATGAAGGTATTTTTCATTTAGCTGGAGCTGAAATAATAACTCCTTATGAAATGGCAGTTGAAGTAGCCAATTGTTTATTATTAAATGCCCAATTAATAGAGGCGGTAGACAGTACAACTTTTCCTGAGCCTGTTAAAAGGGCCAAACAATCTGGGCTTAAAATTGATAGAGCAAGAGCTATTTTAAACTACAAACCCCACTCATTTGCGGAGGGGGTTCGTAAAAGTTTTTTAGCTGATCAATTAATAAATAAATAGAAAAATTATTTACGGGGTAAAAAAATTTCAGCCATCATACAACGGGCACTACCACCACCATTGGTCTCTATTGTCGTAATATCACTATGTATAATTTTATTAAAAGAGTGAATGGTTGAAATTTGTTCAGAAGTTAATGCATTATAAGCTTGACTAGACATTACTAGGAATTTTTCACCGCTGGTATTGTGAACCTGTAACATATTGCCAGCAAAATGATTCATCTGATTAAAGCTAATTTCAATGATGATTTTTCCACTGTTTATGATTGATTGCTTAACCAATGTGTGTTGATTCGAATCTTTAATGGAATCCAAACAAATGACTACATAGTCATCTGCAACGCACATCATTACATTGGTATGGTAAATAGGTGCACCCGCTTCATCAACGGCTACAAATGATACTCCTTTGTAATGCATCTTTTTACAAAATTCATCAAGTACCTGTTGGTTGGTTCTAGGCGATATGCAAGCATATGCTATTTTATTTTCTCTGTCCAATACCATACTGCCTGTTCCTTCCAAAAAAAGTTGGTCCTTTTCATATGCAGTAAAATCATTAGTATGGTTAATGATAAATTTTTCTTGAATAGCGCTTAATACTGTGGGCTTTCTTTCTAATCTTCTATTGATGGCAAACATAGGATAGAGACAAATGCTTCCATCGTTGTGGAAAGAAATCCAGTTGTTGGGGAATATGGAATCAGGGGTATGTGGGTTTGGTGTGTCTTCTACCACTGTAACATTTATATCATGGGCTCTAAGTACAGTAATGAATCGCTCAAATTCTTCCCTAGCTGTTGCCTGTACATTAGACTGATCCGATTTGTTTTGAAAACTATTATTTACCGCCGTTTCAGCATTAAAGCTGAAATGAACAGGTTGTATCATTAATAAGTTATTGGTGTGTTGCATAATTGATTATTTGATTGGTTCTCTCCATAAAGGCATACTCATACAGTGAAATCCACCCCTTGCTCTTGATAATTCTGCAGAAGGCATTAAAATAAAAGTGTCTTTAATTTGGTCAACTGTTGTAGTGTTGTTCTCTAATTGTTGTAATAGTTCTTTAACTCCTATAATGGTAAATCCTGCATTTCTAAATGCTTCGGTTGTTTTATCATTTCTATCATACCCTAAAACAACTCCTTCTTTTAATGCTAATAAGTTACATGAATCGGTCCATTGCTCTCTTGCACTGTAAGGAAACTCATTGTTCCCAGAAAAAATAAAACGCACTTCATTGGTACATTTTAAATCTGTTTTACTAATATCAACCAACAAATCTTCTAAGCTCTCAAACGATATTGGATGCTCTGGATTGTTCCGATGAAACTGTAGGATTTTAATTTTTTCTTCTTTCTTAATTTCTAATATTCTCTCAACTGCAGATTCGTCTTCGTGCTTCACAGCTTTCCTAGAAAAATTTCCCAACATGACCCATACATCTCTTTTTACCTGTGTAAATACAGTGTCAATATGCATATAATCTCTTTTCTTTGGAATTTTTACAATGGTTACTTTGTCCATTAATTCCATTTCAAAAAGAGTTTGTGTTATTTTAACTGCCGCTTCAGAAGATGTTCTTTCACTAACGCCCACTAGAATATGATTCTCGCTTACTACCATAATATCGCCACCTTCCAATGTTATTTTTCTTTCATCATCTTCTTTGGGTAATAAGAAACTATGGTGCGAATCAGATAATTCAATAATCTTATTGGTGTAATCAGCAAATAGGGGATGATTAAAGAAAATATATTTTGCCAACAATGCCTCTCTAGTTCTTGCTTTTTTTGCTGGCTTATTTAGTAACACATGGTCTTTGATGGTGATTCCTATATCTCTTGTGAAAATAAAATTAGGGATGGGTGCAAATAAAAGCTGTCTATCTTGGGAGGTTCCAGATATTAGGGTTTTGGCCAATTCTGTAGATTCATAATTCAGTAGTTCATTCTGAATTTGATAGGTACAACCTTCAATTGCACAAACCGATGATACTAATTTAGTTTTGATATCGCTATTTTGTAATAGTTCAGATAAGAGCCATTGTAATTCAATTACTTTATCTGATTTGTAAAAATTTTGATGCTCAGGTTTATAGAATCCACGATTGTTTTGTATATTATCTATATCGTTTAATTTTCCTTTTATTTTTTCAGGATCTAGAAAATACAATAAGATTTTAGTGTAGTAATCATACTCGTCTTTTCTAATAGTATCTAAGTGAACAATATCTTCAAATAGCCAGTCCTGGGCTTTGGAGGGTACCACTTTCCCTAAACCACTATCAGGGCTATGTACTAGTAATCGTTTTAATGTGCCAATTTCAGATGTTACAGAAACTTTCATATAAAATATTTTGTAAAATGCATTAATGAATATAGAAGAGCTTCCAATAATATTTCATCATAGGAAGTAGGTAAATTATTACCTATTAATCAATAAATTTATCTTGTATCAACCTTGTTTATAGTCCCTTCAATGATCGGGCATTGGGTTCAAGCCCTTGTACATCCAAGCAAAATGTGCTGTTAAAAAAGATATGGTAGAACAATGGTTCACTAAACGCAAATTACTATTTTATTTTAAATGGCAATTTCCCATTTAGACTACCTGTAGATTTTATAGGTTTAAAACGCACAAACATATCTTCACTATACCATTTTTCTTGGTGGGTTTTCTTCACTACTTCTGCGTGCTCCTTCATTTTATATGCAAACAAACGCATATGTTCTTTGCTTTCCCAAATGCTAAAAGTGGCTTGTTTTATCCAAGGAACTTCACCAATACCTACTGAGGTAATAAACCCCTCGGCACCAGCCATTTGTTGTGCAATGGCATCTACGTGCGACCAGAAGCGGCCTAGTTGCGATGGTCGAATAGTTGCCCTGGTGAGTATCCCAATTGCTCCTTCATAGCTGGATTGTTTGGGTAAGTCTCCAAAAACGGTTTTCCCATCCCAGGTTCCATGTCCTTCAATGGGTTCAAGTTGAAGCTCCCAAATTTCTACGCCGAAAAACTTCCACCAAGTGCTAATGAAAGAAGGCCTAAAACCAGCTTCCTCATTTGTACTAATGGTTAATAAAGCCCATTGTCTCCAATCAGGTGTTTTATCAAAAGTGCCATTTTTGCCACATCCCATTAGTTTGTAGAATTTAGTTTTGTTGCTCAGCCAAAGTGGAAGTCTAAAAAATGCCATGGATAAAAAACCAGCCCAGCCTAAAAAATGGGGGTACCTAACAATACTTAAAGTAGCAATCATACATTAAATTAAACTAATTTTCGGCAATGAAATATGTCATTCAACATATCAAACAATTGGTTAACACTAGAACCAATTCAATAGTTGTAAGAGGTGCGGAACTTTCACAACTTCCAATAATTGAGAATGCATTTATTGTAGTTGAAAATGAGATTATTCAAGCATATGGTTCAATGCATGAATTAGGTAATGAACATATTCTTGGGGCTGAGTTGATTGATGCTGCCGGCGCTTCTATACTTCCTTGTTGGTGCGATAGCCATACTCATTTGGTTTTTGCAGCTAGTAGGGAAGAGGAGTTTGTTCATAAAATTAATGGGTTAACTTATGCAGAAATTGCGGCAAAAGGTGGTGGGATACTGAATTCTGCCAGAAAAATTGCTCAAGCAACTGAGGACGAATTGTATTTTCAAGCAATGGCTCGTTTACAAGATTTAATGAAATTAGGAACGGGGGCTATTGAAATAAAAAGTGGTTATGGGCTAAATACCGAGAACGAATTGAAAATGCTTCGTGTAATTAAACGCATAAAGGAAACAGCCCCTATTCCAGTAAAAGCCAGTTTTTTAGGAGCACATACATATCCATTAGCGTTTAAAGAAAATCATGATGGGTATATTGATCAAATTATATATGAAATGTTGCCAATTATTGCAAAAGAAAAATTGGCCGATTATATTGATGTTTTTTGTGAAGAGGGATTTTTTAGTGTTGCAGAAACCCAGCGTATTTGTGAAGCAGGCTTATCATTTGGCCTGAAATCAAAAATTCATGCCAACCAATTACATGCATCTGGTGGGGTAGAGCTGGGAGTTCAATTAGGAGCCATTTCAGTTGATCATTTAGAAACCATGAATGAGGCTGCTATTCAGGCATTAAGTAAATCTAATACGATTGGAACTATGCTGCCCACAGCCGCCTTTTTCCTTAGGATGCCATACCAGCCTGCTAGGGAGCTAATTCGCGCGAATGCAGCTTTAGCAATTGCTTCAGATTATAATCCAGGCTCAAGCCCTAGCGGGAATATGAATTTTGTAATTGCTTTAAGTTGCATTCAAATGAAGTTATTGCCCGAGGAAGCAATTAATGCAGCTACCATTAACGGGGCATTTGCAATGGAATTGGAAAATGAAGTAGGAAGTATTACTGTTGGTAAGCGAGCCAATTTAATTTTTACCAAGCCCATTCCTTCATTGGCCTACTTACCTTATTCATTTGGGTCTAACTTGATTGATAAGGTTATGATTAATGGTCGGTTTATTTAATTATATTTAAATAACGGAATTGTCCATTTAAATTACTTGACCATGCACCATTTCAAATTTTATAATAAACAGGATGTACTTTCTGTTACTAAAATTCGCCGTTTCGAAACTAAGTTGGGAGAGCGGGTTCAAGTGCTTGCCAATTCAGCAAATGTAGAAGCGAGCTTGCAAGCAAGTTCTGCCAATTATATTGTTCTAGGAATTCCTGAAGATATTGGGGTAAAAGCGAATGGGGGAATAGGGGGGACTGATAGCGCCTGGTTGGCTTTTTTAAAATCATTTATGAATATCCAAAGTAATGATTTTTTAGAAGGAAGTAATTTGATGGTACTAGGGCATTTTGATTTTGCATCAATAGCAGAACTAATTGATCAAAATGCTTTTAATGAGGAAGAGAAAATGGCTGCCTATAGACATGCGGTTAATACAATAGATGATTCAGTTGAACAATTGATTCATATTATTACCCAAAACAAAAAAATACCAATCGTTATTGGTGGTGGACATAATAATGCATACCCATGCATCAAAGGTGCAGCAAAAGGATTCTATAAAGCAGGTGTTATACCCATTGCTCAAATTAATGCCATTAATTTAGATGCACACGCCGATTTTAGGCCTATGGAAGGTAGGCATAGTGGGAATGGTTTTTCTTATGCCGAAGAAGACGGATACTTAGAAAAATACTGTGTTATTGGTTTACACGAAAATTATATTCCTCAAAATGTATGGATGGATATGGTGAACAATCCTTTTATAGATTGCATAACATACGAAGACATTTTTGTGCATGAAAAAAGAACATTTATACAAGCAGTGGCACATGCAACATCTTTTACAGATGATACATTATGTGGAATTGAATTAGACATGGATGCCATTGCAGACACTTTGTCTAGCGCACAATCAAAAGTCGGGATTACTCCTATACAAGCAAGGCAGTATATGCAATATGCTGCTGCTGATACCAAAGCTGCTTATTTGCATATTTCTGAAGGAGCCGTACAATTGTCTAACGGAGACAAAGACACTGGAACAGGTAAATTAATCAGCTATTTAGTAAGTGATTTTGTGAAAGGGCATATGATATATTAACTTTTATTTTACAGTTTAATTTTTTTACTGTCCTAACTCGTCGTACATTTGCGGCGGAATTGAGCAATTATTTAAGAGTATTTCTCAGGTAGACAAATAGAAGGCCATTCTATTCTAACGGTAACAAAAAATTTCCTACCCTGCTCAACAACATTTGTAAAAAATAAAATAATAATACAATGAAAGGTGAAGTTATGCCTTCTATCGTACAGATAGATAAGGCGCATTTAAGCGAATTAGTACAAGAAGTAAGAGAAACATTGGCAACAGACATGTTTGTACAAAACAGAGAAGAAAAAAAGAAAGCATTTCGCGCAGTTGATCTTTGGAAGATTCACAGAGAAATGAAGTCTGCAAATAGAAATTTTAAATCACAGTTCTAGTTGCTTTTAACTAATTAAAATCCGCTGCTCATTTTTAAATAGGCAGCGGATTTTTTATTTAGGTGATTTGCTTATATCCCATTTAGCGTAATCTTTAAACCAACTGCTGTTCCAAAACTGGTACCTTGGTATGGCATTTTGCTCAAGTCTTTTTAAAAAGTCTGCGTAACTCTTTTTTTCAGGGGTGCTCCAAAGCGTTTCACTTAATGCAGTCATTCTAGGGAAAATCATATAGTCTACCTTTTTTTCATTGCCCATATATTCTGTCCAAACATTAGCTTGCCCTCCAATAATTTTATTACTTAATCCTTTTTGAATAATTGTAGATGGAATAGGATTGTAATTGTAAACTGCTTCCAATGGGTTATATCCATGAATAGCTAAACTATCATTTGGGTCTTGTGATTGGTAGTGATCAAAATAAAAAGGTTTGCCAGGCGTATTAATTACTTGGAATCCTTTACTTGCTGCTTCAATCGCCTGCTTTTCAGTACCCCAATTCATTACAATGGTTGAAGTATCTAAATCTCCCTCATTTATTTCATGCCAACCAATAGTTTGTTTCCCTTTTAATTTTAAGTGTTTTGCAATAAATTCAATAAAATAAGTTTGCAAAGCTGTCTCATTTTTTAATCCCTTTTCTTTCATGAAAGCCTGTGTTATTGGGTCTTGCTTCCACCAAATTTTACTGCATTCATCGCCACCTACATGTATATAAGGTGAAGGGAAAAGCGCCACAACTTCATCAAATACTTTTTCTAAGAAACGAAATGTGGCAGGCTTGGGTGCCAATACATTATTTTGTCTATTATACATACCCCAAGTAGTGGCTACATTCCAAACGGTATCTGGTTTAGTACTTAGCTCAGGATAAGCAGCAATTGCTGCTCGGCTATGACCTGGGATATCTATTTCAGGTATTACTGTAATGGCTCTAATAGCTGCATACTGAACAATCTCTCTTATTTCTGCTTTTGTATAATATCCACCGTATCGAGTTCCATCATATAAGGCAGGACTATCTTTAAAATGACCAATCAAAGTTTCTTTTCTATAAGACCCAATAGTGTTTAACTTGGGGTACGCCTCCATTTCAATTCTCCATCCTTGGTCGTCTGTTAAATGCCAATGGAAAGTATTGAATTTATGAAAAGCTAAATAGTCAATGTATTTTTTGATATAGCTCACTGGAAAAATATGTCTTACTACATCTAAATGCATACCTCTATATGCAAATCTTGGTTGGTCCTCAATATGTACCGGTGAAATTTTTAGTGAATTAAATTGGCCAATGGGCATTAACTGTAAGAAACTTTGAATGCCATTGATTAGTCCTCTTAAATCATGATACGTTATTTGTATGCTTTGTCTATTTATGTTAATCTCGTATTTTTCTGCTGGATGATTCAATGAACCGTATGTAACAAGGTAGATTCCATTTGTTGAAATGCTATATGGATCAATTCTTTTTTTTACGCTAAGTAATAAACCGGTTTGTTTTGCTATATTTTCCTGAAGGTAATGAGCTTGAGATTCATATGGATCTTCATAAAATATGCTTTGCTTATTGTCTAAAACAAAAGGTTCAGGGCTATGCGGATAACTAATAAAAGCTGGCTTAGGAATGATATTATTTGCATTTTGTGCATTACTATAGTAGCTAGTAAATAAAATTAAGTAGATAAAAAATAATCTTTTCATGACTATCGGAATAATTGGATTGGTATAAAAATATCAAATTGATTGGCTATTTGGTAAATTGCAGGGTAGAATTTACCACCGTTCACCAAATTGTTATGCTTAAAGCAGATTTAAGAGAGATTTATATTAATAAAAGAAATGAGTTGCATGGGGCAGACCGATTGAAATTGGACGATCTGTTATTGATTCAATTTCAACAAATCAATTTCGAAGGTATACAAACAGTATTAACCTATTGGCCAATGGCTAATAAGTCGGAACCCAATACTCATTTGTTCAATGGTTATTTGCGTCATATGATTCCGCAGCTGCAACTGTGTTATCCAGTTGTGCAGAATAAAGAGAAAATGGAAGCTCTTTTAGTGAATGAAGATACCGTGTACCATACCAATCATTGGGGTATTACTGAGCCCAAAGAAGGTAAAACAATTGAAATAAGTAATATTGATTTGGTCTTGGTTCCCTTATTGGTTTTTGATGAAGCTGGTTATAGAGTTGGGTTTGGTAAAGGGTATTATGATCGATTTTTGGCTGAAAAAGATGACCATACCGCTTTAATTGGATTTTCTTACTTTGATCCAATACCCTTAATCAGTGACACCCATGAATTTGATATACCTTTACATTTAGGTATTACCCCTAAGCGCATTTATGAATTTTAATACCATTTTTCTTAAATCATTTCGAGTATTGTTGTTGCCTTTGGCAGCGCTGTATGGTTTAATTATCATGATTCGAAATAGATTGTTCAATAAGAATATCCTGAAATCTGCTGCATTTAATTTCCCCATTATTTGTGTGGGCAATTTGGCAGTGGGGGGAACGGGAAAATCTCCAATGGTAGAATACCTATTAGAGTTGTTAAGTCCTAGATTCAAAATGGCTACTTTAAGTAGGGGATATAAAAGAAGAACCAAGGGATATGCTTTAGCCAATTCACAAACAACCGCATTAGAAATTGGGGATGAGCCTATGCAATTCGCATTGAAATTTCCGAATGTGGCAGTGGCTGTAGGAGAGGAGCGGATAGTTGCCATCCCTCATTTATTACAAGATCATCCTGAATTACAAGCAATTATTTTAGACGACGCATTTCAACATAGAACGGTTAGGGCAGGTTTTAATATCTTGTTAACAGAATACAGTAATTTATATACAAGCGACTTTTTTTTGCCGACAGGAGACTTAAGAGATGAATGGGCTTCAGCTAATAGAGCACAAGTGATTATTGTGACTAAATGTCCTCCTGATATGGATGAAAAAATGAAGTCTACCATATTAAGAGAACTTAAGCCATTGCCTTCACAAAAAGTTTTTTTTACTTGTATTGAGTATGGTATGCCTTATCATATTTGTGATAGTAGTATACAGTATTCTATTAATTCAATGGATGAAGTAATGTTGGTTTGTGGTATTGCCAATCCTAAGCCTTTAAAAGACTACTTATTACAAAAAGCAACTACTTATTACCAGCAAGACTATCCTGATCACCATATTTTTTCAATTGACGACTTAAAAGAAATGAAGCAGAAATTTGATGATATTTCTGCGGAAAGAAAATTATTTATTACCACTGAAAAAGATGCAGTTAGACTGATTAAATTCAAAGATGAATTAACTAGTTTGCCCTTTTTTGTTATTCCAATAAGACACCGAATCCTTTTTGATGAATCTTGGCATTTTAATGAATTGCTGATTAAATTCATTCAAGATTTTAATTTCAATCCAACCGCATGAGTACCAAGAAACCTAAGTCTAAGCAAAAGCAAAAAGCCAAAACCATTACTGTTCAAACCTTGAAGGGTAAATTAGAAGTTACTCGTTCAGGAATGGGGTATGTGTTAATGGATGATCAATCGGGAGATGTATTGGTTAGACCCAATGATTTTGGTACTGCATTGAATGGGGATACTGTAAGAGTTAAAGTTATTAGAGAGAATGTAAGGACAGGTAAAAAGGAAGGAAAAATCACTGAGGTAGTAGAACGTAAACAAACTGAATTCATTGGCAGATTGCAAGTTTCAGCGCACCATGCATTTTTTGTTCCCGATTCAGACAAACCCATGCCAGACTTATATATTCCTATGCAATCTATCAATGGGGCGCAACATAGAGATAAAGTGTTGGTTAAGTTGGTTCGTTGGGACAAGGAAGATAAAAAACCTGTAGGTGAAGTAATTAGTGTGATGGCTCCAGATGATGTGAATGATGCAGCTATGAAAGAAATCTTAGCAGAAGCAGGATTCCCACTTAGTTTTTCTGATGAAGTAATTGAAGAAGCGGGAAGATTAGTAGACATTATAGACGAAGCAGAAGTATCAAAGAGAAGAGATTGCAGAGGGTTACTTACTTTTACCATTGATCCTGTAGATGCAAAAGACTTTGATGATGCCATTTCTATTAGAAAACTAGGAGACAATAAATATGAAATTGGTGTACATATTGCCGACGTAAGTCATTATGTTCTACCTGAATCTGCATTAGATGCAGAAGCATACAGAAGGGCCACATCGGTATACTTACCTGATAGAGTAAACCCTATGTTACCTGAACATATTTCTAACGAATTGTGCTCTTTAAGACCTCATGAAGACAAGTTAACTTTCTCTGCCATATTTCAGACCAATGAAAATGGCGATGTTAAACAATATTGGTTAGGAAGAACAGTTATTCATTCCGATCATAGGTTCACTTATGAAGATGTTCAACAAATTATAGAGACTAAAGAGGGGTTGCATAAAGATGAAATATTACTGCTGAATGATATTGCACAAAAATTAAGAAAGAAAAGATTCAGCAAAGGAGCTATTAATTTTTCTTCTCAAGAAGTACGATTCCAATTAGATGAAAAAGGAGTGCCAATTGGCATTATCGTGAAAGAAAGCAAAGAATCGCATCAATTAATTGAAGAATTCATGCTATTGGCTAATAGAACAGTTGCAGAAAATATTGCAAAGCAACACGTAAATAAAAAGCCAATCCCTTTTCCTTATCGTGTGCATGATCAACCAGATGAAGAAAAATTGGCCCCATTTATTCAATATGCAAAGCGATATGGTCATAGTTTTGATGTATCAACGCCACAAGCCATTGCACATAGTTTTAATGGCATGTTGGCCGATGCTCATGGTAAGCCAGAACAACACGTACTTGAGCAATTAGGTATCAGAACCATGGCCAAAGCCATTTATACACCAGAAAATATTGGCCATTATGGTTTAGCATTCGAGCATTATTGTCATTTCACTTCACCCATTAGAAGATACCCAGATGTATTGGTACATCGTGTTTTACAATCTGTATTAGATGGGGCTCCAATGATTGATAAAAAGATGACCGAGAAATGTAAGCACACCAGTGAAAGGGAGCGGGCTGCAATGGAATGTGAAAGGGCTGGTAATAAATACAAACAAGTAGAATTTTTACAATCTCATATAGGCGAAACTTTTGAAGGAGTTGTAAGTGGAGTTACTAGTTTCGGCTTCTTTGTAGAAACAGTAGAACACAAGTGCGAAGGCTTGGTAAGTATTGTTAGCTTAAGCGATTTTGATGATTTTAGGTTGGTAGAATCTGAATACTGTTTAGTTGGTAGACGCAGTGGACGCATCTTTAAAATGGGCGATAAAGTAACCGTAACATTGGTAGCAGCTAATTTAGAAAAACGTCAGTTAGATTTTGAGTGGGAGTTAGGTTAGCGCTTACCAACCACTGGCCAATACGTCTGCTAAGTGCATTATTCGCATTTGTTTGCCTTCGTGTTTAGCACAGCCATCTATATGCATTAAGCAGCTCATATCTGTACTAATTAATAGGGTAGCTCCGGTATCGGAAGCGTTGTTTATTTTTTGATTACCCATTGCAATACTGATGGGTTCAAATTTCACTGCAAAAGTTCCGCCAAATCCGCAGCAAGTTTCTACATCGTTCATTTCAACCAGTTCTAAACCTGAAACATTATTCAATAATTGCCTTGGTTCATTTTTGATTTTACATTCTCTTAATGCAGCGCAGCTATCATGATAAGTAGCTTTTTCATTTAAAACAGCACCGAAATTGGTTTCTTTCAATACGTTTACTAAGAAATCAGAAAATTCAAAAATTCGCTCAGCAGTTTTGGCTGCTTGTGTTTTATATGCTGAGTTCTCAAAAATTTGTTTGTAATAATTTTTTACAAAACCCACACAGCTAGCGCTGGGTGCAACTATATAATCGGCCCCTTCAAAATCTTGTAGAAATTTAGTGCAAACTTCTTTTGCCTCGCCGTGAAATCCGGCATTGAATGCTGGCTGTCCACAGCAAGTTTGTGCAGTATTATAATGAAGGGTACATCCCGCTTTCTTTAATACTTTTACCATATTAAATGCTACATCCGGATAGAGTTGATCTATAAAGCAAGGAACAAATATTTGTACGTTCATTTAAGGTATTTATTTAATTGAACGATTCAATTGAATCATTTTTAGCGCTGTAATTGCAGCTTCTTCACCTTTATGGCCGTGTATTCCACCAATTCTTTCAATGGCTTGTTGTTCATTCAAAACTGTAAGTACACCAAATATAATAGGCACATCAATTTGTAGATTCAATTGCATAATGCCATCTGTAACACCCTTGCATACATAATCAAAATGAGGGGTATCTCCTTGAATAACTGCTCCTAGAACTATATAAGCATCAGGAGTTCGTTTGCTATACGCATAGTGTTGCTTAACTGCAAAGGGCAATTCAAATGCACCAGGCACTAGTAAAGTTTTAACCGCTACAGAAGATCCTTTGAGTACCTTTTTGGCGCCTTTTTCTAAAGCGTTGATGATGGCACTGTTCCATTCAGTTTTAATGATAACAACAAAGGCATCCTCCAGAGTGGGGATGCCTTTGTTTAATGATGTATTTCCTTTAGTTGCCATTATTCAGCAAGGTCATTTTTTTCGATACTCAAGCGGTAAATATATTTATCTGCCTGAAAACCTTTATCTGTTTTAGGAAATTTGGTTTTTAATTCTTTGTATAGTGCTAAAGCTTCAGCATTTTTACCAGTTGTTTCTAATAATAGTGCAGCACGGAATAAATATTCAGATGAATTGGTTTCATCTTCAACAAAAGTATTAGCTGCTTTTTTATATGCCTCTATAGCTTCTTCTTTTTTATTTAATTCTGCATATGCATCACCCAAACAGCCAGAAGCCAATAATTGAACTTGTTTAGCATCGGTTGAAAAATCTTTAAGGTGCTTTACTGCATTGTCGAATTCACCCATCTTTAAGTAACTAATTCCAGCATAGTAATGCGCTAAATTTGCGGCTTTTGTTCCTCCAAAATTGCTGATAACATTTAAAACGCCTTTGTATTGACCATCACCGTTTAATACCAATTTAGAAGAATCCATTGCAAAGTATTGCTCTGCTTTAAATAAAGCTTCCGCAGCTTTTTCTTCTTTGGGTTTAACTACGTATTGTTGATAAGCAAACCAACCACCACCAATAACTAAGGCGGCAACAATAGCTCCTAAAAGGGGCTTTTGGATTTTTGCAAAACTAGATTCTACTTTATGTGCTGCCTCTTGAGATACAACTTCAGGCGCTTGTTTTTCGCTCATTATAATTGATTATGCTGTTTGATAAATTAATCTACAATAAAAGGATAATTCTGGTCGATGTAAACATCTTTCAATACTTCGCTATCATCTGGCCAAGGACTTTCTTCTGCAAACTTAACAGATTCATCTACTATTGCATTCACACGTGCATTAATAGCGTCGAGCTCGCTCTGTGTTGCAAAACCATTATCTAAAATGGTAGAAGCCACTTTAGTAATAGGGTCTTGGTCTTTGTATTCTTCTACTTCTTCTTTGGATCTGTATTTCTGAGGGTCTGATACGGAATGGCCTTTGTAGCGATAAGTTTTCATTTCAAGCAGGGTAGGACCATCTCCTTCTCTTGCTCTTTTTACGGCTCTGGCAACAGCATCATGCACTGTTTCTGGTGTCATACCGTCAATTTTATCTGCAGGCATTTCATATGCATCTGCTAGTTTATATATATCTATTACGTTGCTGGTTCTTTCAATAGAAGTACCCATTGCGTAATTGTTGTTCTCACATATAAAGATTACTGGGAGTTTCCACAACATGGCTAGGTTAAAAGTTTCATGCAACATCCCTTGACGCGCTGCTCCATCGCCAAAATAACAAAGAACTACATTTTGAGTACCCTTGTATTTCTCTGCAAATGCTAAACCCGCACCAGTACCAATTTGAGCACCCACTATTCCATGACCGCCAAAAAATTTATGTTCAACACTAAAGAAGTGCATACTGCCTCCTTTACCCTTAGCACAACCAGTAGCTTTACCATATAATTCCGCCATACATGCATTGGCTGAAACGCCTTTTGCCAAAGCCAAACCATGGTCACGATAGGCAGTTATAAATGGATCATCAGCCTGAGTAGCGGTCATACAGCCTGCTGCAATAGCTTCCTGACCAATATAAGCATGGAAAAATCCACGGATTTTTCCAGCCATTTTATACATTTCTTCTGATTTTAATTCAAACTGACGAATCAGCTGCATTAATTCATACCAATAGAGGTAGGTTTCTTTAGAAAACTTTGTAGCCACTTTTCAAAAATTTGAAGGCAAATATAGGGGTTATCCTTGATAGTTCCCTACCCAGCGTATTCCCGTTCTAATACTTCTTTGGGAGGGTAAGGGATGCTTATATTATTCAGATACATTTCTTCTAAAATGTCGGCAAAAGTAGAAAAATAAAGCACCACATCTTCCCGAACATTTCTTTTAAGCCATTTGAATCCACCAGGTAATTTTTCTAATACCGATTTGTCATCTAAATATTCTAAATGGTGAATATCTGTTGGTGTTAGCCCAATATCGGTTAGTTTTTTGATCATCAAATTAACTGGTGTATTGCTTACCGGACAATATTCCTCCGCTAATTCAGTCCATTCTCCAAAACCGGTATATGCGTAGGTTAAAATTTCTTCTTTGCTAACATTTGCAACTACTTGTAATAAATTTCCACAATTACAAGCACCATGATTTCCCCATGCATAATGGGCTCCTTCATTTAAATTTTTGGCAGTTTGTCTTAACACATCTACAAGAACCAGGTTTGGATACGCCATATTTTCTTTTTTAATTTAACAAGATTAAATATCAAAAAGTTGAATTAAAGGCTAATTTATTAACCAATTTTTCCATCCAATTTGTTTGTACAATCAAAAACAATTTTACTGCACAAATGACTCAACATTGCTACCATTCATCCCTAAAAAGGAGCAGTTAGCTAAACCTTTTTCTTGTTTAGGAGTTAGTTATAAAAAATTAAACAAATTTTATATGAAAATGCGCATTTTAACTTTGACAATGGTTGCAGTAATGGGATTGTTGGGTACCGTATCTGCACAGAAAACAGTAGTAGACATTGCAGTTGGTTCTAAAGACCATTCAACTTTAGTTGCTGCAGTAAAAGCCGCTGATTTAGTAGCTACCCTACAAAGTGCTGGACCTTTTACCGTATTTGCCCCAATTAATGCAGCATTCGATAAATTGCCAGCAGGAACTGTTGCAAATTTATTAAAGCCTGAAAACAAAGCAACTTTAACCAAAGTATTAACCTACCATGTAGTTGCAGGAAATTTAGATGCTGCAGCAGTGGTAAAAGCCATTAAAGATGGTAAAGGTAAAGTGGTGGTAAAAACAGTTGCAGGAAATTCTTTAACTGTAACATTAAAAGATGGTAAAGTAACATTAACCGATGAAAACGGTGGCGTTGCAACTGTTGTAGCTGCAGATTTAAAAGCGGGCAATGGTGTTGTTCACGTAATTGACGCAGTAGTATTACCTAAGTAATTTGATTCAAATGGTAAGTATAAAAAAGTCCCGAAATTTTTCGGGACTTTTTTTGTTATTTATGCCTCTTGCAAAAATGGATAACCATAATGTACAGGGGGATTATAAGTCTCCTTAATCGTTCTTGCACTTAACCATCTATAAAGGTTTAATGCACTACCTGCTTTGTCATTGGTGCCCGATGCTCTAGCGCCACCAAATGGTTGTTGACCAACTACAGCGCCAGTTGGCTTATCGTTGATGTAGAAATTACCTGCGGCATTTCTAAGCTCATTGGTAGCTAATTCAACGGCAGCTCTATCTTGAGAAAGAATAGCACCCGTTAAAGCATAAGGAGAAGTACTGTCTACCAGTTTAAGTGTTTTCTCAAACTGCTCAGCTGGGTAAACATAAATGGTTAATACTGGTCCAAAAATTTCTTCGCACATGGTAACTGATTTTGGATCCTTAGTTACAATCACCGTAGGCTCAATAAAGTATCCTTTGGTTTTGCTGAAATTACCACCAGCAATAATTTTAACCTTCTTATTTTTCTTAGCATTGGTAATATAACGAGTAATGCTATTGTAAGACTTTTCATCAATTACCGCGTTCACAAAATTGGTGAAATCTTCTACCGTTCCCATTTTCATGGTGTTGATGGCAGCTACTAATTTTCTTAAAATTTCGTCAGCTAAATTGCTTGGGATATAGGCTCTTGAAGCCGCAGAACATTTTTGGCCTTGGAATTCAAAAGCACCTCTTGCCAATGCTGTTACTACCGCATCTACATCTGCAGACTTATGCGCTACAACAAAATCTTTACCGCCTGTTTCTCCTACAATTCTTGGGTAAGATTTGTACATACCCATATTTTCACCAATCACTTTCCACATATTGTTGAACACACCAGTAGAACCGGTGAAATGAACGCCCGCAAAATCTCTATGCGAAAAACAAACTTTACCAATGGTAGGTCCATCTACATAAATTAAATTGATTACACCATCAGGTAAACCAGCTTCTTTTAAAATGCGCATGAATAGTTGCGCAGAATAAATTTGGGTATTAGCAGGTTTCCAAACTACCACATTTCCACACATTGCAGCTGAAGTTGGCAGGTTACCACCAATTGCAGTGAAGTTGAAAGGAGTTACCGCCAATACAAATCCTTCTAAAGGTCTCCACTCTAAACGATTGTGCATACCTGGCGCAGAAATAGGCTGTTGCTTATAAATTTCACTTAAAAAGTGAACATTAAAACGCAAGAAATCAATCAATTCACAGGTACTATCAATTTCTGCTTGAAAAGCATTTTTGCTTTGGCCCAACATAGTGGCAGCCAACATTTGAAAACGGTATTTAGTAGCCAACAAATCGGCTGCTTTTAAAAAGATATGTGCCCTGTTTTCCCAACTCATTGCAGCCCATTTTTCTTTGGCTTGTAATGCAGCAGCAATGGCGAGGTTAGCGTGTTTTTCTTCCCCAGCATTGAAATGGCCAAGGGTATGCGCTAATTCATGTGGGGGATGAATGGCTGTTTTTTTATCGGTCTTAACAGCTTTTCCTCCGATATACATGGGAATATCCAATTGTTTTTTCTTTGCTTCGGCCAATGCCTTTTTTAGCGCGGCTTTCTCAGCACTTCCTGGTGCAAATTGAAGAACCGGTTCGTTTACCGGCATAGGGTATGAAAATGTACCAATACTCATAGGAAATTTTTTATAAAGTTTGAGGCCGCAAGTTACGAAGAAAACCGTATCCCGTTTTCGGCTACATTTGTGTATGGCTGTAATTTTATTTGACCCACCATACAGAAACTTATTAGCCCCTTTTTCTACTACTAAAGCAGTGGCGCAGTTTCATTTTGGTTTATTAAGTGTTAAGGAGCGATGGGAGCTGTTGCTCAATGAGCTTTCCTATATTCATACAGCACCCTATTTGCAGGATTTGTATACTGCTCCAAACAATATAGATGAATCCGGTTTTTCTGGAGAAACTATTTGGATAGACGCTTCTGTTTTGCCTAATGAATCGTTGGTTAATCAAATAAAATCCTTGCAATTAGGAGATTGTTTAATGGATGAATTTGGATTGGTGGCCGGTAAATCAAATTTGGCATTTAGTGAATTTGATCCATCTAATACGGCTGATTATTTTACGCAAGCCAATAAAATTGAAAACACTTTAAGAATTCGCTTTCCCTGGGAAATCATGCAAATAAATGAAGCTAACATCAGAAGCGATTATGCATTAGTTACGGCTAACAGAACCTCTCAGCCCATACCGTCAACTGTTAATACGATTGGTGCTAATGGAATATTTATAGAAGAGGGTGCCAAGCTTAATTTTTGCACATTAAATGCATCCACAGGTCCAATTTATATTGGCCGAAAAGCAGAAATCATGGAAGGGTCTTCTATCAGAGGACCATTTGGGATTGGGTATAATTCGGTGATTAAAATGAATAGCCGAATTTATGGGGGCACTTCATTGGGTCCTTATTGTATGGGCGGTGGAGAAATAAAAAATGCCGTGATGATGGGTTATTCTAATAAAGCCCATGATGGTTATTTAGGAGACGCCGTTATTGGAGAATGGTGCAACTTAGGCGCAGGAAGTAGTAATAGTAATTTAAAGAACTCTGCAGGTACCATAAAAATATACAGCATGGGGCTGAATGATTATGTAGCTGTAGGACAAAAATGTGGCGTCATCATGGGTGATTATTCTAGGGTAGCCATAAATTCAAGTTTAAATACAGGGTCAATGATTGGGGTGAGTTGCAATGTATTTGGAGAAGGCTTGTTGCACAATTCAATCCCCCACTTTAGCTTTGGCGTAAAAGGCAAACAATACGATTTAAATACAGCCATTAAAGACATCAATAACTGGAAGGGCTTAAAAGGGATGGAACTTTCAACAACAGAAATAAATATACTTCAATATATATTCACTAATAACAAGTAATTATGAGAAAACAAATAGCCGCAGCCAATTGGAAAATGAATTTGACTGTACAACAAGGAGAACAATTAATCATTGATTTATTAAGTAAGCCTCACGAATTAAAAGAAAATCAATTAGCCATATTTGCAGTCCCGTCTCCTTATTTGATGATGGCACAAGAGAAATTGGGTAATAAAAATAGGGTAGCAGTTGCTGCTCAAAATTGTTACAGTAAAAAAAGCGGTGCTTTTACTGGTGAAATTTCTGTAGAGATGCTGAATTCTATTGGCGTAAAATATGTGGTATTAGGTCACTCTGAAAGAAGAGAATATTTTAATGAGAGTAACCAGTTTTTAGCAGAAAAAATTGATATCTGTTTAAGCCATCAAATCACGCCTATTTTTTGTTGTGGAGAGCCATTGCAAATTAGAGAAGAAGGTACACAGAATGCTTATGTGGCAGCACAATTGAAAGAATCTCTATTTCATTTAACTTCCGCACAATTAGTAAATGTAGTGATAGCTTACGAACCCATCTGGGCAATCGGTACAGGCAAAACCGCCAGTAGCGATCAAGCACAGGAAATGCATGCATTTATTCGTGCAGAATTAGCGCATATTTATGGCAAAGATACTGCTGATCAAATTTCTATTTTATATGGCGGCAGTGTAAAAGCAAACAATGCGGTAGAACTATTCTCTCAAGCCGATGTAGACGGTGGATTAGTAGGAGGTGCATCTTTAATTGCAGATGAGTTTGCCGCAATTATCAATGCTTTAAAATAAACTGTGCCCTACTAATTCTATCGTTGATGGCAATACCAATACCTTCATTAGGAAATTGTTCAGATAAGATTACATCATAATCGCTCTGATCAATTAATCTAAGGGTTGCAAAAAGTTTACTTGCTGCAGTAGATAATTGATGGTCGGGTGCTAATATAAAATTTTCAACGCCTTCATAGCGGTTATAAAAACTAATAACCGCTATTTTTTTGCCAACATATGATTGAATCAATTCTTCAATATTGCCCATAAACAATGGGGTGTGTGGTGCGTAATGGCTTTTTAATTGGCCCGGTGTTGCCGGACTATCTGTGCTATGATCAGATATATCAGGCGCATGATATGCTGCTGCATTTATTACTTCCAAGCCGCTAACTGCTGAAAGTTCTGCTGCAGTTACACTGCCCGCTCTATGTAAAATAATGATATTATTGGCCACTTCGCAAATAGTCGATTCTAATCCCACCGTGGTATTACCGCCATCTAAAATGTAGGGGATTTTTCCATGTAATCCTTCCATTACATGATGCGCATTGGTAGGACTTATATACCCTGAAGGGTTCGCACTAGGAGCCGCCAATGGGAAATCAAGTTGTGCTAATAAATCTAATGTTAGCCGTTGATTAGGAATTCTAATAGCCACTTTTTTACTTCCTGCCGTGGTAATATCTGGAACTGTAGTTTTTTTAGGTAACAATAAAGTGAGTGGCCCGGGCATAAAATGTTTGGCCAATTTTAGGCTGATTTCATCAACAAATGCATAGTAGTTTATTTGAGCTATGTTGGCTACATGTAGTATGAGGGGATTAAAGCTGGGTCTATTTTTAGCAGCGTAAATTTTTGCTACACTCTCTTCTGACAACGCATTTCCGGCTAACCCATAAACCGTTTCTGTAGGTATAGCCACCAGTTCTCCTGCTTTTAAAAATGCAGCTGCAATATGTACATCTTCTCCAATTTGGGTCTTCATTCTTTACATTTTGATTGGCAAATCGGCTGCAATATAATCGTCTAATTTTTCAATATGTAAAACAGTACTGCTATTGTCTTCATTCGGATGAAACATCGGTACAAATTTAGCCCCATAAATAAATTCATCAAAACTATAGGAAGCCCGTGAGATGACAGTGTTAGAAAAGCTTTCATCAAAACCTTGAACGAATACCAACATTTCTGCTTGGGCTGCATCAATATCTGCTTTAGTAAAATTGAAGAGTGGACTTTTCTCATTAATAACATGAACCAATGTCCAATTAGCTGTTAAGGTATTGGCTTTGGCTATTTCTAATGGCAAATCAAAAAACTTGTTTTTTAATTGTCCCTCTTCTTCAACCCGCAATGCCAAAGTGATTTTCACTTCAACATTTACTAAATAATTTTTAGTGTAAGGCACCATTCTATACATTAATGCAACGCCCTCTTTAAAAGGAACAAATAAAGCGTTCTTACTATACTTGATAAATGCCCGAGGTCTTGCAAACCTTCCATATAACAATCCAGTTGCTAGTGCAAAGCTCATTAGGCCAATTAATGCTTCGAGTGAAGCAGTTAAACTTGCAGCAAATCCTATAGGATTGATTCTGCCATAGCCCACTGTGGTAAAAGTTTGGGCACTAAAGAAAAAAGCTTCCCCCCATTTATCTGCTTCCGATTCAACTACCATTCCTCCTAAATGGTCAATGCCAATCCAAATGTATAAACTGGCAAAAATTAAGTTGATTAAAACAAAAAAAAGTAGAATGGAACCTAAAAACTTCCAAATGGGCATAGACAATAAACTATGATAAATATTCAGCCTCCGCCAGATGGGTAGCCCTTTTATTTCAATATTGGGCATTCCATTTTTTCTGAAAAATCGCCCCCCTATGAGGGAAGTATTGGTACCAAGGCCTGTTTCCTCATTTGTTTTTGCTTGTTTGTTTAACTTTTTCAGTAACATCTTGTAGGTATTCTTAGTTGAAGATAACTCATACAGACCTATCTTTGCAGCCTTATGAAACATATTAGGAATTTTTGTATCATCGCACATATAGACCATGGTAAGAGCACATTGGCCGATCGTTTATTAGAACATACTAAATCGGTTGGGGAAAGAGATATGATGAACCAGGTACTAGATGATATGGACTTGGAGCGGGAGAAGGGGATTACCATTAAGAGCCACGCCATTCAAATTAACTATACGCATAAAGGGGAAGTATACACTTTAAACTTAATTGATACTCCGGGTCACGTAGACTTTAGTTATGAAGTGAGCCGTGCGTTGGCTGCATGTGAAGGGGCATTGTTATTGGTTGACGCTTCACAGGGAATTCAGGCACAAACTATTAGTAACTTATACTTAGCCATCGACAACGATTTAGAAATTATTCCGGTGATCAATAAGATTGATATGGATGGAGCTAAAATTCCTGAAGTAACCGATCAAATTATTGATTTAATAGGTTGTAAAGAAGAAGATATTTTATTGGCTAGTGGAAAATCTGGTATTGGAATTGATGAAATTTTACAAGCCATTGTAGAACGCATTCCGGCACCTGCTGGAAGTGTGGATGCTCCATTGCAAGCCTTGATTTTTGACAGTGTTTACAATAGTTTCAGAGGAATCATCATTTATTATAGAATCATCAATGGTACGTTAAAGAAGGGGGATAAAATTCGATTTGTTGCTACTGGAAATGATTATATCGCTGATGAAGTAGGGGTGCTCAAATTTACAATGACACCCAAAGACCAAGTAAGTGCTGGAGATGTGGGGTATATTATCACTGGTATTAAAAATGCCAAAGAAGTGAAAGTGGGAGATACCCTTACATTGGCCAATAATCCTGGCGAAATGATTCATGGTTTTGAAGAAGTAAAACCCATGGTATTCGCAGGAATTTTTCCGGTAAACACCGATGAGTTTGAAGAATTAAGAGATTGCATGGACAAACTGCAATTGAATGATGCTTCATTAACTTTTGAATTAGAAACTTCACAAGCATTGGGCTTTGGTTTCCGTTGTGGATTCCTTGGGCTCTTGCATATGGAAATTATTCAAGAAAGGTTAGAGCGTGAGTTTAATCAAACAGTAATTACTACAGTTCCGAACGTAAGCTTTAATGCATATACAACTAGGGGCGAAAAGATTCTGGTAAACAATCCAGTTGAAATGCCTGATCAAGTAAAAATTGATCGTATTGAAGAACCTTTTATTAAAGCGCAAATCATTACGTTGCCCGATTATATTGGCAATATCATGACGCTGTGTTTGGGTAAGCGTGGTATTCTTTTGAATCAAAGCTATTTAACGCCAACCAGGGTTGAGTTGATTTTTGAAATGCCTTTAACAGAAATCGTATTTGATTTCTACGACAAACTGAAGAGCTCTACCAGAGGGTATGCTTCTTTTGATTATACACCAATTGATCATCGTGAAGCAGACATTGTTAAAATGGATATCTTGTTGAACAATGAAAAAGTAGATGCATTGAGTGCATTAATTCATAGAGGTAGGGCTACCGATTTTGGCAGAAAATTATGTGAAAAATTAAAAGAATTGTTGCCTCGCCAACAATTCCAGATTGCAATACAAGCAGCTATTGGAGCTAAAGTGGTTGCCAGAGAAAATATCAGTGCTATCCGTAAAGACGTTACTGCCAAATGTTATGGGGGTGATATCAGCCGTAAAAGAAAGCTTTTAGAAAAGCAGAAAGAAGGAAAGAAACGTATGCGCCAAATTGGTAACGTAGAAATTCCACAGGAAGCGTTCTTGGCAGTTTTAAAGCTCGATTAGGTTAACCTTAGTTTTCAAGTATACTTGAAAATGCTTTTAGTCTGGTTCTACGGCTTCGTATTCTGGTATATATACCCAACGTCCATATTCCCATTTAAAGCCTTCCACAGTGCCATATGGTACTAGGGTATGCTTTTTATTGGGTTCATTAGACTCACTCATCAACTTCACAAATACGATGCGATCTAGCTTAGCATCGTAGTTTAGTTTGGCGTTAGCTTGTTTTTTAAATTCTAAACAAAACCTACTAACTGGTTGTTTGGGCTTATTAATATCATTAGGATAATTAAAAAACTTTCCTCCAAATAAGGGCTTCCCTTCCAAATCAAAATGCAATACTTCTATCCACTTTTTGGTACTTCTTGCATCATTTTCATCATAACCCAATAGGGTATAAAATTTCTTGTTGTTGAATTCCTTTTGAATGATATTATAATAGACTGCTCCAATCCAGTTTTGATTGGTTCTAATAGAATCGTATGGGTTCTCTGTAAAATCTGCACCGTCGTATAAAGGGATTAATTTTAAACTGCCATCCTTGGTATTCATTTGTATGGCTCCTTTGTAGCGATAGTAACTAAAATCTTTCATTAATTGCCAGGTAATAATCCTGAAACTACTGTCTGGTGCATATAACCTAGAAATGGTTTTTAATGAATCAAAACCATAATGAAAGGAGTAGGGGGTTCTTAATGCTTGTACCAATTGTCTGGTAAAAAAACTGTCCGCTCTTAAGCGATCTTCTGTGTCTTCGCCATTTAAAATAGTAAAAGCAGATGCTGCCAATATTTTTTCTGCTTCGGCTAATAGACTTTTATTGGCTGGAGTTTGGGCATTAAGAAAAATAGAATGGAACAAGCTCAAAGCCAGTAATGCCAATATAAATATTTTGCGCGGAAACATACAGCAAATTACAAGTAAATAAACCTACACGAACTACTTTCCTCAATTTTATCATTTTTTTGCATCTACGCAAGCTTCTGCAAAAGATACTAAATGATTGAAACGTAAATCAATCATTGGGTCTGGATAGGCGGTGTCTGGATGGGTTGTTGCTAAGAACACCGTATACATACCTGCATTTCTGCCAAATTTCATATCACTCATTCTGTTTCCTACCATGATGGATTTGGTTAAATCAATTTCTGGGAAATCGGCTTTGGCCATGAAAGCCATACCAGGCTGGGGTTTACGATTAGGAGATTCATCTGCCAAATCTGGGCAAAAATAAATTTGATCAATTTTGCCCCCTGCTTTTTCAATAGCATTCAACATGGGGTTATGTATGCTTTGTAAATCTTCAACTGTCATTAATCCCTTACCAATTCCTTTTTGGTTGGTTACAATGACTATTCTGCCAAATAATCCATTCAACAATTTAATGGCTTCGGGCACTCCATCATAAAAACGAAACTCCGTCCAATTGCGGATATAGTCTTCTTTTTTTTCGTAGTTCAACACCCCATCTCTGTCTAAATAAAGGGTCCAACTGGCATTAATTTGTGATAATGAAAACATACTAAGGGAATAAATTGGCTTCTACAATTTCACAAATAATATGACCTAACATGATATGACTCTCTTGAATACGGGGAGTATTTGTTGAAGGGATATTAAGTAGGTATTGAGACAAAGCACTTAATTTTCCGCCATCGTTTCCGGTAAACCCTATGGTAGTAATATTGTTGGCTTTTGCTGTTTCAAATGCTTTTACTATGTTGGGTGAATTACCCGATGTGCTCAACCCAATTAAAATATCACCCGCTTGCATAGTGCCTTCTACTAATCTACTGTACACTTCATCGTATCCATAATCATTGGCTACTGCTGTTAAATAAGAACTATTGCAATGTAGTGCATCAGAAGGCAATGCTTTTCTGTTTTTATAGAACCTACCAGAGAATTCAGCAGCCAAATGTTGTGCATCAGCTGCGCTCCCTCCGTTGCCACAAAACTGAACCTTATGTCCATTTTTAAAAGCAAGGGTAACAGCATCTACAATTAACCCTAACTGTTCCATAATGGGAGGGTTATTGAGTAAATCTTGTTTTACCTGAATGGACTCTTCAATAATTGACCGCATTCGATTCATCATAATCGGTTATTTATTTTGCAAGATCAACAATGGCATTGGCCAATTGATCCCATTGGTATTTCTTCTTTTCTCTGCGAAGGTGGGATAAAAAATAATCCTCACCTAACAAATATAATTGTTCAATTTGGGCTGCAATGCTCTCTGGTGTGGGGTTGGCCACCAATCCACTTTGGTCTGCTTCAATCATATCGGGTAATGCCCCTACATTCGTCACCAACATGGGCTTCTCAAAATGATAGGCCAATGGGGTAACACCACTTTGGGTGGCATTCCTATATGGTTGAATCACAAAATCGCAGGCATTTAAATAATACTGCACTTGGTCCTGTGGTATAAACTCAGTAAAAGCATAAATCAAATCTTGAATTCCGAGTGATTCAATTAGCGATTGATAGTTTTCTTTTCCTTCATAATATTCACCCGCAATCAATAATTTAATGGGTGCTTTTTGAGATGCTATATTTTTTGTTGCCACTATTTTTAGGGCTTCTAGTAAAAGGTCTAATCCTTTATACTTTCTAATAAAGCCAAAAAACAAAATGATGTTTTCATCATCGGGCAGGCCCAAATGCTTTCTAGCCGCTTGTTTTGACATGATGCTACCAAAGCTATCGTACAAAGGATGCGGACAGGTAATGGCTTTTTTTTGAGTGAAGCTTCTTAAGTCATGGTGTACTTTTTTGCTCATGGTGATGAACCCATCCACCGCGCCTATAAAATATTTAGTGAACCAATGGTCTCCGAATCTTTTTTCGTGCGGAATGATATTGTCGGCAATACAAATCACTTTAGACACCCCATTCCATTGAATGATGCGTAAAATGGTACCCAAACAAGGCCCCATAAATGGCAACCAAAAACGAACGAGTACTATTGGGGCTTTTACTTTTGCAATTTTGAATCCCATCCAAATCCAGTTAAATGGATTGATGGAATTGATGCTCACATGAATGCTTAAGTCGGCAGGGGCAGGGTCCGAACTGTATTGTGATTTACCAGGGAACAGAAAGGACGGGTATTGTAGCGAGAAAGTATAAATGGTTACTTTAAAACCTTGTTGTTGAAATTGTCTGGCCAATCTTTCATTAAAAGAAGCAATGCCACCACTTCTAAAAGGCCAAGTGGTTCCAATTAAGATCAGCTCTTTTTCCATGCTAAACAATTAAGCTTCTTCCAGTCCTAATTTCTCTTCTATTAAATAGACATTTCTTTCTGATGCGTTTCTAGCCACTAATTCAGCTACGAATCCAGTTAAGAACAATTGCATACCAATAATCATAACAGCCAATGCTATATAAAAAGCAGGCTTATTCGTGATGCCCACTTCAGGATCCAATATTTTTGCCACCATTAAATAGACACTGGTTAATAAACCAATCAAGAAAGCCAATGTTCCGTATAGGCCAAAGAATTGCATGGGCTTTTTTCCAAACTTTCCTAAGAACATAATAGTACCTAAATCAAGAAAGCCATTGATGAAACGGTCCCATCCAAATTTAGTAGTCCCGTATTTTCTGGGTCTATGCTCTACTATTTTCTCACCAATTTTTCTAAATCCACTCCATTTAGCCAACACTGGAATATAGCGGTGCATTTCTCCAAATACTTCAATGCATTTGACTACTTTTCTTTTGTAGGCTTTTAAGCCACAATTGAAATCGTGTAGTTTGATGCCAGAACTTTTTCTGGCAACGGCATTGAATAATTTGGAAGGAATATTTTTAGTGAACGTATTATCGTAACGTTTTTTCTTCCAACCACTCACCATGTCAAAACCATCATTCATGATCATTTGATACAAGGCAGGAATTTCATCGGGAGAGTCTTGCATATCTGCATCCATGGTAATAACCACATCACCTTGTGCCGCTTTAAATCCTTCGTTTAATGCTGCAGATTTTCCGTAATTTCTTTGGAATTTAATGCCCTTGATATTTGGGTTTGAAGCTGCAATGGTTTGAATAACTTTCCAACTATCGTCGCGGCTTCCATCGTCTATTAGTAATACCTCATAGGTATATCCGTGTTGATCAACAACCGATTTAATCCAACTACATAATTCGGGCAGTGATTCTTCTTCGTTATATAAGGGTACTACTATAGATAAATTCATGCAATATTATTGATCTTCAAATTTTTCTTCTTTACGAATCACTAAGGTAAGCAACAAAGATTTTACAAAATCCCAAATAAGTCCTAAACCTGTGCCCATCAAGATTTCTTTCAAACCAGTCTTCTTCATACTCTCAGCAGAAGATGCCATTGTTTTTTCGATGTCTTCTTCAGAAGCACCAAACTTTTCCATCATTGCCCTGGTTTTTTCTAAACCAATTTGAGCAGATTTTTCTGTTAAAGTTTCGTCTATAATATTATATAAAACATAAGTAGCAATTGCAATAATTACAGCAGCAACTGCATATGACAGAAAATTAAATTTCAAACCTTCCTGAAATGTCAAGTAACCCCCATTCAGTTTTCTAACAGCAAATCCACCAATCAACAAAATGGCAATCATGTATGGAACAAAAGTGGTGGTAAACATTACACTAGTAAAAGTGCTGACATCTACAGCCCAACTTCCATACATTAATAAAACAGCGGTTAATCCGCAGATTACACCGTACTTAACTCCTTCGTTGATTAAATTTGCTTTCATGTTTGTTTAGTTAATGGTTAATTGACCGTTGTTAATAGTGGCATACACTTTACCAGTTAATTCAATATTGGTAAACGCATTATTAAATGATTTACTTTTTATATTTTCTTTCTTTAATAGTGCTACCTGATTGCGATGGTAAATGGTTAATTCTGCCACTTCATTTTCAACAATATGAGTAGTAGGAAGGCCAAAAATATTACGGGCATTCAAAGAAAATAATTCAGCCAACCGTTGATTGCTTAATTGACCTAGTAAGTGGTTAACCACACTAAAGGAACTTTCTAAGGCATTCATGCCAAAAGAAGCATATTCAAATTCGCAAATCTTGTGGTCCCAATCTTGTGGAAAATGATGAGAAGCAATACAGTCAACAGTTCCATTAACCACTCCCGCACGTAAAGCCATCATATCGGCCCTTGTTCTTAATGGTGGATTAACTTTTAAGTAAGTATTATAGTCTTGTAAGTCTTCGTCGCAAAAGAATAAATGATAGGGGGTAACGCTGCAAGTAACGTTTAATCCAGCTGCTTTTGCAGCTGCAATTAATTCTAGTGATTCCTTAGTAGTGATGCCTGTGAAATGAATTTTAGAACCACTGTATTTTAATAAATCTAAGTCTCTTTTTAAAATACTGATTTCAGCAATCGATGGTAAACCAGGCAAGCCCAACTGCGTAGAGATAACACCCTCATTCATTAAGCCCGCGCTGCCAATGCTTCTATCGATGGGCAGTTGTATCAACACACCGTTGAATGCTTTCACATACTGCAATGCTTTTACAAATAAACCAGCCGATTGAACCGGCAATAATCCATCCGAAAATGCAATGGCACCGCTATTGCGCATATCATACATTTCAGCCAATTCTTTGCCTTCTGTTTTTTGCGTAATGGCACCCAAAGGATGAATATGAATTGGTAAGTGTTTAGACTGACCAGCAGCATATTCTACTAAGGATTTATTATCGGTTACAGGCTTGGTATTGGGTAAGGTAAATACCCTGGTGAATCCACCAGCAGCAGCCGCCGCAGCACCCGAAGCAAAGCTTTCGTTAAATTCAAAACCAGGGTCACCAAAATGAGCAAAACAATCTACCCAACCAGAAGATACTTGCAAACCTTCTTGGTCAATAATGGTGGCGTTTTCATGCGATAAATTAGTGCCTATTTGCTTAATGCGGTTGTTCTCAATTAATAGATCCAGTACTTGTCCGTTGTGAGGGGAGTGGGGGTCGTTAATCAGCACCTGCTTCAGTAGAATGTTCATGCAGTAGTTGAAAATTTTATGCAATATAGCCTGAAAATTTCTTTTCACCCTATATTTGCACCCCATTCAATAAATGGGTACTAGTTCGGGACGTAGCGCAGCCCGGTAGCGCACACGTCTGGGGGGCGTGGGGTCGCAAGTTCAAATCTTGTCGTCCCGACTAAAAAGAGAAGATCAATCGAAAGATTGGTCTTTTTTTTGTTTTCAGAAGTCAACAATTTCAAGGACAAGAAAGCCTTCTATCAATCTACTGAAGGCTATAATTTTGCGAGTTTTCTCGCAAGTTGCTTATCTATCTCGTTGGAATGACTTTATTTCTTAATCTGGTAGACCGTAAACTTTACCTAATTCACGAATCATAAAATCGTATTTGAAAGTCGGGCAGGAGCCCAAGAGTGCCAAGTAGTCTTTGCCGTAAAGTGTGAAGATATATTCCATTACTTCATCGCGGTTGGTCCAAGAAAAGTCGATATCGAAATCAGGCGGGGATATGTGTTCGGAGTTCAAAAAGTGTTCAAAATACAAATTTAAGTCAATGGGATCCACATTGGTGATTCCTAGGCAATAGGCTAAAATTGAGTTTGCACCGCTACCAGGACCCACATGGTAAAAGCCCTGCTCACTCGCGAATCGAATGAAATCATGATTGATCAAAAAGTAAGTGATGAAACCAAGGTCGAAGATTACTTTGAGTTCTTTCTCTAAACGCGAAATGGCAACTTTATTTTTGCTGCCATAACGGCGATACAAACCTGAGCACGCCAATTTTTCTAAAAGCACAAAATCGTCCTGCTTAGAGCCTCCATAAACTGATCGATTCTTGTCTGTATTAAAATCCATTTCAATCAAACAAGCATCTAATAATTTATAAGTATGAGTCACTAAGATAGGATACTAATACATTGAAGTTCGCCTTCGGCAAAGGTGGGAATTCCTTTTTCTAAATAAAATGTTCGGACAGGAATTAATTGATCCCAAAAAGTCCATTATTGTTTTTTGCTATAAGCAAGTAAAGGTGAGTATCGCCATTGTGAATGTCGACACCTAGATTAGGTTTGATTCCAGCTTCCTCCCTACAAAGTTTTACAAACTCCTAATGGTCGTATGTGCAATTCATGTTACATAAAGTTAGGCTCGTAATACCGTGCTCCACCGCAGCATTTACCAACCCAGCGGTAGAGTAAGTGCCGTAACAGAAAGAATAGAAGGTTTTGGAGTTGAGGTACATTGAGTAAGAAATCGATGCAACATTACTAAAATATTCAGTACTTCTGCATCGCTTATTTGTATTGTATTGAAAATCAATTATTTATGATGAAACAATATAATTGATAACTTAGTAAATCATTTAAAGCAATTAATTATGCCAAAATCTGGGGAAGTAATTAAGGCAATACTTAAATATGGAAAACGACATCCTGTAGATTTATCAATCCTTGCTGAATGGGCGGGACTTTCATGGGAAAACAAAGCGTCGATCCAATGGATAGTACAACATCAAGATGTATTCGAGCGAGCCATAAAAGATAATATTCTTCAGCGTTCTAATGATGGGTTTGAATGTGTAAACTATATTTATTTTGAATACCTATATGCTGTCATTTTTTCTAAAGATAATTTTCATCTTTTAAATGGAGACTGGGAAAAATTTTATAATGAGACATGGCAAAAAAGATACCGAGCGAAAAGCAAGAGACTTTATGAATTACAGAGTGACTTCACATCTTTGACCATAATAGCGTTAAGTGATTCGCATGGATTAAAAATTATAGATTTATGGATTGATGATATTGAAATTCATTTTGGAAAGCATCATATTTCACTTGAAAATATTCTTCCTTACATAGATTCGACAGTTGAACAATTGACTGCACTTGGTATCGCAATTGCCGAGAATAGTAAACATTCGCTTAATAAATTTGCGCTTGCTATTCGTGCTACCATTTCAGGAAGAACAAATATTGCTAATGATTTGGAAGAAAAGTTTCGTTTAAGTGGTAACGACAATCTAGTAAAGCTCATCCCATGGATATTATTGGGGCTCATAGACGAAAATGGTATAGCATCTATATCGGTTCGCTTGACAAATCAACTTCGCGAAACTGATATTAAAATGGAAGAAGCATTATTTGCATTGGGATTGGCAAAGGTGGATCAGATAAATTGGGATAAGTGTGGAAATGAAATTTCGAATGAGCTAAATAAATTACGTGAGTCTGAAAACATAAATATACATGTTCAAATACTCAATGTATTACGTAATCTACAACCCTACACAACAGATTTTGCTGACTATATAATTGAGCTTTCTAAGTTTTCTGAAATAGAGTATCGATCTGCTGTTATTGAAGCGCTTTGGTTAACATCTGATACATCATGTCTGGAACATTGGTTTGAAAAAACATTCCTAAACATAGACCATGTAGATGTCACTTTGAAAGGTCTGATTGAAGAGATTATATATATATTATATCCGGTTGCAGAGAAAAATCCAACCCTTTTTGCAGACTATCTTGATCGGTGGATTGTGAATGAAAATAATACTATTAAAAGTGTTCGGTTCTTTGATGACGTTATCTCCACTTTTTTTACAAGACATTCCGATGAAGCATCCAAATGGTTAACGAAGGCCTTAATGAATTCCAATGATCGTTTTCATCGATCCTTGTTTCATATCATTTCTGAATTATGGATTGATGGAATCAAATATCTCACATTGCATAAACAAACGTTAGATACTTGCACACCAAGTATGATTCGTTTTATTCTATTTAAGATTTGTGGTTATATCTACTCAAAAGAGCCTCTTGAATCCTTAGTATATTCTCTGTTGTCAAGAACACCATTTAGAGATGATGTTACCAATATGGTTGGAGACATGTTTATACAACATATAACTTACCAATATGGCGGTACTAATACCTATTTGAGAGAGCAATTGTTAGTCGCAAATGAATCACAAGTTACTATGATCAAGCGTGTACTTGAATTTAATGATAATTATAATGAAGAGGTTCAAAAGATTAGGAAGATTAAAGAATTAAAACTATCAATAAAATCTGATGTGGATTTTAAGAAAACAAAAATTAAACGACTATCTGAAAATATGAAGGTAAATAAGGATGAACGTAGAAAAAATAGTATTCTCGACTTAGTAAAGAAGGTCTCGATAAAAGGTGGTCGGGCTTTTTTTAATAAGTATAATCAGAAATATAATCCTCCGTCAAAAATGGGTCATTTCGAATCTAGTTTTGAGATGCCAATGGGTGAAGCTATAGATATGGTAAAGGATAAGATGAATATCCTGTATTGGAAACAATTCAAACTTCCAAAATGAAATTATTTATACGTGATTATTTACTGTCTTTAAAGGAAGATGGCGAACTAGATCAATTCATCGTAATGCTTCTGCGTGAGCTGAGTATTATTCCGATTACAACACCTCAAAAGGGAAGACAATTTGGAGTGGATATTGCAGCAATTGGTCCTGACTTTCAAAAAAAGAAGAGACCGCAAACCCTGTTCCTTTTTGTTGTAAAACAAGGTAATATAACCCGTAGTAATTGGGATGGCAAAGAAACAGATGTAAGAGCATCACTTAATGAAATTATTGATGTGTATTTGTCTAGTCATAGGCCAGTGACTTACAAGAAATTGCCTGTTAAAATTATTTTAGTTACAAATGGTGAAATAAAGCAAAACGCTTTTCCAAATTGGGCAAGCTATATCAATCAAAACTCTAAGAGAAACCTACAATATGATTTTTGGGGAACAGATATGCTCACAGACCTCGCTGAGCAAACACAGTTCCCGGAATCATTATTTCCAGAGCAGGTATTTTCCCTCTTACGTAGGACGATGGCCTTGCTTGCTGATGAAGTATATGACTACCGTCATTACTACGAGATGATTGATTCTATAATAGGAAGCAATTCGAATCCGAGCACAAATGAAATGATCAAAAAGCTGCGGCTATTGAACTCTACGTATGCAATGGTAGTGCAACTAGCAATACAGGAAGGAAATACCAAACCAGCAGTGGTAATAGGAGAAAGGCTTGTGTTGAAAGTTTGGAAATGGATTACAACAACAAAAACTGAATCCCAACGTGAGGTAGTAGGTGCGGTGATTGAAATACTTGAACAAAAAGTAATGATCGATCGGGTTTATTTTGATAAAGTGGCTGACTCATTTAATGTAGAGAATGGGCTTTTTTTCTCAGGGTTTATGGATGAAAATGAGTTTGCATTAACATGTTTTGAGCAAATTGGCATCATTGCCTCGTATGGTCACGAAATACTTTGGCTAGCAAACGCATTTTCGGGAAATCAAAATAATTTTCAAAGGGCGGTATATCATTGGAACGAAGCGCAGGTTATAGCGCAAGCATTGGCCAATTTAGTTCAACAGAATTCTGGTTCTTGGTATCCAAAATTGGATGAGCATTCCATCGAAAATAATATGGGTTTATTATTATTGTTTCACACAGAAAGATTTGAAGAAGCAAAGCAATGGTTAAATCAGTTAATTAATTACCTATATTATGTGTTTCGGTTTTCTGGTTTCGTTCCTCTATTTATTACAGATTATGAGAAACTTGCAAATTGGAAAAATGATTTTGGAGCAAAAGCATCAGAAGAATCCTCTATATTGATAACTGTTCTTGCGGAATGGTGTGTTATATTTAATGTGCCAAATCTCTATGAGAATCTTCGCAACATTGTTGAAGAAAACTTTCAGGATATAAATCTGCAATTATGGTTCCCAGATAATGAAACAAATGACGCGATATGCAGTCAGAACGCACTACATACTGGATCGAGTAGGACGAGTATAAAGCTACCTAAAAATATGCGCGAATTTGAAATGGGAATGGCTGAGGAACGAGCACTCTTTGGTGCCGAACGTGAGATATCTTTTGTTAAAGAGGGTTTTCATTTTATAGGTATGTATGCATTCAGACATTTCAGAACCTATGTAACCCCAAACTATTGGCGTGACTGGTTGAATACACCATTTTGTTTCAATATACCCAATGAAAAGGAAGTATGAAATTATCTAAAATTACTCCTGTAATTACACAGTATAAGGTCGTTGACATTTTAATGATTTTCGACAAATCTTAATACCAGTCATTAAGTAAGAAGGAGATGGACAAGTTGGGGAGATATTTTACATTAGTAAACACGCCAATTCAAATACCTGAAATTCTAGGTGACTTGAAAATTGAAACTAAAGACAACTCTCTAAACAGTCAGGAAGTTATAAAACTACCTAAGAAAATGCCTGTTTTTGATACTAGTAGTAATGCTCATTTTTCGGTAATTATTAATTCTGATTTACAGGGAATTGAAATTCCATTTTTTTCATTGGTTGTCGTCACCGGTGAGCGGATGTAATTTGATGATAAAAAACATTTCATTATGGTCCGACCATCACATGACGAAAGATCCCGTATATTTTACCTTTTGTGTATCGATATACTAGGACGAGACAATTAATAAAATAAAAATAGCCCCATAGGGCTTATAACTTGTTTTTTATTTGTTCGGGTCCTTCAAACAACTGTTTGAAGGTACGGATTGTTTTTGTATATTTTTTCTTTTTCGTTTCTCTATCAGTTCAAAACTGCTGTTTTAGCTTACACGCTTGACACATTGTAAGTCGTTACAATGTGTCAAGCGTGTAAGCCAAGTTCGGCAAAAAATATTAAAAAATAGTTTATTTAACGTAGTACTTATTCACCATTTTAACACTTCCTATTGGATGGTTTGTTAGGATTCTAGCTATTTTCCTAACAAAATTTGACACCTTTTTACAAAGAATTGTGTCATAAATTTTTAATTTGACACCTTTTTGCGTATATTTGTGTCATGATTTCTGCAAGTAAATACATAGAAAACCATATTAAGGAGCTTAATCCTGGGACAATTTTGTTCCCTTCAGACTTTCGTGGAGCTGGGTCTGAGAATGCAATTAAGCTTGTTTTATCGCGGCTAGCTCAGGAAGGAATAATTGAACGCCTAGGTCATGGAATTTATTATTTCCCTCAATACGATGATGAATTAGGAAAATTGACACCTTCGATGGAAAAAATTGCAAAAGCAATTGCAGCAAGAGAACAAGTCAGGATTCTTCCTACAGGGTCTACAGCACTCAATCAATTAGGTCTCTCTACACAAATTCCAATGAACGCAGTTTACTTGACTGATGGTGCGCGAAGAACGATACATATTGGCAAAGGGACAATTATTTTCAAGCCGACTACCCCTAAAAAGTTTGCCTACAAAGGAAAATATAGCGGGTTGCTTATCAGAGCACTTGAAGATATAAACCTTAAAGATATCGAAAGTGATATGTATAGGCGTATACGGAAGTTAGTTCAAAAGGAGGATAATGAATTATTAGAACACGATTTAAAACTGGCACCTGCCAAGATTCACGATTATTTGTTTTCAATTATCAAAGAACAACACCATGAAATGGATAGAACAAACTAATGAGAGAAAGCGAATAATATTGGATGAAGCATCTGCAAGATTGAAGGCACTTAATAATGCTGTTGAAAAAGATTTGTGGGTAACCGTAGCATTAAAAGCAATATTCAATACACCATTTGCAAAAGATATTGTTTTCAAGGGAGGCACATCCTTAAGTAAAAGTTGGAAACTTATCCAAAGATTTTCAGAAGATATTGACCTTGCAATTAATCGCGAAGCTCTCGGATTTGGAGGAGAAATCTCCAACTTTAAAATCAAACAGCTTAAGAAGAAAGGGGCAAAGTTTACTAGTACAGAATTTATGGAGGCTGTAGAGCAAGAAATGTATAATCTTGGTGTAGAGAAAGGTACAATTAAAATTTATGCAGAGCCAATTTTAGCTAATAGGCCCGATACAGACCCCCAAGCTATATACATTGATTATCCAACTGTGTTAGAAGCGAATGAGTATCTATTACCACCTGTTAAAATAGAAATTAGTGTGCGTTCACTGATTGAGCCAGCACATGAACGAGAGATTAGCTCATTAATTGATGAAGCAATTCCAGGTAATGGGTATGCTGGTGATCCATTTACTGTGCAAGCAATTGATCCACGTATCACTTTCCTAGAGAAAGTATTTCTTCTGCATGAAGAGTTTACAAAACCTAGAGATAAAATTAGAACAGTACGAATGTCTAGGCACTTGCATGATTTAGAGAAGACTATGGATACTGATTTTGGACGAGCGGCTATTTCAGATCAGCAATTGTATGACCAACTTATTGCACATCGTAGACATTTCATTAGGCAGCAAAATGTAAGTTATGACCTTCACGGTAGAGAGACTTTACAGTTTTTACCAGTTGGCGATTTGCTACAACAGTATGGTGAGGACTATGAGCTGATGAAGGCAAATATGTTCAGAGGAGTAACAACAAGTTTTAAAGAAGTGATAGATCGGTTGACAGAATTGCAAAATCGAATAAAGCAAATTAATGCTTCTGCTTAAGAATAAATAAATGCTTTTATCATTTGTTACTATTATTACTCTTATATCATTATTTTTTTTCGCGATGTGCAATAAAGCAGGCAACAGCCAAAAATTGCGTGTCGTTATAATTATTCCAATCTACATGATAAGCGTCTTGAATTGAAGGAAATCCGCATACTATTAGCATTAAAAGAAAAAAATTATATATTCAATACATACTCAAAATGGGGAGCCTTCAACCATACCTCAATTATGGTAAAAGAAAACCGCCTCAATTTTGTAATTGAGACGGCCTTATCAAAGTAACTTCAATTATTTTCTGAAAACGATCAACCTATTTAGGACCAGTAACTGATTATCTATTTAATTCTTCGGCCTAAACGAACGAATCGGCGGTGCTGGTTCTTTCTTCAATTCAATACCTTGTGTAGGCATTAAACGCAACGCTTCTTGCACTGCTTTTTCTAACTGTGGATCACGGCCTTCAATGATGGCTTTAGGGTCATGAAATACTTCAATATCTGGTGCAATACCTTCTGCTTCCACCGCCCATTTTCCATCGGTATCAAAGAAGCCACCACGTGGTGCCACCATTCTACCACCGTCAATAAATGGAGGCGTATCCCAAGTGCCCACTAAACCTCCCCAAGTTCTCGTGCCAACCAATGGTCCAATATTCATTTTCTTAAACATATAGGGGAGTAGGTCTCCACCCGAACCAGCATTCTCATTAATGATCATCACTTTAGGTCCCCAAATACCTGCCATAGGTGTAGTAGAAACTTTATGACCTTCTACTCGGTTATTAAAATAGCCCTGTAATTTTCTACTCATCACATCAATCATATAATCCGCCGCAGATCCTCCACCATTGTTTCTTTCATCAATGATGGCCCCTTTTTTGTCTTGCTGAGAAAAATAATAACGGTTAAATGAAGTGTACCCAGGATCACCCGTATTCGGTACATATACATAGGCCAATTTGCCTCCAGATAATTCATCTACTTTTTTGCGATTACTTTCTACCCAATGCCTTGAGCGTAATCCAGCTTCGTTGGCAATGGGAACAACGGTAATTAATTGAGCACCTTCTACACTAGGTTGGCTATTCACTTTTATCTTGATTTGTTTGTTGGCGGTACCTTCAAACAAACTGAACAAATTCATGGAAGCGTCTATTTTTTTGCCTTCCACTTCCACTAAATAATCACCTTCTTTTACTTTAATGCCAGGCCCGCTTAATGGAGACTTTAATTCTGGATTCCAGTTTTCGCCCGTGTATATTTTCTTGATTTTAAAGAAGCCATTTTCAACAATATAATCTGCACCCAATAAGCCAACTGGAATAGAAGGTACGGAGGGATAATCGCCTCCGCTAACATAGGAATGTCCTACGGATACTTCACCGCTAATGATATCGATGATATAGTTTAAATCGGAACGATGTTTTACGTGTTTCACCCAAGGTTGATACCAGCTAAAAATTTTATCCCAAGGAGCTCCATGTACATTGTTCACATATAAAAAGTCTCGTTGTAAACGCCAGCCTTCTTTGAATATTTGTTCTGCTTCTTTTGCTGGGTCTACATAAACGCGCATCCCTTCTGTAGCCAATCTGCCATCTCCAGGTCTAGGCGCAGCAAGGGTTCCATTCAAAAACCAATTGACACCAGAACGGTATAAAATATTTTTTCTATCTGCACTGCTTACTACATTGTTGACTGATTTGGCAAACTCAACACTCTTTTGATCCTTTGTGGTATACTTGTACAAAGCAGCACCTTGGTTGGCAATATCTTCCGTATAAAATACCGAACCGTCTGGCCCAGCAATTAAAGAAGAATAGCTGCGAAGGGGTAAGTTGGCTGCTACTATTCGCTGTGCTAATCCATCAAAATCAATTTTTACAGAAACCGTTGAAGCACTTGCAGGCTTGGCTGTTTTAGCAGCACTATCAGCTGGATTTTTAACAGGTTCATCATCACTTTTTGGTTCAAAAGGCGAGGGTGCATCCTTACTTAACACGGCAATATACAATGCCCTGTTTACTGGATAATTATAACTACTCATGTCTAACCATCCAGAAGCCAAACCATAATCGGTGCTCGCTAAAAAGTACAAGTATTTTCCGCTTTCGTCCCATTGCGGGTCAATGGCATCTGCTAATCCATCGGTCACTAATTTGCTTTGGCCAGTTTCAATTTGAAAAACTTTGACTGCTTTAAATTGATTGTTTTGTTGTTGTACATATGCAATCCATTTACTGTCTGGAGACCAAACAGGTTTCATTGTTCTGTTAGGATGCGCATATTTATCGGTGTCTACTTTTTTGAAAGCACCCGATTTTAAATCAATGTACCAAATGGTATAATCAGTGTCTACAAAAGCAATGTATTTATTATCGGGAGACCATGCTGGTGTGAAATAAAATTTCTTATTCGGCATTGCAAATGTTTGCGCCGTTTGTAAGCCAAACTGGTCTTTAACTGTTAATTGGTATTCTCCATTTTCATCGGAGAACCAAGCAATTTTTTGACCATCAGGAGACCAAATAGGCGCTCTATCTGCTGTACCAGTAGAATTGCTGATATTTTTCCAAGCACCATTCTCTTTTGGTACCGTAAAAATTTCACCCCTGCTTTCAAATACAGCGCGTTTGCCAGATGGAGATAATTGTGGGTTGGTTAAATTGCCTGCTGTCAAATTATTCCATCTCGGTCTTCCCCAATTTAAATCTGCTTTTACAGCAATATTTAATTGAGTCGTTTTCTGCGAGGCAATATCATAACTATGCAAGTAACCCGCTTGTTCAAAAATCAATTTGTTGTTGCTGGCCGATACATTTTTAATGTCAAAGTCTTTGAAGAAAGTAATTTGTTTTTGTGTTTTGGTTTTAGGGTCATAAGACCAAATATTGTTAATGAAATCTTGCTCCGATAAAAAGTACAAGATTCCATTGTTCCAAGTAGGAGCGGTATGTCTTTCTTTATTGCCTTGTACCGTTTTAGTGGTTTCAAAAGTTTTTAAATTAAATAGCCAAATGGGTTGAGCTTGGCCGCCGCGATAGTTGCGCCACTCTGGATCCCAAAAGCTATAAGGTTGAAAAGCCATGGTTGCTCCATCAGTAGAAATACTCCCTACAAATCCAAAAGGAAGAGGTAAAGCATCTGGGGTACCTCCATTCACAGATACTTTAAAGAATTTGGTATTGACGGTAGGGTAGCCTTCTCTATTAGAAGTAAAGAAAACGGAATTGCCATCGGGCAACCAACCTTGTGTAATGTCGGGGCCAGGGTGCCAGGTTAATCTTTTAGGATCACCACCATCAATTGGTACTATATACACATCGGTATTGCCATCATACTGTCCACTAAACGCCACCCATTTTCCATTGGGGCTAATTTTAGGGGAAGTTTCTGCGCCAATTGCACTAGTAAGTCTTCTGGCATCTCCACCTTTTTGGTCTACCACCCATAAATCATCTGCATGCACAAATACAATATGGTCTTTGCTCGCATTAGGTTGCCTGAGTAACATACTGCCCTGTGCATAATTGTATTGGGCAATTAGACCCAATAAAAAACAAAGAAAAATTTTTCCAATAGTAGACCGTTTATTCATGGTGTATAGTTTTAGGCTTGATTGAGACCTAAAAGATACAATGGACTTTTTTACAAAGCAAATCAAATGGATCAACTGTTCGGTTAGCTATAGGGCATTAAAAAAGCCCGACCTAATAGGGTCGAGCTCTTCCTTATTTAATTTGATAATTACTTTCAATAAGCGGCTACTATATTAGAATCTTTCTAACTTAGAAAAGAAAAAGTCTGCTTCAATAGCAGCGTTTTCATCGCTATCACTTCCGTGAACGGCGTTTTCGCCTACTGATGCTGCAAACAATTTGCGGATGGTTCCTTCAGCAGCTTGTGCTGGGTTGGTTGCACCAATCAATGTTCTAAAATCGGCCACTGCATTTTCTTTTTCTAAAACAGCTGCTACAATTGGACCACTGCTCATGAAATCAACTAGTTCCTGGTAAAATGGACGCTCTCTGTGGATATCATAGAAAAGACCAGCTTGCTCAGGAGTTAAGCGAGTCCATTTCATAGCTTTGATTGAAAACCCAGCCTTAATCATCTGGTCTAAAATAGCTCCTGTGTACCCTTTTTGGGTAGCATCGGGCTTAATCATGGTAAATGTTCTATTGCTCATAATTGTTTAATTTCGGCGCAAAAGTAAGGAATAGCAAGGGGTTGAGTGGTATTCAATCGCTAAAATTTCAATAAATTATTCAAAATCTTTTGACGGACTAATGAAGAAACTGCATTTTTGCCCGATTATATGCAACTGATTAGCCAATTCTATCCATTATTATCTCAACCTAAACAAATTGTAATTACCATGCACCAGAAGCCCGATGGGGATGCAATGGGCTCTACATTAGGTTTGTATCATTTTCTACAGAATCGAGGACACCAGGTTACGGTAATATCTCCCACAAATTGGGCTGATTTTTTAGAATGGTTACCTGGAATAGAAAGTGTAATCAATTTTGAAGGGTATAGAGAAAAGTGTTTGGGCATTTTAGATAAGGCAGATATTTTATTTTGTTTAGACTTCAATATTTTTCATCGCACCAAACATTTAGCCCCATTTTTAGCTGCTGCTAAAGCGGTTAAAGTATTGATTGATCATCATGAACAACCCGATGAACCCAATTTCGATTATGGCATTAGCGATACGGGAAAAAGTTCTACCTGTGAAATGGTGTACGACTTTATAGTGGAAGCTGGCGGTAGAGAAGAGCTTACGAAAGATATTGCCACCTGTTTGTATACAGGCACCATGACCGATACAGGGTCATTCCGATTCCCCTCTACCAAAGCAAGTGTTCACAGAATGGTGGCCGAGTTAAAGGAAACAGGTTTTGATCATTCTCAAGTACATAACCATATTTATGATAACTTCTTAGAGAGCAGATTAAGATTTATTGGCTTTGCTTTGTTAAACAGAATGGAAGTATTATATGAATACAATACCGCCATCATGTATATTCACCAGGCCGATTTACAGAAATACCATATCAAAACAGGCGATACGGAAGGGTTAGTCAATTATTTATTAACTATCAAGGGTATCCGTTTTGGGGCAATAGTGATTGATAGAACAGAAGAACGTAAATGGAGTTTTAGAAGTAAGGGTGGTTTTGATGTAAATCAATTTGCTAGAAACAATTTCGAAGGAGGTGGCCATGCGAATGCATCTGGAGGTAGAAGTAGCGATTCGGTTGAAAAAACAGTAGAACATTTTAAACAAGTTATTCAAGAGTATAAAAACCAACTACAATAAAATGAGGAGAATCATCGCCCCGCTCATGTCAGCGGTTGTATTGCTTGCAAGTTGTAATCAATATGAAAAAACACCTACTGGCCTTTCTTACAAAATCAGTAAGGGTAGCAGTAAAGACTTGCTAAAGCAAGGTCAATTTGTAAAAATGCATGTGGAGTATAAATTACCAGCAAAAGATAGTTTGTTGAGTAGCTCTTTTGGTAGAATTCCTGTTTACTTTATGGTAGATTCAGCGCAAAAAGCCAAGCACAGTTTCATTGAAATCATTAATCAGTGCGCTCCTGGAGACAAGGTTGAATTTGTAATGAGCGTAGATTCTTTAAAGAAATTCGGGATGTTAGAGTACAACAATATCTTTAAAGAGAAAGACCAAATTAATGGCAAAGTAGAAGTGATTAAAACTTTTGCAACACAAGAGTTGATGATGGCCGACTACAAAGCAGAAATGGAAAACGAAAAGCAAAGAGAAACCAAAGAGTTAAAAGATCATTTAGCTAAAAAGAATATTAAAGCACAAGAAATTGCTTCTGGTATATTTGTTCAAGTTACCAATGTTGGTGATGCTACTGCAAAAGCAGACTCAGGAAAGCAAGTTTCTGTTATGTACAGAGGTACTTTTTTAGACGGTATAAAATTTGATGGCAATATGGATTCAGATTCTCCTAATAAGCAACCATTAGAGTTCGTAATAGGACAAGGTGGCGTAATTAAGGGTTTAGAAGATGGATTAAAAATGTTCAACAAAGGCGGAAGAGGTAAAATATTTATCCCTGCAATGTTGGGCTACGGCCCTAATGGAAGTGCTCCAGTAATTCCTCCATATGCTTCATTGGTATTTGATATTGAAGTATTGGATGTGAAAATTGCGCCTCCACCGCCGCCAGCAATGCCTGGTCAACCACAACAAATGCCACAACAATAATATTGTTTAGCACCAATAAAAATGCCTCGATTATTCGGGGCATTTTTTATTTCATCATTTGATAAAGCTGAATGGCCTGAGCGGCTTCCTTTACATCGTGAACTCTCAATATCATTGCTTTATTCATAAGCCCTACGGTATTTAATACAGTAGTGCCATTTAAGGATTCTTCTGGCGTAGTTTTCAAGGTTTGATAAATGGATGATTTTCTTGAAACCCCTAATAGTAAAGGCTTTTGGAGTATTTGCAAAGCTTCCATTTCTTTTAATAATGCAAAATTATCTTCAATCGTTTTCCCAAAACCGAATCCAGGGTCTATGATAATATCTTTAATTCCTTCTTGGTTACATGCGTCAATACGCTCGATGAAATAGTCTAATAATTCAGTAATTATATTATTGCTTGCAGGCTTTTCGTGCATGGTTTCAATGGTTCCTCTACTGTGCATGCAGATATAAGGTACATTTAATGATGCCACCGTAGACAACATATTGTCAAAGAATCTTCCCCCACTGATATCATTAACGATATCTGCTCCTGCATTAACTGCTGCCATTACAACTGTTGGATGATAAGTGTCTACAGAAATTAGTGTGCTTGGAAATGCTTTCTTCACAGATTCAATTACGGGAACTACTCGATCCATTTCTTCATTGCCCTCAATTTGAACACTACCTGGTCGGGTGCTTTGTCCACCAATATCTAAAATGAAAGCGCCTTCCTGAATCATGGTATTTGCTTTCTCCAAAGCAACTGATAGGGTAGCGGCTCTGCTCCCCCTATAAAAAGAATCAGGGGTGGCATTAATAATGCCCATTACAACAGGTTGTTCCAAACTAATTAAAGTTCCTTTGCAGTTTAGTGTAAACATAGCTTCGATTCAATTAAATTGCAATCAATTCAAAGATATTCTGAAAATGTTGGATACCAATACTCAATACCACCAAGCGGTTGCATCTTGTAAAGAAATATTTATTAAAAAAACCAAAGACTATGGAACTGCATGGCGGGTTTTAAGAACCATTTCGGTGGTGGATCAAATCTTTATCAAAGCTTTGCGCATCAGAACAATTCAAGAACTCAAAACCCAAAAAGTGGGAGATGATATTCGTTCCGAATTCATTGGGATTCTGAATTATGCCATTATTGGTTTAATACAATTGGAATTGGGTAATTCAACCGTAGAAGAATTGGCAGTTGACCAAACAGAGGCCCTTTACCAACAACAAGTTCAGTTTGCTCAAGATACCATGCAGTCTAAGAATCATGATTATGGGGAAGCTTGGAGAGAAATGAGTCAGGAAAGTTTTGCCGATTTAATTTTGGTTAAACTGCTCCGCATTAAACAGATTTTACAAAACGATGGCAAGACCCTGATTAGCGAAGGCATTGATGCCAACTATGTAGACATCATTAATTACGCTGCATTTGCATTGATTTTAATTCAAGAAGGAAAACACTAACTATGAAGAAAATACTCTTGTTGGTTCGATGGATAGTGGGTATGTTATTCATTTTTTCTGGGTTAATAAAAGTGAATGATCCTATTGGGTTAAGCTACAAAATGCAGGAGTTTTTTGAAGTATGGAATATGCATTTCTTAAATGATTATGCATTATTCTTCTCTATTGCTATGAATAGTTTTGAAGTGTTGGCTGGGGTGGCTATTATTATTGGTTGGCGCATTAAATTATTCAGTTGGTTGTTATTATTACTGATTGTATTTTTTACTTTTTTAACGGGCTATGCGCACTTTTCGGGTAAAATTAAAACCTGTGGTTGCTTTGGAGATTGTCTTCCTTTAACTGCAGCTCAATCTTTTTACAAAGACTTGTTTTTGTTGGTGCTGATTGTATTATTAGTGGGCTTTCAAAAACATATCAAATCTGCATTATCCAATGCATGGGCTTTCACATTGGTTGCATTAACCCTATTATTATCTACCGGAGCACAAATCTATGTTTTAAAGCATTTGCCTTGGGTAGATTGCTTACCTTATAAAGTGGGTAATAATATATTGCAGAAAATGGAAATGCCTGCTGGTGCTACATTGGATAGTATGCAAATGGTTTTTGAATACCAGAAAGATGGAAAAACCATTGAATTTGATCAAGAACATTTTCCCGAAAACTTTGACGATAGTTATATTTTCATCAGTCGTAAAGACAAGTTGGTTAAAAAAGGAAATGGTCTTAAGCCAGCAATTGTTGATTTTTCTTTGAAAACTTTGGATGGCCTTGATACCACTCAAGCTGTTTTATCAAAAAAGGGGAAGTATGTATTCATTGTAGCCAAAGATGCAAGTAATATAGCTCAATGGAAGAAAAAAGTAAATGCCGTTTTGAATAATTACCGATTTAGTGAAAATGGCACTCCTGTGATATTTGTTTCTGCGGAGGGGTCAAAAATCAAAGCAGATTTCCCTGGTCATATTGTACTTAATTGCGACGCAACTGTTTTAAAAACTGCTGCCAGAGTTAATCCCACTTTCATGTATATGGATGGAGCTACAATACTTGAAAAGTGGAGCTTCGAAGATGTATATAACCAATATTACAGCTATTAATTCCATTTTTTTATTTGGCATGATTGAACGAACTTAGTGTACTAACAACACAACCATGAGTAGCGTTAAAAATATATTAGATAAAAAGGGCCCTTATTTTAATGGAGTTGCCTCTTCATTAAAAGTTATTGAAGCATTATCTCTAATGAAAGCAGAAAATTTAAGCTATGTAATAGTTAAAGATGGAGACAACTTTAAAGGAATTATGACAGAGAGGGATTATGCCCAAAAAGTAGTGTTATTGAACAAAAATTCTACTGATACTACTGTGCAAGAAATCATGACAGTTGGATTGCCTTCAGTTTCATTTGATACTACTGCAGAAGAATGCATGAAGTTAATGAATCAACACAAAACCCGTTACCTGGTAGTTTTTGACGGCTTTGTATTTAAAGGTATTGTTACCATTCACGATTTAATGCGTGATAGCTTAGAAGCAGGAGATGAGTTCTCTGAACCAATTTATTAAAGGCCAAATTATTGTATCACCACTTCATTAATCAACTCTTCTCCAAAAGCTTCATTAATTCTTAAAATGATTTGTGGCTTTTGAAAAGATAGCTCATTTTTAAGAGGACCAATATTGGTATGGATGAATAATTTTTTCTGGATGATTTGAATCTTATCGGTGTATTTGGCCACTGTTTTTCCCATCAATTGTTCCCAAATATCTTCAATTTGTGCAGCTCGGATGCCCTTTTTTAAATGGTTCATTCCCTTCAAATTCTTTAGTGCATCTCCAATTTTCATCTCTGCCATACCATAAAGTTAAGCGTAATTTTATAAAAGAATTAATTGATATGGGCTGCCTGTTTGGTCTAATTTTTCCTTGATTCTATCTGCATGTGTATCAGTAATAAATACTTGACCGAAATGATTACTGCATACTTGATCTAATAAATGAGCCATTCTATTTTCATCTAACTTTTCAAACACATCATCTAATAATAAAATGGGAGGGATGCCAATGCTCATTTTTAAATATTCCCACTCAGCTAACTTTATAGCAAATAACAAACTCTTTCTTTGCCCTTGCGAAGCTTCTGATTTAAAAGGGCAATCGTTTAAATAAATACCTATATCATCTCTATGAACACCTCTAGATGTTCTTTGCAAAGCCTTATCCTTTACTAAGTTTTCTGCGAGGATTTCTTTAAAAGAAGCACTTAGTAATTGACTTTCATATGCCAGTTGCAAGTCTTCGTTTCTTCCTGCAATAGTGGCATAGTTTTCGCCCACCATCGGTAAAAAAACACTTAAAAATTGTTTCCGTTGCTGGTGTATATAATTGCCATTTTGTATTAGTTGCTCGTTGTATACTTCTAATAAGTCATTACTCATTTGAGGTTGATCTGACATTTGTTTCAATAAACTATTGCGTTGTTGTAATATTTTATTGTAGACAATTAATTGAGTAAGGTAGTCTCTGTTGGTTTGCGATAATATACTATCGGTAAGTCTTCTTCTTTCTTCGCTTGGGCCTGCAATCAGTGCAATATCATCAGGGGCAATCATTACACAAGGGAATTTACCAATATGGTCTGAAATCTTTTTATAGGATTCATCATTTACCAATAATTCCTTCTTATTGTTTTCTCTTAGAATAAAAGTGACTACTTCTTCTTTCTCCTGTTTTGTAAAATTTCCAGAAAGGCGCATGCCTTGTTTGCCATGTTGCACATTTTGGGCATCTGTTCTTGCGAAATAACTTCTAGAAAATCCTAAATAATAAATAGCATCCAATAAATTGGTTTTACCAGTGCCATTTAACCCACATATAGCCACAATTTGTTGATTAAAAACTTGGTGGTGAGTGGTATAATTCCTGAACTGAACAAGGTTTATTTCCTTTAACTGAAGCATGTAGTACAAAGTAAAGAAGAACGACTTGAATTATTCCCTTTTGGTATGGAAGAAAGCATTTAATTTTAATAAAAATTGGGCTTTTGAAAACAATATTATCAGAACAACAGATGGCGTTGAGTATACAAAGACTCGCCCACCAAATGTTGGAGAACAATAAAGACATGGCCAATACGGTAATTATTGGCTTGCAACCAAGAGGGATTTTTCTGAGTGACCGTATTGTTGCTGCATTAAAAGAAATTATTCCCAATCATCCATTTCACTATGGAAAGCTAGATATCACTTTTTATAGGGATGATGTTAGAAAAACCTTGCATATAGCCAATGAAACAGATATACCTTTTAGCATAGAAGGCAAGTCGGTCATATTGGTAGATGATGTATTATATACTGGAAGAACCATTCGGGCTGCATTGGATGCATTATTAGATTTTGGGAGGCCTTCTAAAGTTTCTTTATGTGTATTAATTGACCGAAGGTTCAGCCGTGAGTTACCCATACAACCAGATTACGCAGGAAAAGCCATTGATACCATATTTACCGATAAGGTAAAAGTGAACTGGAAAGAAAAGGATGAAAAAGACGAAGTTGTTTTAGTCTAAATGATTAATTTTGCTTTTTAATGAAACTATCTACCAAACACTTACTTGGTATCAAGGACCTCAACGCAGCCGATATCCAATTAATTCTATCTACTGCAGGGCAGTTCAAAGAAGTTTTACAAAGGCCAGTAAAGAAAGTTCCTTCCTTAAGAGACGTTACGATTGTGAATTTGTTTTATGAAAATTCTACCCGTACTAGAATGTCTTTTGAATTGGCAGAACGAAGACTTTCGGCGGATGTGCTCAACTTTACAGCAAGTAGTTCTTCAGCAGCAAAAGGGGAAACATTGTTGGATACCGTCAACAATATATTAAGCATGAAAGTTGATTTGGTGGTGATGCGTCACAGTGCTTCTGGTGCACCGCATTTTCTAGCCAAACATATACCAGCAGCCATTGTTAATGCGGGTGATGGAATTAACGAACATCCCACTCAGGCTTTGTTAGATGCTTTTTCCATGCAGGAAAAAACGGGTAGAATTGAGGGATTAAAAGTGGCCATCATAGGAGATATTATGCACAGCAGGGTTGCACTTAGCAATATGTATTTATTGAAAAAAATGGGTGCTGAAATCACTGTTGTAGGCCCCCCCACTTTAATACCCAAATACCTCGAAGAGGCATTAGGCGTAAGGGTTACCTATAATGTGCAAGAAGCTTTACAATGGTGTGATGTGGCCAATGTATTGCGCATACAGTTAGAAAGACAAAACCAACCATTGTTCTCGTCTTTAAGAGAATACAATTTAGCTTACGGTATTAAGCAAAAAATGCTGGATAAATTAAATAAGGAAATTGTGATTATGCATCCTGGACCAATCAACCGTGGGGTAGAACTAGACAGTGATGTTGCCGATGGACCACACTCCATTATTTTAAATCAAGTAGAAAATGGGGTGGCAGTTAGAATGGCTGCCTTATATTTACTAGCTGGTAGGTCCGACGAAAATTAACCAAATAGTTATCATGCAAAGAATTTGTCTTTTCCCAGGAACATTTGATCCTGTTACTTTAGGACACACTGATATCATTAATAGAGCACTCCCATTATTTGATAAAATAGTAGTAGGGGTAGGTATCAATTCTTCTAAAAACCCCATGTTTAGTGCAGACCAACGGATGCAATGGTTTAGAGATATTTATAAAGACGAACCAAGAGTTGAAAGTGTTGCTTACGATGGATTGACAGTTCAATTTTGTAAAAAAATTGGGGCGCATTTTATTTTAAGAGGCATTCGTTACGTGAGTGATTTTGAATATGAGAAAACCATTGCAGACGCCAATAGAACACTCGATAATCAAATTGAGACCATTTTTTTAACAGGCGAACCTAAATACACTTCAGTGGCATCTACCATTGTAAGAGATATTATTAAAAATGGGGGAGACGCTTCTCCTTTTCTTCCACAAGCGGTGATTAATACCCTAAAAAAGTAAACAATGATTTGGTTCAACAAAAGTCTTACTACTGCTCATTTTGCGGGTATGGGTAAAGGTAATTTGGGCGAACACCTTGGTATGGAGTTTACTGAAATAGGACCTGATTATATTAAAGCTACTATGCCTGTAGACCATCGTACTAAACAACCTTATGGATTATTACATGGAGGTGCTTCTGTTGCATTAGCAGAAACATTGGGTAGTGTAGGAGCTGCCATGGTAGTGGATCATACAGAATATATTTGTGTAGGACAAGAAATCAATGCCAATCATTTGAGAAGCGTTCGTACAGGATTTGTTACAGGAACAGCAAAGCCCATTCATATTGGGGCAAGTTCTCAGGTTTGGGAAATCAAAATACATGACGAGCACGACCATTTAGTTTGTATCAGCAGACTTACTGTGGCTGTTTTAAAAAGAAAAGACCGATAATTTCTTTAATGCTCGCATAGGAATTGGCTATTAATGTATTTACTTCTGCTAATGGAACCCATCTAATATCGGTGATATCTTCTTCTGTTTGTGGAATCAAAGCAGGAACTCCTTTTGCGGACATAATATACCAATGACTTTCTTTAATGACTTCTTCATGCAAATAAGGATCAAAATATTGGTGTTGGGTAATACCTAAAAAATCAATCAAGGTTAAATTCCCTACACCTGTTTCTTCTTCTACCTCGCGCAATGCGCAAGCTTCAATGGTTTCGCCGCTGTCTACCTTTCCCTTGGGCAAATCCCAAGAACCCCTTCTGTAAATAAATAACAACTCATTCTGCTCGTTCAGTACTAATCCACCCCCAGCTTGTATAATTCTTAATTGCATAAAATAATTGATGTGCAAATCTCCATAATAATCCATTGGAAAATAGGATTTACTTTTGTGTTATGACAAATGAAAAAGCAGTTGCAGAAAAATTATTGCAAGTTCAGGCCATCAAATTGAGCCCAGAACAGCCATTTACTTGGGCTAGTGGATGGAAAAGTCCTATCTATTGTGACAACAGAAAAGTATTGTCTTTTCCATATGTAAGAGACTTTATCAAGAGCGAATTATGTAGTGTAATATTTGAGCAATACCCTGAAGCAACCGTTTTAGCGGGGGTAGCAACTGCAGGTATCCCTTGGGGAGCAATGGCTGCAGATCAACTAAAGCTTCCTTTTATTTATGTAAGACCCAAACCCAAAGAGCATGGATTGGGTAATCAAATTGAAGGGGCACTTGAGCCAGGGCAGCGGGTATTGGTAATAGAGGATCTAATTTCTACCGGGAAAAGTAGTTTGCAAGTGGTAGATGTATTAAAAGCAGCTGGTGCTGAAATTGTTGGAATGATTTCCATATTTAACTATGGATTTGAAGCAGCCAGTACTGCCTGTGCAAATGCTGGGGTAAAAACCAGTAGTTTAACCAACTATCCAACTATGATAGAATTGGCTATTGAAAAGGGATTGGTAACGGCAGATACAAAAGAGACCTTGCTTAGTTGGAGTCAGGATCCGGCTAATTGGGGCAAATAAATTTTAAATGATGCGAAAATTACTATTGATTTTAAGTTTAATGGTTGCTTCTAGTGCTTATGCGCAGCAACCCAAGCAACAATGGGTAACCATAAAATCGGCCAATTTAAAGTGCTGGGAATGCAAAGACAAACTGGAAAAATACTTGGTGCAAGCCAACAAATCTACCATGGAGTCAGGGCTTATTCAGTGGAAAATCAATCTATTACAGGGGGAGATTAAAGTTCAATTTTGGCCAGACAGAGCTGATGCGTCTGCTATAAAAGCGGCTTTAAACAATGCGGGATTTGATGCAGACGAAGATAAAGCTGAACCAGAAGCCTATGCAACTTTGCCCCCTATTTGCAAAAGAGCAGAAGATGGAGGTGGACCTAAGCCCCCCAAACCCTGTCATATTAAACCCATTCAATAGGGTTATTTAAATAAATTAATTTCTTGTCTTCCCTCATAATTAAAGGGTAGGGTTTTATAGATTCCTGCCTTTCCCACCCTTACACTTCCTGTTGCCCTAATCAACATTTCTTTCTTAAACATTAATTGAACAGCGTTTTTCATTAGGTTTTGCATATCCACTTCTACCGAAGAAGGCAAAACAAACTCACTCGATTTGGAGATATGCATCAATGTGTCTAGTTGAAACTTGCCTAAGTAAACATTATCTAAATAAACATCACTGTCTACTTTTTTAAGATCAAGCCCAAATTTATTTGGATTGTAAAAGATCAAATCCAATGACATTTTTGATTTAGAAAAGCCCAGTTGGTTTAATTGAAAATTTTTAGCCGAACGGTATTCTAAATCTTTTGGGGCTTGGCAAGAAGCGATAATTAGCGAAATAAAGGCCAAGAATAGGAGGGTTCTCACGTTGTTATCTTTTATCAAAAGTAGTTGAAATAATCGCTCTATAGAGGGATTATTTTGGTAACTATATACCACTTACCACCTAATACATATAAGCCATTAGTAATTAGTTACTTACCAAATGTTAGTTATTTATAATATTAGAATTTATCAAAATGGAACTTTTTGCTTTAATCAACTCTTAAAAAATCAAGGTTAAACAAAGTTGTATTATTGAGATATTATATAATTTAAATACTTTATTTTTTTATCAAAGGAATATTAAAAACAATAAACCTTCGTGAAACGGATTTTATTTTTCGTTTCACGGTAGGAAAAATTAATTTATGGTTGTGAAAGGATTTGTAAAAATTTCTTTTAAAAATTGGTTTAAATCAAAATCTCGCATATATTAGAGTTATATTTATATCTTTGCATCCTTAAAGTAAAATCCTAAATCAATTATGTCTCAAGTAGACAATTATATTGTTCCTCAAAAAATTTCAAAAAAAGAGAATGAAGTTCATGGTGTTTTAGATGGTCTAAAAGATTTTTTTCATGCTGGCTTATCAAATGTAAATAGAAGTAAACAATTTTTTAATGCTGGGATTTGCGACCAACTTGCCCAGTATATTGATAAGTATATAGATGAACCGTTAGTTATTGTTTCTCAAGGCTTGGATAATCATTATGATGCAATAAGGAATCTTTTAGAATCTTATTTGGAAAAAGAATTGTTTCAAAATTTAAATAGTTCGGGTAGAATTATTAGAACTAATGAAGACGGTAATTTATTACATTACTGTGTGATATTAGAAAAAGATACCTTAAAGAATAGAAGACCTTTTTTCAATTTCTTGAAATCATACGACGATTATGAGTTGTCGAGTCAATTCCCCATTTTGTTTGACTTTGTTTCAAGTAAATTTGAGTCTTCTTTAAATAATGTTAAAGAGTTTAACTTGAATGAAGGATTATCTAAGAAAAGCGAAGCATAACGAAAATTTTCTTGCAGTTTTAGAGAAATCCTTTCCCAATGAATTTTATGATTGGAAAATTGTGGTAATTTTTTATATTGCCGTTCATTATATTGAAGCATATTTTGATTCTCATGGCATCAAAACAACTAATCATAAGCAAAGAAGAGAGTTAATTGAATTTGGTGAATTTTCATTTCTACGTTCATTTATTGACAATTATGATAACCTTTTTAATATTTGTCATATTTCAAGGTATAATGGGTTTAAAAACTTTGAAGCATTCAACGCTCATCAAAAAGAAAAATTAAAAGAAGCTAAGAAGAACTTAAAAGTAATAAGGGATACAATAATTGATGATTTAGATCAAATTCAAGATTAAAAGGCTAAGATTTTTTCTTCTCAATATTTTTCGCCCAAAAATCGCTTTTAAATATTTTTTTTGCTACTTCCCATATTAACACTGTATATCCTATAAATCCTAATATCTTAATTCCGACTTCAAATCTTTCAAAATTATCTAGTGCATACAAAAATGGTACTGGATATAATATACCAACGATAACGAAAATAGTTATTAGCAAATATCTCATTTACTTATCCTTTTTTTTATAGTGTCTGTTGTTACATTAAATATAACCATATCTCCGTTATCAGTAAAAGTAGTATCTGATTCGTTGTTTTCGTATTTCCCCTCTAATGAATTTCGGTATTTGTAATCATCAATCTTATCAGCTTCTATTTCGTCTGAAATAGCTTCTAAATTACTACCATCTGAACTGTATGTACTGCCTTTATAATTAATTAAGTAGTAAATAAATAAGCCAAATATTGATATAATTAATAAAAATCTAAGTATTTTATTTGCCACTTTTTTTAATGTTTGTAGATGGTTTTATTTTTTTTAGTGGTGTATTCAATGCTTTTTTCATAGCTTCCTCAAATGGCATCTTTATTTTTACTACTTCTTTTTTAATTATTTTATTTGCACTTGTCGCCATTATTCAAAAATAGTAATAATTTATAAACTAAATAATGTATAATGAGCCAATTAACAGATAATGAAGCGATTGATTTAATTATAAATATTATCTACAATGATGGGAATTTTCAATATGTACCTATTGAACACTTGCAACAAGAAACTTCACGAAAAATTTTTGATTGGGATTTGAAAAGATTGGTTTTAAAGTCTAGGGATTTAGGATTAATTAGAAGTAGACCAGATTTAGAAGCATGGTTATTGGCAAGTAAAGGGATAGAGATAATAAATAAGCATGGTTCTTATTTAGCATATGTAAAGTATGAGGAAAGTGAAAAAAATAAAAAGATTAAAAAAGAAAATTTTGATAGGGCTATAAAAAACGGCAACTTAATTGCATCTGTTATTGTAGCTTTATTTGCTGTATTCGCAACCATATTGTCCATAGACAACAACACAGAGCGAATGAAGTTAATAGAATCGGAAAAAGATATATCCAATAAGATTGATTCTCTAAGAATATTATTACTGAAAACACAACAGCCCAAATTGAAGTAATAGTATTTATATACTGATACAAATAGATTCCTTTTAAGTATTTCATGTTTATTTTGTTTTATTAATTAATTGGTTATAGGTTAATCTCCCTTTGGTATTAGAAATTGCAAACTGGAAGCGGTCTGCATCGGATATTTTACGGCTATTAAATCGGTATGATGATTCAGCACAATAGCGGTGTAAGTGTTTAGGGCTTACTTGGTGGTATGTTCCGAATATGGTTCGTTTGAATAATG
>CAZTDV010000011.1:0-78190 GCA_964612195.1 uncultured Sediminibacterium sp.
ATGGCCAATGGATCTTTCATGGTTGCATTGGGGTATCCAGTTGGAAAATTGGGATATTGATAATCTAAATACCTGCCTGCCCATCCACTATTCACTACGGTATTACTATCGCTGGCACTCATCCAAATATCGGTAGCCCTAAAATGCGAGAAACTAGGTTGTGGGTAGCCCACCGATTGTATAATATTTAATTTTCCATCGTTGTATAAACTTTGCAATCCGGTCATAGCTGGATGCAATCCTGCTTTATCAACTCCCGTTAATTTTAATACTTTATTTTCTGGAATAAAAATATTGGGGCGTGCATTGGCATAGTTGGCAAAGTTTTCAATTGGCACTACCATATTTAATCCATCATTTCCTCCATTCAATTGTATGATCACTAATATATGATCGTTCTGTTCTGCTTGCATTTGAAGTGCTGCTGCAAAAACAGAAGATGCACCAAATACTTTAAACGAAAATCCACTTACCAATGAGGGTAGCAGAATACCAGCAGGGACGGTGTTTTTTAAGAAGTCTCTCCTTTTCATAGGTTTGGTTTTAGGCTAGTTGGTATTCGGCTAGGTTCATTAAATATTTGATAAGGTCTCGTACTTTGTTGCGAACCGTTGTTGCATTAGCAGTATTGCTAGGTGTACTTATAAATAGGTTCCAAGCATCGGTCCAATAATGATCACTGGTTTGTCCGCTTAATAAAATATCTCTTTTTAATTGTGCTTTTGATGCATCTGATATATCTAATCGAAACATAAGTGCCGTTAATTCATTAATCAATATATTCGGATCGGATGGATTGCTTAAGCTTCTTGCAAATGCAATACCATCAATTTGAATTCGCTTTCCGCCAAAACTATACCCACTCACAATCATCGTATCGGTAAACTGATTGCGTTTAGGAAGAGTATCACTATTAATCCATATTTGATAAAACTGTGGTTCTTGGTAATACGCTTTCCAACCACTTACATCGGGTGGATCGCCAATATTCTGTTGCATATTGCTCACCCATGTAACCATATAATTCCAATGGGCGTAGTTGGTAACATAATCTGTTGAAGGAGGAAATTGAATATTGAATTCTCTACACATACCCACTACTAAATCTACCGGGCTCTTGATTTGGCATCCACGAGAAAGTGTATCAAAAAAATGTTCGCTTTGCAATAGTGCTTGAAGTACTGGTTTTATTTCATAATTATTGCTTCTAAAAATATTGGCGAGTGGCGTAATGATATTTGTTTCTACCGATGCATCAATATCATAATAAACAAACCATCGGTATATGCGTCTGCAAATATATTTAGCTACTTCTTGCACATTAAATATCATGTTCAACATTTCATCCAATTCAATATCTCCTGCAGTTGCTCCGGTTCTTCCCGCAATGACCGTGTTATTATAAAAAGAAGAAAATGCCTTGGGTGTAGTGTCGTGTCGGGTAGCATCAAAATAAGATGTCATGGTGGTATTGTTGTTCCTCCATCCTGTTAAAACCCTTGCTGCTGCTTTAACATCGGCTTCTGTATATAATGAGTCTAGTCCCTTCCCACAACAAAATAATTCTTGAATTTCTCTGGCATAGTTTTCATCGGGTGCTGTTCTGGTATTGAGTTGTCCATTTAAATACACCAACATGGCCGAGTCTACCGTAATGGCCCTTGTTAGGGTTTTAAAATTTCCCAATGCATTGGTGCGCAATAATTGATGATGTCGATAAATATATTGTGCGTTACCAATATCGTTCGACTCCGTAGCAAAATGATTATGCCAAAACAGGGTCATTTTTTCTAAGATAGATCGGTCTTGATTGATCATTAAACCCATCCACCATTTTTTAAATGAAGCCCTTCTTTGGCTTTGTACTGTTCCATCATTGTTTAGATCTCCTACCCATGTGCTGCCTTGGGCAATGGCTGTATCTGGTGCAGATGCAGATGTGGATGTAGTATATTCTTTAATGGGTGGTGCTGGTAGCGTAGTGATTGGATTCAGAAGTTCATTTAATACAACCGCCAGTGTTTTTCCACTAAAATAAGTTAGGTCATCCTTGCTGGCACCAAATAGGGTTCGCTTCAATAAATGCTGTAATTCAAGCTGGGTAAAATTACCTGTGTAAGGGGTAAGTCCGGTAAGTGGCGGGGGGATAAATTGGCTATCCATATGTAGAATTGGTATTCTTATGACGCTAAATAAAGCTTTTATGCAGCTTTTTAACATTAAAAATGTCTTATATTTAGGGAAATAAACCCCCACATGACCGAGCAAACCATTCTGGTAGGCTGTTTAAATAACGACCCCTCAGCGCAGCGGGAACTGTACAATAGATACAGTCCTAAAATGCTGAGTGTATGTTATAGATTCGGTAATAGCAGAGAAGATGCAGAGGACATGTTGCAAGAAGGCTTTATTAAAATCTTTACGCAAATTCATACATTTCAGAACAAGGGTGCATTTGAAGGTTGGATAAGAAGAATCATTGTTCATACTTGTATAAATTTTTTAAAGAAAAATAAAAAATTCAGCAACAGTATTGATTTAGACCAGGCAGACTATTTAGAAGTAAAAGAAGAAACCATGCCTTCAGTTATGCAGGCAAGGCAAATTATAGAATGTATTAGACAATTGCCTTTGGGGTATAGAACGGTGTTGAACTTGTATGCAATGGAAGGATATAGTCATAAAGAGATTGCGGAAATGCTAGACATAGAAGAAAGCACCAGCAGAAGCCAATACACCAGAGCAAAAGTGATGTTAGAAGGTATTTTAATTAAGAAAAGAATTATAGAACAACCAAGAGAGCGTTTCAATTGGGCGGCTGCTTTTAAGAAGTAGCAATTAGTATATGGATCGTAAGTATTACCAAGACAACGAATTTGAGCAATTCTTGCAAGAAGAGCTGAAGGATCATCGCATGTATCCTGCAGATGAAGCGTGGAATAATATCCGCACTCAATTGCATGGAAATCCTGCTTGGCCTGCGCTTACGGTTATTTCTTTATTGGTCATTGTTAGTTTAACCATTTCTACTTTATTAATTGCGCCCTCTGCAGACCGTTTCCGTTTTGTAGTAAGTAATAATCCAACCAAATCAATTGCTGCACCTGTTGAAACACGCATGCATGCACCAGCTCCTAAAGAAGCCTATTATCAAGCAATTGAACCCAATCATATAACTGAGCATACCATTACACATTTAAGAGAGCCAATTGCTACTGTTCCAACAACAACCAATATAGATTGGCAGATGGCTCATACAACTATTAATAGTAATGCAATCAATACGCTACCTGCAATTAATGAAATAATGGTTGCTAATAATAAGGCTAAAAAAGAAACAGAAGAAAATGAAATAGCGCTTCCTTTAGCATTAAAATTAAGTGCAACAGAAACTATCTCCAGCTCATCCGACCTTGTTGGAGTTGGCCAAATACAATTAGCTAAATCTGCGGAAGAAAACTCCTTGAGTATTAATTTAAATGATGAAAAAAGAACACAGCCTATTAATAACGCTATCAGTTTGCCTATCCCTAATAAGCGAATTGGATTTCAGTTCTACATCACTCCTTCTACCAGCTATCGCTCTTTATCTGATGCACAGGTAAAAGAAATTATTCAGCCGAATAATATGGCACCGGCACAAAATGTGCCTTTGGCTTTAAACTATACTGCTGGAGTAAATGAAGTGGTACGTCATCGTCCTGGAATGGGCTTAGAACTTGGATTAGCTGCATTATACAATATCAATTCAAGACTTAAATTTAAAACAGGTATACAAGTAAATATTCGTCACTATCATATTGAAACATTCAGGGCTAATACTGGCTTGGCAACTGTTTCTTTAATCAACAATGGCAATGTAGAAAATTTAAACATGTTCTCGAATTACAATAATTCTGGTGGCTTTAAACAAGAACAATTAGACAATAAGAGCTTTCAAATTGCATTACCTGTAGGAGTTCAGTGGGATATTATTAAAGGAAAACAATTTGGTATAAGTGCTGAAGCTACTGTACAACCCACTTATTCTTTTGATTCAAACGTGTTCTTACTTTCTACCGATTTTAAAAACTACGCCGATGGCAATGGTTTTGTACGCAGGTGGAATATCAATACCAGTGCTGGCATCCATGTCAACTTTAAGTCTGGCTCAAATCTTTGGCAGTTAGGTCCGCAAATCAGGTACCAACATTTGCCTACTTACACCAATCGATATCCAATTAAGGAGTACCTAATGGATTATGGTATTCGCTTAGCATTTACAAAGCAACGCTAATTGCTTGTTTTTGGATAGTTTTGCTGCATGAATATTTCTTTTCGAATTAGTTTGTTTTGCTTTTTATTTGGGGGGATTATAGCTTGTGATAATAACAAGCCCGCTGATACTTCAAGCAATAAAGCGATTGCGGATACTGCCAAATATTATCCAATCGAGAATTTTATTACAGACGAAATGAAATATGTAGACTTGCGCAATTTTATGATTGTTGAAAAAACAATTAAGGGAACAGATAGCAGTTCTTTTGCAATAAGCAAAGACGATTTTCTTGCTGCAGCCTCAGTTATTTTAAAAAAAGCCCAATGGTTTACGGCAAATAAAAATTTATTTACAGAATCTGTTTTTCAAGACTTAGGCACCGAAAGTTATACCATCAATTATAGTAGCACAAAAGCTTCCATTAAAAACATAGACTTACTGTTAAACCAGCAAACCAATTTGCCTAAGCGATTGTTTATACGAGTGATTCAACAATCCGGGGATACTACAATTACTGAACAATATAGCTGGGTTGCCAATAAACAATTTGTCATTAGCCGTTCAAAAAGAACCCAACAAGGGTTTAATGAAAGTAGTAGCAAGGAAATTAGTTGGAAAAACCAAGATCAATAATGACGCAAGAAGCTTTTCAACAAATAGCCCATACGATTCCTTTACAACCAGGTATTTACAAATACTACGATAAAGAGCATTCGCTATTATATGTAGGAAAAGCAAAAAGTTTACGTAAAAGAGTAAGCTCTTATTTTAGTAAAAGTTTTATAGGATATAAAACGCACGAATTAGTTAAACGAATTCATCAAATTGAATTCACGATTGTAGATTCTGAACAAGATGCATTTTTGTTAGAGAATGCCTTAATTAAAGAATATAAACCCAAGTATAATATTGAATTAAAGGACGACAAAACCTATCCTTATATAGTAGTAAAGCGCGAAGCTTTTCCAAGAATATTTTTAACACGAAGAAAAATCAATGATGGGTCAGAATATATTGGCCCTTTTACTTCTGCGGGAAAAGTTAGAGAGCTCATTGAATTTGTAAAACAATATATTCCATTAAGAAGTTGCAAGCTCAACTTAAGCAAGGAAAATATTGCTGCGGGAAAATTTAAAGTTTGTTTAGAATACCATTTGGGTAATTGCAAAGGACCATGCGAAGGTTTGCAGTCGTTGGAAGATTATCAAAATGGCATTCAACAAATGCGCAATATCCTAAAAGGAAACCTAGGTTCGGTGATTGCGCAGTTTAAAGAAGAAATGCAGCAATATGCTATGGGGCTTGAGTTTGAGAAAGCCGAATTAATTCGTAAAAAGATTGATCATTTAGAAAACTATCAATCTTCATCGGTAGTAGTAAGCAGGCATTTAACCAATATTGATGTATTCAGTATAGCCAAGGACGATAACAAAGCTTATGTAAACTATTTGATGGTTCAAAATGGTACTATTGTTCAAACCCATTCAGTTCCCATTGAAACTAAATTAGAAGAAACTGAAGAAGAAGTATTGGTTTGGGTAATTGGCGAGTTACGCAACACTTTTAATAGCATGGCCAAAGAATTGATTGTTCCCTTTCCTATTGAATATCCTGATCCTTCTATTATCATTACTATTCCTAAAGCGGGTGATAAAAGAAAACTATTAGACCTCTCCCTGAAAAATGTGGCTTATTTTAAAGAAGAGTTGCGAAAGAAAAAAATGTTACGATTGGAGGGCAAAACAGATGACGAGCAAAAAAAGGTATTGTACGAATTACAGCAGTACTTACAATTGGATGAAGTGCCGCTTCATATTGAATGCTTTGATAACTCTAATTTTCAAGGAGCATATCCGGTAAGTGCAATGGTTTGCTTTAAAAATGGAATCCCTTCTAAAAACGACTATCGCAGATTTAATGTAAAAACAGTGGAAGGCATTAATGATTTTGCCACTATGAAAGAAGTGGTTTATAGGCGCTACAAACGCTTAAAAGAAGAATCCCTACCATTTCCTCAATTAGTAATAATAGATGGCGGTAAAGGCCAATTAAGCTCTGCAATGGAAGCTTTTAAAGAACTAGACTTAGTGGGCGCAACTACCGTGGTGGGCTTGGCAAAAAATGAAGAAGAAATATTTTTCCCAGGAGATTCGGAATCATTTAAGCTGCCCATGAGTAGCGATTCATTAAAATTAGTGAGAAGAATTAGAGACGAAGTACATCGTTTTGGCATTACATTTCATAGAAACCAACGGTCAAAGGGTACATTTAAAAATGAATTAGAACAAGTGCCTGGTATTGGAAAAGCAACCATTGATGAATTATTGCGCAATTTTAAATCGGTAAAAAATATTAAACTTCAATCGGAGCAATCGTTGGCAATCGTGGTTGGAGTAAATAGAGCTGCTATTCTAACGAAGTATTTTAAGGGGAAGGAATAAAAAAGGGCCAGGATAGAAATCCAGCCCCGTTTTTAAAATCCAATATCCTATGAAAAACCGAGGTGAAATTACAGTTTCCTACATAAAATATAAAAAAAACTTTATCCAATAACTGTTAATAAGCCCATTGAATGAAAAAAGGGGCCAGTGGCCCCTTTTTGTGGAATCAAATGATATTTTCAAGGCTTAATAAGCCCACAAATCTTGTTCATAATTCATAATCTTAGCCTTGATATTCTCCCCTTCTAATAATCTGAACAAAGGATCTTTAATAAATGCGCTTAACGATTTATCACCTGGGTTATTAATGGTACTCTTGATAATATAACTACTGAAGAAACGGCTTTCGAATAATTCTTCCCAAGTCATTCTTGCAGCAATATTTTTAGGGTTGTAAACATCAAATTTGGTTAGTGAAGCCCTGATATCAGGGTAATATACCCAGAATAAAACCCTTGGTAAAGACTTTCCTGCAACCACTTGCTTAGCAATAGGAGCAATACCTAAAATACGCGTAAACATTCTGCTGCTCTCTTTGTCGAAAATGATTTGTTCTTTAATTCGGAAAGTATAGACTGAATCAGGACTAAACTTAGGTTTCTTAGTGATCACTTTTTCAACAGCTCCAGTAGCTGGATCAACTACATCAACAGTGTCTAAAGCACCACTTACCATAGACATCACTTGAGAAGTAGTAAGCGGGGTGGTGAATCGATCGTTGTCTGCAGAAAAAGCGGTAACACTATCATTTTTAATGGCACTTAATAATAAAGAGAAAAAGCGTTGATCGCCATTATCATCTTTACCTGGATACATAAATGATTGATTAATTTTTTCTCTTGCATCAATCTCTCTCCAAATGAAATGACTAAATACCGCATCATCTTCGCGTAGGTCTTCGTATTCCAAAGGCTTACGATCTCTTACTTGGGTTCTTAGCATTGCATAATTGTTTCTTAACGAAACCTCAGGCTTCGCATCAAAACCTCCTTGAACCGTTGTGTCAAAACTAAAAGTAACAGCGGCAGTTGGATTAGTTGTTGTTGTACCTGTTCCTAGTGCTGTGTTATTATTGGTAGTTCTATACCTAGATGTTCCTGTAACAGGCTCAGTTGGTGTTATTGTTGTATCTGCAGCTGGGTTAACCTGATTGATTTTAGTTTTAGCAGCAGCATATTTTGATGTAGGCTTTTTAGCAGCTGGTTTAGTTGCTGCAGGCTTGGCTGTTGTTGTAGCTGGCTTGGCTGCTGTTGTTGCAGGCTTTTTATATTTAGACTGCGCCATTGCACCCATTGCTACTACCATGGCAGTAGTCATCAATAATCCTGAATAAACAATCTTTTTCATACGCACCATTATTGTAGAGTAAATGAAATATTTTGATCCAATAATCTAGTTCCACCAGGTCCACTCACTTTAATTTCGTCAATCACCACGGTTGATCCAGCCTGACATTTATTTAATAAAGCTTTTGCTTCAGCATTAAAATAAGCTCCTGATACTTCAGCAATTCCGAATCCGCTTTCTTCAAAACCTCTTCCAGTACAAATAAGTGTAAAAGAAACTACATCATACTTTACTCCTTCGAAAATAAAGTCTTTTAATTCTGCCGCCACCCCTTTTTGAACCCTGAACACGTTTGCAGCAATTGGCCCACCTGCTTTACCACCCACTGTTGCCAATGGATTGGGAACACGCTTAATAGGTATTACAATCTTTTGGGTATTCTTACCATCGGTTGCATTCACTGTAGCAGACCCTAAAGAAGCAGCAGTAACTATGTATTGACCAGGGCCCGCTTTACGGAATCCAATTCCTGCTCCTTCAATAGATACATTCACTTTCTCGTCTCCACTTCCACCAGTAACACTTAATGGATTTTCTAAGCCCTGATAAAACACACGGGTTTTATCGGTAGATACAACTAATCCTGAAGGAACACCAACGGTGTATTTAATTTCTTTGGTAACAGAGGCAGTTGTACCGTCTGGCTTTACAAATGAAATAGTAACATTTTTAGAACCACTACCTGTTGGTCTAAACTTGTATTCAAATGAGCCATCAGGTGTAGGTGTTGCAGATGCACCATCTACTGATACGCTGGGTTGAGAAGCACTATTGAAAGCACCCACACCAGCATTAATAATAATTTCTTCACCAGGCATTACATAGCTGGCGTTGGCATTTGCAATTGCCTGAAACTGGTCGTATACTAATTCTACCTCACCAATTTCTTTATGGCAATATTCTACTGCTTGTGATTCACTGTTCTTAATATCGTTTTGAAACTTACTTAACATGGTGATACCCGCAACAGTAGGTGTCATATGAAAGAAAGTATATGCCCACTCTTCTTTATCTTTTTCGTTTTTAACAACAGGCAAGCTCAAAGGCAAGTTGGCACCAATAGCAGCAGCCATTTCAGGATCAATGGCTAATAATTGTTTTTTGAAATTATCTAGCTTATTAAATAATTCTTTGCCCTTTCCTTTTCCTGATGGAGGTGCAGATACAAACAAACGAGTAGCCGCATCTAAATCATCTTCTTTAAAATCTTCCTTACCATCCACCATTTTAAGACCAGCTTCTCTTTTTAATTCTGCTTTTAGCGCTTCAATATAATTGTAAACCTCATCTGAAAGCGTTTTTGCTTTTTGGGCTTTAGGCAACCAAACTTCTGCCTTGTCTCTGGTTGTAGGGTCTTCAATTTTTTTCTGGAACGATTTAAAAATCTCTGAATTCTTTTTTTCCGCAACACCAGTAGCCGTCATAAGGCTTTTGTCTACGGTTTTAAAAGCGTTCAATATTTCTGAAGAAACGTTCAAAGCAAGCAAAGCCGTTAACACGAGATACATCATGTTAATCATCTTCTGCCGCGGTTCCTTGGGTAATGACATACTATCTTTTGTTTATCTAAATACGTTTGATCAATTCAGTTTACTATTCAGCTTATCTACCCTGCATTGCAGTAAGCATACTACCATATACCTGATTCAACTTGGTAAGGTTATTCGCTAAAGCTGCAATTTGTTCTTTTGCTCTGTTTGCATCTTCAGCAGTATTATTCATCGCTTCTGAGGCAGCAGATAATTTACCATAAAACTGATTCAATGCTTTAAGGTGATTATTACTCTCTTGTAATTCTAATTCGTAAATAGTATTAAGAGAAGATAAATTTTTAGTTAGCCCTTGAACTTGAATATGAAACTGCTTATTGCTTTCAGCTGCTGCTTCAAAACTAGATAAGGAATGTACTGCACCATTTACTGCTGTAGCTACAGAACCTAATGCAGTTGCTGCTGCTTTTGAATTTGCAGTAAAATCACCAGTAGATTTTACCACATCGCTTATTTCGCCCATCTTCTCTACGGTACTTCCTAGTTTCTTAAAACCTTCGCTTAATTTTCCTAGGTTAGCTGGTGTAATATCCGCTTCAGCCAACATTTTTTCCATGCTTTTTAATGCAGGATTACCCGCATCTGCAACAACGGTTGGAGCACCCATATCTGGAGGAGGCAAAATAGCATAGATAATAAATATCAAAGCCTCTGTTGTTAAGCCAATTTTCAAGGCCCAGTCTGCCCAAGAAAGGTGAAGTATTTTTGCCATTGCACCAAAGATCACCACGGCTGCACCAAGAGATACAACAACGTTTACCGCGCGATTAACTGTAGGAGAAACACCTGAAGCCATAATTGTATTTTTTGTAGTTTATTTGTTACTTTTTCATTTTTGGAGCCAAATCAATCACACAACGGAAACCAATATATGATTTAGCTGTGTCTTGGTATTCGTAGTTGCGAGTACTTACTTGAATTTGGTATTGAGTATCTTTCCATGAACCACCTCTTATCACTTTGCGTTTTTCACGAGGACGATCAGAATCTTTTGCGTCATAACGAACATCAGGACTCATATCAGAAAGAAAATTATAAGACCCTTCATAAAAATAAGAACCTGTCCATTCTGCAACGTTTCCGCTCATATTGTATAAGCCGTAATCGTTGGGCCAATATGCATCTGCTCTTACAGTATAAAAACCGCCATCTTCTGCATAATTACCTCTGCCTGGCTTAAAGTTGGCCAATAAGCAACCTTTTTTATTTCTGGTGTAATAGTTACCCCAAGGGAACATTGAATTGGTTCTTCCCCCACGAGCAGCATATTCCCACTCTGCTTCAGATGGTAAACGATAATCACCATCAAATGCCAAGTTCTTTTTACCTAAATAAGCATTTTGATAATGCGTTCTCCAGCTACAAAAAGCCATTGCTTGTTTCCAGGTAACCCCTACCACAGGATAGTTTCCAAATGAAGGATGCGAAAAATATCTTTTGGTCATTGGCTCGTTATAAGAATAAGAGAAGTCTCTCATCCAAACCAAGGTATCAGGATATACTTTTTGGTTGCGCTTAACAATGAAGTTTTTGCGTGGTTGACCTGCATTTTCTCTTTTTGCTGCTTCAGCTAAATCAAAATACTCAATTCTATAAATCAATTTGTCAGGATCAATTTCTGGCTTCCCGTATAAACGGTTGTCTGGTGCTAGGTTTAGTTCATTTAACTGCTCAACTGTTTTTCTATCCCACTTTATGGTTTTTACCTTGGCCCAGTCTACTGCCATTGTATCATCATCCTTATTGATTCCCTGTCCAAATAAAATCTTGAAAGAAAGAGAATCTCTAACCCAGTTTACAAACTGGCGATAGTCATTATTAGTGATTTCTGTGGCATCCATCCAAAAACCTGGAATAGACACTTGTCTGTTTCGGGTAGTATATTGATAGCTGATATCCTCATCGCTTGGTCCCATATGGAAAGTTCCTGGTTGTATATACACCATATTCCTTGGAGGATTCATATTCTGCTTTGCATTTGGCGAAACCCCATGCAGTTGGCCATCGTCTGGCAATCCCTTCTTGGCACCCTTCCCTTTGATTAAGCCACACGAGGTAACAGTTAACGCACAAAACGCCGTAATAACCAAATAAAAATGTCTTTTCATGACCACAATTGATTTTGACAGGAGCAAATATATGTTTCAAATGACTTGGTACTATTAAAAGTGCCTTGTCTTATTGGTTTTTAAGTAAAATTTACAATCAATAGTAACTAATTAATTTCTAGTAAAATAGGTTTGTTCATAGGGCCTGTCCAAAGCAAATTACTTATAAAGTTGTTACATAATTGCTAAAGATAGTTTAGAACGGAAAAAAAGGCCAAATGTTGCCTGTTGATAAAAAGAAACCCCTCTTTTGAGGGGTTCTTCTTAAACAATTATTTGGTTGCTTTTGCTGTTTTTTTTGTTGGGGCTTTGCTGGCAACCTTTTTAACTACTTTTTCAGCAGTTTTAGAAGGCGCTTTTTTACTGGCAGACTTTGCTACCGGCACAGCAGCTAAAAATTGGTCTAAAGCTGCCACCATGCTTGGTCTTTGTGGGCTAGGAACTTGAATCTCTAAATTAAAGCCAGCGTCTACAACTGCTTTTGAGGTGTTACTGCCAAATGCGGTTAAAACCGTTCCGTTTTGCTTAAAATCAGGAAAATTATCTAGTAAGCTTTTTACTCCACTTGGGGTAAAAAAGCAAATCATATCGTAATCGTTCTTTTGTAAAACGGGCTTGATATCATTGCTGATAGTGCGGTACATATATGCCAACTGGAAGTCGCATTTATTGTTTTTTAACCAACTACAAATTTCACTGTCTTGTTGGTTTTCACTACATACGTATAAAAACTTCTCCGCTTCTTTGTGCTTATTAATTACATCTAACATGCTCTTATTAGTACCATCGGCACCATAAAACACTTTGCGTTTTCTATAAAGAATAAACTTTTGCAAATAGAGGGCCACCGCTTCTGTAATGCAGAAATACTTGGTATCCTGAGCAATACTCAATTTTAACTCTTCGCTCATTCTAAAAAAATGATCGATGGCATTACGGCTGGTAAAAATGATGCCAGAGTATTGCTGCACATCAATTTTTTGTTTGCGAAAATCTCTAGCAGGAATTCCTTCTAACACTATGAATGGATGAAATACCAATTCAACATTGTGCTTTCTTTCTAAGTCAAAGTAAGGAGATCTTTCACTCTCTGGCTTTGGCTGCGAAATAAGAATTTTTCTGGCTGTTTTCGAATTTACTTCTTGCTTAGATCCGTTTTTGCTCATTGCTTGCTCTTGTATTTTGCAAATGTAAAATATCAGCCTAAATTTTCTACCAATAGCTTGTATAACAGCGCCATTGGTAAAATTTCCACGGCGCAAAGGTAAAGGAAAAAATGAAAAGGATTTAGTTGAAGATCGGTCCTTAGCAAGCCAAAAGACACTAAATACCGATAAATAAATAACAATGTTACAACACCGAAAGAGATGGTGGCAATAATGCCGCCTATTGTTGGATCTGCAAAAGCCAATAATATGGTCAAGGGAAGTAGAACAACCCCCATAATTCTGTTTACCACCGCAACCAAAAACAAATAGGAGGAGGCAGACGTACTATTATTAAAAACCCAGCCAGCAAAAGATATAAAGAGGTATTTACCAGTATAAATAATTCCCAAAACAGCAGTAACATATGCATAAAGCAACCAAAATGACATAATTGCCCATTGATTATATTGTATTACTAGCGCAATAAACATTCCAGTTGACAGCAAAAAAAGCAAGTTGATGAGCAAGGAGGCAAAACTATCTTGGGCCAACTGTTCTTTGGTTTGTTTTTGTCTTAATGATGTTTGAAAAAATAGCTTGAACAAATTTTGAAAATATTTGGGGAAAGCCGTCTTAATAAAACCTAATAAGAACACCAAGAAAAGCAAAGCATAAAATAGCGCATCTTTCGACTCTTTCGCGTGATAATCTACTATCATGAATATCGCGCGCTTATTCAAGGGTAGGTAAGGATGCGTTGGCAGGTGGCTTGAATCCTGCTGCGCAGAAACCATTAGCCCCATTGTTGCAAAAAATAAAATCAGAAAAATACGCAGCTGCATTCCAGCAAAATTATTGATAGATAATGATTAAACGTTCAGGTTAGCAGAACATTGCTAATTTTAATTTTTTAAACAGCAAATGGCAGGAATTTATATTCATATCCCTTTTTGTAGAAAAGCTTGCAACTATTGTAATTTTCATTTTTCTACTAATCATCAATTGATCAATCAAGTAATTGATGCCATTGTACAAGAAATACAACTACAGAAAAATTACCTTACGGAGCCTATTGAAACCCTGTATTTGGGTGGTGGAACACCTTCTCTATTAAAAAGAGCCCATTTATCTATTCTACTTGAAGCAGTAAAAACGAATTTTACTTTAATACCACAGGCAGAAATTACACTGGAAGCAAATCCTGATGATATTAACACAGCGCAATTAACCGATTGGGTTAATTTGGGAATTAATCGCTTAAGCATCGGCATTCAGTCATTTAAAGACGAAGACCTCCAATGGATGGGACGTGCACATAATGCCGATCAGGCTTTAAACTGTATTGGGCTGGCACAAAAAGCAGGTATTCAAAATATTTCGATTGATTTAATTTATGGAGGACCTAGTTTATCTAATGAAAATTGGATCAAGAATCTTGAAATTGCCATTAACACAGGGGTTCCCCATTTATCTTGTTATGCATTAACTGTAGAACCTAAAACTGCTCTAGCGCATAAAATTAACAAGCTAGAACTACCCAATATTGATACGGCACACCAAGCTGGTCATTTTAGCATTTTACAGGAAATGACTGCTGCTGCTGGATTTGAACAATATGAAATTTCTAATTTTTCATTGCCTGGCAAAAGAAGTATTCACAATTCCAATTATTGGTCAGGGCAACATTATTTAGGACTAGGTCCTGCGGCTCATTCTTTTAATGGCATAAGCAGACAGTGGAATATCAGCAATAACGCATTATATATTCAATCACTTGCCCAAAGTGTAGTTCCTTTTGAAATAGAAGAATTAACGGTGGTTCAACAAACCAACGAATATATTATGACTGCACTAAGAACCAGTGAAGGCATTGATGCTAATAGATTGAATGCAATAGCTGGGAAAGCAATTTTTGATGAAATTTTAATAGATGCTTCCCATTATATTAAAGATGAACTATTGGTTCATCATCATTCACAACTTATCCTTTCTCCTGCAGGAAAATTTATGGCAGATGGAATTGCAGCTCAATTATTTAGAGAAGAAGAAGCTAATTAATACTAATGAATATTGTCAACGGTGGTATCCACAGTTTGTAATAAGCTCATGACTATTGGATAAAAATCATGTTTTTGTGGGTGCTTCTCATTCAATTTGTCTGCTATCTGTTTGATAGCCATTAATAAATTGTCTTTATTAATACTCTCGGTATGAATATGGTTGGGCTTATGAATTTCAAAGTCATCTTTCAATAATTCCATTAAAGAAACTTCTAAAATTTTAGATAAGTCTTTAACATGCTTAACTGTAAGTTGTGTATAGCCATTCTCAATTTTGCTGTATGCATTTTGAGAAATCCCCATTTGCTTAGCAACAAAATCTTGGGTGTAATTTCTTTGTTCTCTAACTTTTCGAATGATTGTTTCTGGCACTGTTTACTGTTTATGTATTAAATACATATTTAAGAAAATTTTGTTTAAATCTATATTAAAAAACTTTCTATTTGTTTAAACCCATCCTCTGCTGGCAACTGTTCCCATAGTATAGCATAGATGGCGCTAGCAATAGGCATATTGGCTAAAACCGTATCATTGGTCTTAAAAATACACTTACTAGCAAAGTACCCTTCGGGCAACATATTGAGTTCTAGTTGAGCCGATTTAACCGAATACCCCTTTCCCAACATATTACCAAATGTTCGGTTTCTACTGAATAAAGAATAACAGGTTACTAATAAATCTCCTAAATAAACAGAGGCGGTATAATTTTTTTCGCTACAAGTTCCTGGGGCAATTTTTTCTAAAAATCCGCCCATTTCGTTGGCACAATTGGCAATATATACGCTCAGAAAATTGTCTCCATATTCTAAGCCATGGGCAATACCTGCCCCTAGCGCATAAATATTTTTCATTACTGCCGCATACTGCACCCCAACTACATCGGTATTCACTACCGTATTAATATAATCTGTTTTAAAAAAAGCGGCAATAGAGGCAGTTTCTGCTTCATCAGCACCCGAAAATGTGAGATAAGATAATTTTTCCGCTGCCACTTCTTCTGCATGACATGGCCCTAATAAAGTAAAATAATTGTTCAATGGAAATTGAACAGTCTCTGCTAAATACTCGTGTAATAATTGGTTCTTAGTAGGCGTAATTCCTTTTACCGCAGAAACAATTTTTTTACCCTGCCATTTTTCGGCTGAAACTTGCTCCAATGCATCTTCAACATAAGCGGAAGGCACTGCAATCACGAGAACGTCTGACGCTTCTATAACTGCGTTAATATCAGTAGTTAATTGTAATTGTGCCGGGTTAAAATAAGCAGTGCTTAAGTAATGTGGATTGTGTTTTCGCTTCTTAAAATAATGAATACTATCCTCATTTCTAATAAACCAATGAATGGTATTGCCGCTATCTGTGAGAATTTTTGCTAAAGCAGTTGCCCAGCTTCCACCTCCAATAATTCCAAACTGCATATGGCTGTTTTATCGCTAATAATTCAGCAAACATACAGAAAAACAAATGGACGGTAATTAGCCGTCCATTGTTGAAATATTATCTAAAGAACTTATTCTTTTTTCTTCTCTTCAAACAATTTGTCTTTTTCTACTATAGTAACCAAGTTGCCATCTTTTAGCATTTTACTTACAATTGAGTAAGGGCCTGTAATTACCTTATCGCCTTCCTTCACTCCTTCAGTAATTTCAATATTATTCAAATCTTGAATAGCGGTTTTAACTTTTACTTTTTTAACCTTATTGTCTTTTTGTAAAATAAATACCACTTCTTCAATAGAGTCATCAGCAGAAACAGATTTCTGTTCTGCTTTTTCTACTTGAGCTACTTTATTATCAGTTTTCTTCTCTTCTTTTTTCTCTTTCTGGTCTTCTTTGCTGTCTCTTGTTGTTACTGCATTTAGTGGAACAGATAATACATTGTATTTACTCTTGGTTTGAATATCTGCACTAGCAGTCATCCCCGGACGGAAAGGAAAAGATCTACCAGGAACAACTAAGTCTTTATAGCTTTCTTGTAATAAACGAATATGCACTTTGTAATTCGTTACTTCGGCACTTGCATTGGCAGTAAGGTTATTACCAGTGCTAGGATTCGCAATTTTATAAACAATGCCTTTGAACTTTCTGCTGGTATACGCGTCTACTTCTACAATGGCTGTATCGCCTAATTTAACCTTTGGTATATCATTTTCACCAACATCAACCCTTACCTCAAAACTGCGCATATCGGCTACACGCATCATTTCGGTACCTACGTTAAAACTATTACCAGCAACACGCTCCCCTTTTTTAATTGCCAATAAACTAATCACCCCATCCATTGGAGAAGTGATCAAGGTTCTTCCAATATCCTTATTAGCTCTGTTTAACTGTGCCTGAACACTTTGAACTCCAGCTTTAGCACTTTTGATTCCTTCCATTGCTGCATTGTAATTGGCTCTTGCACTTTTTACAGCTTGCTCAGCTTGTTCAAATTCTAAACGGCTGATTACTTTCTCTTCTAATAATTTCTTTTGACGATTGTATTGTGTTTCAGCTTGATCTAATGTGGCTTTAATTGCCGCAGACTGTGCTGTGGTATTAGAAACCTGTGCTTGCTGCTGACTAACTCCAGCTGCTACTTGGTCTCTTTGAGAATTTAAGATGTCTGCATAAATTCTTGCCAATACTTGACCTCTTTTAACGGTATCGCCCTCAGCAACAGTTAATTCAACTATTTCACCACTTACGTCAGGACTTATCTTTACTTCAATTTCAGGATAAACCTTTCCGCTCGCATTAACGGTTTCAATAATCGTTCTGCGTTGTACCGCTTCAGCAGTAACTTTTATTCCTTCTTCTTTACCTATTACTCCTGCTTTCTTTAGGCCTATGATAACGCCTATGATAACTACTAGGCCTACAATAATCCAGATTAACTTCTTGCTCATGATTTGTTTTTTATAATTTAATGCCTTGACCTTTGTAAAATTCTAGTAGTTTAATTCTAAATATATAATCAAACTGATTATTCAATCTATCTAGTTTAGCTCTTAGCAAATTGTTCTGATTGGTAATTAAATCCAATGTGTTAGACAAGCCTGCTTCAAAACGTTTGCGCGCATAATCGTATGCCTTTTGAGAAGCTTCTACCGATTTATCACTCGCGTGAAAACGTTGAATAGCAGCCATTGCGTTGGTATGTGCTTGATAAATATTTTGCTGCAATGTTAAATCTGTTTGCTGTCTTGAAACTTGTGCTGTTCTTAAATTTAATTTAGAACGCTCATATCCCAATTTAGCAGAACCCGCATTAAAGATGGGTATCTGAACGTTTAACCCAAAGTTTTGCCTAAAGTTTTGTTCTAGTTGTCCACCCCAACCACTCCACATCTGAAAGAAGTTTCTTTTAGAAGAAGTTAATTGAATATCTGGCTGAAATACTTGGTAGTTTTGGTTATTTACTGTTACAAAATTGGTAGTAGGTTTGGTACCAATCACATTTGCTCCAGTAATTGTTGTAGCGGCATTAGCAAAGTTAGACCCCAATCCACCAAAAGCAGAAATGGTTGGATAAAATGCAGAACGTGCTCTTTTAATAGAAGCTTCTGCCGACTTAATTCTTAAGTCACTCACTTTTTGTGCTGGTTGATTATTCAATGCTAATTGATATAAAAAAGCTGGGTCTAATTCTCCCAATGGTTGCAATGGAATTTTGTCTACTGCAGGAATTTCTACATCAAATGAAACCGACATATCTAAGTTGATGGCAGCTTTCAATTGAATCACAGCTTGCTGAAAAGTTGCATTAGCACTAACCAATGAAGTACTGTCCCTAGCAAGTTGCGCCTCAATTTCAGCAGCACTTAACTCAGGTAATGCCCCAGCTTCAACTCGCTTGCGGGTAAAACCCAACTGAGACTGGGTTTGGCCTACTTGCACTTCAGCAATAGCAATTTGCTGCTTGGCAGCTACTACTTGCAAAAAGAAAGTGGCTATACTTAATGAAACATCATTGGTGATTCTTTCGATATCTGCTAATGCGGCTTGAGCATTAAATCCTGCAATCTGTCGGTCTGCTTTCAATGCGCCCCAGTTAAATACAGTGGCATTCACATTCAGGTTTACCTGTTGGAACAACAACTGGGTAGTAGTAAACAAGTTAGTGGTAGGATCAATAGATCTACCAAACTGTGTACCCAAATTGGTACTTGCACTCGCAGTGGGATATTGAGACAATTTGGTTCGCTCCACTTCCAATGCAGCTAATCTTGCCTGAATATCGGCTTGCTTTACCGAAATATTGTTTTTTGCAGCGTATTCCACACAACGCTGAAGGTTCCATTTGTCTGTTGAACCCTGCGCAACTATTTGCCCAGCGAACGTAAAACAACCGACCATTAGTAATAGTAAATTCCTCATAGAACAAAAATAAGTTATTCGGCGAGGCTTTCACAGAATTTAGACAGACGGAAAGGAAAGGGATGGTTTTGTGTTAAAATTAGTATGAAAGGCAGTTTATAGCCTTATACTGGCTTTTTAAACCGTTGAGTTATGAAGTAAATGGCCATAAATACTGCTAAAACAGCCGTACCAATAATAGCGGTATTGGGTGTTTGAATGGCTATGCTCACCCCAACAAAACAATAGGTTGCCATAAAAATCAAGGGCAATAAAGGAAAGAGCTTCATTTTATAAATGCCCGTTCCGTCCAAATGCTTGGTTTGCTTTCTCAATTTAAAAATGGTGGCACTAGATGCAACCATACCAAAACAGTCCAAGAAAATGGTAAAATTTAAAATAGCATCAAAAGTTTGTGCAAAAAATAAAATGAGCAAACAAGTAAGGGTGAACACCGTTAATGACACCACCAATACCCCATTCTTTTCGTTTTGCTTAGAAAATATTTTAGGAATCGTTCCTTCATCACTCATGGCATACATAACCCTGGGATTACTCATTAAAAGAGCATTTACATAAGCCAGTACCCCAAAAAATAAAAAGAAGGAGAAAATAGCTGCACCTTTTGCGCCAAATACTTTGTCTATTACTACATAAGCAATTTCTTTCTCTCCTTTCATTTGTTCAAAGCCTACAATTTGATAATAGCTAAAATTGACTAATAAGTATAAACCAATAATAATAGCTATCCCAAAGAATATCCCTTTAGGAATACTACGTGCAGGATCTTTTACTTCACTTCCAAAATTGATGGTCTGTTGGTAACCACCATATGTAAATGAAACTGCAATTAAACTATACCCCAAACTTTGTATCCAACTCATTTGTGGGGTTGGGGGGATTGTAGCTGTTGCCGACTCCGCAACCGCTGCGGCTGTAGTAGTATCGTAAGGGAAAAACAAAGCTGCTATCAACACCAAGATCATACTGATTTTGATGATCATTAAAATATTTTGTGCGCGAGAACTCATTTTAAGTCCTCTCAAATTAATAATGTAAAATAATATGATGGCCCCTGCACTCAACAATGCTTTGTCTACATCTGTCCAAGGTGTCCCCGGAAATAGTTTAGCAATATATCCACTACCAATAATTGCCACCACACTTAAACTTGCGGCATTACTTATTAAAATAATACAGTTAATAGCAAATGCAATACTAGGATGATAAGCATAAGAAAACACTTTATAATATCCCCCAGTCACAGGGAACCTGCTGCCAATTTCTGCATAAGTTAATGCCCCACAAAGGGCAACAAAACCCCCAATTAACCAAGCAGCAAAATATACAGAGGGCTCAATGGCATGCTGGGCGCTGGTTGCAGCCGATCTAAAAATACCCATGCCTATTACTAAGCCCACCACAATCATGGTGAAACTAAAAACATTTAATTGTTGGTTCCCTTTCATAAGGATAAATATATACATTTGCTGCGTTACTGGTTCATCTGCCTCAGTCAGATGATTAAAAGGGAAGTTCGGTGTAATTCCGGCGCTATCCCCGTAGCTGTAACCCACGCCGCAAGGCAAACTTTTGAATCACTACAACCACTGTTCTGAAATGAATGGGAAGGATATTCAAAGGGTGGGAAGCCAGAAGACCTGCCAATAGCAAACAAGTATTCACGGCTTTCGGGTGAAAAGCATGGAATCTAAAGTGCTGCTGCAGCAGTAATTTATTTTTCGCCGTTTTTTTATTTTCCTGGAAGCTCATTGTTGACCTTTAAATTAAATGGACAATGAGCAAAAAATTAACGCTCTTCCTAACCTTGCTAACAGGTACTGGCCTGTATGCACAAAAAGACAGTTTACGCACCAGTGTGCTAGACGAAGTAGTAGTTACTGCCAATAAGCAGGAACAAAAACAAAGTACTACAGGTAAAGTGATAACCGTAATTGGACAAGCAGAATTGTCTAAAAGTTCAGGTAAATCATTGGGCCAAGTATTGAATGAAACAGTGGGTATTACTATTAATGGAGCCCTCAACAATTCAGGCACCAATCAAACCGTATTCATGCGTGGTGCTAATAGCGGAAGAACGCTGATACTAATGGATGGTATTCCTGTGTATGATCCTTCGCAAATTGGCAATGAATTTGACTTGAATCTTTTTTCTATTAATGATGTTGAAAGAATTGAAGTGTGCAGAGGGGCCCAAAGCACTGTATATGGTAGTGACGCAGTTGCGGGTGTAATTAATATTATTACCGTAAAGCAAAATGTAAACAAACCCATCAATGTAAAAGCAACATTAACTGCTGGCAATTTAAATAGTTTTAAAAACAATTTACAAGTGTATGGCAAGTACAAAAAACTAACTTATAGTTTGCGTAATGCAGGCATTAGCACGAATGGATTTAGTGCTGCAACGGATACCATTGGCAGCAGAAATTATGATGCAGATGGATATAAGGGCAATAGTACTAGTGCAGCAGTTCAATATGCTGTAAGCAATCAACTGTTGTTAAAAGGATTTGGGATGTATAGCCAATACCAAGCCGGCATTGATGCTGGGGTATTTAACGATGACAAACAGTATTTATTAAAAAACAATTTATTAAATACAGGATTTGGCATGGTGTATAAAACGAAAGGCTTGCAACTTACGGCCAACTATCAGTTTAGTCAAACCAATAGGGGATACGAAAGAGATAGTGCCGACAAAGCAGTCTTTAGTTTTTATCAACGTAATAAATATTTTGGCAAAACACAGTTTGCTGAATTATATGCCTCCATTAAATTGAATAAATCTTGGTCTTTATTACAAGGCGTTGAATATCGCTTTGCTAGTATGAATAACCAATTTGAATCGGTGAGTAGTTTTGGACCTTTTAAATCTGGTTTCAAAGACACAGGAATTCATCAATCTTCTGTATATAGTTCTTTACAGTTTAACAACCAGAAAGGTTTTTTTGCAGATGCAGGATTTAGGTTGAATAAACATTCCATCTATGGCAACAGCAGCACATTTACTTTCAACCCTTCTTTTGCAGTTTCAGAACAGCTGCGCATATTTGGTAGTGTAGCTACTGCATTTAAAACACCCTCCTTGTTTCAACTATTTGATTCATTTAGTGGTAGAAGAGATTTAAAAGCAGAAACCAGTACCACTATTGAAGCAGGTTTTTCTCATAATTACACTGGTTTTACCAGCAGGTTGGTGGCTTTTTATAGAAACACCAATAATGGTATTGACTACGACTATGTTCGCAACAAGTACTATAATTTTATTAAGCAAACTGCGTTGGGTGTTGAATACGAAACAAGTATTCGTTTAAGCAAGCATTTGCAAATGAATATGAATTTTAGTTACCTGAGCATGATTGATTCTACACAAAGCAGAACCAATTTTAAAGACACTGGCTATATATATGGGCTAAGAAGACCGGGCTTTCAAAGTAATATGAGTTTAAGTTATTCCAATGAGAAAGCAAGCATTTCTATTGTAGGAAAATATGTAGGTAGCAGATCGGATATTGGTGGTTTTAGAAGAGCCGATGTTTTGTTACCTGAATATTTTATTTTGGGTGCTTATGCAGAATATCGTTTTGGCGAAAAGATAAAACTATTTGTAGATGCTCAAAACATCACTGGTAAAAAATTCACTGATTTAAGAGGATTTAATAGTATTCCGTTTTTAATTAACTCGGGTATTAGTATACATTTATAATTCACACTATGCTTAAAGATCAGCTGCAAAACAAAATAAATAGCAAAACCAAGCCCTTGGGTGCACTGGGTTTGTTAGAAGAAATTGCATTACAAGTAGGTTTAATTCAAGAGACCACAGCACCTTATATTGCAAGACCTACTATTATGGTATTTGCAGCTGATCATGGCATAGCTGCTACAGGATTAGTGAACCCTTATCCGCAATCGGTAACCGCTCAAATGGTCTTAAATTTTTTAAATGGAGGAGCCGCCATTAATGTATTTACTCAAATGCATCAATTACAATTAACTGTTGTAGATGCTGGTGTAAATGCTGATTTAAGTCATCTTAATCAACCCAATTTTATTCATGCAAAACAAGGCATGGGAACTGCTAATTATTTATTATCAGAGGCCATGACATACAATTCGGTATTGAGTAGTATTGAAAAAGGAAAGCATTTAGTGAATGAAGTTGCAAAAGCTGGAAGTAATTGTATTGGCTTTGGTGAAATGGGAATTGGGAACAGTTCTTCTGCTGCATTAATTATGCATGCTATCACTGGTATTCCTATTCATGCATGTGTGGGTAGAGGAACTGGCGCTAATGATGAGCAATTAACTATAAAAATAAATACATTAGAAAAAGTGGCTGCATTTCATCAGCTGCATACCCTAGGCAACGAACCCTTAAAATTATTATGTGCGGTGGGTGGTTTTGAAATTGCCATGATGGTGGGAGCTTACTTAGCTGCTGCTGCGGAAAAAATGGTGATTGTGGTGGATGGTTTTATAGCATCGGCTGCTTTATTAATTGCTGCTCAAATTGAATCGACTGTAATGAACAATTGCATTTTTGCGCATAGCAGCAATGAACAAGGCCATGCAAAAATGTTACAGCATTTAAAGGCAACACCTTTGCTGAATATTGGTCTTAGGCTGGGTGAAGGAACAGGGGCAGCATTGGCCATTCCATTGATTGAATCGGCTGTAGCTTTTTTAAATCAAATGGCTTCGTTTGAACAAGCTGGTGTAAGTACTGCGTCAGAATAATTATCTTCATTCAAATTTTTTCATGAAATACCAGTGGCTTCTCTTTAAAACAGCGTTGATGTTTTTTACTCGTATACCTGTGGGTAATCTTCCATTTAAACAAGCGCATTTACAAGCTTCAGCTAGGTATTTTAGTTGGGTTGGAATAGTCGTTGGTTTAACAGGAGCCATTGTTTTGGTATTGGCTGATTTGCTTTTTTCTCCCGCATTGACTGTATTGTTTTCCATGATTGCCACTATTTTATTAACAGGCTCATTTCATGAGGATGGATTTGCAGATTGTTGTGATGCTTTTGGCGGAGGATGGACTAAAGAAAAAATATTGACCATCATGAAAGACAGTCGCCTTGGCACGTATGGGGTGGTTGGGTTAATCTTGATACTATCGTTAAAATTTTTATTGTTGTTAGAATTGATGCAATTCTTTCCCATTGAATTGGTTGCTATTACTTTAATAGCTGCACATGCCAATAGCCGTTTTTGGGCAACCACTATCATGCAAAAACTTCCTTATGTACAAGACATTGATACGAGTAAGTCTAAACCCTTGGCAGATCGAAAACTTACAAAAGGAGAGATGGGTGTACTTGCTTTGGGTTCATTGCTATCTCTTACCCTTGTTTTCATTTTAATCTATAGCCCAATTGACCAACTAGACCATTTAATTTTTAGTTATGGATTTGCTAGATGGTTATTCTTTTTTATACTTTGGGTTCAAGTTCCCGCTTATTTAGTTCAAATATTTGCAGCTAGTTATTTTATGAAATGGATTGGTGGTTATACTGGAGATTGTTTGGGTGCCACACAACAGGTTTGTGAAATTGCATTTTATTTAGGATGTTTACTCTTATGGAAATTTATTTAATTAGACATACCACCCCTAAAGTAGAAAAAGGCATCTGTTACGGACAGGCCGATTTAGATATTACCGAAACCTTTTTAGAAGAAGTAGAAGCCATAAAACCTCATTTGCCTTCTGAAGGAGTAAAAATATATAGCAGCCCTTTACAAAGGTGTAAAAAACTAGCGGATGCCTTATTTGATGGGTTTGAAATTGATGTTCATGATGATTTAATGGAACTCAATTGTGGCCAATGGGAATTACTTCCTTGGAATGATATTCCTAAAGACGAGATACAACCCTGGATGGATGATTTTGTTAATGTACCTGTTCCGCAAGGAGAGAGCTATGTAGATTTACATAATAGAGTGGTAAATCGGTTTAATGAAATTGTTTCCAAACAAGAATCCGCAGTTATAGTAGCCCATGGGGGTGTTTTAAGAAGTATTCTATCTCATATTACTTCTACTCCTTTAAAAGAATCTTTTGATGCATTCACATTGCATTATGGTTGTGTAGTAAAAATTAATGTAAGCCAAGATAGTATGACGCATGAATTGCTCTATAATTACTCTAGACAAGGGAAAGAATGGCATAGACCCACTGTTTAGTAAAATTGGTATCTTTAAAAAAACAAGTTCATGGAATTTCAAGTAGATCAATTGCTTACAGTTACATTTACTCTTTTTGCGGTAATTGATATTGTAGGGTCTATCCCCTTGCTAATTTCTTTAAAGGAAAAAATGGGCGGAGGTATTCGTTCACTTCAAGTGACATTGATTTCTGGTGCCCTAATGATTTTGTTTTTATTTGCAGGAAAGCCTTTTTTAAAAATTCTCGGTTTAGATATTCGGTCTTTTGCAGTTGGTGGATCGATAGTGATTTTTTTACTCGGACTTGAAATGGTGCTAGGGCATGAAATTTTTAAAGGCGACAACAATGCTAAAAGTGGAAGTGTGGTTCCCATTGCATTTCCGATTATTGCTGGTTCTGGTACACTTACTACCATCATGTCATTAAAAGCCAACTTTGATGAAATGTATATCTTGTTTGGTATACTTATTAATCTTGTGGTTGTTTATATTACTTTAAGATTACTCAAAGTAATTGAACGTGCATTAGGCGAATCAGGATTACTGGCCGTCAGAAAATTCTTTGGTGTAATCCTGATTGCTATTGCTGTTAAAATATTTAGTACCAATATTGCAGCATTTGGTAAATAGTCATTCTATTTACCAGAGTATAGTATATAGTGCGGCAATAATTCCAAATAGTATTAATACGCCTACTACAAATGCTGGATGCAATTTGAACATGCTTCTATCTACTTCTAGTCCTTTGGTTTGAACACCTTTTCTAATATCGTTCATGCTAATAAAATACATCCCTACTAAACAAATTAAGAAAACAATTCCCATCCTGTCTAAGAATGGAATTTCAAATACGCCTTCCCCATTTGCAACAGCATATCCAGAAGAGGCCAACCAAGAAAGATCTACATAATTGGGCATGAATTTAAAAATGATGGATAATACAAATCCACCAATGGTTGCAAATAATGCGGCATTTGAACTTGTTTTCTTCCAGAAGAATCCTAAGAAAAACATGGCAAATACCCCTGGTGAAACAAAGCCCGTATATTCCTGAATATATTGGAATCCACCTTTTTTATCAATACCCATAAATGGTGCTACTATCATTGCTAATATCATTGCAGCAACAATGGAAATTCTTCCAATGTTTACCATTTTTTGTTCTCCTGCTTCCGTATTAATTTTCTTTTTGTAAATATCTAAAGTGAATATAGTTGCAATGCTATTGGCTTTTCCTGCTAAAGATGCTACTACTGCTGCTGTAAGTGCTGCGAAAGAGAGCCCTTTTAATCCCACCGGTAATAAATTTAATAATACCGGATAAGCGCGGTCGGGGTTTACTTCTCCATCTTGTAATAACTCTGTTTGAAAATAGCCTTGTTGATGCATCACATAAGCTGCAATACCTGGTAAAACTACTATTACAGGCATAATCAATTTCAAAAACCCCGCAAATAACAAACCATTACGGGCTGTTTTCAAATCGGCTCCTAAAGCACGCTGAGTAATATATTGGTTACATCCCCAATAATTTAAATTGGCAATCCATAATCCTCCAATTAAAACAGTAAGCCCTGGCAAATCTGTAAAGCTTGGATTATCAGGTTTCAAAATCATATGAAAATGATCGTCTGCTTTTTCTCTTAATACAGCAAAACCATTGAGCAACCCACTGGTTCCATTTTGCTCTGCTACCAAGTTCAATGCAATATAGGTAGCTGCCAATCCTCCTAAGATTAAAAAGAAAACTTGAATTACATCGGTGTATCCAATCACTTTCATACCGCCCAATGTAATGAGCACGGCAAAAAAACCTAGTGCCAACATACATATAGTGAATGATATTCCCGAGATACTACTGATGGCCAATGCACCCAAGAATAAAATGGATGTAAGGTTTACAAATACATATAACAGTAACCAGAATACGGCCATAATCATTGCTACGGTATCGTTGTAACGTACCTGCAAAAACTGTGGCATCGTGAATATTTTGTTTTTCAAATAAACTGGCATAAAAAATATAGCCACTACAATTAAAGTAACTGCAGCCATCCACTCATAACTGGCAATAGCTAAGCCCATTTTAAATCCACTCCCGCTCATTCCTATGAATTGCTCTGTTGAAATATTAGAAGCAATTAACGACGCACCAATGGCCCACCAGGTTAAAGAGCCTTCTGCTAAAAAATAATCTTTGGAACTAGCTTCCTTTGCTTTCTTTCTTCGGTATACCCATATACCATATCCTGCTACTAGAATAAAATAAAATAGAAATACCAAATAATCGGTTTGGTGCAATGCATTCATACAGCTTAGTTATAATCGTTTTAAACTCTTGTAATCTATACAATTATCAAATGCAGTAGAATTTATTGAGAGAGATTATTTTATCAAATATGGGGTACATATGTATCTGGATTCGCCAGGACATCTTCCTGTCTTTGCCAGGATTGTCAGCCTGCGGCTGACTTCCTTATTCGCCAAGATTGGCGGTCTTCGACCGCCTTCCTCCCGTTTTGAACTTACTCAAACCCTTTACGGCAACCTTCGGTTGCCTAGTCTGTTCCATTTTCATCAGCTTACACACGCAAGCGTGTGACGCTGCCTCAAATGAACAGACCGCAGCTTTCGCTGCGAGGGTTTGTGGTCTCGCCAGGAATCGAACCTGGATCTGGAGCTTCGGAAACTCTTATACTATCCATTGTACTACGAAACCAATAATAGTTGCAAATGTAATTGAAGCAAATTAATTCTGCTTAATCTGCGCAAAAATGCGCTCGGTATCTGCCAATGAACAAAGCTCTGTTCCTTTATGTAAAGTTGCTGCAGAACCTGCAGCTACACCGTATTGTAGTACCTGCTCCCATCCCCATCCTTTGGTTAAAGCTGCCAACATTCCTGCTACCATACTATCCCCTGCCCCTACGGTGCTTAATACCGGTGCCTTTGGTGCAACAGTTTGAAAATGTTCGGTGGCTGTAATCAACATTGCGCCATCTGCTCCCATTGAAACTGCCATCGCTTTACATGATCCTGCTGCAATTACTTGACGGGCTGTTACAATAACATCTGCCATGTCAATCCATTCTTTACCAACTAAAGATGCTAATTCACGCAAGTTGGGTTTTATTAAAAACAAGCCTTCTTTAACTGCAGCTTTTAATCCATCACCTGATGTGTCTACTATTAATTTTGCATTTAGCTGTTGTGCAATGATGGCTATTTCGTGAAATACAATAGTTGATGTTCCGGGAGGCAAACTTCCACTCACTACAATATAATCAACATGCTTGCAATTACCTATCGCTTGCAATAATAAACCTAACTCATGATCAGAAACAGGCTCTCCTGGCATGCCAAATCGGTACTGCAATTTTTTATCTTCATCAAACACTACAAAATTTTCACGCGTATCTCCTTCGGTTTCAATAGCAGTAAAAGCCACTTGTTCCTTAGACAATAAAGCTTCTAAAGTTTTTCCTGTGTATCCACCAGATAAAATAATTGCTTCGGAAGCCACGCCTAATTTTTTCAAAGCTCTTGAAATATTGATGCCACCACCACCAGGCTCTACTTTTGCAGATAGTGCACGTAATTTTTTTTCTGGAATCAGCTCAGGTACTGAAATACTTTTGTCTAGTGCGGGGTTCAGGGTAATGGTAACTATATTAGCCATTGTATGAAATTACATCAATTGCTTCATCTCTTGAAAAGCGGCTGGCAAGAAAATTCCCGTTGGTACACTGTTCATTATTTTCAAATCGGTCAATAAACTGCTTTCATTATCTAGAAAAGCCAATACATTACTGGCTTTATTCCCTTTGAAAATAGCTGCGAAAATTTCATCTCCTGGCATTTTACGATTGTGTAACACATTCAATAAAACGGCATCATACAAATGTCCTTTTGAATCTTTCAGCGATTTGCCAAAAGAAAGATCTTTTCCATTTTTAATGGCATCAATCAAAGCAGCAGTTCTTTTTTGAATAAACTTAAATGCATAACCACTGCTTGCTTTGGCTTGTCCACCTGCAATTCCAATGTAAATATTTCGACCCTTTGCATAAGGAAAATGTTTGGTCGTCATTGGAATAACCCCTTTCTCCTCATGCAAGATTTCGTAGTCTTTTAGTTGCAATTGTTCAGAAATGTATTGACGCAATGCTACATTATACAATTCATCTTCTAATAATTCTTCTGTAAACAACGTGTATTCTATCAACGCAGTATTAGCCGAAGTGGGCAGCACATACATAAAAGTGGTTCCATGTTCTTGCGATACCCTAAAGTCCATGAATACTGCTTTACTTGAATCAAAACAATCCCTTGCTGTTTTAATTTCCCATCCCTTAAAATGCTGTAAAAAATGGTATTCTGTAGAAGCTGCTTTAATGGGTTCAAATAAAATACTGCTGAATACATAATCAGCATAAATGGTTTCGCCATCAATTAATTCAATTCCGGCTAAATCGTTTGTACCGCTGAACTCAAAAGTGGTATCAACTAATTTTTTAACTGTTGCTTTTCTCCATTCAATATTAGATAATGCAGCTGTATTAGCTTTAACGTAATTGTAAAAATCAATCCCCTTAATCATTTTATAACAATAAGGGTCAATGGATAATTCGGAAGAATACCGATTGGAATAGAAATCTAATTTTTTCCATTGGTGATGAACTATCGACTCAAAAAGATCAGGCTGAGTTTCCCAAAAGCACCAAGTACGATCATTTTGCTGTTTAGCATCTGCATCAATTACCAATATTTTTTTTGAAGCAAAAAATGGGTCAACTACCATTCGCATCAATAAACTCATGCCTGCGCAACCGGCTCCAGCTATAATATAGTCGTATTGTTTTTGCAAAGACTATACTGCTTTTAGCTTTTCGTCTCTCCTGATTTTATCCCAGTATTTTTTAGCAACAATTAACATCCCAAAACTCTCTCCTTCTTCTTTGTGCAAATGTTTGTGGTGCATTTTATGCGCCCACCTAATGGCTCTAATGTATCGGTTATTGCTGCGGGTAAATAATTTAATACGTTGGTGTATAATAATTTCATGCACTAAAAAATAAGCGAAGCCATATAAAGCAATTCCTGCTCCAATACTTACTACCCAATAATTTTGATTCATACTGCCCAACATAATACATAACCAACTGGGTATTGCAAAAATCACGAAAAAGGCATCGTTCTTCTCCCAAAATCCTGGACCTTTTTGGTGATGGTCTTCATGCAAATACCAAAGAAATCCATGCATTATATATCGATGGGTTAGCCAAGTAATCCCTTCCATAACAACAAATACCAATAAGGTTACTAATACATAAATCATCTTATAAGAAAATTCTAAGTGACAGAAAAAATAATGCTTGAATTATCAACAAATGTATGGCAAAATGGTTTTGTGCTTTAATCTGTAAGTGTTGCTGAATAGCCAATAAAATGGCGCTTATAATAAACCAACTTGCATAATTTAACATTGGTATTGAACCTGCCTCCCAACTCCAGAAACCTAATTGGATAGCAACTGGTTCCATTAACCAATCAAAAAAAGTAGCTAAGACTGCACCGTCAATAACTACAGACCATTTGATGATGGCCCTTGGAATGGGTGCCTCATATTTCGCCAACATTACTTTATTCAATTGTTGCATTAAAGAACCACAACAAAAAACAATTACAAACCAATTCATTCCTATCAAAAAAGGTACGCCCATCAATTTGGGGCCCATAACCGTACCATAAGTATAATCTCCAAATAAGATTCCGGTATTCACCCCAATCATTTCTGTAACCATTCCTGTTGCAAAGGCCAATAAAAAAAAACCAATAAACCCTTTCTCTATCCGCTCTTGACTAAAAGCTAGCAAAACACCCATTAATAACAAGGTTATTGGTGTATTATTAATAAACCAGTCTTTGTATGGCGTAAATAGAATGCCTATAACACCTGTAATATGAAATAGTATTGCTAAAAAAAGTGGTATTCTTGGCCTTGCGTATAACATGTTTGCTAATGCTTTAGTTTTTGCTGTTCGCCTACAAGTTTGGCGGTAATGGCCGCACTAGACAAACAAAGTGGAATTCCTCCTCCTGGATGTACACTCCCCCCTACAAAATACAACCCTTTTGTGGTATTGCTAAAATTTGGGTGACGCATAAATGCCGCAGTTTTACTATTTGAGCTGGTTCCATACAGTGAACCCATATAAGAAGCCGTTTTAGATTCTATACTTACAGGAGAAAGAACCTCTTCTACTTCTATGAGTGGTTCAATATCTTCTCCCAATAACTTACTCAATTTTTTAAGTATGGCAGACCTATAAAAATCTTTAACCGATTCCCAATTTTGTCCTTTATTAGCAGGTGCATTCACCATTACAAACCAATTTTCCTTACCCATTGGGGCTTGAATAGATGGTTCTATTTTACTGGTTATATTAATGTAAACTGTTGGGTCAGTAAATGGTTGTTTTGTTTTAAATAACGATTCAAATTCCTTCTCATAATCATTGCTAAAAAAAATATTGTGCAAATCCAATTGAGAAAAGCTTTTACTAATTCCCCAATAAAAGATAAACGCACTACTACTTCTTTCTTGTTGTAATACTTTAGCTGCTTTAATTGTATCGCCTAATAACTGTTGGTAGGTAAAATAAACATCCATATTGCTGACCACTATATCAGCGAAATAATTTTCGTTATTTACGACCACACCCTTCACTTCTCCTTGTGCACGAATAATTTTTTCTACCTTATTTCCAAATTGAAATACCACTCCTTTCTTTAAGGCTAATTGGTACAATGCATTGGTAATACTAATCATTCCTCCTTTAGGATAAAAAGTACCTTCATTGTGTTCCAAATGCGGAATTAATGAAAGCATAGCAGGTGCTTTATAAGGATTACTTCCGTTATAAGTTGCATACCGATTAAATAGTTGAACCAGCTTAGGAGAATTGAAAGACCGCTTATTATAACTGTTTAAAGAACTAAAGAGATAAGGCCATTTAACCGTTTGAATTGCTTTAAAAATAGGTGCTTTAAAAAGTGTTTTTATTTTATGCAATGAATAGTCTAAGAATATTCCTGCAATATTATTGTATGCATCCGCAGACTTATGCAAATACCGGTGCAAGTTTTCTGAAGGCTCATTGGTTTTTTCTTGTAATTCAGCTGCAAACTTTTCCCTATCGGCATAGGCACTAATTATAGTACCGTCTTCATAAAAATAATTACAAGCAACTGGTACTTTTTCGTAACTAAAATAGTCTTGCATAGGCTCGCCAGCAAATGCAAATAATTCTTCAATTAATTGAGGACGGGTAAACAAACTTGGGCCAGCATCAAATTGAAAACCTCCTAATTCAAAATGGCTCAACTTTCCACCGGGATAATCATTTTTTTCAAAAACAGTTACCGCATATCCCATCACTTGCAAACGAATCGCTGCTGCTAATCCAGCAACGCCTGATCCAATAACGACTGCTTTCTTAGTAGTGACGGTATTACTCATTTCTATTATTTATTTTGTTGCAACCACCATGCTTTTACCTTTGGAAAGGCTATTAAAAACCAGCTAGTAAATTGCGCAGGTTCAGTTGCAATGAGTTGATTGATGTTTTCAAATGTACGGAAAGCATAGTCTTTTACCTCTAAAGGATTAGGGTGAATATTTCCTTGATAGCTTCCGATAAATACATGGTCAAACTCGTATTCTGTTAAACCATTGTCGAATGGAGCTTTATAAACAAAATCAAAAGCTTTTTCTAAGGGAGTATCAAAGCCCATTTCTTCTTGTAATCTCCTATGCGCAGCGTTTTTTGTTAGTTCACCTGGTTTGGGATGGCTGCAACAGGTATTGGTCCACAAATTAGCACTATGGTATTTATTGCTGGCTCTTTGTTGCAATAACATTTCGCCCGCTTCATTAAAAATAAAAACACTGAAGGCACGGTGCAATACCGCTTTTTCATGCGCTTCCATTTTTTCCATAAAGCCAACTTCCTGATCGGCTTCATTTACCAGAATCACTTGTTCTAACATGTATTTAGAGCAGATTTAATTGACTTCTAATACCCGCTTTTGCCAAAATAAACATCTTACCGTGGTCTGGTATTCTCACTCTTGTATCGAGAATTTTTTGTGGCTGAAGTTTCTTGATTTTCTTAAACAAACTCAAATAATATTTATACGCAACATATACCCCAAAACGAGCTTTTAATGGCAATTGAAGTATGCCTTCATAAGCGTGATCAAAATCTTTTTGGATGTCTTCTTCTATTTTTAATTTATCGTCTTGCGTAAAGTTACTAAAGTCGCAACCGGGGAAGTACATTCGATCTAACCCTTCAAAGTCTGCTTTCAAATCCCTTAAAAAATTTACTTTTTGAAAAGCCGATCCAAGGCTACAAGCATATGGTTTTAAGTGTTCGTAGCTAGTTCTATCTCCATTGCAAAAAACATATAAACACATTAAACCCACCACTTCAGCACTACCATAAATGTATTCTTCATACCCCGATTTATCGTACTGCTTTTTACCTAAATCCATTTCCATACTATGCAAAAAAGCATCAATTAATTGACGGTCAATTTTAAATTCATTCACCGTTAATTGAAAGCTATGCAAAATGGGATTCAATGAAATTTTCTGTTCTATTGCTTTGTAAGTTGCTGCTTTAAATTCTGCCAGTAATGTTTCTTTATCAAAGTCATGGAATGTATCTACTATTTCGTCTGCGAATCTTACAAAACCGTAAATATTGAATACGGGTGTTCTAAGATCTTTGTGCAAGAGACGAATAGAAGAAGAAAAACTAGTGCTATAAAGCTCGGTAGTAATTCTGCTACATTCTTGGCTTACTTGGTGAAACAGTTTAATCATATAATTTCGAAATTTCTTTAGCCACTACTTCGCCGCTGATTAAGCTAGGCGGAACGCCCGGCCCAGGAACGGTAAGTTGCCCTGTAAAGAATAGGTTTTTTACTTTTTTACTTCTACATGACGGCTTTAAAACAGCAGTTTGTAGTAAAGTGTTCGCTAAACCATATGCATTTCCTTTAAAAGCGTTGTATTCGCTAATAAAATCGCTTTGAGCAAAGGTTTTTTTATAAATAATTGCATCGGCTATTGATTGCCCAATCTGTTTTTCAATCCGTTTTACGATCAAATTAAAATATTTTTCCCGCAATTCATCCGTATCGCCAGACAAACCGGTTGCAACTGGAATTAATAAAAATAAATTTTCACAACCTTCAGGCGCAACAGTTGGGTCTGTAACCGAGGGAACACACATGTAAAACAGTGGATCGGTAGGCCACTCTTTGGTTGTATAAATTTCTTTACCGTGTAAGCCAAAATCGGTGTCAAAAAAAAGTGAATGATGCGGCACTCCTGTTAGGCGTTTATTTAAGCCAATATAATATAACAAACAGCTTGGAGCCATGACCCGTTTATCCCAATAGGACGCTGTATAAGTTTGGTATTTGGGCTGTAATAATTCGGTTTCAACATGATGATAATCTGCACCACCTACAATAACATCTGCTTCAAGCTCTATCATTACTTTTCCTGCTGGTGTATTAGCCATGCAAGAAACCGATTTTGCTACACCGTTTTCTACGTTTATTTGATTTACACTATGATTAAACCTAAAATTGACTCCTAAAGAAACCGCTAAATCATACATTCCTTGTACAATTTCGTACATCCCTTTATTGGGATACCATGTTCCTCCTTTAATATCAGCATAGTTCATTAAACTATATAATGCTGGCGTATGTTCTGGCAAAGCACCTAGAAACAAAACGGGGAATTCCATTAATTCAACCAGTTTGGGATTCTTAAAATACTTGCCCACATGAGATTTCATTGAATTAAAAACATCCAATTTAAAAACCCCTTTTACTAACTCTATGTCTAAGAATTCTGTGAGTGATTGCCCCGGTTTAAACACCAATTTGTTTACCCCTACTTCATATTTATAAGCAGCTTCTTTCATGAACAGGTCTAATTGGGTTCCTGCACCTGGCTCTAGTTTTTCAAATAAAGCTTTTAATTCTTGATAATTGGCAGGTATATCTGTTACATCATCTGGCCAATATACTCTGTAAGAAGGATCTAATCGGGTAAGTTGATAATAGTCGCTCACTTTTTTTCCGAATTGCTCAAAGTAGCGTTCAAATACATCGGGCATCCAATACCAGCTTGGTCCCATATCAAAGGTGAATCCTTGGGCTGTGTACTTTCTGGCCCTACCTCCTGGTAGTTCATGTTGTTCTAGTAGTGTAACATTCCAGCCCGATCTGGCTAGAAAGGAAGCCGCGGACATGCCCGCGAAACCACTTCCGATAACGACCGCTTGCTTATTCTTCACTTGAAACGTAAGTTAATGAAATTTCTTAGAAACGCTGTACATGCGCTTTTAGCAGTTTTCTAGCAAAGTGAATTCTGCTTTTAATAGTACCCAAAGGCTCATCTAACATCTCTGCAATTTCATGGTATTTGTAGCCATCAAAATATAACAAAAATGGATTTCTAAAAATCTCCGGCAAATTATGAATAGCTTGTTTTACTTCTTTCATATTTATTCCAGCGATGGCTTCATTAGCAACAGCCCCTTGATTAAAGTCTAATAAGAATTCATTAGGCGTATTATCAAAAATGGTTGCTTGCTTAGATTTTCTACGGTAGTTGTTGATGAAAATATTACGCATGATGGTGTACAACCATGCTTTGATATTGGTACCAACATTGTACTTGTCTTTGTTAGCCAATGCCCTGTACAAAGTTTCCTGATAAAGGTCTTTGGCCGCTTCTTGATCACGTGTTAAAGTAACCGCAAATGGTTTCAAAAAATCCGCATTATTAACCAGCATTTGATTGAAATCTAGCGTAGACATGGCGTATTGTTTAATTTATTAGAGCATAAAGCTAAACATAATATTCGGTACACAAGGATATTTTTGTTTAATTTTTACTAAAGAAATGTGAAACAAAAAACCCGCTGATAGCGGGTTGATTGATTGCTGTTTAAACATTATAATATATTGCTATAAGGCTGTTATGTATTCCATAACCTCAGAAAGTGACTTCTTAAATGACACATTTGTAGGAATTCGCTTCTTGTAATTCTGGGTTAAAGCACCTGAAACAATTACTTGAAATTCAGGTATTCTGTTCTGCACATTTACAAGGAACTTTTCAAAATTGAAATTATTAGCAACAGAAGTTAAATGAGAATATAAAAAGTCGGGCTTTTTTAAAGTAGCCACATATTCCACATCTTTTAAAGGCACATTGGCGCCCAAATAGATGACTTTAATTCCTCTACTCTTAAATAAATAATTGGTAAATAAAATACCCAATTCATGGTGTTCTCCCTCCGGCAAAAAGACTAATACCGTCTTTTTTTGAACCAATGGGGCATGGCAGGTTTCAATACCCATGATTAATTTTTGACGAATAATATTGGTTACCAAATGTTCTTGGGCTGGATTAATATGGTTGGTTATCCATAGAATACCAATTCTTTCCAAGAAGGGAAATATTATTTGTGGGATGGTTTTTTCAATCCCTTTGCTTTTGATATACCCGTCCAATAGCATTTCAAATTCATCCAATTTCATGTCTACCATGCAACTGATCAACTCGTTTACCATTCGCTCAATTTGAGCTTGAGCTTGGTTTAATGCAAGCGTTTTCTCCCGCATTTCTGCGGTGCTCATCTTATCAATATGAGAGATTTTAAATCCGTACTTGTTCAATAATGCAATATTGAGTACAGTCTTTAACTCATCACCTGAATAATAACGGATATTTGTTTCTGTGCGCTGTGGGTTTAGGAACGAATACCGCTGTTCCCAAATACGGATGGTATGCGCTTTAATACCCGACAGGTTTTCTAAATCTTTGATTGTAAAGGCATTCATACAATAGTAACGCTGCGAATCCAGATTTGTTTAAAAGATTTACAAAACCTTTAAACGCTTTAAGTATTCCCCATACCCACTTTTTGCATATTTCTCCCCTAAAAGCATCAATTGTGCCCTATCAATAAAGCCCATTCTGTAAGCTACTTCTTCAATACAACCTACTTTCTGGCTCTGGCGTTTTTCTATTACGCGAACAAATTCACAAGCATCCGCAAATGAATCAAAAGTACCCGTATCTAACCAAGCGGTACCCCTATTCATAATACCCACTTGCAAAGTTCCTTTTTCTAAATAAACCCTGTTTACATCGGTAATTTCATATTCACCTCTGGGTGAGGGAGCTATATTTTTGGCAATTTCTACTACACTGTTGTCATAAAAATATAAGCCTGGCACTGCATAATTAGACTTAGGCTGTTTAGGTTTCTCTTCTATTGAAATAGCTTGTTTTTGGTCATTAAATGCTACTACACCATATCGCTCAGGATCATTTACTTCGTAGGCAAAAACGGCCGCCCCATTTACATCATTGAAACTTTGTACCAGCTTACTAAAGCCTGCTCCATAAAAAATATTGTCGCCTAAAATCAAACAAACTTTATCGTTGCCAATAAATTTTTCGCCGATTACAAATGCTTGTGCCAAGCCATTAGGCTCATGTTGCACTTCATAAGAAAATTTGCAACCAATTTCTGAACCATCGCCCAACAATCTTTTAAATTGGTCTTGATCTTGTGGCGTTGTAATAAATAAAATCTCTTTGATTCCTGCCAACATCAATACCGAAAGTGGATAGTAAATCATGGGCTTATCATAAACCGGCATCAGCTGTTTGCTGATTCCCTTGGTGATAGGATATAACCTGGTTCCTGATCCGCCTGCTAAAATGATTCCTTTCATAAAATGGGTATTAAGCGTTGAATTAAAATTCTAATGTATTTACCGTATCACGTAATAAAGGCAATGACAAATCTTTTTCTGATAATTTAATTTCATCTGGAGATAATTTCCAGTCGATGGCTAAATCTGGGTCATTGTAAATGATTCCCCCTTCAGATGCTTTGTGGTAATAATTATCTACTTTATAAAAAAAAGTTGCTTGTTCACTTAATACAATAAATCCATGTGCAAATCCACGTGGTACAAAAAACTGGGTTCTACTTTCTCCTGTTAATTCCACTGCAACGTGTTGACCAAAGGTTTTAGAATCCTTACGGAGGTCTACGGCAACATCCAGCACCGATCCACTCAACACCCTAACCAATTTAGCTTGTGCAAATTCACCATTTTGATAATGCAATCCACGCAAAACTCCTTTAGATGAATTGGATTGGTTGTCTTGAACAAAATCAATGGCCACTCCTGTTTTTTCTAAAAAAGTATTTCTATTAAAACTCTCAAAAAAATAACCACGACTATCACCAAAAAATGTGTCGTGAATGATAAAGCAACCTTCAATGGGGGTATATTCAATTTGCATGATTACTTATTGCTGTACATAGATTCATAATAGTGTTGATAGTTTCCACTGGTTACATTATTTAACCACTCTGTATTAGCCAAAAACCAATCGATGGTTTCACTCAATCCTTCTTGGAAGGTAACACTTGGCTTCCAACCCAATTCACGATTAATTTTAGATGCGTCAATGGCATATCTTCTATCGTGCCCAGGTCGGTCTTTGATATAAGTAATTAATTGCTCACTGGTTCCTGATGGTTTACCCAATTTTTCGTCCATTTGGGTACACAATAATTTTACTAAGTCAATATTTTTCCATTCGTTAAAACCACCAATATTATAGGTTTCTCCTGTTACTCCCTTGTGAAAAACCATATCAATGGCAATTGCATGATCCTTTACATACAACCAATCACGGGTATATAATCCGTCTCCATAAACAGGTAATGGTTTGCCTTGTATAATATTATTGATAAACAAGGGGATCAATTTCTCCGGAAAATGAAATGGCCCATAATTATTGGAACAGTTAGATATAACCGTTTGTAAATGATAGGTTTCATGGTACGCTCTTACAAAATGATCGGATGATGCCTTACTTGCAGAGTAAGGTGAACGTGGGTCATAAGCAGTCTCTTCAGTAAACAATCCTTCTGCTCCTAAGCTCCCATATACTTCATCGGTAGAAACATGGTAAAAGCGATGATTGTCTAAATCTGCAGCCCATTTTTGCTTAGCAGTATTTAATAAATTAACCGTGCCGATTACATTGGTGTACACAAAATCTAATGGAGAAACAATAGAACGATCTACATGTGATTCTGCCGCCAAATGAATAACATCTGTTACTTGGTATTGATCAAACAATTCCTCTACCGCTTTCACATCCAAAATATTCACTTTGGCAAAACGATAATTGGGCTTGTTTTCTATATCTCTTAAATTCTCCAAATTACCCGCATAAGTAAGGGCATCCAGATTGATGATTTGGTATTCAGGATATTTATTTACAAATAATCTTACAACGTGTGAGCCAATAAATCCTGCTCCCCCGGTGATAACAATGTTTTTAGACATAATGTATTTCTTAATAATATAAAGGTACTATTTTGTACGCTTGTTTAACTTTTTACCCTAATTATTCCATGGTGCATTTTTAACCAATTCATACACCATTGAAATACCTTGATGCAAGTCTATCCTAGCTTTCCAGCCAAATTGATTAATTTTTGTTACATCCATTAATTTTCGAGGAGTACCATCTGGTTTGGATAAGTCTAACACAATTTCTCCGGTATAACCAGTTACATGCTTTACCATTTGGGCTAATTCTAAAATGGTAACATCTATCCCTGTTCCAATATTGACTAATCCTTTTTCATTATAGTGCTCCATTAAGTACATGCAGGCTTCAGCTAAATCATCTACATGCAAAAATTCTCTTTTAGGAGTTCCTGTTCCCCATATAGTAACCGAAGGATCATTATTAGCTTTTGCCGTAATAAACTTTCGCAACATTGCAGGCAAAACATGGCTTTTTTCTAAATCGTAATTATCGTTGGGCCCATACAAATTGGTGGGCATGGCAGAAATAAAATTACACCCATACTGTGCTCTATAGCTGTCGCATAATTCAATACCTGCAATTTTTGCAATCGCATAAGGCTGGTTGGTTTCTTCTAAATATCCACTCAATAAATATTCTTCTTTAAGTGGCTGAGGCGCCATTTTTGGATAAATGCAAGAAGAGCCTAAGAACAATAATTTTTTTACCCCATTTACATAACTCTGATGAATAATATTGCTCTCCATCATTAGGTTATCATAAATAAATTCTGCCCGATAAGTATTATTGGCAACAATACCACCCACTTTGGCTGCTGCTAAAAAAACATAAGCTGGTTTTTGGGTTGCAAAAAAATCGGCTACCGCTTGTTGATTTCTCAAGTCTAATTCAGCAGATGTTCTTGTAATAATATTAGTGAATCCAGCTGCTTGTAATTGCCTAACAATAGCACTTCCAACCATTCCTCTATGGCCAGCTACATATACACTTGCATTCTTATTCATGTTCTTTCTCTATAGTGAATCCGTTGTTCTGCAACAACTGTTCTTTTTTAAATACAATAATATCTGCTGCCACCATTTCTTTTACCATTTCAGCTAAAGTGTATTGTGGTGTCCAATTTAATTTTGTTTTTGCCTTGGTAGCATCACCTATTAAAAGATCTACTTCGGTAGGTCTATAATAGCGAGGATCTACTTTAACAACAACTTGACCCATTTTCATGCCATGGGTGGTTGTATTGGTTATTTTACTAATCACTCCCACTTCATTCACCCCTTCTCCGTTAAAACTTAATTCAACTCCAACTTCTGCAAATGCCATTTTTACAAAATCTCTGATGTATGTGGTAATTCCTGTAGCTAATACAAAATCTTCTGGAGTATCTTGTTGTAGCATGCGCCACATTCCTTCTACATAATCTTTGGCATGGCCCCAATCTCTTTGTGCATCTAAGTTTCCTAAGTAAAGGGTTTCCTGTAATCCCATCGAAATTCTAGCTACAGCTCGGGTAATTTTTCTGGTTACAAATGTTTCTCCACGCAATGGACTTTCATGATTAAATAAAATTCCATTACATGCATACATGCCATAAGCTTCCCGATAATTAACCGTAATCCAATAAGCATATAATTTAGCCACAGCATAAGGACTTCTTGGATAAAAAGGAGTGGTTTCACTTTGCGGAACCGCTTGCACTAAGCCATATAATTCAGAAGTAGATGCTTGGTAAAATTTGATTTTTTTAGTCAAGCCCAACAAACGAATGGCTTCTAAAATTCTTAGCGCACCAACTCCATCTGCATTGGCAGTATATTCTGGCGTTTCAAAACTCACATGCACATGACTCATTGCAGCTAAATTGTAAATTTCATCAGGCTGCACTTCTTGTATAATTCTAATTAAATTAGTGCTGTCAGTAAGGTCTCCATAGTGTAATACCAAATGACGATCTGGTATATGCGGATCTTCATAAAAATGATCTATTCTTTGTGTATTAAACAAAGAACTTCTGCGTTTAATTCCATGTACTTCATAGCCTTTCTTCAGCAGTAATTCTGCTAAATACGCACCGTCTTGTCCGGTTATTCCTGTTATCAATGCTTTTTTCATAACATTCAATTGATGCAAATATGCAACCTTAAATGCATATCTATATAAATTGGCTTACTAAAGCATTTGATTTATCTTAGCTACAACAGTTCAATTATGGGCAACAGATACTATTCTTTAGACGTTTTTAGAGGGGCTACGGTGGCACTCATGATCTTGGTAAATAATCCAGGTAGTTGGAGCCATATTTTTGGACCGCTGAAACATGCCCCATGGCATGGTGTAACACCTACCGATTTGGTATTCCCATTCTTTTTATTTGCGGTTGGAAATGCCATGGCTTTTGTGATGCCTCGCTTTGAAGCTGCTGGTGCAGGTGAGTTTTGGAAAAAAGTAATCAAACGTACCTTGCTCATTTTTGGAATTGGGGTTTTATTACATTGGAGTCCGTTTGTTAAATGGGACGGTGAAAATTTGGTGGGGAAATCATGGGAAAATGTGCGGATTTTAGGCGTACTTCAAAGAATTGCCCTTTGCTATTTCTTTGCATCAGTGATTGTTTTTTATGGCAAAACCAAGGGGGCTTATATTATTGGCATGGCTATACTTTTACTCTATTGGTTCGCCTGTTATGCACTGGGTGCCGATGGAGACCCTTATAGTTTACAGGGATGGTTTGGCAACTCAATTGATATTGATATTTTAGGTGTTAACCATATTTATAAAGGCGAAGGAGTGCCTTTTGATCCCGAAGGATTTATGAGTACCCCTGCTGCCATTGTGCAAGTAATTTTTGGATTTTTGGTGGGTCAGTATATTCAATTAAAAGGGAAGAATACCGATATGTTGAGTGGTTTATTAGTGGCGGGTCTTGTTTTAACCTTTACAGGTTATTGCTGGGACTTAGTATTCCCTATCAACAAAAAAATATGGACCAGTAGTTATACCATTTATACTACAGGCCTTGCTATTTTAACGATTGGGGTAATGATTTATGCCATTGAGTTTAAAGGTGCTAAAGGAGCTTGGAGTAGGTTCTTTGATGTATTTGGAAAAAACCCCTTATTCATTTTTGTATTGAGTGGTTTTTTACCAAGAGTATTAGGCATGTTTAGATGGGTTAATGAAACAGATGCCGATGGTACTAAACATTACACTTCATTCTTACCATGGTTTTACAATAATTTATGCAAACCCATTGCAGATGACCCAAGAGTAGTCTCTCTGGTTTATGCTTTATTAATGATTGGATTTTATTGGCTTATCGTTTATGTATTAGACAAGAAAAAAATCTATATCAAGGTTTAACAGTAGAATAGTTAGTTGCGACGCAATTTTCAATAATATTCTAACGAATTTTTTTTGCTGGATTTCCAGCATATACCCCTGGCTCAGTAATGTCTTTAGTTACAACAGCCCCTGCACCTATGACCACTTGATCGCAAATATGTACAGGGAGTATGGTGGCATTGCTGCCAATAGAAACATGATTGCCAATTCGTGTTGGCTGCCATTTATTTTGGTCGCCCGAAGGTTTACCTTCCGAAAACAAATCATTAATAAACATTACCCCGTGCCCAATAAAACAATCATTTCCAATGGTGACTAGACTACAAATAAAACTATGCGATTGTATTTTGCATCGCTCGCCAATATGAACGTCTTTTTGAATTTCAGTAAAAGGTCCAACAAAAGAATCATGGCCAATATAACATCCATAAATATTAGTGGGCCCAACAACGGTTACATTTTTTCCAAATTGAACATCTCTTACAGAAGATTCAATTAAATTAAAAGTAGGTAACATAGTACTCGAATTTTATTCAAGTTAATTCAATTATCGTGCCTGATATATGAGATTAATCAGGTCAATCGTGTTCTTTGCCTCTTCTACTGATGTGTAATAAGGAGTTTGATGCAATAGCGTATTTATTAAACTATTGTATACTTGATAATGGTTGCGCATACTGCCTTTATAATGACCATAATCGTTGGCTACAAACTGCTCTTTATTCATTGCATCTAATTCTATTTGCAATTTGGCCGCAAGTTCAACATCGTCTATTTGAAACTCCAAATTATTTAAATAAGAGCCCCCTGCTATAATACTGCCCTTCGAAGAAAAAATTTCAAGTGATCCTTCTCTATTTGCAATAGGTTCATTAACCGAATAGTCCATACTTGCTTTTATTCCAGATTCAAATATCAATTGAATATTTCCTTGGTCTTCAAATTCAATTAAACCTTGATGATTCGTATTGTTGAATTGTGCTTGTACCCTTTTCACTTTCCCAAATAACCAACAAAGCAAGTCTATAAAATGGCTAAACTGGGTGAACAAAGTACCACCGTCTAATGCAAGTGTTCCATGCCAACTATTTGTGTAATAACTAGTGGGTCTATGCCAAAAACAATTTACCTGAACATGATTAATATTGCCCAATACCTGTTGTTGCAACAATTCATGAATCAGTTTCACAGGCGGATTAAATCGATTCTGCATGACCGAAAAAATTTGTTTCCCTGTTTGCTTAGAAACTGCCTGCATTTGAAAAATGGCTGTTCCCGAAAGCGCAATAGGCTTTTCTACTAGTACATGATAACCGGCTTGCATAGCTTCAATGGCTTGATTCGCATGCAATCCGTTAGGAGTGGCTATCACAACTATATCTAATTTTGGAACAGCAGCATATAGCGCTGAAGTGGTTTCAAAAAAGGGAATTCCATATTGATCTCCCATTTTTTTGGCTTTAGCAAGATCAATATCTACTACTGCAACCAATATGCCTACACGTGTAATTTGTGTTGCATGTTCTGTAGCAATATTACCACAACCAATGAGTGCAAAATGAATAGGGTTATGCATTAAATAAATAGACTGGCTGCTTTGGTTAAACTCTCAGGCTTTCCTACATCTAATAATAATGCCCCTGTATGATCAAAGCAATAAATATTTTCTGTAGCACATAAGTCTAAATAAACATCTACCATCGAAAATTTTCCTTCCTGTTTAATTTTTGCAAATAACGATTGTTGAACAACATGAATTCCACTAAATGCCCTACTATGTAATCCATTGGTTTTAAGACCTGCAGGCTTTACTTCGCCTGTTCCCTCATGCTTCCAACCTTTTAATTTACTATCATCTCCAAATAAAAAATACCTTGAAGTGGTTCTTTGTGATACTGCCAATGTAGCCAATGCATTTGTTTGCTTATGCTGGTGTATCATTTGATCTAATTGCATATTGGTTAAAATATCTGCATTCATAATTACCAACTGCTCCTCTCCTTTAAAAAAATGCGCTGCTTTTTTTAAGCCCCCTCCCGTTTCTAATACTTCATCTGTTTCATCTGAAATATGAATAGTAGATCCCCATCCATCATTGGCTTCAATTGTATCAATTATTTGATTGGCAAAGTGATGCACATTCACCACTACCTCTTTAATTCCATATTGTTGCAAGTACAATATATTTCGCTCTAATAAAGACTTCCCATTCACTAGGGCTAATGCCTTGGGATGCTTGTCTGTCCAGGGTTTCAGCCTGCTCCCTAATCCCGCTGCAAAAATCATTGCTTTCATACGATGCTTTATTTAACCCAGTTGGCGCTATTGGTATGTGTTAAATTAACTTTTAGTTTGTATTTATTTCTTAAGTGTCTTGCAGTTTGTTCTGCTGCATATACACTTCTGTGCTGTCCACCCGTACAACCAAAATTGATCATCAAATTAGCAAATCCCCTACTTAAATATTCTTCTACTGTTATATCTATCAAATCCCAAACACTATTCAAATATTTATCCATTTTAGTTCTCTGCTCTAAAAAATCTTGCACAGGTTTATCTTTTCCTGTTAATTTTTTATACTCATCAAATCTTCCTGGATTCAAAATTCCTCGCATATCAAACATAAATCCTCCACCGTTTTCTGTATCGTCTACGGGTAGCCCTCTCTTATAGCTAAAACTATTTACCTCAATTGTTAATGGCGTGTTTTCATTGGCCTGTGGAGCAACAAATTTGTTGATCATGTTTTGATCTACCACTAATTTTAATACTCGGTCAAATTCAGGTGTAACAATACCTACTCGCTTATGCTCCATAAAAAATTTAAGGTTCTGCAAAGCCAATGGTATGCTTGCTAAAAAATGAGCTTTCCGCTCAAACAAGCCCCTAAATCCATAAGCACCCAATACTTGCAACAAACGAATCAACACATATCCATTGTATTGACTTACAAACGTAATGCGGTCTACTGGCTCATCTAATAATAGATCTACTTGATCCATATAATATGCTAGCAAATTATCTTTCCATTCTTCACTCAATTCTGCTTTTGCTTGCCACAATAAAGAAGCCACATCGTATTGCAATGCGCCTTGCATGCCTCCTTGATAATCTATAAAGTGTACCTGATCATTTTGTACAATAATATTCCTGCTCTGGAAATCGCGGAACATGAAAAACTTATTCTGCGTTCTAGTTAAATAAGTACTGAGTGCATCAAAATCGTCTAGCATTGCCTGCTTATCGTAAGGCAATTGTAGGGTATCTAAAAAATAATATTTAAAATACAAGAGGTCGCTCATGATGGCCTGCTTACCAAATTCTTTTGCAGTTAAACACCAACTATAATCTAACCCTTTATGTCCTAACACTTGCACTTTGGCCAATTGCGCCAAGCTTTGCTGAAATAATTGATACGAATAATCGCCATGTCCGTGAGTTTCCAATTTATTCAACAAAGAGTCTGTTCCTAAGTCTTCTTGTAAATAAATAGTATTGGTTTCATTCACGCCCAAAATGGCTGGAACAGGCAAATTAACTTGCTTAAAATGCTTACTGAAATAAACAAATGTGGCCGTCTCTTTTGTATTGATATTGTACGTGGCTATAAATGTTTGCGTACCTGCATATACCCTAAAATAAATTCGGTCGCTTCCACTTTGAGGTAGTTTCTCTATTCGGTCGGGCGTTAGCTTTAATACTTCCTGACAAAGTGCTTCAATTGCTGCTATAACTGATTCCATTAAACCTTGCTGTTTTAACGAAAATAAAGCTAAGTCTTCAAAGCACGGGCATCAATCAGGGTTTAAGCCCAAATACATTTACCTGACGATAATCGTCTTGCGCATAACGCTTGCGCATCAACACCAATTCGGTAATGGTAAACAAACCTGCAAAACAAGGTTGATTGCTGCGTAAATAAGGCCTTACACTAAAATAAATTTCCTTGCACTGGTAACTGCTGATGTACTGGCTCACTACTTTTAGTTGTGTGGCCAATTGTTGAAAGGGCGTCATATCTGTAATATGCACCTGCAATCTACCTGTGGCATCGTCTATCTGTTGGGCTATTTGAATGGTAAATTGTTCCTTATTGCTAATGATACGATGCATCCAACGGATAATCGTTTCTTCCATTTGTTCGGTGGCTTCAAATACCGCAATTTCAATGGGAAGGACTGCTGATTCGGCCTGATCTCCTGGAAGGGTTAGTGTACTTGCACTGGAGGCATTTGCACCTGCAAAACAAGGATAAGCCATTAGTAAATACTGCTCCCTTTCGCTACTAATAGGGGTCTGTTGAGCACTGTTCAAAACACATCCTGCCTGCATAAACAAAAATTTAATTGATAACTATTTTAGTATAAATTTACTAAATTATTTAGTAAGTAAAAATTTATTTTATGGATGGGGAAATCGGGTACGGAGCCGCCTACAAAGGCTCTAAGCAATACACGCAATGGGAAGTGCCCACTGCCAATGCCACTGGATTTGGGGCTGCTGCCGACGACTATATGGAGCGAGGCATAGACTTAAATGAACAGTTGGTACACAATAAACCCGCCACGTTTTTCTTTAGAATGAACAGTGATGCCATGATGGGCGCAGGTATTTTTAGTGGAGACACTCTAGTAGTAGACCGCAGCATCAAACCCATAAGTGGCAAAATCATCATTGCCATTTTAGATGGGGAATTGCTGGTGAGAAGGTTACACAAAAATTTTAACCAACTAACCCTAGTGGCCGAGAACAAAAAATTTTCGGATATCCAACTCAGCGGTTTTGATGAACGGGCCCAGGTTTGGGGAGTAGTTACCTATTCTATTCATGCGGTTTAATCATTCACGAGTATGCTCATTATCTAAACAATATGATTGGAATAATTGATTGCAATAGTTTTTACTGTTCTTGTGAGCGACTTTTCTTGCCTGCCTTACAAGACGCGCCTGTAGTGGTACTCAGCAACAACGATGGGTGCATTGTATCGCGTAGCGACGAAGCCAAGCAAGCAGGTGTAGCCATGGGCGTACCTTATTTTCAAGCCAAACAATTGATTGAACAAAAAGGCATTCATACTTTTTCTTCCAACTACAATTTGTATGGGGATCTTAGCTGGCGTGTGATGGAAACCCTGCGACAACTCTTGCCCCCTGATGCAGTAGAAGTGTATTCGGTAGATGAATGCTTTATTACGCTCGACCATATTGCGCGGGAACAGTTGGCGGCGTTTTCACTCCACCTAAAAGATACCGTAGAGCAATGGACTGGCATTAAAGTATCCATTGGTGTTGCGCCCACCAAAGTATTGAGCAAAGTAGCCAACAGATTGGCTAAAAAAAACAAAGTGGCCACTAATTGCATCATGGTACTTGATACACCAGAAGAAATAGCCAACGCTTTGCAACGAACTGCTGTTGAAGATATCTGGGGCGTGGGTAGACAGTATGCTGAAAAATTACGCAAATACAATATCAATACGGCTTTTGACTTACGCGGTATGCCCGCTACATGGGTACAAAAAAATATGGGGGGCATTGTAGGAGAACGATTGCTGAGAGAATTGAATGGCATCAAAAGCATTGAAATGAAAGACCCATTACTTAATAAAAAAATGATTGCTACTACGCGTATGTTTGGCAAAAATGTAACCAGCAAAGAACATATTAAAGAAGCCATTGCTACCTATATTACTCGGGCTGCAGAAAAATTAAGAAGACAACAAAGTGCAGCTTCGGTAATTTATGTTTTTGTGGTGCCAAAACAAGAAAACAATGGTGGAAAATTCAGGCATGGAAATAGCATAGGCGGATACATTCATTTGCCACTTGCAACGGCAGCTACTAATGAATTGATTAAACCTGCAGTGGAACTGGTAGATCAATTATTTGAAGAGGGATGCGTATACAAAAAAGCAGGCGTGATTTTAAGCAGCATTGTTCCAGATGAATCCGTTCAAGGAAATTTGTTTGCACAAAAAGTTCCTCAACAAAATAGATTACTCATGAGTACCATCGACAATATCAATTTTGCTATGCGCAACGATATGATTCAATTTGCTACCGCGGGCACCCAGCGCAACTGGAAAATGCGTCAAGAACTTCGGAGCCCCCGCTACACTTCACGCTGGGAAGAATTATGTAAAGTTCGGTAAGATTTATAAAAAATATTTTTTTACTGTAACCCATATGGTTACATTTACTTATGATTGTGAGTATTCGACACAAGGGCCTTAAACTTCTTTGGACAAAAAACGATGGGAAAAAACTCCCATCCGCACAGGTTCCAAGAATAAGACTTGTGCTTGAAATACTTGACGCAGCTGAATTAATTGATGATATAAATTATCCGGGATCCTTCCTGCATGCATTGAAAGGGGAGTTAAAGGGCTTCTGGTCAGTAACAATTACGGGTAATTATAGAATCATTTTCAGATTTGAGCATCAGAAAGTATATCTGGTAGATTATGTTGATTACCACTAAAATGAAAGCGTTATGAAAGAAAAGTTAAAAAGAGGATTGCCTCCATCACATCCAGGATTCATCTTGAAAGAAATGTATCTAACACCACTGGAAATTACATTAACTGAGTTAGCAATCAAATTTAAGGTGGCTAGAAAAACTATATCGGAGCTGGTTAATGGCAAAGTTGGCGTGAGTGCAGAAATGTCTTTAAGATTAGCTAAAGCTTTTAATACAAGTCCTGAATTTTGGCTAAATCTGCAACGCAACTATGACCTTTTTGCTGCTTCAAATAAAATTAGCCTAACTGGCATTAGGCCATTCAACAAAGCATTAGCAGTAAAGGCAAGTTTAAAAACAAGAAAAAAAGTACCGCTTTAAGTAATAGTAAAACTTACTTCACGGGGAATTTGCTGAACAATGCCTTTACGCCTTTGTCTGCAAATGCAGCCACTTTGGTACTATCATCAGGCAATGATCCCCGAAGGGTAGCTGTCCATAACATATGATTTTTAGCTGCATCAACTATATGCAGCGTTATCGCTCCTCTTCTATACCTGCCTACTTCAATTTCTTTAGCCTCCCATTTGTAATTGCGTTGCCCCATATATTTCATCATTCCATCTGTTCTCCAATCGGTTTCTCTGGTTTGTACTTCTAGCTTAATAGCAATTCCAATATTAATCAAGAGGTCTGCATTATTACTCACTTGTTTAAACTGACGTTGCTCCATTTCTGATGCAATAACTTTTTTTAAGTAGCCAACACGATCATTAAATACTTCGGTAATGGTATCGCCAAAAGCAGTGAGTTCATAAAAAGAAAAGGTTTTGTACTTACTAAAGTCGGCTTCCGGCGCAGTAGACACATCTAGTACTTTAGAACTTGCGCAAGCAATTAGGCTAACAGAGAAAAGGATAATAATGAGCTGTTTCATGTAAAAAAATTTGTAGATGGCTTAGGCCCCTTCATCAAATTTAAAAAAATAACAGCCAAAATAGTTCAGAGACCTTAATTTTGCAGAATTCTTGTAAAAAATGAACCCTACACTGAACTCCAACGAATCGATCCCTTCTAAAAAGAAAAAAATAATTGTTTTAGGTAGCGGCCCCAACCGCATTGGGCAAGGAATTGAATTTGATTACTGTTGCGTACATGGTCTCCTAGCCATTAAAGAATGTGGATACGAAGCCATTATGGTGAATTGTAATCCAGAAACGGTTTCCACCGATTTTGACATGGCAGACAAGCTTTATTTTGAGCCTGTATTTTGGGAACATTTATGGGAGATTATTGAACTAGAGCAGCCAGACGGAATCATTGTTCAGCTAGGTGGTCAAACTGCCTTAAAGCTGGCCAAACGGTTACACGAAAAAGGTATTCCAATAGTGGGTACTTCTTTTGAGAACATGGATATTGCAGAAGACAGAGGTCGTTTTAGTGATTTATTAAAAGAATTGAATATACCGTATCCTGAATATGGTACTGCATACAATGCCGAAGAAGCCATTGAAGTAGCTAATAAAGTGGGGTATCCTGTTTTGGTTAGACCTAGTTATGTAATTGGTGGGCAGCGCATGAGAATTGTGATTAATGATGAGGAAGTGGAGAAGGCAGTGATCAGCTTGCTAAAACATATTCCTGGCAATAAAATCTTAATTGATCATTTCTTAGACAGGTGCCAAGAAGCAGAAGTTGACGCCATTTTTGATGGAGAAGAATTTCATATCATGGGCGTGATGGAACATATTGAACCTGCTGGTATTCATAGTGGTGATAGTAATGCGGTTTTACCTGCTTTTAATTTAACCCCATTGGTGATAGAAACTATGGAGTTTTATGCAGAAAAAATTGCGCGTGCTTTAAATATCAAGGGTTTAATCAATATTCAATTTGCCATTAAAAATGGTAAAGTGTATGTGATTGAAGCTAACCCTCGTGCATCTAGAACCACCCCATTTATTGCTAAAGCATATCAAATTCCTTATTTGAATATTGCTACCAAAGTAATGCTGGGTGCTGCTAAGCTGTCTGAGTTTACCATGGAGAAAAAACTAGAAGGTTATGCCATTAAAGAACCCGTGTTTAGTTTCGATAAATTCCCTGGTGTAAACAAAGAGTTAGGACCTGAAATGAAGAGCACAGGTGAAGCCATTCGATTTATTAAAGACCTAAGAGATCCTTACTTCAGAACGCTTTACAAAGAGCGTAGTATGAACCTGAGTAGATAAGGTATTAATACCTGATTTTGAAGCTGCAGCAAAAAACTGCAGCCTTTTTATTTAGGTTTATTCAATGGCAACTGTTTTTAAAGCAAAATGTTGGTGGCAATTTACTTTAACCCGAATTACCCTTTCACTTATCATTGGTATTCTCTTGGGTAAATACGTACTCATTCCTCAATGGCTGCTATTATTGGGTTTGAGCGGATCAGTTGCAGTATGGATACTAGTAGATCAGCTATCAATTTTAGCCTATTACAAAAAAAGATGGATCAGCGGATTGTCTATTCTGGTGGTCTTTATTGGTGTAGGAATAAGTGTATATCAACTTGCTACCAAAACAACTATTCAAATTAAGGCAAGAGTAATACTACAGGAAACCCCCATCAAAAAACCCAATAGCTTTCAAGCTACTGCAACAATGGGAGAAACATTATTACTGATTTACTTTCACCCTTCTACCAATATTCATTTGATTAATGCTGGCACCATTATTCAGTTGCATAAAAAACCAGTACCTATAGCCAACACTAGTAATCCTGGCGGATTTAATTTCAAAGAATATGCTGCAAGTCAAAAAATATACCACCAGATTTATTTAACTAGTAAAGATTTTAGCATAGTTGGTAAAACCAATCTATCTTTTTCAATTTCACTATTAAGTAAGGCCCAACAATATGTACTAAGCATATTAGAAAAGTATATTCATATTCCCAGAGAAAGAAGTGTTGCGGAAGCATTATTAATTGGTTATAAAAAAAATCTAGATAAAGAATTAATGAATGCCTATAGCAATACTGGTGTGATACATATTATTGCTATTAGTGGTTTACACCTCGGGATGATTTATGCACTGTTGCATTGGTTATTTAAACCTATGAATCGCTTAAAAAAAATGCATTGGTTAAAAAGTAGCATCATTTTATTAATCATCTGGGGCTTTACATTACTTACAGGCGCAGGGGCTTCGGTATTAAGGGCTGCAGTTATGTTTAGTTTTTTACTTTTGGGGGAGCATCAAAACAGACCCAATCATATCATTAATACCCTTGCTGCATCTGCGTTCTGCCTGCTATTGTATCGTCCATTGTTTTTATGGGATATAGGATTTCAATTGTCTTATGCTGCAGTAATTGGGATAGTGCTTTTTTCAAAACCAGTTGAAAAGTGGGTATATGTACAAAATAAAATATTACGACATTGTTGGCAATTATGTAGTGTAACTTTTGCCGCTCAACTTCTAACAGTTCCGTTGCTACTCTACTATTTCAATAGCTTTCCTAATTTATTTTTATTTACCAATTTTATAGCAGTCCCTATATCTGGGCTTATACTTTACTTGTTGATTAGTTTATTGGTAATTGCGCCATTTAGCTTTATTGCAAATCCAATTGGTATACTCACTGAAAGGTTGATTTTACACATGAATGGCTTTATCCAAAATAGCGCCAGTCTTCCTTTTGCGTTAAACGAATATATACAAGTGTCGTTGGCACAAACCATCTGCTTATATATATTTATCATTGCTTGGGCAGTTTGGATAGTACAAAAAAATAGAGAGGCGTTTTGGTTGGGCTGCGGTGGTATTCTATTTTTTATTGCTATTCGTTCCATTGATTTGATTCAGCTACAAAAGCAGCAAAAATTAATAGTGTACCATGCGCCAAAATATACGGCCATAGATATTCTAGAGGGATTAAGGCATCGATATTTAGGAGACCGCCAATTAGAACAGCAAGTATTATTAAAAAATAATTATCTCTCCCCAACCCGAACACATTACAGAGCACAAAAAGTATTACACTTCACTAACACCAAATTACATAAGCCATTTATTATTGGCCCCAACCGCACTGTTTTATTGATTCATCCTAAACTACTATTGCCTAATTTAAATAAAGTGCCAAAAATTAATTTGTTATTGGTTACTGGGGGAGCAAATATTCCTTTTTCAGAAATAGCAACGCGATTCCCCAGAACCATATTGGTTTTTGATAGCAGTAACCCTTTGTGGAAAATACAACTATGGAAAAAAGAAGCAGACCACTTACATTTGCGCCATCATTCCGTTCCCGAGCAGGGTGCGTTTGAGTACAATCTCTAACTTTTGCCCCATTTAACTGCCTACAGGCTGAAAGCAAAACTTATGCAAAAAAAAATTAATTCTGCGCTGATTTCTGTTTTTTACAAAGATGGTTTAGAACCAATAGCCCGTCAATTACAATCATTAGGCATCACTATTTATTCTACTGGTGGTACCCAAACTTTTCTAGAAAATTTGGGAATCAATTGTGTTCCTGTAGAAAGTTTAACTTCTTACCCTTCTATTTTAGGAGGCCGAGTTAAAACTTTACATCCAGTTGTATTTGGCGGTATCTTAGGTAGAAGATATGAAGCGCAAGATTTACAAGAGATGCAAGAATACAAGATACCAGAAATTGATTTGGTAATTGTAGACTTATATCCATTTGAAGAAACCCTTAAAAGCACCAACGAAGAGAAATTAATTATAGAAAAAATTGATATTGGCGGACCATCCATGATTCGCGCAGCTGCAAAAAACTTTAAAGATGTTACCGTTATTGCTGCAAAAGATAGTTATGCTGAATTAGAAGCTTTACTGATTAGTCAAAAAGGGGAAACAACCATAGAACAAAGAAAAGCATTTGCCGCAAAAGCTTTTGAAGTAGTAATGCATTATGATATTGCCATTAGCAATTATTTTAATCCAGGTGCAGAGCAGGTGTTACGTTATGGAGAAAACCCTCACCAAAAAGCCAGCTTTAAAGGCGATTTATCTAAAGTATTTACACAATTAAATGGCAAGGAACTTTCTTATAATAATTTAGTAGACGTAGATGCTGCTATACAATTAATTGCAGATTTTAGCAACTATAATGAAGCTGTATTTGCCATTATTAAACATACCAATGTTTGTGGAGTTGCTGCTAGAGCAACGGTTAAACAGGCATGGGATGCAGCATTAGCAGGCGACCCGGAAAGTGCTTTCGGCGGTGTATTGGTTTGTAATAATACCATTGATGCGGCAACTGCAGAAGCCATTAATGAAATATTTTTTGAAGTATTGGTTGCACCTGCATTTGATGAAGATGCTTTAACTGTTTTAAAAAGTAAAAAGAATAGAATTTTATTACAGCTGAATCAAAAGGATTTTAAAACTGCCACCATGCAGAAATCTATTTTGAATGGAACACTTATTCAAGACACCGATCAGGGAAACTTTGAAAAATGGGATGAAGTGGGTGGAAGAACTTGTACCCCATCAGAAAAAGATAACCTAGTATTTGCCAATATTATTTGCAAGCATTTAAAAAGCAATGCGATTGCATTGGTTAAAGATTTGCAATTGGTAGGTAAAGGATGTGGCCAAACAAGTAGAATTGATTCATTGCGTCAGTCTATTGATAAAGCCAAACAATTCAATTTCGATTTAAAAGGTGCGGTTTTGGCATCTGATGCATTCTTTCCATTTAATGATTGTGTTCAAATTGCCCACGCAGCCGGAATGGAAGCATTTATTCAACCAGGTGGATCTGTTAGAGACAAAGACAGTGTAGAATATTGCGTTACTAATCAACTAGCCATGGTTATGACTGGCACTAGACACTTTAAACACTAATTCTATTGACAACCAAACAAAAAGCCTATTTAGCACTTTCTGTTACCAGTATTGTATGGGGTACCAGTTGGGTTGCCAGTAGGTATGCTGTACAAAATGCGCCTGCATTACAAGTGTCTGCAACCAGACAACTGATTGCAGGTACATTATTCGCTGGTTTCTTTTTATTGAAAGGTGAAAAACTCCCTAGCCTTAAACAAACGGTTTGGCTAGCGGGTATGTCTGTACTCTTATTTGTATTTGCGAATGGTTTAGCAACAGTAGGCGTTAAATATATTTCCAGTGGATTGGCTGCACTTATTGCAGCGCTTTACCCATTAAGTGTAGTAATTATAGAAAAAATATTTTTCAAAAATACCCGCATCGGCTTATTTACTTTTATAGGAATTCTCTTGGGCATTAGTGGTATTGCCATTGTATTTTACGACAATGCATTTCACAATCAAAGCCCTAACTATTGGATAGGCATTTTGGTATCTGTTATTGCCATGCTCAGTTGGAGTGTGGGCACCATCATTATTGCAAGAAAGCAAATAAATATCAACCCTTACTATGCCATTGGCTGGGAAATGATTTTTGCTTCCTTAATATTATTTATGACTGCCGGAGTTACCAATAACTTGATTCCATTTTCACAATTTCCTGCACAAACCTGGTATGCAATTGCTTATTTGGTAGTGATGGGATCTTTAATTGCTGTAGTTGCTTTTTTGTATACCATGAAGCACCTTGAGGCTTCGGTTGCTGCTCTATATGCCTATGTAAACCCAATTGTTGCAATTGTAATTGGCTCCTATTTAGTGCACGAGCCATTAACTAAAGAAATTATTATTGGATCAATCATTACCATTATTGGGGTATATATGGTTAACCAAAGCTTGAAAAAGCAAAAAGCATTACAAGCTGGTTTAGAGAAAAAAAACTAACTGTTTTCTCTCCCATTTATCAGGCAGCATAATTACGTTTTATTTTGTACAGTACCTTAATAAAAAATCGGCATACATATTTCTCCAGTCAATAAATCCTGGCTGATTAGTCAAAAGATTATTATGAAAAATGGGAATAAAAACACCACCGAATTTTTGGTATAATTTATAGAAATCCTCCAATGCTTTTGCAGCTTCTGCTATTGTTTTCTTTTCATTAAAAATAACAGTGGCATCCATAAAACAAAATGGATAAATCACTAATTGAGTAGACTGATTGGCAGCTAAATCAAACCAGTTAAATGGTTTTGTAAATGATGCCCTAAACCCATTTAATTGCGGATAGCCCATTGAGTAGTCGGCTTCAACACCTGAATTTACAAGGGCTCTGTAGGTTTCAGGGAATTTTAAATGAATATAATGTTGTCTTGAATGTTTAACAGGTTGTTGTATGATAAGTTCAACTATTTTTTTTTCTTTCTGCAAAGTTTGTTCAATATTATTTTGAACTACAGATGGATGTAAACCTACAGTATACTTTTTTGAATGCTCCATCATCAAGGCTTGCATAGCTGCTATTTCAGGTGAAATATTTTTATGCAGTGAATCTCTTTTTGAAGCAATCAAGAAAAAATACAAAGGCTTCAGGTGCAAACTTTCGTGCAGTAAATTAAGCCAATCGTAAATATCATAAGGATCTTTTTGAACACCCGCCAAAACCTGTAAGCGTTCTACTACCTGATTAAAATTCAAATTAATTAGGTGCTTAAAATAACCTAAAATATTCCTGATACTGTTGTGGTGCAGATAGCTGTATGCAATATCAATATCATAACTAGGCTTAAATATGAATTGATTACTTATTTGCATGTTCAATTCTTTTGTCAATTCATCTAACCAATAATTAACCAAAGGAAATTGTACAAAACCATTTTGATAAGCCAATGATTGTTCGGGTAAATACCTTCCAAATCTATCTTTTTGATTCGGTAGCCATTCTTCGTATCGTGTAATTAAATAAAATGCTGCAGCAAATAAGTCGAATGGAATACTTCCTTCAGTTTTAAAAAAAGCAGGATGGTTTTTCCATTTGATAATATGGATACTTTGATCGGATACATTAGTTTGTTCCAATAAACCATGCGGATTAATATGGCAGGATTCTTCTACTATTTTAGCAGAAGAATAGCTTAAACGAGGTCCATCATAGTTTTTAAAATGATCAATTTGATTAGTAAGACTTGCCTGTTCTTGAAATAAGGTAGCTATAATATATTCTAAACGTGGTGTTAGCTTGTCTGCATAAATTAAAAGGATATTTGATGCTGATATACCCATCATGAATTATTAGCCTCTTTCCATAATTCATTAAATGTTTTGGCACTAAAATCTAATGCTGATCTATGTGCAGTCCAACCCTGAAATACCTTATTCACTACCCAGTTTTTCATTTTCCCATTTCCTGCATTCATTAAGACCCTATTCAAACTAGCAGTTTTCCAAACCTTCCAAGCTATTCGTTCAGCTAAACTACTATTCCCTTGTACTACTGCTTCATGCCTATTATCTAATAATAATTCATGCAAATTGATTCTTACTGGGCAAACTTCTGTGCAGTTGCCACAAAGTGATGAAGCATAGCTTAAATGCTTATACTCATCCAATCCTTTTAAATAAGGCGTAATTACTTTTCCTATTGGTCCACTATAAGTAGTATCATATGCATGGCCTCCAATATTTTTATATACCGGGCAAGCATTTAAACAAGCTCCGCATCTTATGCAATACAATGCTTCTCTAGCAGTTTTGTTGGCCAACAAATTGGTTCTGCCATTGTCTAATAAAATCACAATCATTTCTTCAGGTCCATCAGTTTCATTGGCTTGCTTAGGACCTGAAATAATGGTATTGTATACTGTTACCCTTTGGCCTGTACCATATGTAGATAACAAAGGCCAGAATAATGCTAAATCGTGTACAGAAGGAATTACTTTTTCAATACCCACAATCACAATATGGGTTTTAGGCCAAGCACAACTCAACCTTCCATTTCCTTCATTTTCTGTTATGGCTATTGCACCTATATCAGGTAAAATAAAGTTTGCCCCTGTAACGCCAATTTCGGCTTGAACATATTTTTCTCTGAGTTTTTGTCTGGCAACCAAGGTTAACTCTTCAGGACTTAACCCACCTGGAACACCTAATTTGTCAGCAAATAAACGCGCAACATCTTCTTTGCTTTTATGCATAGCTGGAGTTACAATATGGTAAGGCGCTTCTCCGTCTAACTGCTGTATATATTCTCCTAAATCTGTTTCTACACTTTCTATTCCATTTTGTTCTAAATAACTATTAAGGTGAATTTCTTCGGTTACCATGCTCTTGCTCTTCACAAGAGTTTTGCATTGCCTTTCTTTACAAATTGCCCCTATTTGAGACAATGCTTTTTCTGCAGTTTCTGCCCATAATACTTTGGCACCCCTTGCAGTAATTTTTTCTTCAAATTCTAATAAATATTGGTCTAGATGCTCAATAGCTTCCCACTTTTTATTCTTTGCTATTTCCCTTGCCTGCATCAGATTGGTAAACTGCTTCTTTCCTATTGGAACTACAGCATTGTATTTTCCAATATTGAAGTTTATTTTTCTTCTATGCTCTAAGTCAGCCGCTTTGATGGTGCTTTTAGCTATAAAAGTTGCAGCAGTATTACTCATTGTTGTTCTTTTTCATTTCTGCTGCGGTAGCAGCCAATGTTTCATAAAACTCTTCCCCGTATTTTCTAATTAATGCATCTTTTAAAAATACATAAACAGGTACCTTTAGTTTATTCCCCAACTTGCATCCTGGCTTGCATAAATCTTCTCTAGGATGGTAGTTTACATACTCTACATCTGGGTCTCTTTTACTTTTTCTAATAAGGATTGGAAATAAATGACAGCTGAGTGGTTTTTTCCAATCAAGTTTCCCATCATTATATGCATGCTCTATTCCACATATAATGGTACCAGTTGCGTCTTTTTTTCCATAAGCACATATGCCCCCATTTATTGTGGGTGTTACCCATCCAAACTCTTGATCGTAAGTATACTTACCCACCCTTTCAACTTCCGCTTTACCTTCTTCGGTCATATAGGGTAGAATTTCATTAAAGTATTGATCTAATTTTTCCAATTCCCATTTTTCCATTGGAGCACCCGCATCCCCATCTTCACAGCATCCTCCTTTGCATTTAGTAAGATCACAAACAAAATGTTCTTCTACTACTTCATCGCTTATTAGTATTTGGTCTATTGCTATCATGAATTCAACTTATTGGTTAAAGATACCCTGTTTAATTTATGGCTGCTTACGCCAAGTAAAACTATTAATTAAGTGTTTAACGTCTTCCATTAAAAACTGGTTTACAATATTCAACGAATCTTCATTAGGTGTTGCATCAAAATACAAAGCCCCTCTTAAGAAATGTCTGCTTGAATCTGTAAGGAAAAATTGATTAGCGGTGGCCACATCTCCTCCTACTTTAAAAAAAACACCTTCTACATTGTATGGATTTACTAATAATGAATCGTCTATAGAATATGCTTTAGAAGTATGTTTTCCTGTTAAGGTAAATGCATCTCGTATTAATGAATCAAAGCTATTTTGAATACCAATTTGTTTATAACTAATATAAATTCTGCCACTAAATTGAGGGAAATCAATATTAATCCACCAGGGGTTTTCGGTGGTTTCACCAAAAAATGTACTGTCTTTGGTTACACGAGCATATTCAGGATATTCAAAACTATATGGGTATCCTGGTTCTTGAAAAAGCCTGTATTTTTTTTGTGGGAATTCTATCTTAAAATAACCAGTTGGCTTGGGTGTAAATGAACTATTGCAAGCATAAAAAAAGAGGATTGCAATAAAAAAAAAACAAGCGACTACTTTACTCATCAGTTCCTTCTTTAATGGTCAACTTAACTTTTAAAATTCTATTCTTAGCAACTTCAAGAACAGTGAAATCAAATTCATCGGAAGCTATTATTTGATTCAGTTGTGGAATTTCACCAGCAATTTCTAATACCAATCCGGCTAAAGAATCACTCTCCCCTCTTTGTGTATCAAAAGTATTGAGGTCTATATTCATGATTTTACATACATCATTAATCATCATTTTGCCCTCAAAAATATAGTTATGATCATCTAATTTTTTATAACCAGCATCTTCCTCATCAAACTCATCTTTGATTTCACCAATCACTTCCTCCAAAATATCTTCTAATGTTATTATACCACTTGTACCGCCAAACTCATCTACAACAATGGCAAAATGTATTCGCTTCATTTGAAACTCTTGAAGCAAATCTTCAATCATTTTTTGTTCGTGAACAAAAAAAGGTGGTCTTAACAAACTCTTCCAATTAAAATTAGCCGGCTCATCTAAATAGGGCAACAAGTCTTTTGTATGAATCATCCCAGTTATATGGTCTAACCCTTCTTTATAAACAGGTAAACGACTATAATTCAAGTCTCTTACAATATCTAGTAATTCCGCAAAAGTGATTTCTTCTTCTACACCGTGCACATCTACCCTTGTTTTCATTACCTGCTTAACAGAGATATTACCAAACTTTACGATTCCTTTAAGTATATTTTTTTCGTTTTCGGAAGCAGTATTATCAGTAGTAATATCAATGGCATGATCTAATTCTTCTAAACTATAAGCATTGCCATTTTTATTATTCAATACCCTTTCTAATTTATCTGAATATTTAACTAACTTTTTCCCAAAGCCTGTACATAAATATGTCATGGCTTGCACAATGCCTCCGAAATCTTTTGCAAAGCGAATATTATTTTGGGTTGCCAATACTTTTGGCATTACTTCTCCAAATAAAACCAACATGAATGATACCGCTACCACTTTAATAATAAACTCTACCCAAGCGGCTCCGTATTGTTCAAAGTTGAATAAGTTGTCTATGAGTAAATTTGAAACAATAATAATGGTGATGTTAACAAAACTGTTCGCAATTAGCAAAGACGCCAGAAATGTTTTGGGCTCTTCTAGTAAATCAACAATTCTTTGGTAAGGAGGTATTTGTTTAGACCTTAATAAATTGATGTCTTTATGTGTTAAAGAAAAGAATGCAACTTCAGCACCTGATAACACAAAAGACAAAAAAAACAAGAACAGCAAGACCATTACTAAAATAGTTGTGCCTTGTGCCTGCATTGCTGCCATTATGTGAAAGGAAGATAGTAATTCGGTTACAGGATAATAATCCAAAGCCACTGAGTTTGGTTAGAAAGCAAAAATATCGTTTCTGCAACAATTAAAAGGGAAGAGATTCATAATCTGGTTCACCAGAACCTGGTCCTGCTGTTCCGTCGGCTCTTTTATCTAACATTATCAAGTTATCTGCAACCACTTCGGTAGCAAATTTTTTGTTTCCGTCTTTGTCTTCCCAACTTCTGGTTCGCAATCTTCCTTCTATGTATATTAAACTTCCTTTATGTAAATATTTTTCAGCCAAATCTGCCAAACCACGCCACAAAACCACCGTATGCCATTCTGTTTGTGAAACCAACTTTCCTGTTCTGTCTTTGTAGGTTTCGGTGGTGGCCAAAGGAAATTTAGCCACCCCAATATTTCCTTCTAATTGTTGGATATCTGGATCTTTACCCAGATTACCAATAAGCATCACTTTATTTACTCCGCGCATAAGAATTTGTTTTAAAAACTGCTTCTTAAAAATACCCATTTTTTTATTACCCAACTACCATCTCAACTATTTAACTGTTAAATGTTTCCATATAAGCAGTTATCAATCTTGGGAATGCAAATTGATTGAGTTCTTTCTCATTTATCCATATAAGGCCATTCAAGGGTTTAGGAGACTGGTTTAGTTGTACATGAATAAACTGACTTGTTATTTGTTGATGGGTTAATTGCTGGGTTCTTATAGTTGAAATATTGAATACAGTTGACTTACTAATTCCTAGTTGATTTTGTAACCAATTATTTACAGTTTCAATGTTCCAGCTTAGGCCAGCTATCGCTTCAATAGCATAAAACTCATATAATCCTTGCCAAATATCTTTTTGCATTCGTTGTTTAATTCCAATGCTGCCCTTGTAATGAAAAACCATATAATAAATCCATCTCTTTTTTCGGTTAATGGTTTTTGTTTTAATTGGCAATTGATTAACCTGACTATTCATTTTAGCAGCACAATTGCTTGCCAATACACAACTGTTACATAAAGGCAATGCTGGCTTGCATATGGTAGCCCCAAAATCCATTATGGCCTGGTTATATATCCCCGGTTGTGTTTTATCTAATAGTTCTGTTGCGAGTGTTGTAAAATAATTTTTGCCTTCAGCAGTATCTATTGGTTTTTCAATTCCAAAATACCTTGCTATTACCCTAAACACATTTCCATCTACTACTGCGTAAGGTTGGTCAAATGCAAATGAAGCAATGGCTGCCGCTGTATACGGCCCTACTCCCTTTAGCTTCAATATTACTTCATACTCAACGGGGAATTTCCCTCTTAATTCAAAAGCAATATATCGTGCAGTAAATAACAAATTTCTGCACCTGCTATAATAACCTAAACCTTCCCATAATTTGAATACAGATTCGTCCTTGGCATTAGCAAGTAAGCCAACAGTAGGAAATATTTCTATAAACTTATTGTAGTAATCTAAACCCTGCTCTACCCTGGTTTGTTGTAATATGACTTCACTTAACCATATTTTATATGGATCTTTTTCGCCTTTCCAAGGCATTTTCCGCTCATTTTCCTGTTTATTCCATAGCATGAGTTTGTGCGTAAAAAAGTCATTTAAGTGCTGTTTTAAACTATTTTTAATGGGCATATTGGGTTATTTGGCCGTTCATTTTGTTAATATATAATCAAATTTATAATTGTAAGTAATTGAATTATTTGATAATGTCACAAAAAAGAGGTTCATTTTTTTGGGTAATTCACCTTTATTTTGTTACTTTAAACCAACAACTTATTATAAAAACAATTAATAATGAGAAAATCAGATCTCATCAATAACATTTCGGAAAAAACAGGTATACCAAAAGTAGATGTTTTGGTGACGCTTGAGACGATGTTTAAAGAAGTAAAAGAAAATTTGTCTCAGGGTCAAAACATTTATATACGCGGGTTTGGTAGCTTTATTACAAAAAAGAGAGCTGCTAAAATTGGTAGAAATATCAAAAAGAATGTGGCTGTTGAAATTCCAGAACATTTTATTCCTGCATTTAAACCTGCTAAAGAATTTGTTAGTGAAGTAAAAAGCAAGCGTAAGTAGTTACCTTTGCCGAAACTGAACTAAAAGTGAAAAAACAACAATACGTTCTTTCTGCAATTGCATTGATTCTTTGTATTGCGCTTTATATAGGCGGCAAAACTGTTCCCGATAAAACAGCAGCAACCACACATACTGAAGGTGATGGACATGACCATTCTGCTGAATCTCCCCAAAAAATTGATTTTAAGAGCATTTTAGCTTCAGCTAAAGCCACCATAACACCCAATCAGGCCCAAAGACTGACTGCCTTGGAAAATTCTGTTACCAGAGGTGACGTAAAAGAGCAGCAAATTCATGCTTTTCACGAGATAGCTAGATTCTGGTTAGACTCTGCTAGAAAGTTTGAATTGTACGCATATTATACTTCTGAAGCTGCGAAGTTGGAAAATTCTGAAAAAAGCCTCACCTTTGCCGCCCGCTTGTTTTTAGACCGCCTGATGATGTCTGGTGATCCGGCCATGCAAACATGGTTAGCAAACAATGCGAAAGTTCTTTTAGAGAATGCCCTTAAAATCAATCCTGCAAATGATTCAAGCAGAATTGGACTAGGTTCTTGTTACCTATTTGGCAATATTAGTTCTAACCCTATGGAAGGAATTAATATGATTCGTCAAGTGGTAGAAAAGAACCCTGGAAATATTTATGGGCAGATGATGCTTGCGCTCGGAGGTAAAAAAAGTGGTCAATACGATAAAGCAATTGAACGTTTTTTACTGATTGTGCAAAAGGAACCAGACAATATTGAAGCTGTATTTCATATAGCCGAATGTTATGACCTTAAAGGAGACAAACCAAATGCAATTGTTTATTACGAAAAAGCAAAACAATTGGTGAAAATTCCTCAGGCTAAAGAAGAGCTGAATAACAGAATCATGGAATTGAAAAAATAAATTATTGTTTAACTATTTAAATCTCTTTGTATGCCTTGTGGTAAGAAAAGAAAGCGTCATAAAATTGCGACGCACAAAAGAAAAAAACGTCTAAGAAAGAATCGTCATAAGAAGAAGAATAAATAATTCTCCTTTTGCACATATTTAAATGCAATGCACCATTGGTGCATTGCATTTAATACTTATCTACCATTTGCTGTTGCCACTTAATTTTCTGCAACTTTACTCCTCCTCCTTCTTCAGCAGCATTGTTTAGGTTAAGTAGATGATAGGTCCTGCAATTAGGTACCTATTACTGTATATTAAAGTTGCGAACCTGTGAACAAAGAATTAATTATCAATGCCGGAACAACCGGCGTAGAAATAGCTTTACTAGAAGATAAAAAACTGGTTGAGCTTCATAGCGAAAGTACTGATATGAACTTTGCTGTGGGCGACCTCTATTTGGGCAAAGTGAAGAAGCTCATTCCTGGACTAAACGCTGCATTTGTAGATGTTGGTTACGAAAAAGATGCTTTCCTTCACTATACCGATTTAAGTCCTTATGTAAGATCAATCATTAAGTACACCCAATTGGCCATGCACGACAAAGAGCCAAATGGATTTGATTTTTCAAAATTTCAAACAGAACCTGAAATATTAAAAACAGGAAAAATAAATGAAGTTTTAAATGGCAAACCCAATGTGCTTGTACAAATATTAAAAGAGCCCATTGCAGCCAAAGGACCACGTTTAAGTTGTGAAATTTCTTTACCGGGTCGTTTTGTAGTAGTTACACCATTCAATGAAATAGTAGCTGTTTCAAAAAAAATACATTCAGGTGACGAGCGTAAGCGCTTACACAAAATTGTAGAAGCAATTCGTCCTAAGAACTTTGGAATTATTGTAAGAACCGCTGCTGAAGGCAAAAGCACTGCTGAATTACACCAAGATTTATTAAGCATCATTGAAAATTGGAATGGAATTCAGAAAAAACTAAAAGGCGCTGTAGCACCTATTAGAATTTTAAGTGAAGAAACCAAAACTACGAGCATACTTAGAGATTTGCTTAGTGCAGATTTTAATAAAGTGGTGGTAAATGACCCTACCATATTCAATGATATACAGGCTTATATTCAAAGAATTGCTCCTGATAAAAAAGATATTGTAAGCTTATTTCAAGGAAACGGCCTTCCTATTTTTGACCACTATGGCATAACCAAACAGGTAAAAAGCTCTTTTGGTAAAACAGTCAATTTACCAAGTGGTGCTTATTTAATTATTGAGCATACCGAAGCATTGCATGTAGTAGATGTAAACAGTGGATACAAAAGTGTTAGCAATAATCAAGAGGAAAATGCTTTGCAAACTAATCTTGAAGCCGCAGAAGAAATGGCAAGGCAATTAAGGTTAAGAGATATAGGTGGCATTATTGTGGTTGATTTCATAGACATGAAGCTGCCCGATAACAAAAGAAAATTACAAGAAGCAATGGAAGGTTTTATGAAGACCGACCGAGCTAAGCATTCAGTTCTTCCAATATCTAAGTTCGGGTTAATGCAAATTACCCGACAACGTATGCGACCTGAAGTGAATATCAATACCGCTGAAATTTGCCCAGTATGTAAGGGTTCAGGCAAAATCACTTCAACACTGTTATTAGAAGATGAGATTGAAAAGCGTTTGTATTATTTAACCTCCCATGCACATAAAAATCTTACGTTGGTGGTTAATCCAATTGTTTATTCACATTTAACTAAAGGGCTTTTCTTTAGCTCAATTATTAGAAAATGGAATAAAAAATTTAAGACAAAAATCAGTATTAAAGCCAACACCAATTACCATATTGTAGAGTTCCGCTTCTTTAATGAACACGAAGAAGAAATAAAACTATAAAGAATCAATAGTCAATTAGAATAGTTCTTTGAGCACTATTCAATTTTAAAAATTATCCATAATAAAAACCCCGGTTCATTTTAAATGACCGGGGTTTCTTTATTCAAGAAAGTTTATTTGAGTAAACTACTAGTATCCTGCATTTTGAACAAGATTCTTATTTACGTCTGTTTCTCTTCTAGGAATAGGTAAAATTAATTTAGCATCGTTCCAAGCTAATGTACCAACTGATGTTTGTAAACGCTTAGCTTCAATTAAAGTATGTCCTTCGAAAGCCAATTCCAATGATCTTTCATTGGTAATATCAGCTAATGAAACAGTTAACAATGAAGCCAAACCAACTCGGTTGCGGATTCTATTGATATCAGCCAAAGGTGTAGCACCAATGATGGTTCCTAAACGTTGATTACACTCTGCACGAGTAAGGAACATTTCGGCCAAACGAATAATAGCTACATCACCAAAACGATCTAAATGCTTATTGGTATAATAGTTACCTCCGCTTAATGTGAAATATCCTTTTCTGAAGTCACCAGTTTCATATGCATTAATATGAGTTAGTCTGATTTTACAATCGCTTCTACCAGCAGTTCCAGCAATACCCACATTTCTTCCGAAATAGGTATTCTGAGAGTTAGTACCATCTTGTGCAGTAACTTTTAAAGAGAATAAATATTCTCCAGGAGTTCCGCCTGCGTTATTGATAAATGTAAACCAGTTGCTACCAAAATTAGCTGCTAAATTTTTACCGCTTCCTGTAATTACACGGTTAGCAGCATCTCTTGCATTTGCATAATCTTTAACCATTAAATACACACGGCTTAACTGAGCTGCAGCAGCCCATTTACTTACGTAATTACCGTTAGAATTAGGCAATAAAGTTTCTGCTTTAACTAAGTCAGCAATAACTTGATCATAAACTGCTTTTACGGTTGCTCTAGCAGGGTAGTTTGCATCAGTTACGTTACCTGTTGGTGTTAAAACCAAAGGAACACCTGGGTTAGTTGCATAATCTCCATCTCCCACAAACTTTGCATACAATCTTACCAATTCAAAATACATTGACGCTCTAAGCATTAATGCTTCACCTTCTACTGAATTTCTTTTTGTAGTTGATGAAGTCACTTTAGCTACTGCAGTCAACACATTGTTACAACGATTAATAGTATTGTAACAAGCAGCCCAAGTATCTCTAGCAAAACCGTTATCTGAAACCATTTGGGTTTGATATGCATCAGAAAGTCCTGCAAAAGTACCTGTGAAATTAATATTGGTTGAATTTCCTATTAGGTCATTCAATACCATGATATCTCCTCCATAAGCAGCAGCACTTTGTGCACCATCATAAGCACCGATTAATGTTACCAAAACATCACCTTCTGTGTTTAATGCAAGGTTGTCAGCAATACTTGCTGTAGGAGCAATATCCAGTCTCTTTTCGCAACTTACCAGTGTAATGGTACCTAAAAGCAAAGCTGCTTTAAAGTAATTACTCATGTTGTTGATTAATATTTTCATAATAGTTAGTATTAATTAATTAAAAACCTACGTTCACACCAAATAAAATAGTTCTTGGTTGTGGTGATGTATAGAAATCGTTTCCTTTAGCAATGTTTGAATCGAAAGAGTCAGCATTAACTTCTGGATCCCAATAAGTGTAATTGGTAAAGGTTAACAAGTTCTGAGCCGATACATACAATCTTAAACGCTCGATTTTAAATTTAGACAATTGCTTTGCATTGAAAGTATAACCCAAAGAAACAGTTCTTAAACGGATATATGATCCATCAACTATATAACGGCTGCTTGCCTGAGAACCATTCACTCTATACAAACGTACTTGAGGAACATCGGTGATATCACCAGGCTTCTGCCATCTTCTTAACTGATCTGCAGTGTTGTTGTCTTCGTATAACATACTTGCAGAAGAGTATCTACCCATACCATAGATATTGTTCTCGTTACCTAATACACCATTAAAGAAAATTGATGCATCAAATCCTTTGTAAGAGAAAGTATTGGTAATACCTAAGATATAATCTGGGTTTGGATCACCCGCTACTATACGCTGTGCTTGAGAATAAATACTTGTTGTTCCTTTATTTAAAGAACCATCCGCATTCTTGGTATTTAAATAGAATAAAGCGTTTCCGTTTGCAGGATCAACTCCAGCGTATTGTGGTGTGTAGAATACCCCTACTGCATATCCTTCTTCCACACGGTTCATACTACTGATACCGCCCTCAATAATTTGACCTTGAATATCAGTTACTTTACCAATGTTACGAGCGATATTAAAGCTGGTACCCCATTTGAAAGCACCAATTAAGTTTTGGGTATTTAATACAAATTCAAAACCCTTGTTCTCTAACTTACCTACGTTTCTAACTTGGCTATTGAAACCAGTTGTTGCAGGAATATTCACGTTCAACAATAAACCATCGGTTTTCTTAACATAGTAGTCAATTTCACCGGTAATACGGTTATTCAAAATACCGAAGTCTATACCAATATCGAACTGTTTAGTAGTTTCCCACTTTAAGTTATCGTTTCTAAGTTGAGAAGGACGCTGACCTGCAGCACCTGCATAACCAGCATCTCCAGAGAATAGACCCAATTGAGGGAAGTTTCCAATTTCCGCATTACCTACGATACCATAGCTAGCACGTAATTTTAAGAAACTAAAGATTTTGCTGTCTTGTAAAAACTTCTCATTACTCATGATCCATCCTGCAGAAACTGCCGGGAAGAAACCAGATCTTGAGTTTTTACCAAATCTAGAAGACTGGTCAATACGCGCACTAGCTGCAACAATGTACTTTTCGTCGAAAGTATAGTTGGCTCTTAAGAAATAAGATAAGAACCTGAAATCTGTTTGAGATGAACTACCACTTGAAATGGTAGCAGCACTTGCAATCTTCTGATATGAGTTAGATGGGAATGCAGTACCTTCTGTAAAGTTGTACTTAGCTTGAGACTGTTGGTACTGGGTACCTAAAGTAGCACTAATATTGTGCTTCTTAATTACAGTGCTATAATTAAAGTATGATTGTGTATTATAGTTGGTAACAAATGCACCTCTATTAGAACCCAAGCCTGCAGAAGCTCTGGTTTGGTTTCTAACTGTTTGATTTTGGAAATAACCTTCCTCGTTTTGGCTTAAATAATCCATTCCAAATTCAGTTTGGAATGTTAAACCTTTTGCCAAATAAGCTTTGATATAAGCATTACCAAATGTTCTGTAAACATCTTGCGTATACTTAGCATAGTTTACGGTCAAAATTGGATTATAGTACAATGGAATATTTACATCTCCAGGAGGGGTACCAGAAGGCAAGCCAGTATTAGGATCGGTAAAAGGATTCATTGGCATCAATGCAATTGCTTGCAAAGGATTTGAGAATGCGTTATCATCTGGTAAACGTCTGTTATAGGTTCTTGAAAGGCTTAAAGAAACCCCCATATCTAACCAGTCATTTACTTTTTGATCAATATTTAAACGGCCTGTTGTTCTTTGCAATTCATTACCCACCATGGTACCAGTTTGCTCTAAATGTTGGAATGAAGAGAAAAACTTGGTTTTATCTGTACCACCTCTGATTTGTAAATCAGCCTGTCTGTAAGGTGCTTTTTGGAAAACCGCATCTTGCCAGTCATAGGTCTTTTTAGGGTCTTTTGACCAATTACCATAGCTATAGTAGTCCATTACGTCATTTCTAACATAAGAAGTCCAGCTACTAGGATCGGTAATTGGTGTACCATCTAAATCATCGCGATATTTTGCACCTTCTAAAATAAGGGTTGCATATTCTTCAGAATTCAACATAGCCAAACGCTTAGTTGCTTCAGCAGCTCCAGTTTGGTAGTTAAAAGTAACTTGTGTTTTACCTGCACGACCTTTTTTAGTGGTAATTAACACCACACCATTTGCGGCACGAGAACCAAAGATGGCTCCAGCAGATGCATCTTTTAACACTTCAATAGACTCGATATCGTTCGGGTTAAGGTCAACCAATGGGTTGGTTGCACCACCATAAGAACTTTGGCTATTAGAAGTCATTGGAATACCATCTAATACATATAAAGGCTGGCTATTGGCACTGATAGAAGAGTTACCTCTTACACGTACAGTTACAGCCTGACCTAATTTACCAGATTGGCTATTCACAAATACACCTGCAGCTTTTCCTTGAAGAGCTGCATCCACACTTGGGGTTGGCATGTATTCTATGTCTTTACCTTTTACACGAGCAATGTTACCGGTAACTTCTCTTTTAATTTGAGCGCCACCAAAACCGGTAACAATTACTTCACTAAGGTTTGAAACAGCTGAATTTAAAGCAACATCTACCGATGTTCCTCTTACAGGAGCTTCTACATCGCTGTATCCTACATAAGAGAATACCAATGTTTTAACACTTGAAGTAACTTTAATGCTGTAAGCACCATCAGCACCTGTTACAGAAGTAACAGCAGTACCTTTTGCTTTTACGGTTACGCCACCCAAAGGAGCTCCGTTTGCTGCGTCGGTAACTTTACCTGACACAGTTGTTTGTGCATGAGCCACCACAACACAGAAGAGGGCAAGAAGCCCTACTAGCAGTTTTTTTCTCATAATTAGTTTTTTAGTTCACCATTGATTAATAAACCAATGAAAGCCTAAATTAACACAAATTTCATTTGTAAAGAAATTATTAAAGCTTTTTTTGTCGTTTGTTAAAGAATTAATCTGTTTTCTTAAAGAAAATCCTAGGTTTTAACATCAACAACCATTGAATTTCTAAAAACTTACGAGCAAAAGTTTTATGAATAGATTTTTTTTATATATTTTAATTTAGTAACTTATATATAATTAGTAATCAATTAAATTAAACATTCAACTGCAGAGAAATTGGAATGCGTGACCAAAAATTAATTTTGCAGTTTGGCCTATTTTGGTAATTTAGTGGTAGAATTTAATGGGTTAGTAAGTAAAAGGGTCAACATCATTGTTGGCCCTTTTGCGTTTAAAATATCTCCCTGAAAACTGCCTTATTTTTTCGATTATGAGCAAGATTAAAACCGCTTTTTTTTGTAGCAACTGTGGATATGAAAGCACCAAGTGGATAGGAAAATGTCCATCGTGTAATCAATGGAATACTTTTTCAGAAGAAGTAATTCAAAGTGGAGATGCAAAAGAAAAAACAACTTGGGAAGACTACCCTGAAAAAAAACGTACCAACAAAACAATTGCACTGAGTGATATCGATTTTAAAGAAGAAAAAAGAATTGTCACAAGTGATCCAGAGTTAAATCGAGTGTTAGGAGGAGGAATTGTTCCTGGCAGTTTAGTCTTAGTTGCAGGTGAACCAGGAATTGGTAAGAGTACTTTGTTTTTACAAAACGGACTTTTAATAAAACAATTAAAAGTTTTATACATCAGTGGAGAGGAAAGTGAGCAACAAATAAAAATGCGCGCAGATAGACTAAAAATTAGTAACGACAATTTTTATTTGCTAGCTGAAACAGATACCAATATAATTTTTAAAGAAATTAAAAAATTAAAACCAGAATTAGTAATTGTAGATTCTATTCAAACCATTCAATCTAATTTAATTGATTCATCTGCAGGTACCGTTACTCAAATTAGAGAATGCGCTGCATCATTTCAACGCTTTGCAAAAGAAACCAATACACCAGTTTTTTTAATTGGTCATATTACCAAAGATGGAGCCATTGCAGGACCAAAAATATTAGAGCATATGGTTGATACGGTATTACAGTTTGAAGGTGATAGACATTATGCTTATAGAATACTAAGAACGCTTAAAAACCGCTTTGGCTCTACATCTGAGCTAGGTATATATGAAATGAGTGGGGCAGGAATGAGAGTGGTTACTAATCCATCAGAAATATTAATTGCACAAAGAGAAGAAGTATTAAGTGGTAGTGCAATTGCTGCTGCATTAGAAGGAATGCGCCCCTTATTAATTGAAGTACAAGCATTAGTTACTCCAAGTGTTTATGGAACGCCACAAAGAACAGTTACTGGTTTTGATTTAAGAAGACTTCAATTATTACTTGCTGTATTAGAAAAAAGAGGTGGATTTCAATTTGGATTAAAAGATGTGTTTGTAAATATTGCTGGTGGAATAAAAATAGAAGACCCTTCTATAGATCTTGCAGTAATATGCGCATTATTATCATCGTATGAAGACAACCCACTTCCAAAAAATATTTGCTTTGCGGGTGAAGTTGGATTGAATGGAGAAATTAGAGCAGTAAATAGAATTGAACAAAGAATTGCAGAAGCTCAAAAATTAGGATTCGAAAAAATTATTGTTTCTAAATTCAATAAAAAAAGTTTTGACCCTAAAGCATTTTCTATTCAAGTGATTGCATTAAGTAGAGTAGATGAAGTTTATCAACAGCTTTTTTAATACCCTCCGTTAAAAAACCTTTTTCTTTTCGGTTTTCACTTCCGTTTTTATTTTTTGGTTTGTCTAGTTTAACATCATGGCAATACCAATTAACACTTATATCAATGCGTTTCAACAGTTATTCTTCCCTCATATTTGTAGTGGCTGTGGTGCCGACTATATTCATACTAATGCATTCCTATGTGCTGCATGTAAAAATGCACTTCCAGTAACCCATTTTTTTGACCATTCAAACAACCCCGTTGAGCAGGTTTTTGCAGGTAGAATTCCACTGATTTCTGGTGGAGCAAGTTTTTATTTTTACAAATCTGGACTGGTTCAACACCTGATATCACAATTAAAATACAAGAACAACCTTGCAGCTGGTCGTTTTTTAGGCAGGTGCATGGGAAGAGAATTGCGTCAATCTGAACGCTTTGCCCATATAGACGTACTAATTCCCCTTCCCTTACACCCCAAAAAGGAATTTCAGCGGGGGTATAACCAAGCTAGAATTATTTGTGAGGGGATTATGGAGGTCTGGCCAAAAAAACTCTGCACGCAAGCCATTACTAGACTGGTTTACACCAGCAGCCAAACCCAAGGCAATCGCTTAAACCGCTGGAAAAATATGGAAGATGCATTTTGGGCTTCCGAACCTAATATGATAAAAAATAAAAATATTTTACTCATAGACGATGTAATTACCACTGGGGCAAGTTTAGAAGCCTGCGCCAAAGCCATATTGCAAGTTCCAGGTGCTTCGGTGAGTGTTGCCACTACCGCTTACACCGTTTAACATTTGACTAAACAAAATCCCCTTACATTCGTTGTATAAATAAAAAGTCATGAAATATATCTTTTCAATTGCTGCTTTTATTATGCTTAGCGCATTTAATTTACCTGGTGTAAATAGCATTCATAGTTTTAAAGTAAAATCTATTGAAGGCAAAACCATTGATTTTTCTTCTTTTAAAGGCAAGAAAATTTTAGTAGTGAATACTGCATCTAAATGTGGGTATACTCCTCAGTACGATGCATTACAAAAAGTGTACAACCAGTACAAAGACAAACTAGTAATTGTAGGTTTTCCTGCCAATAATTTTGGCGGCCAGGAACCAGGTAGCGATAGTGAAATTCAAGATTTTTGTAAAGCCAACTTTGGAGTGAGTTTTCCTATGGCAAGTAAAGTAAGTGTAAAAGGTAGTGATATGGCCCCTATTTACAAATGGCTTACTTCAAAAGCAGAAAACGGTGTTTTAGATGCAGAAGTTGGTTGGAACTTTGGTAAGTTTTTATTGGATGAAAATGGTAAACTATTGCAATACTTCCCAAGTAAAGTAAAGCCTGATAGTGATGAAATATTAAAGTTTGTAAAGTAGTTTAATCCGCTATTTTTGTAAAAAGAGAATGTTCGCACATTCTCTTTTTTATTTGCGCACTATTTTAAATTGGTCAATGCTTTTTTCAGATATTATAGGTCATGATGCCATCAAACAACATTTAGTTGAAATGGTAGAGCACAATAGGCTTAGCCATGCATTGTTGTTTCTAGCAAAAGAAGGAGCTGGTGGGCTTCCATTGGCAATGGCTTTTGCGCAATACATTGTAAGTCTTCCTGCAGAAGCCCCTGTGGTAGAAGATCTTTTTGGTGGAATGACCGCACTGGCACCCACGCCAGCTTTTATCCACCCAAATGACATAGCCAATGAACCTGCATATTTACGCGCAAACAAATTAGTTCATCCCGATTTGCATTTTACTTATCCGGTGATTCCTCGTAAATCGGGAGACAAACCTATTAGCTCAGATTATATTGAAGAATGGAGAAGTTTTGTGCAAACCATGCCTTACGGCAATGTATACGATTGGTTGCAAAGTATTGGTGCAGATAATAAGCAAGGAAATATTACTGCAGAAGAATGCAATCAAATTATTAGAGAGCTTAGTTTAAAAAGTTTTGAAAGTAAATACAAAGTATTGTTGGTGTGGATGCCTGAATATTTGGGCAAAGAAGGAAATAAATTATTGAAACTAATTGAAGAACCTCCACCCAATACCATTTTCTTATTGGTAGCAGAGAACGAAGAGCAAATGCTTGCTACTATTTTAAGCAGGTGTCAATTGGTTCGAATTCCTGCTCTAGAAGATAAAGATATTGAACAAGCATTAATAGAGCGTGCGAAAGCCAGTGAAGAAACCGCCCGACAAATCACTGGTATTTGTGAAGGAAATTATAGAGAAGCATTACAACTCTTGCAACATGCCGATGAAGATTGGCAATCTTTATTAAGAGAGTGGTTAAATGCAATGCTTAAAACAGGTCCTGCTGCACAACTTAAATTTATAGACGAGATTAGTAGACTGGGTAGAGAAAAGCAGAAACAGTTTTTACGCTATTTTAATCATTTATTAGAACAGAGTATTCGTATTAGGGTAATTGGAGAAGACTTGGTTAAACTAGGTGAACCTGAAAAAGACTTTGCCAAAAGGCTTAATAAAATTGCTTCTGTTAGTCAACAAGAATGCATCATTGAAGAACTGGACAAAGCTGCTTATTATATAGAACGCAATGCACACGCTAAAATGCTGTTTCAAGCACTCACCATTAAACTATACCATATCATTCAGAACAAAACCCTAATTTTGAGTAAATAGGTACATATTAAAGAACTTCTTATTATTATATATATATGGGATGTGGATCTTGTGGAACGGGGAAACCAAATGGTTGTAAAAGTAACGGAGGCTGCAGCACGGGTGGATGTAATCGTTTAAACGTGCACGACTGGTTAATGAATTTGCCTTTTAGCGACCCTGAAAGTAATTGCAGAATTGTTGAAGTAAGCTTTAAGCAAGGCAGCAGAAAAGAATTTTTTAGAAATACCACTTTACAATATTTAGAGAAAGGAGAATACGTTACTGTTGAAGGGGTTAGTGGTTTTGATGTAGGTGAAGTAAGTCTTACTGGAGAATTGGTTCGCATGCAGTTGAAGAAAAAACAAGTAGACGAGTTTAGCCCTGAAATAAAAAAGATACTTCGCAAAAGCACCGATAGAGATATTGAAAGCTTCGAAATAAGCAAAAGCAGGGAAAAGGAAATACTCGCTAGAAGCCGCACTATTGCTCGTAGCTTGAACTTACAAATGAAGTTGAGCGAGGTTGAAATTCAGGCTGATGGTAAAAAAGGAACTTTCTTTTATACCGCTGATGATAGAGTAGATTTTCGTGAAATGATTAAAATATTTGCTGGCGACTTTAAGATTAAAGTAGAAATGAGGCAAATAGGTATTCGTCAGGAAGCAGCTAAATTGGGTGGTATTGGTTCTTGCGGAAGAGAACTATGTTGCAGTACTTGGTTAAACGATTTCAAAAGTGTTAATACTACTGCAGCCCGTTACCAAAACCTATCTATCAATCAAACAAAATTGAGTGGTCAGTGCGGAAGATTAAAATGCTGTTTAAATTATGAGTTAGACACTTATTTAGATGCATTGCAACAATTCCCAGATTATGCAGATACGTTGGATACTGCAATGGGTACTGCTCATTTAATTAAGAAAGATATTTTCAAAAATTTAATGTGGTATATTCTTCCAAATAATACCAAGCATTATCCTTTAACCATTGATAGAGTTAAAGAAATAAAAAGATTGAATAAGCAAGGTCAGCGAGTAGATGAATTACAAGCAGTTGAAATTGTAAATAGCAAACAAAAAGAAGCAGAACCAGCTTTTGTTGAATTGGTTGGTCAAATTAGTTTGAAATCGTTAGAGAAAAACGATAGAAGAAGAAGAGACCAACAAAGAAGCAATCAAAGTGGGCCACAACAAAGAGGGCCACAAGGAAACGCACCACAGCGCGGACCAAATAGACCTCCACAGCAGGGACAAGGCCCTAATCAAGGCCCTAGAAGACCGCAGCAGAATAATCCACCACAAAATAATCCACAAGGGCCTCGTGCACCTAGAGGTCCTCAACAAAACAGACCACCTAGACCAGCTCAAGGCAATAATCCGCCAAGCGGACCTAAGCCTGAGTAATTTGATCCATTTCGGTCTTTACAAATTCCATTAAAGTTTTAATATAAGCTGGCGTTAGATTAAATTCTAACCCAGCTGCTTTATATAGTTCAGGCAAAGTTTTAGTGCCGCCTAAACTCAATGCATTCATATAGTTTTCTAAAGCTTTATTGGGGTTTTGTTTATACTGCATCCACAATCCAATTGCCCCTAATTGAGCAATTCCATATTCGATATAATAGAATGGTACTTCAAATAAATGCAATTGCCTTTGCCAACCTATTTTTCTAAATTCATCTAGCCCTGTATAATCAATACTATTGGTGGAAAATTCATTTAAAATTCGCATCCATTCACCGGTTCTTTCTTCTATTGTATGTTTTGGATGCTCATATACCCAATGTTGAAATTGATCTATGATAGCAATCCAAGGAAAGATAGTAATGGTTCTTTCTAATTGGTGTTCTTTGGCTCTTTTTAAATCAGATTCATTTTCAAAAAAGGCTTGCCAATGATCCATGCTAAAAAGCTCCATTGCCATGCTAGCAACTTCTGCAATTTCCATAGGATACTCCTTGAAGGCAGACAATTTTAAAGGATGTGCTAAAAAAGAATGAACCGCATGACCACCTTCGTGTACCATAGTAGTAACATCACTCATTTGCCCTGCCGCATTCATGAAAATAAAAGGCGCTCCGCTTTCTGCCAATGGACAATTGTATCCACCAGGTGCTTTGCCTTTTCGGCTTTCTAAATCAAAATGATTCAGCTCTTTCATTTTACGTAAACAATCAGCGAAAAAAGGATTGAGTTGATCAAAACATTTCACCGTTTTCTGGTACAATTCTTCCCCTGTTGTAAAAGGCTTTAAAGGCGCGGTACCAGCGGGTTCAGCTTCGGTATCCCAAGGTCTTAGGGTGTTAAGCTGAAGCTTTTGTTTTTTGCGATCATAAATTTCATTTACTAAAGGGAGTACGTATTGCTTTACCGCATCATGAAACTGAAAGCAGTCTTCTTTGGTATAATCAAACCTCCCCAACTCTTTAAATTTATAATCACGATAATTCTCAAATCCAGCATTAAGGGCTATTTGATGACGCTTAGCAATTAATGAACTATATAATTCATGCATAGGTTGTTCATCTTGCTTTCTTCTCTCTTGAATTTTATAATAAACCGCCT
>CAZTDV010000012.1:0-77626 GCA_964612195.1 uncultured Sediminibacterium sp.
TTGTCTACGAACAGTACATCGTTAAACTCTACTTTGTCTCCGGTTTTACCCTGCAGGTGGGGAACGTACAAATTTTGACCTTCTTGTACTTTAAATTGTTGACCTGCGATTTTTACTATTGCTAACATAGCTGTCCAAAATTAGGACGGCAAAGGTAGGGTTTTCAAGGGATATATCACAAAGATTTTCGAAATAAATTATTGCAAATTTAGGGTTAAAGCAGCCTAAACCGACGCTGATAAGCCTATTTTTGTTATTCTGGTATCAATTTTAGCCTATGAACTTTAAATCTTTGCTCGCAAAACCCTTTGCCAATGTAATATATAATAAGACCCGAAAATCGATGATGCAGGCTGTTCAACACCAGGAAATCATCTTTAAGTCTTTATTAAAACATGGTGCGGGTACACAATTTGGAAAAGACCATTCATTAAACCAAGTTGCCGATTATGGTGGCTTTACGCAAGCAGTGCCGATAAGGGATTATGAATTGATCAAGCCTTATATTGAGCAAATTAAGCAGGGTAAAGCAAATGTACTTTGGAAAGGGATGCCCATTTATTTTGCCAAAACCAGCGGAACAACTAGTGGGGTTAAGTATATACCAATTACCAAAGATTCAATCCCAAATCATATTCAAACAGCCCGAAACGCACTTTTTTGCTACATGGCAGAAACGGGAAATACGGCATTTGCTAACGGTAAAATGATTTTTTTAAGCGGTTCTCCTGTTTTAGAACGAACAGGAACTATTCCAACTGGAAGGTTAAGTGGAATCGTTAATCATCATATTCCTGCTTATTTAAGGTCTAATCAATTGCCCAGTTTTGAAACCAATTGTATTGAAGATTGGGAAGCTAAGCTTGATAAAATTGTTGCTGAAACCATTAATAAAGACATGACTTTAATAAGTGGAATTCCGCCTTGGATGCAAATGTATTTTGACAGGTTGATAGAAAAAACGGGTAAAAATATTGCAACATTATTTCCTCATTTTAGCATAATGGTACAAGGTGGCGTCAATTTTGAACCTTATAAAGCAAGACTTTTTGAAAGCATTGGAAAAAAAATTGATTCTATTGAATTGTTCCCTGCCAGTGAAGGGTTCTTTGCATTTCAAGATTCACAAGATCAAGAAGGAATGTTGTTAAATACCAATAGCGGTATTTATTTTGAGTTTGTTCCAGCCGGGGAAATTTTTAATGAATTTCCTACAAGGCTAAGTTTGAAAGATGTACAACTAGGGGAAAATTATGCGCTTATCATAAACAGTAATGCTGGATTGTGGGGCTATAATATAGGAGACACTGTAAAATTCGTCAGTTTAAATCCATACCGAATAATCGTTACAGGTAGAACAAAGCATTTTATTTCTGCTTTTGGCGAACATGTAATTGGCGAAGAAGTAGAAGCTGCACTAAAAGCCACGCTAGCGGCATATCCTGCGAAAGTGACTGAATTTACTGTAGCACCCATGATTCAACAAGGAGAAGGCAAAAGTTATCATGAATGGTTTATTGAATTTGAAACATCACCCAATAATATTAATGAGTTTGCTCAATATTTGAACGATTCATTAAGTAATAAGAATGTGTATTACCATGATTTAATGAAGGGTAATATTTTATTGCCACTTAAAATTCGGGTAGTTCAAAAAAATGGATTTATAGACTATATGAAATTGATTGGGAAATTGGGAGGACAAAATAAAGTCCCTAGATTAAGCAATGACAGAAATATTGCCAATCAGCTGGTGCAATTTGTACAACCTGATAATGAGTAAGGAAAATTTTAGCATATATTGTGTAACTATGCCCAATTATAAAGGATAATATACCTATGAGTCAAAAACGCATTGCCATATTCGGTTCCACTGGATCTATTGGAACCCAAGCCCTGGATGTAATAAAAGCAAATCCTGAATTGTTTAGTGCAGAAATTCTTACTGCTCAAAGTAATGATGAGTTGTTAATAAAACAAGCAATGCTTTTTAATCCAAATATTGTAGTAATTGGGGATGAAAAAAAATACCAAACTGTAAAAGCTGCACTTGCACAAACAAGTATTAAAGTATTTGCCGGAGAAGATGCATTAGCAGAAGCTGCATCTATTGATTGTTACGATATGATGCTTGCTGCAATTGTTGGGTATGCAGGATTAAAACCTACTTTAAATGCAATTGAATTGGGTAAGCCTATTGCCCTAGCTAATAAAGAAACATTGGTAGTTGCAGGAGATTTAGTAATGCAAAAAGCAGCAGAAAAACGAGTGGCTGTTATACCTGTAGATAGTGAGCATTCTGCTATTTTTCAATGTTTGGTAGGAGAGGGTAGAAATAAAATTGAGAAAATTATTTTGACTGCTAGTGGCGGACCTTTCTTAGGAAAAAAGCCTAATTTTTTGGTTAATGTAAAGAGAGATCATGCATTGCAACATCCAAATTGGAGTATGGGGGCAAAAATCACTATAGACTCTGCAACTCTGATGAATAAGGGGCTTGAAATGATTGAAGCGAAGTGGCTATTTAATTTAGAAGCTCACCAAATTCAAGTGGTAATACATCCTCAGAGTATTATTCATAGTATGGTTCAATTTGAAGATGGGAGTATAAAAGCACAAATGGGTTTACCGGATATGAAATTACCCATTCAATATGCATTGGCCTTTCCTCAAAGAATTGCAAATAATTTTCCTAGGTATGATTTTAAAAAGCCTGGTACTTTATCTTTTGAAGAGCCAGATATGAAAACATTTAGAAATCTTGCTTTAGCAACTGAAGCATTATATAAGGGAGGAAATATGGCTTGTGTAATGAATGCAGCTAATGAAATGGCTGTATTTGCATTCCTTAGAAACAGAATTGGATTTTTAGATATTACTGAAGTGGTTGAACAAACCATGAATAAAATTGCTTTTATTGAAAAGCCAACTTTACAGGACTATTTTGATAGCGACGCAGAGGCACGTAACTTTGCGGCTTCATTATTACATATGTAATCATTAATTGAGCAAAAAAGAAGGGGTTTTATATGATGTTATTAGCTATTGATTGGGCAAGTGTTGGAGTAAAAGCTGGCCAGTTTATTTTATCATTCTCCATATTAGTTGTATTACACGAACTAGGACATTTTTTGCCTGCAAAATGGTTTGGTTGCAGGGTAGATAAATTCTATTTATTCTTTGATCCTTGGTTTAGTTTGTTTAAAAAGAAAAAAGGAGATACTGAATATGGATTGGGTTGGATTCCATTTGGAGGCTATGTAAAAATAGCAGGGATGATAGATGAAAGCATGGATAAAGAGCAAATGAAAAAACCTGCTGAACCATGGGAATTCAGGTCTAAACCAGCTTGGCAAAGATTGATTATAATGGTAGGAGGTGTTGTAGTAAATATACTCTTAGCCATTGTAATATTTATTGGAATTACTTGGTACTGGGGAGATGAGCAGTTACCTGTTAAAAATTTAAAATATGGTGTTCATGTAGATTCTTTAGGTAAGTCTATAGGATTAAAAGACGGGGATAATGTTGTTGCAATGGATGGTAAACCCATCGAAAATTTCGGATCAATTGAATCTGAATTGGTTTTGACCGAAGCAAAAAAATTAACGGTAATTAGAGATGGTGAACCTTTAGAAATTATAGTTCCCGAAAGTTTTATGCAAAAAATTGTGGAACAGAAAAAATTTAGTGGAATGCTTGTTCCGCAATATCCAGTAATAGTTGATTCTGTTAGTAATACTGCAGTATTCAATGCTGGGGAATTAAGAAAAGGGGATACTTTGATAGCTTTGAATGGGAAATCATTTACTTATTATCAAGAGTTTGACCAATTAAAAAAATCAGCTGCCAACACTGTTGCACAGTTAACTGCAATTAGAGGGAAGGATACTGTTCAAATTAAGGCCTTGGTAAATGATAAAGGTTCAATTGGATTTTTCCAAGTTAGTCCATTAACTATTTTGGGAACAGAACATATTCAATATGATCTAATGGCTTCTATCCCAATTGGTTTTACACGTTGTTGGGAAACATTAGATCGTTATATAACTGGGCTAAAACAATTATTTACTGGTAAAGTAAATGCCAGCGATTCTTTGGGTAGTGTAATTAGTATTGGAAACACTTTCCCTGGAGTTTGGGATTGGGAGCGTTTTTGGACTTTGACAGGTATTTTCTCTATTGTTTTGGCATTTATGAATATTCTGCCAATTCCTGCATTAGATGGAGGACATGCTTTATTTACATTGTATGAAATGGTTTCTGGAAGAAAACCTGGCGATAAATTCATGGAATATGCCCAAATGGCAGGAATGATTCTCCTTATGGGATTAATGGCATACGCTTTGGGGTTAGACTTTTGGAGATTATTTAAATAGACTTACGGGGCCGTTTTGGTTTTGACAGCATAGGTTACGGTTGGTGTAAGCATGCAGTGCGTTGGATAATTAGCACTTTAATCTGAATATTCAACCATTAATTGGCAATACTCAGTATGCCATGGCTGCTTAATCAGTGATTAAGTAACCATTTGGGCCGCCGCACAGGTTCGCTTCTTTCCATGTGCCGCCGCCGACTCAAAACAAAAGGAGATGCTGCAATAGTAGGCTGTGCCTATTGCTTAAGATTATCCAGCTAAGTGATGAATTGGTTTGTTCTTTTCCGGTTCGTTGCCTACAACTAATAAAGAAATAAGCATGTAGAAAGCTAATGGTCACGATGTTTGGACACCGGTTCGAGTCCGGTCGGCTCCACTAAGACAAGATAAACCCAATCAATTTTGATTGGGTTTTATTTTTTGTAGTCTCTTTTCTGCCAAACTAAATTTTCAAGTACAAGTATATTATTATATGCAGGACTATAATAGTAGAAAGTACCAAGCTTAGATTGAGTGAGAAATTTCTTTAAATAATTGGGATAAATCGTTCCCATATTGGCAATAAAGAATGCAAATGATTCATCTTCTATTAATGATGTTAAATCTTTATTCGGGGAGATTTGAATTGTAGGCGGTTTAGCTCCCCACTTTAATAAAGAAGTGCTCAGCAGAATGCGTTCCATAAATGAATTCGATTGTTTAAATAAATCTAGGGCTTCATTTATCAATTGTGGTTTATGGACTTCTAAAGCTGGAATAGGTTTTATTGACATTAATCTTGACAAATGATAAAACACAATGGATGCTTTTGCATAGTGTGGTGAGATGTAATTGGCGTTATTGATATGTTTCCGCGTTTGAACCGCATCTTCAATCAAATACAAACTAGCTGAATCAGCTGCACTCCATTCTAACTCATAATATTGAACAAAATAAAGCAAATTGCTTAGAACACTTATATCAAATTCTATAGGCATTTTTTTCCCAAACCAAGTTGAATAAGCACCTAAATGCTGGTATTCTTTGAATGTATTTTTAACCAATTTTTTACCATTGTTCGCATGTTTCTGCATCAGTTGATGAACCAGCTTTGCTACCGAGTCATTAGCTTGCATTGCCATTAAAATAATCACTGTATCGTCCATGTCGTCTGGTAGTGATTGGCTCTTGTTTAAAAGATTCATCCAGCCTGCATTTGGAAAAATTTGAGGGGTATCTGTGGGCCAGAAATTATAAGTTGGAAGTTTATTTTTATTGTTTTGAAATTTTGAAAATACTGGGTTAGCATTATCAATTATCTGATTGGCTAAATGTTGTTGATAAATGGATAATTGTGGTTTAATATCTTGCAATGTAAATGACACTAATCCTGTAAAGAACGGATTGATGTCTGCTTTAAATCGATCTTTGTTATGGGCATACATTCTGTAGGAGGGAATTGATCCCTTTGGAAATATCCCTGTTTCTCTCTCTTGTAAATGCTCAATTCTTCTCAGTAGTTGAGTAATAAGCAGGCTGTCATTTGCGAAGCTGCTTATAGCATAAATAAGGAAAATTAAACTAAAGAGATATTTCATGAAGCCATCAAACGTCAAAAGTATTGAAATTGCCCCATTAAAACTTCTTACAACTGTGTTGTTTAAATATCAGAGATAAATAACAAAAAACGTTTTTGATTCATGAATACAAGGGTACATGATCCGGAAACTGGGAAACTAAAATTAGATATGAATCATTCTGATGAAGCCAATGGTACTAGACCTATTCTTTTACCATCAAATTAATCAGCGCCAATACGCTTGAAGTAAGAGGTTTTATTGGGGTGTCATTAATTGGAAGAATCGACACTTAGACTCGACAAGTATCAAAATAGGTTTTAGCCGTAATTTAATTTTTAGGGCAATACAATATTAGTTGTTGAAAAACACCGTTAATGTCTGCACTTGCTTGTGTTCAAATTGCGGAAACTTGATTAACCTGTAAATTTTAAAATCCTGGTACTAATGCACCAAGTGGCACACCTGGAATCGCAAATTTACCTTGGAACTCATAGCCAAACTAAGAATTCCTTGAAGAGTTTGGTTCAATACTTTTTGAGTAGTGTATCTTTTTACCCCCCTCTGCATTACCAAATTTGCTGTTTGATTTTCTATTTATAACCTATGGTTGTATTCTATTTTAAAAAGTATACACAGCCGCGACTAAGAAATTGGAAGCGCTAGAGACTGTCCCAGTTTTAGTATTAAATAAAGGTGCAGTGCTATTATCTAATCTGAATTCAGGAATAAGAGTAAGTTTACTAAACTTGAATTTCCCGGATAGAGTGGTTGCATTTAAATTTCCAATGCCGATTGGATTATTTTGTCTGTCATTGAAAAAATCTTCTCTTAAAGTAAGCCCAATTTTTTCTGAAAAATCATAGTTCAAATAAAATGCTTGAGAGCTCCAGTTACTTTTTCCTAGTGGGTTCTTTTGTTGGTTAATACTGCCATCAAAAACAGCATTTATCTTACTCGATAATGTTGCGCTTAATACAAGATTATATTGAGTGGTGATATCGCCATGCAAGAAATTAAAATAACCTTTTATTTTTTCATTTCTTGAAGCAGAGCTAAATTGAGCTATAACGTATTTTGGATTACTATTAAATGTAGAATAATCAGTTGGGTCAACTACTCCAACCATTATTGCAGACTTTCCACCCAATGAAATGTCTGCTTTTAAACCAGTATGAAAGAATGGTCCATATGAAAATCCATAAGACATACTATAATTTCTATTGCTAGTTGCATCGAGTAATTCGTAACCAATATGTGTTGAGAATTTTCCAGCTGTTAGTTTTAAATTCTTTGAAATAGCGTAAGACAGCGTAACCTGTTTTATATTAGTCAATAAATCTTTGTCGTTATAAGAGAATTCGTCTACTCTTTTGCCAACGCCAATATCAAGTGTAGAAGAAAATTTGCCATAGGTTTGATCTACCTTAATACTGGCCATCCCCAAATTAAAAGAATTATAAGAATTGGTAAAACTGGTGAAATTATTATGGGTTCCCCCTCCGTCTTTTGTAAGGGCTCTGAAATAACCATCTATATACCCTGTAATAGTTGTTGTTGACTTGATTGGTTCAGCTTTTTGACCAAAACCGTTTAGCATTGCACATAAAGATGCGCAAGAAACTAGAATTTTCTTTAACATTGTGATGACTTTTTAGTTAATAAAGGGGTACAGTCTCGAATTCTGATCAGAGAATTTGGTAAAGACTGTACCTTGTTTTTTTATGCGTTTTCTCTTATGAGTAAAGTACCTTGTACATATTTTTCATCATGCTGAGTAGCATCTAATCCTAGTTCTTCTTCTTCTGAACTAACCCTTAAGGGGAGCATAACGCTGATTAATTTAAAAATGCCTAATGAAACAGTAAAGCTGAATATGACAACTATTAATAGCGCTTTTATTTGTGTAATAAAGAATTCTGTATTCCCATATAATAAGCCTTCTGCACCTGCTCCATTTACAGATTTAGTTGCGAAAATTCCTGTCATCAACATGCCCACCATTCCGCCTACACCATGGCATGGGAACACGTCAAGTGTATCATCTAATGAAGATTTTGATTTGTAGTAAACAGCTAAATTTGAAAGTATTGCGGCAATAAATCCAATAAATATACTTTGTGGAACTGCAACAAAACCAGCGGCAGGCGTAATGGCTACTAAGCCAACAACTGCCCCTATACAAAAGCCTAACACTGAAGGTTTTTTGCCTCTCATTACATCAAAAAACATCCAAGATAATCCTGCAGATGCGGCAGCTGTGTTAGTTGTTGCAAATGCAGAAACAGCTAGTGCGTTTGCTCCCAAAGCAGATCCTGCATTAAAACCAAACCATCCAAACCATAATAAACCAGTTCCAATTAACACATACGGAATATTGGCGGGAGGGATTTCAATTTGGTCTAAATGTGCTTTTCTTCTTTTTAATACCAATGCACCGGCTAATGCTGCACATCCAGCAGAAATATGAACAACTGTTCCACCTGCAAAATCCAGTGCACCCATTTTAAATAAAAATCCTTCTGGATGCCAAGTCCAATGAGCAATAGGGGCGTAAACTAATAGACTAAATAATGCGATGAATAAAATATAAGAAGTGAATTTTACTCTTTCTGCAACAGCACCAACAACTAAACCTGGGGTAATAATAGCAAACATAAGTTGGAATAATGCAAACAAGCCCAAAGGAATTGTTGGGGCTAAGCTCCATGGCGCACCGCTATTTATTCCTTTCATAAATAAGTAAGTGGTCGGATTCCCGATAAACCCTCCTAATGATTCGCCAAAACAAAGGCTATAACCAACGGTTACCCAAATAATGGTTACCACTCCAGTGGCTACTACACTTTTAATCATTGTTGAGATCACATTTTTTCTATGTACCATTCCTCCATAAAAAAAAGCCAAACCAGGAGTCATTAGAAAGACCAGAGCAGTCGCAACTAAAATCCATGCAATGTCTGCTCCATTGTAAACGCCTTCTTTATCTTCGAAGCTTAATTCCGGTGGAGCAAAAATGGCAAGAATAGCCACAATCAGTAAAACTAGAAATGGTGTGACGTTGTAAAAGTTGAGTTTTTTCTGGTACATAATTAAATAACTTTTATTTATAATATTTATTTCCTGAGATCAAAATAGTAAAAAATTTCTAAAAAATGACAATATAATAAATATATAAAATTTATTAATGTTAGTAAATTCGATTGATAATTTTCAAAATAACATTATATTAAATGGTTAAAACCTTTAAAATCAAGGAAATGCTTTAAAATTTACTAAAATTAGATTTAAACATTAAAATATAATAGATATAATATTTTAATGTTTTCTTAATGGTATATTTATTTTCCAAGTCAATTTTTTTTTCTCAATGACCTTATGAATTAGAGAATTCGGAAATCGTTTCTATTAAATGAATGACAATAAGGGCTAATTCTTTTGCATATGAAAACTAAGCATGTGCATACACCTTTGAAAAAGAAAGTTTACTTGTTTCTTTTCTCTAAATGGGGGGGATTTAAAATTCCTTTAAATTGGAAGGTCAATTGATTTGGATTGCTTTATAATTTAATTCAAACAAGTTTACATGGTATGGATGGTTAGGGGGCCTGCCTATATCAAAATTTAGGGTGCCATTTAAAAAATATAATTATAGCTATTGGATTAAGTTTGAATAAATATTCTATACTATGGCTCCATTTATCCAACAACTTATTGAGTTTTACCAATTATTGCCACACCCAGAAGGAGGCTATTATAAAGAAACCTATCGGTCATCTGAATTGATTCCTACGAATAGTTTGCCAGAAAGATTTATTGGTAACCGTAGCTTTTCTACTGCCATTTATTTTTTATTGGAGGCTGATTCATTTTCTGCCTTTCATCGAATAAAATCGGATGAATGTTGGCATTTTTATTCAGGGGATGCAGTAGATATTCATGTTTTACACAACAATGGAAACTACGAATTAATAAAACTTGGTTCTAATATAGAAATGGGAGAGCAATTTCAAGCGATTGTACCAGCAGGTGCTTGGTTTGCATCAAAAACAAATGGAATTTATTCTTTAGTTGGTTGTACCGTCTCTCCTGGGTTTGATTTTGCTGATTTTGAATTGGCGAACGCTTCAGAATTAGCAGAACAGTTTCCAGGTCAATTTGAATTGATTCAACATTTTTGTAGGTCTTAGCGGTTATAATGAATTAATAAGTAGCCTGCCACACTTAAAAGCAATACAACAAGGATTACTACAATTAGCCATTGTTGATCTTGTATTTTTCTTTTCTTATTCCTTTTGTGGGATCTCGAAGTTTGTTTTTTTAGTTGTTGATTTAGGATATTGGTTATTGCAATAATATTTTCTTTCGATTTAAATTGTGCCAATCCTTCCATTGCATCATTTTCAAAATCGGATGTAGCCATTTTTTGTTCAATGGCATTCATTTCGTCTTCAGAGATATCTTTACCTAGGTATTTCAGTAATTCCTCGTTAGATAAATCAGTTTCTTTTTTAAATATGTCTTTCCAATTGGTCATTAAAAAGATTGTTTTTTCTCCATTAATATTTTTAAATTCCTTTTCCCATTCTGAATATTACTTTTTACTTGCAATAAACTAAATCCAGTGATAACACTTATTTGCTGATAACTTTTCTTTTGGAGATAAAATAAAGTTATGCAAGTTTTTTGCTCCAAATTGAGTTCTTCTATTGCAGCTTCTAATAAGTTTAAATTTATTTCTTTTTCAATATTTGAATTATTTTCTGTTTCTTCTATTTCTGCTATTGCAGGTGCATTATCAATGGATATATATGCTTTTTGGTCTCTAAGCTTCATTAAACAGTAATTACAAGCTATTTTATATAACCAACTCTTTGGATATTCCACCTGGTATTTATCAAATTCATTCAGGGCTTTCAAAAATATTTGTTGAACAGCATCTTTTGCCTCTTCTTCATTTTTGAGGTATTTCATGCACACTCCAAGTAACAACATCGTATACCGTTGAAGCAAAATACCTAACCATTCCTTATTTTGGTCGGTTTGATACTTCTTTAAAAGTTCAAGGTCTGTAATATGCTTAAACGCTTGTTGAATCACTTGTTAAATTAACTCATTTTTGTTAAGATGCAAGCTTCATAAATTTCCATATCTTTCAATAAAAAAATTGAATGGCATTTGTTGTAGCAATTGTAGCGGTTGCCCCATTAAGAGCAGAAGCTGCCCATCAAAGTGAAATGGTTAGCCAAATCTTGTTTGGAGAAACCGCCGAAATATTAGAAGGAGGTTTGCTTTTACAAACAGGAACATTTACTAAAATCAAATGTTTGAGTGATGGATACGAGGGGTGGTGCCAGAGTGCACAGTTGGTCTTAGTAGCTGATGAAATAGTTATGCAAAGATCCAATCAGATCATGCCTGCATATTCAAATTCAATGCTTTTAAATGGCACTAAAATGATGCTTCCTTTTGGTGCTTCATTGGAACTTTTTCAATCTCAACAACTTAGCCTTCCTGGGTTGGCCTTTAAATATGATGGGCAAGTTTTTATACCTGGTGAAATATTGTTTAATCAAGATTCAGTAAATCGTATTTCGCAACTATTTATCAATACTCCTTATTTATGGGGCGGACGGTCAGTTTTTGGTATTGATTGTAGTGGATTTGTACAACAAGTGTATAAATACTTCAATATTCAATTACCTAGAGATGCTTACCAACAGGCTGAACTTGGAACTAGTATAGGATTCCTTGCAGAGACCAAATGCGGGGACCTTGCCTATTTTGACAATAAAGAAGGCAAGATTACTCATGTAGGTATTTTATTAGATGCCCACACCATCATCCACGCGTCGGGAAGGGTTCGTGTTGATCAAATTGATCAAGCAGGAATTCTGAATAAGGAAACGGGTGAAAGAACACACCAATTAAGAATAGTGAAGCGCCTAGATTAAGCGGAAAACTACATTAAATCCATTCCTTTGGCAAAATAAGTAACAGTGCCAGGCAGCGCTAACCAAAAGAATTCACGGTATACAAAAAGGAGTACAATTAAAGCTGCAAGCCAAAAAAAGAATAACGCCCAATATTTACCAGTGGATTGTTTTGCTTCCATTTTATAATATTTTACGCAAAGATAAGGGGGCAGCATCAATTCACCCGCTAATGAGATGCAGTTTGTTGAATTTTTGTTGGCTCAACTGGAGAACTAGTTTTTTTCTTATCAAAAAACAACATTTTGATGCTTAACAACAATAAAACTACAGCAAATATTTTCTTCATTTTTTCGTCGCTTAAACTCAATGCTAATTTGCTCCCTAAGAAACCCCCTGTAATAAATGCTATAGCTATTAGAAAGACATAATTAAAATTGATTTGCCCTTGTTTATGGTATTGCCAAACAGCAAGGACTACTACAGGAAGCATTAGAACTCCCAATGAAGTTCCTTGGGCTTGTTTTTGAGTAAGCCCAAGGAAAAACACCAATGCGGGTACCATGATGATACCACCTCCAATACCTACTAAGCCACTTAAAAAACCTGCAGCTAGGCCAATGAAAAGTAATAGAAGTAGGGTAGTAACACTCATTTTATTTGTTTATAAAAGTTTCTTTATAAAAAGCAATTGCTTCCTCAACAATGGTTAAAGCTTTTGCTTTGTCACCAAAGTCTTCTACTAAAACTTCTTTCTTTTCTAACCTTTTATATTCTTGAAAGAAATGTCTTAATTCATCAAAGAAATGTCTGGGTAGTTCTTCAATATTATTGTAATGGTTTACACCCGGATCAGTTGCTGCAACTGCAATAATTTTGTCGTCTGGTTCACCTCCGTCAATCATTTGCATTACCCCAATTACTTTTGCTTCCATCAGTGTTAATGGTTGAACAGGTAATGATGTAATTACCAGTATATCAAGAGGATCTTTATCTCCTCCATAAGTTTGTGGAATAAAACCATAATTAATAGGGTAGTAGAAGGAAGAAAAAATGACCCTGTCTAATTTTAATAAGCCACTTGGCTTGTCTATTTCATATTTACATCTTGATCCCTGTGGAATTTCGATGACTGCATTTACTATGCGGGGGGCATTTTCACCAAAATGAACACCATGCCAAGGATGTAGTACTGTTTGTTGATTCATAAAATTAAATATTGTTTATTTATTTGATTGTTTATAATCTACTAGCCAAATATTATTTCTTTTAACAATAATGGTTTGTTTAGCGCTGGTATCTAAAGAGTTGCTATGATAAAGCATTACAGTAGAGTCATTGGGTTCGGCTACTTCTTTAATATTGATAGAAGCTAACCTTAATTCTTGTCTTCCTTCTTTATCTTTTTCTCTATATGCAGCTTCAACCGTTGAAAGTAATTGTTTGTTTTTTTCATCGTCTACCATATAAAATGAAGCTTTACTAAAATCTCCTTTTAAGCAGGCGTCAATGAATTCCCTTCCTGCATCTAAGCCATTTTCAGCGGGGGTAAAATTTTTAGCAGGGCTACTGCATGCTGTCAATAGCAAAACCAGTAATCCTATCAAAATACTATACATTTTCATAGCGCTAAGTTAGTTAATAATGCCGGTTAAGAATAAATATGAGTTACAAGGCCAAATAATAGGGAGCCAATAATTTGCTGAATTCTTTGCTGTATCCATTTCCGTCTTTGATGCTTATATTATCAAAACAAGGAGTTGAAGCATTTTTTTGCATTAAAATCATTACTCTAAAATAATCATGAGTAGTACTTTGTTTAACAGAAGTTTCTTTGATACAAAAAAGGCCTATTTTTTCGGCAATAGTCTTCCATTCTTTCAGTCTATTCCATGGTAGTAAAATGGCGGCTTTCCCTGAATCACCTAACAGTTGAACCATGCAATAGGCCAATTCTGTTAAAGTTAAATTGGCACTATGCATCGCAATATTTCTTAGCGTATCCTTGCTTTTTAATTGTTGTTCAAAGAAAGGAGGATTAGAAATAATCAGGTCATATTGCTGACCTTGTTTACTTACAAAATCTACTATAGAAGTTGAATATGTTTGCAATTGCCTTTCCCATTTACTTTCTTTGAAATTTGATATTGCTTGCTCCACAGCCATTGGGTCAATTTCTACTGCATCAATTCTTGCCGTGCTAAACTGTGCCAACATTAATGAGAGCAAACCTGAACCAGTTCCAATATCAAGTATGTTTTTTAGACTAGGCATATCCATATTATCTACAACCCAAGCACCAAATAAGCATGCATCGGTGCATACTTTCATGGCGGTTTTATCTTGATGGACAGTGAATTCTTTGAACCTAAAAAAGCTATTACTCATTTATTCAATTGCTTGCGTTTATTCTGTTATTCCTTCTAAAGCTAGCAAGAAAGCAAAGTTCAGCGCAGTCTCTTTTAAGTAATCAAATCTACCCGATGCACCACCATGTCCATAATCCATATTAGTCTTGAGCATTAGAACATTTTGATCTGTTTTCATTGTTCTAAGCCTTGCCACCCATTTTGCTGGTTCAAAATATTGAACCTGACTATCGTGAAGCCCAGTGGTAACTAAAAGGTGGGGATAGTTTTTCTTTTCTACATTTTCATATGGGGAATAACTTTTTTGATAGTCATAATATATCTTTTCTTTTGGATTCCCCCATTCGTCAAATTCATTCGTGGTTAAAGGAATGCTCTCATCTAACATAGTGTTTACAACATCTACAAAAGGAACTTCAGCAATTACCCCTTTCCATAACTCAGGTGCCATATTGGTTACGGCACCCATTAAAAGGCCACCGGCACTTCCGCCATTTGCATACAAATGATTTTTGCTAGTATATTTATTGTTTACCAAGAATTCTCCACAATTAATAAAGTCGGTAAATGAGTTTTTCTTCTTTAATAGTTTTCCATCTTCATACCATTGTCTACCTAAATCTTCTCCTCCTCTAATATGTGCTATTGCATATACAAATCCTCTATTTAATAAGCTAAGTGTTGTGCTACTAAAATCGGCGTCAATACTATATCCATATGATCCATAAGCATATAATAAAAGGGGAGCATTACCATCTTTTTTAAAGCCTTTCTTGTACACCAGAGAAATAGGAATTTTAGTTCCATCATTAGCAGTAGCATAAATTCTTTCGCTTGTATAATCTGTTGGATTATACCCCCCAACTACTTCTTGTTGCTTTTTAAGGGTTTTAGTTTTGGTAGATAGCTCATAATCAAAAACGGAGAATGGGGTGGTTAACGAAGTGTATGTATATCGTAGGGAAGTGCTATTGTATTCAGGATTGGAACCTAAATTAGCAGAATATGCAGGTTCGTCAAATTGAATATAATGTTCATCATTACCGCTGTTTTGCTTAATCCTAAGTTGAATTAATCCATTCTTTCTTTCAGTAATTACCGAATAGTCTTTGAATGCTTCTACGTTTTGTACTAATACGTCTGATCTATGTGGAATGAGTTCTTTCCAATAACTATGGTTTGTTTTATCTAAGGAACATTCCATCACTTTAAAGTTCAATGCATTTTCATTAGTCCTAATTAGGAATTTATCATTTAATGCTACAACATCATATAATACATTTTTGATTCGTGGCTGAAATGATTGAAAAACCGACTCGGGTTCATTCGCATTAATAAAAAATTGTTCAGAAGACAGCGTTGCTTGAGAAGTGATAAAAATATAGCGACCATTTTTAGATTTACTTACTCCTATATAGTTACTATTGTCTTTTTCTTGATATACAGTAACATCATTTTTGCCTCCATTAATTTGATGCCGCATTATTTTTTCAGAAAGCAACGTTACTGGATGATTCAGTGTATAAAAAATAGTATTGTTATCGTTTGCCCAAACCCCATATCCACTGGTTCCTTCAATATTATCTGGCAATATTTCTCCAGTAGTAATATTTTTAATTTTCAATGTATATTGTCTTCTAGATACTTCATCTATTCCAAAAACCAAGAGGTTGTTGTTAGGACTTACACTCATGCCGGTAACATTATAAAAAGGTTTGCCCTCTGCCATTTTATCAACATCTAATAATATTTCTTCTTTAGCAGTTAAACTTCCTTTCTTTCTACAATATTTATAGTATTGCTTTCCTTCTTCAACCCTTGTATAATAGAAATAACCATTTTTAAATACAGGAACAGATTCATCTTTTTCTTTAATTCTAGCTTTCATTTCATTATACAGTTTTGTTTGCAAGTCTTTGGTTCCTGCCATCATTTTCTCTGTATAATTATTTTCTGCCTTGAGATAGTTCAATACTTGGGTACTATCTGATCCTTTTTTAAAATAGTCAATCATCCAATAATAGGGGTCAGGAACTGTATCTCCATGCAATATTCTAATATGTTCTTTTTGTGCCGCAATAGGGGCTTTATCTGCTGGCCAGTTATATGCTACTTTTTTCATATTTGTGCTTTCTGAACAACTGCTTATCAATAAGATAATCACTAAAATGGGTAAGTTTCTTTTCATAAATTGTTCATTTAGACATGAAAAATAATTAAAATCATGCATATAAAACCTAAAGAAACAATTTATCGTAAATAGGTTGTAAACAATTTATTATGGTATCAATTATTTCTAATCAAAGGGCAGCATCACGCAGATTAATTTATTTTGGCGTGGTTGCATTAACGGTAATACTCGGTACAGGGGTGATAAACCATACAAGGGGATTATGGTTATCGGCCTTTATTCTTTACAGTTTTGCTGCTGCAATTGGGATTATTATGCTTCTTGATTATCATGGATATAAAAAATACAAAAATGCCAGCTTAGTTATTACGATTAATTTCTTTTTGAGTTGTATTACTACAGTGGAGGGATTAGACGCTGGCGGGTACTTATTTATTATCCCTACAATTTTCGCTTTGGTTTTTATGTTGGGAAATACAAGAGAATATAAGGCAGAAGTAATAGGGTATTTTGTCATTAGTGTATTAAGTTTTACACTGTCTATTTTATTTATTCCCGAAAAAAGTAATTGGCAAAATATTACCAATGAGATTTATGCAAAAATGTTTACTACCAATGCAATTGCTGTAGTTGTTTTGTGTGCTGTATTTGCTTATATCGGTATTTATTTTGAAAGACAAGTTTATGAGCGTTTGGTAAATGAACGCAATAAGGCAAAGCACCAAGAACAAATGATTAGAGAACAAAATGGCTATCTGAGAGAAATAGCATTTATGAGTTCTCATACAGTACGTGCCCCATTAAGTAATATTTTAGGATTAGCTGCTTTAATGAGAGATGTTCCTAATGATCCTGATACTCATTCTTTGGTGATGGACGGCATTCAAAATTCAGCAAAAGATTTAGATAATGCCATACATCATATGGTATCTAAAACGGGCAATTTAATTAGGCGATAATAGGGGATTGTTATAGCAAAAAGTCCCGGCTTGCATTTGCATCCGGGACCAATTTTTTCTTTTTTAAAGAAGCACTCTTTGTTTATTTATCTGCACTTAAGCTAGCACCTAAGTATTCTGAATTTAATCGAGCAATATTTGTTAAGGAAATTTCTTTAGGACAAGTTGCTTCACAAGCACCTGTATTGGTACAAGCACCAAATCCTTCCTTATCCATTTGTGCCACCATATTCATAACGCGAGATTTACGCTCTGGCTCACCTTGAGGTAACAAAGCTAGATGACTCACTTTCGCACTTAAGAAAAGCATTGCAGAACTGTTTTTACATGCTGCAACACATGCCCCACATCCAATACACATTGCCGCCGCAAAGCTATTGTCTGCATTATCTTTATTAATTGGTAAAGCATTTCCATCCACCGCATTACCAGTATTTACACTGATGTATCCACCTGCTTGAATAATTCTATCGAAAGAGCTTCTGTCTACTGTTAAATCTTTAATTACAGGAAATGCATTGGCTCTCCATGGTTCTACTACAATAGTATCTCCATCTTTAAAAGCACGCATATGCAATTGACAAGTGGTATTTGCTTGCCAAGGTCCGTGTGGTTTACCATTGATATACATAGAACACATACCACAAATACCTTCTCTACAATCATGGTCAAATGCAACAGGTTCTTCTCCTTCGGTAATTAGCTGTTCATTTAACACATCAAACATTTCCAAGAAACTCATTTCAGAGGAAATATTTTTTACTTGGTAGGTTTTAAAGTCTCCTTTAGTATTGTTGTTTTTTTGTCTCCAAACTTTTAGGTTTAGATTCATATGATAATGTTCCATTTTGTAAAATTAATTCAGTTAAACAATGCTTTTAAAGCGAACCTTATTTGTAGTTACGCTGGGTTGGTTTAATTACTTCATAATTCAATGGTTCTTTATGTAATTCCCATTGATGTTCACCCTTCAATTCCCAAGCAGAAACATACATATGACCTGCATCGTCTCTTAAAGCTTCTCCTTCAGGGGTTTGGAATTCTTCTCTGAAATGTCCACCGCAACTCTCGTCTCTAGTTAATGCATCAACGCACATTAATTCGCCTAATTCTATAAAGTCTGCAACACGGTTTGCTTTGTCTAATTCAGTATTCATTTCGTTTACTTCTCCTGGAATTCTAACATCACTCCAAAATTCTTTCTTTAAAGCTTGAATTTCTTTAATGGCTTGCTCTAGGCCTTCTTTGTTTCTGGCCATACCGCACTTGTCCCACATGATTTTTCCTAAACGCTTGTGAAAACTTTCAACAGATTGCTTTCCTTTGATATTCATCAAATGATTGATTCTATCACTAACTGCTTTTTCTGCTTCCTCAAATGCAGGGTGAGAAGTTTCTATCGCTTTGTTATATATTTCGTCGGCTAAGTTATTTCCTAGGGTATAAGGGATAACAAAATATCCATCAGCCAAACCTTGCATTAATGCAGATGCTCCCAAACGGTTAGCTCCATGATCACTAAAATTGGCTTCACCCAAGGCATATAATCCAGGAACAGTTGTTTGTAATTCGTAGTCTACCCACAAACCACCCATGGTATAGTGAACTGCTGGATAAATTCGCATGGGAACTTCGTAAGGATTTTCTCCGGTAATCTTTTCGTACATGTCGAAAAGATTGCCGTATTTAGCTTTTACCACTTCTTTACCCATTGCAATGATTTCTTCTGCTGATACATTGCTTCTGCCTTGTTTGCCAGCTTCAATTTTACCATATCTTAAAATGGCATCTGCATAGTCTAAGTAAACAGCTTGTTTACTGCTACCAACGCCATATCCAGCATCACAACGCTCTTTAGCAGCTCTGGATGCAACGTCTCTTGGTACTAGGTTACCAAAAGCTGGGTACCTTCTTTCTAAATAATAGTCTCTTTCTTCTTCTGGAATATCGGTTGCTTTTCTAGTATCGTTTTGTTTTTTCGGCACCCAAATTCTACCATCATTCCTCAATGATTCAGACATCAAAGTTAATTTGCTCTGGTGATCTCCACTAACAGGTATACAGGTTGGGTGAATTTGCGTAAAACAAGGATTAGCAAATGTTGCCCCCTTTTTATGCGCTTTCCAAGCAGCCGTTACATTACTTCCCATTGCGTTGGTAGATAAATAGAATACGTTACCATAACCTCCAGAACACAATAAAACAGCATGTCCAAAATGTCTTTCTAATTTGCCATTCACTAAATCGCGTGCAATGATTCCTCTGGCTTTTCCATCAATAGTAACCACATCTAACATTTCGTGTCTGCTGTACATGGTTACATTGCCTAAAGCTACCTGACGCTCTAAAGCTTGGTAAGCACCAATCAATAATTGCTGACCAGTTTGGCCTGCAGCATAGAATGTTCTTTGAACCTGTGTTCCTCCAAAAGAACGGTTGCTTAATAAGCCACCATATTCTCTTGCAAATGGTACACCTTGAGCAACGCATTGGTCAATAATATTGGTACTCACTTCAGCTAAGCGATGCACATTGGCTTCTCTTGCACGATAGTCTCCACCTTTAATAGTATCATAAAATAGACGGAATACACTGTCTCCATCGTTTTGGTAGTTCTTTGCTGCATTAATTCCTCCTTGTGCTGCAATTGAGTGGGCACGACGAGGAGAATCTTGAAAACAAAATGCTTTTACTTTATATCCCAACTCACCCAAAGAAGCTGCCGCAGAAGCACCGGCTAGACCTGTACCTACAACAATCACTTCCAGTTTCCGCTTATTGGCCGGGTTTACCAGTTTGCAATGTCCCTTGTAATCAGCCCACTTGTTCTCTAATGGTCCAGAGGGAATTTTAGCATTTAACATAGATCCGAAGGTTTATGATGATTTGAATATACTTGTATGATCATGAACTTATATTATCCTATCCAGCCCAATTTAAAACTCACTGGCATTAATATGAATACCAAAGCAATAATGATAGAATAGGCGTATCCAATGCTTGTAAGCATAAGGGTGTATCTGTTATTATAAACTCCTAATGTTCTAAACGCACTTTGAAATCCATGTGCTAGGTGATATGCCAAAGAAATACAACCAGCACTGTAGACAGCTACAATCCACCATTCACTAAATGTTGCCTTCATTAAAGCAAACATATTATGCATTTCAATTCCATTATAAGTTACCGGCTCTAATCCTTCATGAGTGAAACGAGCGGAAACCCAAAAATGGTAAAGGTGTAAGACTAAAAATAACAAGATTAATGTACCCAAAAGTCCCATACTTCTGCTGTACCACTTGCTACCATCTTTATAAGTAACTGCATATCCTACAGCTCTTTTTTGCTGGTTTTCTACTGTTAATAAGTAACCTTGAAAAATATGTAATAGGATTCCTGCGAATAACCCAATCTCCATTATTCGGATTAAAACGGTGGACCCCATAAAATGGGCGGCTTTGTTAAACATTGCACCATTTTCATCAGCGTCAACTAAATCTGCAAAAATGCAAGCATTAATTCCAGCATGTACAATTAAAAACAATACCAATGAGATACCGGTTAATCCCATAACCAGTTTTTTTCCGACAGACGATGTAAAGACTTGTTTCCAGGTCATATAGCAAGATTATATTTGGTTAAATCTCCGCAAATTTAATTCATTTATATATACAATACCGTAAGAGTTTAGTTGTAATAAAATCGTCATTTATTCAGCTGTTGAATTTGATGTGGTCATTTTTGCAGACTGCTTGAACATTGCTTTCAACCGTTTACATAAAAACAGCTGTAAAGGAGCATTGATATACCGTACATTTGAGTATGGTTAAATTACTAAGTATTTTATGGAACAGTTTCCGTATGGCTTTACAGGAACTGAGAGTAAATAAGCTAAGAACTTTCTTGTCTTTGTTTGGCATAACCATTGGCATTTTTTGCATCATTGGGGTATTGGCTACAGTGGATAGTTTAGAAAGAAAAGTTCAAAATGATATTAAAACTTTAGGCAGTAATACTATTTATATTGATAAATGGAATTATGGTGGCGGACCAGATTATCCTTGGTGGAAATACATGAAGAGGCCTAATGTGAAAATTGAAGAGCTTGATGTTATAAAACAGAAAAGTGAACTGGCTTCTTTTGCAGCATTTTTTGTAAGTAGAAATGTCAACTTTAGTTATGAAGATAATATATTAAGCAATACCAGTTTATATGGAGTTACCCCTGAATTCAATAGTATTCAAACGATAGACATTGAACAAGGGCGTTATTTAATTGAATCAGATTTTTTACGTGGGGCTGCAGTAGGTATTGTTGGTTTTAAAGTTGCAGAAGAACTATATGGTAAAGCAGAGAAAGCCGTAGGAAAGGAAATTTCTTATGGAGGAAGAAAAGTTTATATAGTTGGGGTAATAAAAAAACAAGGACAAAGTTTAATAGGGGGCTTTAATTACGATGATTGCATGATTGTTCCTTATCGATATTTTGCAAGTGTTTATAGCCCAGAGACAAGCAGTCCGAATATTATTGTTCAAGGTAAACCTAAGATTGCTTCTTCTGCTTTGCAGGATGAACTAAATGGGGTAATGCGTCAGTTAAGAAAATTGAGTCCTACTCAGGAAGATAATTTTACTTGCAATGATGTGGCAATGTTTAGTGAACAAGTAAATGGATTCTTTGGCCAGGTAACTGCCGGTGGCTGGGCTATTGCGGGGCTTAGTTTAATCGTAGGCGCTTTTGGTGTTGCCAATATTATGTTTGTAACAGTAAGAGAAAGAACCAGTCAGATAGGTCTTAAAAAAGCAATTGGTGCTAAAAAAAGCACCATACTAACTGAGTTCCTTTTAGAAAGTGCATTCTTATGTATTATAGGGGGATTGGTTGGGCTAACATTGGTTTGGCTCTTATCGTTGGTATTGAGCTCTGTACTTCCTTTTCCAATTTATATTGCTCCTAATATTGTGATTCTAGGACTCAGTATTTGTATAGTTTTAGGGGTATTAGCAGGAATTATTCCAGCGTCTATAGCCGCAAAAATGGATCCAGTGGTAGCCATCAGAACTAAATAGTATTTTTGTTCAATGAGCGTAACTATTCTGGCAATAGAATCTTCCTGTGATGAAACAGCTGCTGCGGTATGTAAGGATGGAATGATATTAAGTAATATCATCGCTTCTCAGTCGGTTCACGAAAAATATGGGGGAGTAGTGCCAGAATTAGCTAGCAGGGCACATATGCAAAATATTGTTCCTGTTGTAGACCAAGCCATTAAAAACGCTGGCATCACTTTATCTGACGTAAACGCCATCGCTTTTACCCAAGCCCCAGGATTAATAGGGAGCTTATTGGTAGGAACACAATTTGCAAAATCATTGTCCCTTTCTTTGCAAGTACCATTAATTGGCGTTCACCATATGCAGGCACATGTGTTGGCCAATTTAATTCCTGCTGAAAGACCCAGTTTCCCCTTTTTATGTTTAACGGTTAGCGGTGGTCATACGCAAATAGTATTGGCTAAATCTGCATTAGAACTTGAAGTAATTGGAGAAACGATTGATGATGCTGCAGGTGAAGCATTTGATAAAACCGCTAAATTGTTGGGGCTGCCTTATCCTGGAGGACCATTAATTGACCAATATGCCCAATTAGGAGATCCCCTAAAATTTAAATTTGCTGAGCCTCAAATTCCTGCATTGAATTTTTCTTTTAGTGGATTAAAAACTTCGGTCTTATATTTTTTGCAAAAGCAAACTCCTGAGTTTATTTTGGAGAATAGAAATGACCTTTGTGCATCTATACAATACACTATTGTACAAATCTTAGTAAAGAAGTTGGTAAAAGCAGTTAACCTGACCAATGTAAAGCTAGTATGCATTGCAGGTGGAGTTAGCGCTAATAGTGGATTACGAAATGCATTAACTTCAATGGGTCAACAGAAAGGATGGAAAGTGTATATCCCAGATTTCAGTTATTGCACAGATAATGCAGCTATGATTGCAATTACTGGATATCATAAGTACTTAAATAATCAATTTGTGCCTTTATCCGTTAATCCATCTGCAAGGGCGGAGTGGTAATAATTTAAAGTTCATCGGCAGGTAACCCTTTAATTTTGTAATTTTGCAGCCGAAAAACAGCAAATTCAATGATTAGTGCACGGAATATCACCCTCGCTTATGGCAAAAGGGTACTTTTTGACGAAGTAAATATCAATTTTACCAAGGGCAACTGCTATGGCGTAATAGGGGCCAATGGTGCTGGTAAGTCTACTTTTTTAAAAATCTTAAGTGGGGAAATTGAACCAAATAAAGGAACGGTAGAAATAACTCCTGGGGAAAGAATGGCCGTTTTGAAACAAAATCAATTTGAATTTGATAATTGTACTGTATTGAATACGGTATTGATGGGGCATAAAAGACTTTGGGATGTTATGCATGAAAAAGATGCATTATATGCCAAAGAAGACTTTTCAGAAGAAGATGGAATGAAAGCAGGTGAACTAGAGGCAGAGTTCGGAGAAATGGGTGGATACGAAGCTGAAAGTAATGCCGCGAGTTTCTTAAATAGTTTGGGCGTACACGACGATATGCACCAAAGTTTAATGAGTGAAATACCTAGTAATTTTAAAGTACGGGTTCTTTTGGCGCAGGCATTATTTGGAAATCCGGATATTCTATTATTAGATGAGCCTACCAACGGATTGGACATTGAAACAATTGGATGGTTAGAAAACTTTTTAGCAGATTACGAAAACATTGTTTTAGTAGTAAGTCACGATCGTCACTTTTTAGACACTGTATGTACCCATGTTGCAGACGTTGATCGTTCAAAGATTAAAGTATTTACAGGTAACTATACTTTCTGGTATGAAAGTAGTCAATTAATGAGTCGTCAAATAAACGACAAGAACAAAAAGAACGAAGAGAAACGTCAGGCTTTATTAGATTTCATTGCCCGATTCTCTGCAAATGCTTCAAAAAGCAAACAAGCAACTTCTAGAAAGAAAGCCTTAGAAAAATTAACAATTGAAGAAATTGAACCATCAAATCGTAAATATCCTGGTATTATTTTCCAACCTTTAAGAGAAGTAGGTAATCAAATTTTGAATGTAGAAAATTTGAGTAAAACCGTTGATGGAAGAAAATTATTTGATAAAGTTTCATTTAGTGTAAATAAAGGCGAGAAAATTGCTTTTCTAAGTAAGGATCCACTTGCCATTACTTCTTTCTTTGATATAATTACTGAGAATGCAGCTATTGAAGGAGGAAAGTATGAATGGGGTACCACTATCACTAAAGCTTATTTGCCTCAGGAAAACAATGAATTTTTTAAAGAAGGATTAAGTTTAATGGATTGGTTACGTCAATTTGTTCCTCCTCATGTTACAGACGCCGACGAGCCTTTTATTCGCGGGTTCTTAGGAAAAATGTTGTTTAGTGGCGACGATATTCAAAAGAAAACCAATGTACTTAGTGGAGGCGAAAAAGTTCGTTGTATGGTTAGCAGAATGATGTTGCAAAACCCGAACTTAGTAATTCTTGATCAACCCACTAACCACTTAGACCTTGAGAGTATCCAAAGTTTTAACGAAGGCTGTCAAACCTTTCCTGGCATTGTCTTTATCACTTCACATGACCATACTTTTATGCAAACGGTAGCCAATAGAATTATTGAGCTTACTCCTAAAGGCATCATTGATAGGCTCATGACTTTTGATGAATATATGGAAGACGCAAGGGTTAAAGAATTAAGAAGCGAAATGTATGCTTAGATAATATTTTTCTTCAGTAACTTACCGGCAGAAATCCTAAGTAATGAAGAAATTTAATCTATTGTTTGCATTCTTTTTGATTGGTTACTTTACACAAGCTCAAGACCTATCTTATTATTTGCCTAAAAACGTGGCGTATAACAGTGCTATACCTACTCCTGCCAATATTATTGGTCATGAAGTAGGCGAATGGCATGTTACACACGATCGATTGGTACAATATGCAAAAACGGTAGATCAAGCTTCTGACAGAATGGTACTTAGGCCATTAGGTTTAACAAATGAAGGGCGTCAACAGTTGGCGTTAATCATAACATCCCCCGAAAATCATCAAAGACTAGAGCAAATAAGGCAACAACACCTTGCATTATCTAATCCAGAAAAATCAGGAGCATTAAATACCGATGATATGCCCGTTGTGGTTTGGATGGGCTATAGTATTCATGGTAATGAGAGCAGTGGTGCAAATGCCGCTTTATTAGCGATGTATTATTTAGCTGCAGCGCAAGGAAATGCAGTTAACGAGTTACTGAAAAATACAGTGATCATTTTAGACCCTTCTTTTAACCCTGATGGATTAAATCGTTTTGCAAGTTGGGTTAATATGCACAAGAGTTTTACTCCTGTAGCCGATCCTAATGCAAGAGAATTTAATGAAGTTTGGCCTGGTGGAAGATTCAATCATTATTGGTTCGATTTAAACCGCGATTGGTTGCCAGCACAACACAAAGAAAGCAGAAATCGATTGGCTTTATATCATCAATGGAAACCCAATATATTAACTGATCATCATGAAATGGGCAGTAATTCTTCTTTCTTTTTTCAACCGGGGGTGCCTTCTAGAGTAAACCCCAATACCCCACCAAAAAATCAAGAGCTAACCGCTGCAATTGGGAACTACCATGCTCAATTCTTAGATAGTATTGGCTCCATGTATTTTACAAAAGAAGGGTATGATGATTTTTATTACGGAAAAGGCTCTACTTATCCTGATATTAATGGTGCTGTTGGTATATTATTTGAACAAGCAAGTAGTCGCGGACATTTACAAGAAACAGAAAATGGTCTATTAAGTTTTCCATTTACTATTAGGAACCAATTCACCACTACCTTATCTACTTTGGCCGCTGCTAATGGACTAAGAAAACAGATGTTGAATTATCAACGCGGTTTCTTTAAAGAAACAATTAAAGAAGCGCAGAGTTTTCCAGTAAAAGCATTTGTATTTGGGGATTCCCAAGATAAAGCGAAGACCAATATTTTCATTGAAATGTTGTTAAGGCACGAAGTTGATATTTATCCCTTACAATCAGAGATGGCTATTGAGGGCAAAACCTTTAAACCTGGTTCGGCGTTTGTAATCCCAACGGAACAAAAACAATTTAAAATTATTAAGACTGTTTTTGAAAAGACGTTTAATTATAAAGACAGTTTGTTTTACGATGTTACTGCTTAGACGATGCCTTTGGCATTTGGATTACCTTATGCTGAAATAAAAACACCTATTTCTATTAACAATGCAAAGCTTGTTTCTATTGACCCTTTAAAATCAACTTTAATTGGTTCAAAAAATCCATATGCTTATGCTATAAAATGGAATGAATATTATAGTCCTAAAGTATTATATAAGCTTCAAGAAAAAGGGATTAAAGCAAAAGTTGCTACTAAAATATTTAAGATGCTTATAAATAACAAAGAGGAATCATTTGATTTTGGAACAATTGTTATACCATCAAGCATTCAATCAATGGGAGCTGATGCACTTGAAACAGTTATTAAGGATGCCATTGCTGAAACTGGCGTAGATGCTTACGCATTACCTTCTGGTTTTGCTGCTAATGGCATTGATATAGGTAGTAATAGTTTTGTTCATTTAAAAAAGCCGACCGTAATGATGTTTGGTGGCGTTGGAACAAGCGCAACTGATGTAGGGGAGATTTGGCATTTGATGGATACTCGATTTAATGTACCTGTAAGCATAGTAGATGTAGATCGTTTTGGGTCAATTAATGCTGATAAATATAATGTGATAATAATGGCTTCTGGTTCTTATAATAATTTGAATAAAAATGCCCAGGATAAATTAAAGGATTGGGTAGGAGCAGGAGGAACTTTAATTGCAACAGAAGATGCTACCAAATGGCTTTCAACAAATGGATTTACCAAAACATTGTTCAAATCTGGGGATGATAAAAGGGATACAACCTTACGATTACCCTATTTTTTGCGTTCAGATGAAACAAGGGCAAAAGATATGGCTGGTTCTTTGTTTGAGGCAAAAGTAGATTTAACCCATCCATTAGGTTATGGTTATACCAATTCATCTGTGACCATTTTTAAGTCGAATACTTTATTTATGGATAAAAACAATGGAGCGTACGATTCTCCCGTTATGTATACAGATCAACCATTGCAAAGTGGTTATTTATATAGAGGCTACAAGAATGTTGTGAAAAATACTGCGGCAATTAATGTAGATAATATGGGAAGAGGTAGGGTTATTTCAATGGTTGATAACCTTAATTTCAGGGCTTTTTGGTTGGGAACTTCGAAAATGTTTATGAATGCGATATATTTTGGGAACTTAATCAGATAGCGTACTATGCAACCATTTTTCAGGATTTTATTTTCATCCCTTCTATTTTTGGGTATTCAGATTGACTCATTGGCTCAATCTGGGTTAACCAAAAAAGAACAGTTGGCTTTTGATAAAAGAGAAAAGCAACTCAAAAAACAATTTGCACAAGCATCCCTTAGTTGGCCAGCAAAGCAATTGTATATCAGAAGCTTTAAACAAGATGGACAGTTAGAGATATGGGTAAGAAATGCGATGACCGAGCCATTTGTATTATTTAAAACCTATAATGTTTGTGCACTTTCTGGCAAATTAGGGCCAAAGCGAAGAGAAGGTGATTTACAAGTGCCTGAAGGGTTTTATTATATTAATGAGTTTAATCCAAATAGTGATTATCATTTTTCGTTAGGAATTAATTACCCTAATCAAAGTGATTTATATTTTACAGATAGCAAAGCTCCGGGTGGAGAAATTTACATACATGGAAAATGCGCAACAGTAGGTTGTATTCCAATATTGAATAATCCAATTGAGGAGTTATATGTTTTAGCAAATATTGTTAGAAAACAAGGCCAAGACTTTATACCCGTGCATATTTTCCCTGTTCGGTTTACTAATGAAAACTCATTTAAAGTATTACAATCTCATTTTGCTCAAAACAGTATATACCAAGATTTTGCCAATCAGCTGAAAGAGGTTTTTGATTATTTTGAACAATATAAACAATTGCCCATTGTTGGTATTAATGAAAAAGGGGTGTACAAAGTAATTGCTAGATAAGTTTATATCTGATTTTTTTGTATTTTGTGCCTCGTTTATTATCCTTTTAGCCGCTGGAGACCATTGGTTTAATGTTCAATTAATGCATTCATGAAGCGGGCAAAACTTTCTTTTTCAAATATTATTTTAATAATAGCATGCTTAGTGGTGGTAGTTTCCATTCTCTTTTTGAATGTAATTAACACACGCAATATCATCACCTTAAAAAATTCAATTGATACACTTAGTATTGAAAACAAGAATATTAGTATTCTGAGAACTACCAGTGATGAATTGTTAGAATCTGAATTGATGTTTACTCGATATACTCAAACAGGGGATCCATCATTGAGTAAACTTTCTGCAACATCAATTGATAAAGCCATCGCCCATTTAAAAGTGTTGAAAATGGAAAGCGATAGCGGCAGAGCTGCGCAAATTACACTTCAATTAAATAAGGAACAATCCTTGCCAAAAATGATTGCAGAATTCGAGTTGCTATCGTTGCAATTAAAAGGGAATCAGGTTAATTTATCAAATAAGAGTGAAGTAGATTCTATAGGACGGGTCCTTGAAAAATACAATCAACAATTAAAACGTGTTTTAGTAAAGGAAGACGCTTTTAGAGAGAACTTAAATGCGACTATTTTTAAAAATGCAGTCACAGGTACAGATGTTATTCAAAAGTTCTTCTGGGTCTCTTTATTAATCATTTTATTTATTGTAGGTGTTTTAGTTTATAATATTTATAAAATGGTTAATTATGAAAATGAAATATTAGAGGCAAGAGAAAAGGCGCTAAAGTTGGCCCAAGTAAAGAGCAGGTTTTTGAGTAATATGAGTCATGAAATTCGTTCTCCACTAACTGCAATCATGGGATTCACCGAAATAATTGATAAAATAGAAAAAGATAGCGAAAAGAAAAACTATTTACATGCAATAAAAACTTCTTCGGAACATTTACTTTCTACAGTAAATGATGTACTTGACTTTTCTAAATTAGATGCTGGAAAATTGAAATTGGAGAAACAGCCTTTTTACATTGCATCAGCTATAGAGGAGGTAGCTTTCGCACTTTCTTCCACCAGTGCAGCTAATAAAGGAATTAAAGTAGATTCTATAATTGAATTAGACAAAAATTTAGCTGTAAAAGGAGATTTATTTAGACTTAAACAAATACTATATAATCTATTAAGCAATGCCATCAAATTTACCGAAAAAGGCAGCGTAACAATTATTGCAAGTATTTCAGGAACTGCAGAGAATCAAGTAATGATTAAAATTGCGGTGGCAGACACTGGAATTGGTATACCCAACGATCAAATAAAAACGGTGTTTGAAGAGTTTACCCAAGTAACTAATAACAGTACTAGTAAAGATACTCGCAGAGCTATAAAAGGAACTGGATTAGGGCTTTCTATTTGTAAAATGTTGGTAGAGCTGCAAGGTGGTACCATTGGTGTAGAAAGTAAGTTAAATCAAGGATCTGTATTTACCTTTGCCATTCCATACGAAGTAGCAAGCGACAAAGTGGCGAATGAAAAAGAATCAACAGCAATGAATACTATTTCTTCTTCCTTAAAAGATAAACGCGTTTTAGTTATTGAAGATAATGATGTAAATATTATGTTGCTTACCATGCTATTAAAGAAAGTTGGTATTGTTTATGATATTGCAAAAGATGGAGAAATTGGGCTACAACTATTTAAAGACAATAAGTACGATATTATTTTAACTGATATTAATGTACCTAAATTAACCGGGGATGAAATTGCTATTCTAGTTAGGCAGTTTATTGATGAATCAAAAAGAAACATTCCAATCATTGGTTTAACCGCAACAATTGTTCAAGACGATTTGGACGAATACATTAATTCGGGCATTAACGAGGTATTGGTTAAACCGTTTAAGCAAGATGAACTTTACGCAACTATTGAAAAATACTTATAATTTCTGTTAAATTGTTCTATAGACACATTGAAATGTTTCCTTTGTTTTTTGTTCTAATAGCAAGTCTTTATTGGCGAGTAGTTCATTCATTATTTCAACAGTATAATGTCTGATGGTTAATAGATTTAGTTGTTTTTCTAATTGAACATCAAATAGAATACTGCATTCATTGGCTAATTGATTTATTTTTTCTTCATGATCATCTAAACACAATTGTAAGCTAATAGCTCCTGTTTGAATTAAGTTTGGCTTTACTTTTAACAAGCTAAAAATTTCATATAATTGGCTCATAGGTTCCTCCCCTATAAACGAAAAATCCTTTGTTTTTAAATGCATCATCACCTGATTAGCTTTAACAACTATGATTGGTGGAAGATTTTTTACCAGTTTATTATGTATGATGGTCCCATTTAATTGGGGATCTAAAAAACATTTTACCAATAAGGGGATGCTTTTATTTTGAAGTGGCTTAATTGTTTTTGGGTGAATTACTTGTGCCCCATAGTATGCCATTTCAATGACTTCATTAAAATTTAATTCTTGAATTAGTTGAGCATCGCTAAATGCTTTTGGGTCAGCATTCATTACACCTTCTACATCTTTCCAAATGGTAAGACTTTCTGCATCTAAAATATTTGCGAAAATAGCTGCTGTATAATCACTTCCTTCTCTGCCGAGGGTGGTGCTTTCATTGTCGTCTGTGGCACCAATAAATCCTTGCGTAATAGAGATGTTTCCTTTATACTGTTGAATAGCTTGTTTAATTCTATCTGCTGAAAAATCAAATTGAACCCCTGCATCTCTAAAGTTATTGTCGGTCCTAAGCAAGTCTCTCACGTCTAGCCATTGGTTAGAAATTTTTTCTTCATTTAAAAAATGACTAATAATGCAGGTGCTAAACAATTCGCCAATACAAACAATTTGATCATAATAGTAGTCATAAGACCTTACCGGTTTATCGTGAAGGAGCCATTCCACTTCTGTAAAGAAGTCGTTTAATTGAGCAACACATTCATTGTATTTAAATACCAATAAGTATTTTGCATTTGTTAAATGCTGATTTTTAACGATGTTAAATAATTCTAGGGCTTCGGCTTTATTCCCCTTGTAAAATGCATTGACTACCTTTTCTAATCCATTGGTGGTTTTGCCCATTGCAGATACAATTATTACCAATGGCTCATTACTGAATTTCTGAACAATATTTTTTAAATTTTTTATTCTTTCAACGCTATTTACGCTTGCGCCGCCAAATTTGAAGATTTTCATAATCTAATGCTTATTATACAAATCAATATACCTACAAATATACGCTGCGTACACGCCCAATTAGTATCTTTATGTAAACGAATTGCACCATATGAGTATTAATAGAAACGTATTAACACTAGACGAATTTACTTTACAACAATTACGTCAATTTCCAACCGCTACAGGAGAATTAAGTAGATTACTGAGGGATATGGCCCTTGCTGCAAAACGGGTAAATGTAGAAGTGAATAAAGCTGGATTAGTAGATATACTTGGCGACGCCGGAAGTATTAATGTACAGGGAGAAGATGTAAAGAAGCTGGATATTTTTGCTAATAACCAGTTTATGGGTGTTCTTCAACATGGTATCAGTTGTGCTGGTATTGGGAGTGAAGAAATGGATGATTTTGTGGTATTTGACGATGAAATAAGTAACAATAGTAAATATGTAGTCTTATTTGACCCATTAGATGGAAGCGGAAATATTGATGTAAATGTTTCTATTGGTACCATTTTTGGGGTTTATAAAAGGGTAAGCCCTTTAGGTAAACCTTGTACCAAAGAAGATTTTTTGCAACCAGGTAAAAACCAAGTTGCTGCAGGTTATGTGGTATATGGATCAAGTACTATGTTTGTTTATGCAACTCGAAGAGGCGTAAATGGCTTTACTTTAGACCCATCAATCGGAGAATTCACCATGAGTCATCCAAATATCATATGCCCGCCTACGGGTAAATTTTATTCTGTAAATCATGGTAATTTCTTTCAGTACAATGAAGGGGTAAGAAAATATATTGATGGTTGTCAACGAAAAACCAAGGAAAATGGTGGACCATATACTCAAAGGTATATTGGCAGTATGGTTGCCGATGTTCACCGAAATCTAATTAAAGGAGGCATATTTATGTATCCAGGTACTATTGAAAAACCAGGTGGCAAATTGAGACTTTTATACGAGGCCAATCCATTTGCTTTTATTTTGGAAGTGGCTGGTGGTGTTGCAACAGATGGTATAGGAAGAATTTTAGATATTGTGCCTACTTCATTGCACCAGCGTACACCACTTTTTATTGGTAGTAAATTAATGATGGAAGAACTGGCTGAAGTTGCTGGTGTAAAACAGTAAGTATGAATAAAAAAATCTGCATAGTTTTAATAAGCATTTTTATGGTCCAGCTTGTAATTGCTCAACAAGCATTACCAAAAGGTAAAATGAGTTATACTGCAATGACAAAACCCAATAATATTGTTTTTAATGATAGCATATTTAAGGGGAGTGTTCAATTTAAGCAACTCTTTTATAGAATGGGTAATCCTGAAATCATCCACTCTTTTCAGAAACACCAATCAAATAAAATAACTGGTCAAGTACTCAATTTTGTTGGGGCAATTACATTAATTTCCGGAATTAGCTATTTGTCGGGCAATACAAAAGGTTTAGGTTGGACTTTGATTGGTACAGGCTTTGCGGCATCCATTGCAGGAGGATATTTTACATTTGTTGGTCAAAACCACTTGTTAAATGCCGTTGACTTGTTTAATGAGCAAAATAAAAAATCAACCGTTTCTTTGGGTTTTGGACCACAATCTGCGGGATTGGTGTATAAATTTTAATTATGAGTAATGTCATTATAAGTGTTAAAGACCTTCATAAGAAATATGGTGCTTTCCATGCTGTTAAAGGCATCAATTTTGAAGTGTTTGAAGGCGAGATTTTTGGATTGTTGGGCCCTAATGGAGCGGGCAAGTCTACTACATTGGAAATTATTGAAACTTTAAGAGATAAAACAAGTGGCACTATAAGTGTTGCAGGTTTCGATTTAGACAAAGCGCCTAATGAAATTAAAAAAATTATCGGGGTACAATTGCAAACATCTGGTTATTATCCCAATCTCAACCTAACAGAACTAATTCGATTATTTGCAGGTTTATATAATCAGCCAACAGACCCAATTGAATTATTGGAAATGGTTAATTTAACTGATAAAGCTAAAGCCAAATACAAAGAATTGAGTGGTGGACAAAAGCAAAGATTTTCTATTGCAACCACTTTAATTAATAAGCCTAAGATTATTTTTTTAGATGAACCAACCACTGGTCTAGATCCTCAGGCAAGGAGAAACTTATGGGATCTGATTAAAGCAATCCGATTGCAGGGCACAACTGTAATTATTACTACACATTATATGGATGAAGCTGAAGTTCTTTGCGATAGAGTTGCCATAATTGATAGTGGTAAAGTAATTGCTATGGCTTCACCTGATAAGTTAATAGATGATTTAGTAGCAAGTGGATTTGAAAGACCGAAACAAGTTAAGAATGCCAACTTAGAAGACGTATTTATTCAACTTACTGGTCATGAATTAAGAGCCGAAAACTAATGCTATGATAAATGAACGTTACCCAATAGGGCATTTTGAAGCATTGCCCTTTTCTGAGAGTCAAAAGAATAAATGGTTAGCCGATATTCAATTTTTACCAGAAGAAATTGAGCAAGCTTTATTGAATTTAGATGAAGCACAGTTACATACGCCATATAGGGATGGAGGTTGGACTTTGCACCAAGTAGTTCATCATTTGGCAGATAGTCATATGAATGCCTATTGCAGGTTTAAGCTAGGCATAACAGAAGATGCTCCAATTATTAAGCCTTACGATGAAAATGCATGGACCTTACTCAATGATGTATCACATCTTCCAGTTAATATTTCTGTTACTTTATTACATGCATTACATACCAGGTGGTATTTTGCAATCAAAGACCTAACAGCCAACCAATGGGAAAGAACTGTTTATCATCCAGGTAGCAAAAAAGAAATGAGTTTATGGTATCTTCTAGGAATGTATGCATGGCATGGTAAGCACCATACTGCTCATATAAAAATGTTAAGAGAAAAAAACAATTGGTAATGTCTTCAATCAATAAATGGAAACTTCTGCAATCTGAACAATTAGTGAAAGACAAATGGGCAGACGTTAGAAAGAATAGTTATCAGAAAAATGACGGTTCAGTTATTGAGCCGTTTTATGTTTATGGATTTCCAGATTATGCAACTGCAGTGGCTATAACTAAGAGGGGAACAGTCATTGTTGAAAAGGTTTATAGACCAGGTTTAGATACTGTTGCATTAGAATTACCAGGAGGTTGTGTTGACTCAACCGATACAATGCTAGAAAGTGCAATTGCAAGAGAGCTATTGGAAGAAACTGGATATCAATTTGAAGAGATTATATACTTGGGCAAAGTCTCTCCCAATCCAACTACGAATACCAATGTAATGCATATGTTTTTAGCAACAGGTGGTGAAGAAGACCCAAGCGCTTTAAGGGATACTGAGGAAGAGGTAGAAGTAATAGAAATGGAATGGGACGAATTTATTACCCAATTTAAAGAGCAAAAGTTTATACAATCAATGCAAACTTGTACTATTTTATATGCATTGATGCGCCTAAACAAATTAATCGTTTATTAAAATGCAGCATCTAATAAAACCCTGGACAGTTCAGCAATCTACTGTTGTGTATACCAAAAAATGGATGCGGATAAAGGAAGAAGTTTGTCAATTGCCAGACGGGCAAATCATTAATCCATACTTTATTATTGAAGTGCCAGATTTTTGTAATGTTATAATGGTCACAACTCAAGATGAAATTGTAATGGTTGAGCAATATAGACATGCTGCAGGCATTGTTTCCCTTGAATTACCGGGAGGGATGATTGAGCCAGGCGAAGATCCAATGTTTGCTGCAAAAAGAGAAATGGAGGAAGAAACAGGTTATCAATCCAATCATTTTAAATTATTATATTCTATTTATCCCAACCCACCTTTAGAAAACAATCGGGCTCATTTTTATTTAGCTACCCAAGTTACTTTAACTGGGGAAACCTCATTTGATCAATATGAAGACATCAAATTGGTTTTAGTTAGCAAAAATGACTTTATCAATAAACTTTTACAAAACGCTTTCACCCACGGAGCACAAGTAGGAGCAATGTTTGCTGCGGCAATTAAATTAGGTTGGTTAAAACCATAAGTTAGTGATCTTTTCTATTTACTTCGGCAATTACAAAAACACTACCGCATACTAATATTAAATCGGAAAAGTTGGCGTTTTCTTTAGCAGCATTTATTGCACTATTAACATCTTTAAATGCAGTACCTGTTAATCCAAATTCCTTTGCTTGGGTTAGTAGGTCTTGTTCATCTAGTGCTCTCGGTATACTTGCTTTTGTAAAATAATACTTTGCAGTACTTGGCAATAATTGCAAAACTGCTTTAATGTCTTTGTCTTTAACCATTCCCATTACCCAATGTAATTGTTTAAAATTACTAAGGTCTAATTGGGTTAGAATAGCTTTGATGCCATCTACATTGTGCCCAACGTCTAAAACCATTGTTGGATTTGCTTGAATAATTTCCCATCTTCCTTGCAACCCTGTCAGTTTTTTAACATTGCTTAATCCTTCTTTTATATGGTGTGATTGAATGTTCCAACCATTTTTTTGTAATACGGTACAAGCCTCTAAAACTGTTAAGAGATTTTTAGTTTGATAAAACCCGGTTAAGTCAAGCGCATAATGCTGGTATTCGTTTTTGTTTTTATCTACAACGGTAACATTTAATAAAGGTTGTTGATATAACCAATCACTAATATACCTTTCATCCTCTGCAAACGATATAGAGCTAGATTTAGACGCTGCAATAAAAACTGGTAAGGTTTCATTATTGTATTCACCAATTACCACTGGAACAAATGGTTTAATAATTCCTGCTTTCTCACCCGCAATGGCTGTTAAAGTATTTCCCAATAAATTCATATGGTCCATCCCAATATTGGTAATGATACTTAATTCGGGCAATATAATATTGGTACTGTCTAATCTGCCTCCTAAGCCAGTTTCTATTATTGCAATATCCACTTCATTCTGCGCAAAATAGTCAAACGCCATTGCAACAGTGATTTCAAAAAAAGAAGGGGAAATGGTTTCAATTTGATGTTGAATTCTTTGTGTAAAGTTTATTACAAATTCTTCTGAACAGCAAGTGCCATTTATTTTTATACGTTCTCTGAAATCATATAAATGAGGAGAAGTATACAATCCTGTTTTAAAACCTGCAGCTTGCATAATTGCTGCTAACATATGACTAGTAGAACCCTTGCCGTTGGTGCCAGCTATATGAATTGATTTAAATTTTTTATGTGGGTTATCCAATATTTCACAAAGAGCAATGGTATTGGTCAGGTCTTTTTTGTAGGCAGCTTCCCCAATTTTACTAAACATGGGAAGTTGATTAAACAAATAGGAAACGGTTTCAGCGTAATTCATACTGCTGCAAAGATGCAAAATTATTAATTCCTAAGTTTAAAATTAAACACCAATGTGCCTGTTTGTTCATCGGTATTACCTGCGTTTAATTGTAGTGTTTTTGCTTTTTGTATTGCAATATTTCTGATTCGTTGATTAGTAGTTGTAGTGCCTTTAGGATTAATCACTGCGGCAATAACCCTACCAGATTTATTTACGGTAATATCAATAGCTACTTTTGCATTTTCATTAAAGTCGTCTTCAAAAGAAGGTAATTTGGTAATTCTTCTGCCGTCTAAACCGCTTTTTATAGCAACACCTCCTGTTCCACCTAAACCGCCGTTTCCGCTAGACGCATTTCCTTGGTAACTGTCTGAATTAATATTTCCTGTTGGATTTCCTTGATCACCTTTTCCACCAGCAATGCCTTGGTTGGTTATTCCATTGTAACTATCTGCTAAATTTCCTCCACTGCCTTTTTTGGTATTGCCCGTGAATACTGCTTTTGGCTTTGGGTTGGGTGGAGCAAGGCTGCTGTTTTTATTAGGTTTACTATTTAATTTAACAGTGCGCTGATTTAAAGGAACATCTTCTTCAGATGAATTGTTTTCAGGAATAGAAACGGTTTCTTCTGAAGGATTATTGGCTGAATTATTCACTTCCTGATTTGCTGTACCTATTGAAGCAGGAGGAACTGATCCATAACCATTTTCTGCATCGCCTAAATTAACTTCAATGCCTTCGCCTCCTACAGGTTCTTGAATAGCCGGCTGTTGATATTGTACATAAAAGAATATAGAAAAAAGAATTACAGTTATAACTAAAGTTATAATAGTGGCTTTAACTTGATCCTGCTTCTCTAAAACCTGTTCTTGATTCATACGCATTAAAATTACAATAATACCCTAAGTAATATTGGAATAGAACGTTAATCCTTTAAAAAGATATCATATCCAAATCTTAATAATGTAGCCATTACAACCAACAAAAAGAAAATTCGGATAAACTGATTGCCTTTATAGATGGCTAATTTTGCTCCTAATATTCCCCCTATTGCATTGCATACTGCCATTGGAATGGCAACTGACCAAAGTATAGTTCCTTTTAACATGAATAAAGAGATTGATCCTAAATTGGTGGAAAGGTTGATTAGTTTGGCATAAGTACCAGCTTTTAAAAAGTCAAATCCCAATATTCCAATAAAAGCCATAATTAAAAAACTACCAGCCCCAGGTCCTATGAAACCATCATAAAATCCAATCACTAAGCTGATTATAATGGCATACTTTAATTGTTTCTTATCAGTTAATTGTTTGTGTACAGTTTGGCCAAAGTTTTTCTTTGAATAGGTATAAATGGCTACTATTATTAACACAATAAAAATAACGGGTTTCATATACTTATTGCTAACAATAGAAAGTAATTGTGATCCTGCAAATGCTGCGCTAAAAGCAATTAAACATATTACCCCAACCTGCTTCCAATTTACTGTTACTTTTTTTAAGTATTGTCTAGCTGCAAATGCGGTACCAGTAAATGCAGGGATTTTTAAGGAGCCCATTACTGTTGCAACTGGAAATTGTGGTAATAGCATAATGCCTGCTGGTAATTGAATTAATCCGCCACCTCCAACAATAGCGTCTACAAATCCTGCCAAAAAAGCAAAAATGCATAATAATATCATGGTGTTGATATCCATTGTGCCCTTATTTATTTTTAAATGTGAAATTAGCAATTACCAATCCTGCTATTACGAGTATACCGCTATAGAAATGAATAGGAGTAATGGATTCGCCTAAAATTAAAATTGCTTCTAGGGTGCTGAAAATTGGTATTAAGTTTCCAAATAATACGGTTCTACCAGCTCCCAATTTTGAAATGGCCAAATTCCAACACCAAAATGCCAAAACGGAAGTTCCTATTCCAAGGTATAAAATTGAGCTTATTAGGGTAGTTGACCATTGTGTGGAATTGTCTACTATTGATTGTTCCAATAAATAAAACGGAAATAACATTAGTGTACCTATTACAAAAATGATCAGCAAAAATGATAAAGCACTAATTTGTACAGGCTTTTTTCGAACGAGTATATTGTATACTGCAAACGCAAATGCCCCAGCTAATATCCAGGCATCTCCGCTTGAAAATTTGAATGAAAGTAATATTTCCCAGCTCCCTTTAGATATCAGCAATATAATGCCAGCGATGCAAATAATCATTCCAATGATTCTATAAAAACCAAGTCGTTCTTTTAAAAAAACCACTGCCATTATTGTTGCAAAAATGGGGGAGGAGGTTGTTCCTATGAGTGCCATATTGATTGCAGTAGTATTATGCCCCGCAACATAAACAAATGTGTTAAATAGCGCAATTCCTGTAAGCGCAATCAAACTTAATATTTTCCAGTTTGCTTTAAAATGGGGAAGTTCAACAATTACTTTTTTATAAGCAAAAGGGAATAATACCAATGATGCACATGCCCAACGATAAAATGCCAAACTGATTGGACTTATAGTATGGCTTACTTTTCTTGCTATAATAAAATTACCAGACCAAAGAAGTGTTGCAATTATTGCAAGTAAAAAACCCTGAACAATATGGTTATTTAATTTAAACTGCATTATTGTAAAGGAGCTCCTGCAAATTGGTGGTTATAATCCCCTTTAATTCTTTCCATTGGGGGATTAAAATAGCCGAATTTTAAATTGGGGAATTCTTCTTGAATTAAATCCATCATTTGCTTAACACCCAACATTTCACCTGTGTCGGTCATTCCAATTTTACCCATATACCAATCGGGATCAATATTGAAATTTCGCCATTGAATCATATTTAAATTGGTATCTGCAATGAGTTTTCTAAGCGCTTCATATTCTGCTTCGCTATCTGTAATTCCTGGAAAAACAAAATAATTGATGCTGGTCCATCCACCATAGGTGCGCATCACTTTCAAGCTTTCTATAATGTCTTCAAAGGCATAATTATTAGGTCTGTAATATGCTTCATAAATATGTTTTTGTGCAGAGTTGGTGCTTACCCGCATACTATTTAATCCTGCTTTGCAAAGTGCATCTACTGCTGATGGTTTAGATCCGTTGGTATTAATATTTATACTACCTCTATTAGTGTGTTTTCTAATTTCTATAATCGATTCCCTTATGGTCTCCCACATTAGTAAAGGTTCTCCTTCACAGCCTTGACCAAAACTAATTATTGGGAAAGGCGCATTCATTAAATGGGGCACCGTAAATTCAACTATTTCTTCTGCCATCGGCTTGAATGTTAGTCTGTCTTGTGTACTAACAATAGTTTCCTCTTCAGGCTGAAATGAAATACATCCGATACAATTGGCATTGCAGGCGGGTGATGTAGGAACAGGGCATTCCCATCTACCTAAGGAAAAATTTCTTGCAGCAGGACAATGATAAGTCATGCAGCAATTTTCCATCAAATGTTTAACTAATCTGTTCTCTGGATAAGCCTGTAACAAATGGGTAGTACCTTCTTTTACTTTTGTATCATCAAACCCAGCTGCTTCTTGTCGAATATCTTTCTCTATTCTTACTGCTGGCACATAATTTTTTTCATCCATCCAACCAACTGCTGTATAACAAAATAATGGAAGTGTTGGAGCATCTGGCATGGTTTCGTAGGCAGCAATAAATAAACCAGTATACGCAGGTGGTATAAATGCTGCAACAGCCCATCCTTTTTCGCAAAGTCTCATTTCACCAGTTTCAACATCAATGCCTATTCCTCTTCTTCCTGGTAGCTCATATAAGTTTCCACCTTGTGGTAATTCTATCCATTGATCTGATTCTATTGGAAAGGCATCCCATCCTGCACGTCCCACCGCATAAAGGGTTTCATCCTCATAAATGTTTCCCTCACCATCGGAGTACAATAAAAATGGTTTAACTAACATAAGCGGTTTTTTCTATAAGTGCTTTTGCAAATGCATTAAATTCTTCTTCAGTGTTACTAGTAGTTTCCGACTCTAATTCCTTTTGAATTAATTGATCATTTTTGAAATCTAGCGTTAATAGCCCATCTTTCAATACTACATTATTTAATGCGGCCCACTCATATCTCTTTTTTGGGAAACTATTAAACACTATTTCATTTACATCAAATGCTATTTCTTCAGGAAATTTTACTTGCTTTTCTAGCATTGCAGCCAATAAATAAATCAATGCAATCCATAAGCCATCTTCCATGCTATACCAACCCATTGCGCCTAACAAAAGACCAAATCTAAAAAAAGGAGGAGTACCTCTTTTCTTTTGCCAAATACAAAATATACCCCATCCTGCGGTTAATACAGCAAATGCAACTGAAGAAATCCAGTTGATTGAACCGTTAATTGCATTTCCAATAAAAGCGATTACTGCAATCAGCAGCATTATTTGGCTTACATTATCAACCGTTGTATAGTTTCGCTTTTTTAATACGATGATATAGTCAAATGTTTTCATTATACCATTAAGTTACAAAGTCTCCATAATAATCTTGCCCCTACATTGCTGTCCCAATCTGTTTCTCCTACTCCAATTTCAACCAAATCAAAACCAATTAATTCTCTGCCACTTTCCTTGATTTTTTTAAATAAATAAATTATTTCTTCACTTTCAAATCCTCCAGGAACAGGTGTGCCTGTATTGGGGCATAATTTTCTGTCTAATCCATCTATGTCAAAACTAATATATACTTTTTCAGGAAGCTGTTGAATAATTTCCTCAGTTATATTTTTCCAAAGTTGTCCTTCAAAAAGTCTTTCTTTAATATTTTTATCAAAATAAGTGATTACCCTAAAATTGCTGTTGCAGATATATTCCCATTCTTGCTCACAATAATCCCTAACACCTACTTGTACTAATTTTGTAATTGCTGGAATTTCATTTAATGCATTGTACATGATAGATGCATGTGAATAAATGAAATCTTCATACTTTATTCGAAGGTCGCAATGTGCATCAATTTGTAAAACACCAAAAGAGCCATGCTTCTCTGCAAGCGCTTTCATTAATCCTAGAGGAGTGCTATGATCTCCCCCCAATAGCCCAACTATCTTTTGTTTGGCTAATATGTCTTTGCTTTGTTCGTATACCCAATTATTTAAATAATTACTGCCCTCGTTAATTTCTTTTACGCTTTTGCACATGAACTTATTCTTCAATAATTCGGCCCCTTGAGCAATATAGTCTATGTACAGTTCTGCTTCTTTTCTTAAATAATCGCTTTTAAGCAATAGTTTTTTATCAATCTCTTTCATGAAAAAACCTTGCTTCCAACCAGCATTGCCATCCATGTCCATTAAGTCTACTTGCATGCTACTTTTAAAAACATGTTCAGCAGCTCTTGCTGTTCCTGCTCCATAACTCACAGTTACTTCCCAAGGAACGGGTAGTATAATCACTTTTGACTCTTCTTCGGTAAATGGAAGTCCAAAAATATTATTGTTGGGATTGGCAACCGCGTTGGGATTAAAGCCAGTTAAATCGTTCATAATATGAAGTATTGAAAACGGGGTGCAAGTTAGTTCCTTAATTGATACTACTATACTATTTTATGGCTTATCTGGGCTCATAATACCTATTAAATGAATCAAATAAGACCTTGAAGGGCAAAAAAGGGAGAAAATACAGCAAATAAACAGGCATAGCTTCCAAATTTAGTCCGTAACTAATCCCGTTTGCAACAGCAAAAAGAATAACTAACCACTTATTTCTGTTGATGATTTTATATGCCAAAGCCGGGTTTAAACAGAAAGGAATCAATATAGCCCACCAAATAAAGTTGTAAAAAGCATTGTTAGCTAGTTCATAGTAACTAATATTGAACAGCAACATCAATAATGCGGTTAATATGCTCCAAGCCCTAGTAGGGATAAAAAAACCTACCAAAACCGCAGTTGAAGTAAGAATGCTAATAGCTGGCCTAAACCAGTTGTTGATATTCCAGCTTGATTGTTGAAGTTTTATTTGATAAGGCATTTGTTGTAATCCCATTTGTACAACCATAATTGTAAATAATACGCCAAATACAATTCTTGCCATAAATAGCCTAAAGTCTTCCGTAGTTAGTGCATTCTTATCAGTATATATAGACATTTTGGCTATTTGTGGAAAGTTGAAAATTTTAACATGCTTCAATAAACAACAAATCTATTTACCTATTGTTTTTAAATTACCTTTGCATAACAAAATTAGCTATGAAAACTACTCATATTATCATTCTTGTTTTAATTGCTGCGGCTATTGCGGTTTTGGTTCAATATAGTGGAGATCTTACCACTTACGAAACCATTGCATCTGCAAAAGAGAAAGAAGGGAAATTTGTCAATTTAATTGCCAAACTAGACACTACACAAGCAATTGAGTACGACGCTGTGAAAAATCCTAATTATTTAAGTTTTACAGCCATTGACACTTTGGGCAATTCTATTAAAGTGGTTTACCATGACACTAAGCCTACCGATATGGAAAAAAGTGAGCGTATTGTATTAAAGGGGAAAGTGCAAAATAATCAATTTGAGTGCGAGCATATTTTACTCAAATGTCCTTCTAAATACAAGGATGATCCAAATGCAATGAAGAAACAATTGCAAACTTCTAATTAACTGTTTTATACTTAAGAACTGATACATGAATTATATTGGTGAACATTTACTGCCCGGTCAAATTGGTCATTTTTTTGCCATCCTAAGTTTAGTTGCCTCTTTGTTGGCAACTTTTGCTTTTTTTAAGTCGGCAAGTACGCCATTAAATGAAGACAAACGTCCTTGGCTTTTATTGGCTAGATGGGCTTTTTTTGCTGAAACCATTAGCATCATTGTATTATTTGGTTGTTTGTATTATATTATTTCAAATCATTTGTTTGAGTATAAGTATGCTTATACGCATAGTGATTTGAGTTTACAATTTGAATATTTATTGAGTTGTTTCTGGGAGGGGCAAGAAGGTAGCTTTATGTTGTGGAGTTTTTGGCACTGTGTTTTAGGCTGGATACTTATTTGGAAAGCAGGGAAGTGGGAAGCGTCTGTAATGACCGTGATTAGCTTTGCCCAATTTTTCATGGCTACCATGTTATTGGGCATGTATTTCTTTGGATCAAGAGTAGGTATAAGTCCATTTGCACTGTTGCGTAACGAAATGGAAGCGCCTATTTTTAGTCAGCCTAATTACTTAGAATTCATTAAAGATGGTACAGGACTAAATACTTTATTGCAGAATTATTGGATGGTAATTCATCCACCTATTCTTTTTCTTGGGTTTGCCTCTACCATTGTTCCTTTTGCCTATGCCATTGCTGGCTTAGTAAAGAAAGACCATGATTGGATCAAAGCAGCTTTACCATGGGCTTCTTTTTCTGGTGCCATTTTGGGTACTGGTATTATGATGGGTGGGGCATGGGCTTATGAAAGTCTTTCATTTGGGGGGTATTGGGCTTGGGACCCAGTAGAGAATGCTTCTTTGGTTCCTTGGCTAACGCTAATTGCTGGATTGCACACTAACTTAATTTATAAAAACAGTGGTTATTCTTTAAGGCCAACTTATTTTTTCTACATCATTAGTTTTGTACTGATTTTGTACTCTTCCTTTTTAACAAAAAGTGGAATACTCGGTGATACTTCTGTACACTCTTTTACTGACATGGGATTGAATGCACAGTTGTTACTATTTGTTTTAATCTTTTTTATACCAGCCATGGTATTGTATTTTGTACGATACAAAAGCATCCCTTCAATTCAAAAAGAAGAAAGCACTTATAGTAGAGAGTTTTGGATGTTTATTGGATCATTGGTTTTGTTTTTATCTGGAATGGTCATCATTGTAAAAACTTCAACCCCTGTTTGGAACAAAGTTTTTGGAACCAATATTGCACCACCACAAGATCCTGAATTTGCTCACAATCAAATCCAAATATTTGTAGCAATTATTTTAGGAATGCTTACTGCAACAACACAATACTTAAAATATAAGGATACGCAAAAGGGAATGTTTTGGAAAAAAATCCTAATACCAACCATTATAGCTATTGCAATATCAGCATCAATTAGTATTTGGGGTGATATTTCTTATACCAAAAAAGGGCCAGGATTTTTGGCTGCTATTCATTTAGGCATTTTTGCTGCGGTTTATGCAGTTGTTGCAAATACCGCCTATTTATGGCTGGGAATAAGAGGTAAAATAAAAGCTGCAGGGCCTTCCGTTGCGCATATAGGATTTGGATTAGCCTTAGTGGGAATCTTAATTTCATCTGGCAAGAAAACAGTATTGAGCTGGAATACAACAGGCGTTACGCCATTAAGTATTGAAAGTAAAGATGAAAAGGGAAACCCAGCAGGAGACCCAGCGGAGAACCTTACTTTATTTAAAGCAGTGGCAACCGATATGGGGAAGTACATGGTAACCTATACTATGGACACTACCAATCCTAAGGATCGCAAAAGATATTTTGAAATTGATTTTAAAGCAAAAGATGGTTCTGAGCAATTCAAGTTGTATCCCGATGTAATAAAAAATAATAAAGGGATGGAAGGTTTTGCCGCAAATCCAGCTGCAAAACATTATTGGCATAAAGATATTTTTGTTTACATCACTTCATTTCAAGAAAATAGGGCTGCTGATACTGTTAGTTTTAAAAATAAAACGGTAAAAGTAAAGGATACTTTGTTCTACGGAAACGGAATGATGATTTTAAACAAAGTAGCCGTTAATCCAACTGAATTGAAAGCAAAATATGCCGATGATGAAACTGCTTTGTTCTTAGATATGACCATTATTTCTAAAGAAGGGAAACAATACAGAGCTTATCCAGGAATTGCATTGAAAGGGCAAGAATTAAGATCTTTACCCGATAGCGTGATTTCACAAAGTCTTGTATTGAAATTTAATAAAGTAATAGATCAAGATGCAGGCAAATTAGAGATTGGGGTAAAAGAAAGTGGCAATATTACTGACTTAATTACTCTTAAAGTATATCAATTCCCTATGATTAATTTTTTATGGCTGGGAATTGTTATCATGGTCATTGGCTTTGTTATGTCAATTATTCAGCGTGTTAAACAAATTCAAAAGTCTGTTTTATAGTTACGGCAGCGTAGGTTACTTTTTTAGTGTCATGGTATTAATATTAGTCTAATTTGACTAAATTGAATAACAGTGAAACCCCAACGCAACTATATTATTTTATTCATCTTCTTAAGCTTAAGCTTTTGTAATGCATATAGTCAAGAGAAAGGATTATACGATACAGTAAAAGTTTATGCGTATATAACTCCAACAGGCGACACCATCGGAGAATCTTGGCTACCTAGTGTTTTGGTAGTTAAAAAGCTAACAACTGCTCAAAAGAACTATTGGGCAGATTGGACTCGATTAAGAAATGCCGTATATGTAACTTATCCTTACGCAAAAGCTGCTTCTAGAATTATCAATGAAATAAATATTCAATTGGTTAATGTAAACGACAAAAAGCTTCGCAGACAAATTATCCGATCTAGAGAAAAAGAGATGAAAAAACAGTTTACAGATCAGTTAACAAGGTTGTCTGTATACCAGGGCAGAGTGCTAATGAAATTGATTAATAGAGAAACTGGCAATAATTGCTATGAAATAATTGATGAATACAAAGGGTTTATGACTGCGGCTTTTTGGCAAACAGTTGCTGTGCTTTTTGGAAGTAATTTAAAGCAGGCTTATGACCCTACTAGCAAAGATGCAGATATAGAAAAAATAGTAAAAGATGTTGCCAAGATGTATGGCTATCCTGGGTAACAATAATTTGCTAAATATTTTTTAAAATCGGTTCTCGAAATCATAGTCGCTCCAAGGCTTTCTAGATGCGCTGTATAAACCTGGCAGTCAATTAATACAATTCCCTCTAGTTTCAACTGATTTACCAATTGAACAAACGCAAATTTACTTGCATTGGAAACTTTGCTAAACATACTTTCTCCAAAAAATAGTTTGCCCATCTTAATTCCATACAAACCACCAACTAATTGATTATTCTGCCAGGCTTCTGCAGAATGGGCAATTCCTTTTAAATGCAATTCAATATATGCAGATTCTACTGCATCAGTAATCCATGTGCCATCTTGCCCCATTCTTGGTTGATTTTTACATTGTTTAATTACCTCGGCAAATGCTGTATTGGTTTTGTATTCAAAAAGCTTCTTTTTAATTACTTGATGCATGCTTTTGCTGATCACTAAATGTTCTGGGAATAAAACAAAACGAGGATCAGGACTCCACCACAATGGAGTTTCGCCTTCGTACCAAGGAAAAATTCCTTTTTGATAGGCAAGTATAAGCCGCTCAGGCGACAAATCACCTCCAATAGCTAGTAATCCATCTTCCAATGCATCTTCAATAGGAGGGAACCAAATGGTAGAGGAAAGTATATGCATTAATTGTTTTGTTCAACAGTTGCGCCTATGCCCCTGTCTGTGATGCTATTGCACATGGGTTTTAATGTATCATAGTCCCCTTTTTTAACCGCATATTTGCCCTTATGATGCACAAATAAAGCACATTGCTCTGCTTGTTCTAAACTATGCCCACATACTTCCATTAAAGTTTCAATCACCCATTCAAATGTATTTACCTCATCGTTCCAAACAATCAAGCTATACGAGTCAGCAATAGCGATAGCTGTTTCGGAATCGGCAGCTTCCCAAGTTTGAGGATTATTCAGAAAATAGAAATTGGACATGATGTAAAATTATGGAATAGGCGCTTATTTCAAAAAAAATGAAATTTTGTTGCCAAAAAAACATAATTTTTTTGGGTAGTTTAATTCGAGACCCTATTTTTGCACTCCCAAACAATAAGGGAGCATAGCTCAGTTGGTTTAGAGCATCTGCCTTACAAGCAGAGGGTCCGCGGTTCGAACCCGTGTGCTCCCACAAAGGTCTCGATTTTTCGAGGCCTTTTTTATTTTTACTCATCCTTGGGGTTACGCTGTCTTTAAAGATGATTGATTACCTTATATAAGAACGGTAATCATTAATTGGGTAAATTGTACCTAATTCAAAACGTGAAAATGAAACGATTGCTGTTAATTGGTATTTTATTACTTCAGATAAATCAAATGAGGGGTCAGGTTTTTCAAACAGCCAATAAAAATGCCACAACAACAACTGTGAAGCTGTACAACAATTTATTTAAAGCATTACCAGAGGGAATACTATTTGGACACCAAGACGATTTGGCTTATGGTTTGGGATGGGAGTATATTCCAGGCAAAAGTGTAGTTCAAGATGCTGTTGGAGAATATCCTGCAATGTATGGGTGGGAATTAGGCGATTTAGAATTGGATGCTGTTTTTAATTTAGATAGTGTGCCGTTTAATAAAATGAAAGAATTTATTAAAGAAGGATATGAAAAAGGAGGAGTAATAACCATTAGTTGGCATGCTAATAATCCTGTAACTGGGAAAAATGCATGGGATATTGGCGGGAATGCAGTTGCCTCCATTAATCCAGGAGGCGAAAAGCATGCATTGTATAAATCGTGGTTAGATAAAGTTGCCGAATTTATGCTTGATTTAAAAAATATTAAAGGGGAATATATACCTGTCATTTTTAGACCATTTCATGAGTTCACAGGAAACTGGTTCTGGTGGTGTCAAAATGTTTGTACGCCTGAAGAGTATAAAACATTATGGAAGTTTACGTTTGACTATTTAACCAATACCAAACAAGTTCATCATTTGTTATATGCTTATAATCCTGAAAAATTTGATACAGAAGCTGGTTATATGCAATATTATCCAGGCGATGAATATGTAGATATTATGAGTTTTGACTTTTATCAATATGGAGACCCTTCCAACAATAATGATTTTGAAAATACTTTAGATAAGCGATTAGGCATATTAACAGAATTAGCCAAAAAGCATAAAAAACTTCCTGCACTAGCCGAAACGGGGTTCATGAATATTCCCTATTCAGAATGGTTTACTAAGAAGTTAATGAAAGGGATAGGCAATCATCAAATCTCTTATGTGCATTTATGGAGAGATGGGGGATTGGTAAATGGTACTGGAAAATATCGGTTTGCTCCTTCTCAAGATCATTTTATACCTGTAGGAAGAGATCCATCTTTCATGGATTTTTATAAATTATATATCTCGAATAAGTTCATTTTTGAAAAGAAAGCTCGTGATTTAAAATTATACCAATGAGACAATTCATTTTTTTAGCGGTCTTTTTTTGGGCCATTAAGGCAAATGCTCAAAACAACATGTATGATTCTGTACTTGCCAAAAAATTGGGTGCAGATGATTATGGAATGAAAGGGTATATACTGGTTCTTTTAAAGACAGGTCAAAATAAAACCACGAATAAACCATTCATTGATAGTTGTTTTGCAGGACATATGCAAAATATGGGGGTTATGGTTAAAGCCAATCAACTAGTAGTTGCGGGACCTTTGGGAAAGAACGACAAAACCTATAGAGGAATTTTCATTCTAAACTTAACCAGCATTGAAGAAGCAGAAAAATTACTACAAACAGACCCGGCTATTCATTCTGGATTACTTGCTGCTGAATTGTATAAATGGTACGGTTCTGCTGCATTAGCAGAATATTTGCCATTTGCAGAAAAGATTAGTAAAAATTAAATTTCTTTTACACCAAAATTAGGCTTTAATGAAAAAATTAGTTCAATACGTAAATGAGTTGAAAACCTATTTGCCTAGTGCATCTATAATCAATGAAAAAGTATCTTCTTCAAGTGTTGGTTGGCATATTGATCATTCTTTGTTGGTTCTTTCGCAAATTATTGCTGCGATGGAAGCATCTGATCCAGTCAATTATCAATACCAGTTTAACTTAAAGAGATTTTTGGCTTTTAGTTTTAATAGATTCCCAAGAGGTGTTGCTAAAGCGCCTAAGCAAGTTAAACCAACAGAATCTTTCAATGAATCAAATACCATTGCAGCATTTGAAAAAATAATTCATCGGTTAACTATATTAGAGAATTTAGCCCCTAACCAGTTTTTTACGCATCCTTTTTTTGGAAAATTGAATAAAAAAGCTACAATGAAAATGCTGAGTATACATACTGCTCACCATATCTTGATTATAAGAGATATCATTCATAAACAAGCGTAGCTCTCGAATTTAAACTTTGTATCTTAGCAAAAACAAAATACTATGATACAAGCTAAAGGATTTGGTGCTACAAGTAAGGAAAGCGAAATCGTTCCCTTATCTTTTGATAGAAATGAAGTAGGTGCAACTGATGTTTTAATAGACATTCTTTATTGTGGGATTTGCCATTCTGATATTCATACAGCTAGAGGTGAATGGGGCCCTGCCATTTATCCTGTAGTTCCAGGACATGAAATTGTTGGTAAAGTTGTAAAAGTAGGAGATCAAGTAAGCCGTTTTAAAGTGGGTGATATAGCAGGTGTGGGTGTTTTTGTAGATTCTTGCAGATCTTGTGCACCATGCAAAAAAGGATTAGAGCAATATTGTGAAGAGGGGATGGTTCCTACTTATAATGGTTATTATCGAGACAAGAAAACACCTACATATGGCGGGTATTCCAACTGTTATGTTATAGATGAGAAGTACACTTTGCATATACCTCAAAAAGAAAATTTAGCAGGAGTAGCTCCATTACTTTGCGCAGGCATCACCACCTATTCTCCGCTAAAATTTGCCGGAGTAGGAAAAGGACATAAAGTGGCTGTTTTAGGTTTGGGTGGCTTAGGTCATATGGCTGTAAAATTTGCTGCATCTTTTGGTGCAGAAGTAACTATGTTGAGTACATCACCTTCCAAAGAAGCAGATGCAAAAAAATTAGGAGCACATCATTTTGCCTTATCTACTGATCCCGCCCAAATGAAGGCATTAAAAGGAAAGTTTGACTTTATTTTAAACACTGTTGCAGCTGTTCACGATATGAATAAATTCCTAGATTTACTTACTTTAGAAGGGAAGATGATTATTGTGGGAATTCCTCCAGAAGATAGTGCATACAATGCTGCTAAATTGATTTCAAAAAGAAGAAGCATTATTGGTTCAATGATTGGGGGAATAGCAGAAACACAAGAGATGCTGAACTACTGCGCAGAACATAATATCTTTTCAGATATTGAATTAATAGGTGTTAAAGATATTAATACTGCATACGAAAGAGTAATTAAATCAGATGTGAAGTATCGTTTTGTAATTGATATGAAAACGCTTTAGTTTTCAATTTCAACAATTAATTCAACTTCAACAGCCATATTAAAGGGAAGTGTGTTTGTTCCAATTGCAGAGCGAGCATGCTTCCCTTTTTCACCAAAAGCAAGGACCATTAAGTCAGAAAACCCATTCATGACTTTTGGTTGATCATAAAAATCTGAACTGCTGTTAACTAGCCCCAATACTTTTACTATTCTTTTTATTTTGGAAAGTTCACCAAGTTCTTTTTTTAATACCGCTAATTGATTAATAGCAGTAAGCCTTGCAGCTGAATAGCCCTCCTCTATGGTTAAGTTGTTCCCTAGTTTTCCAGTGATGTATTTTCCTGATTGATCAGATGGCCCTTTACCGGAAAGGAATAATAAATTACCTGTATTAACAACATTTACATAGTTGGCTACCGGTGCAGACAAATTGGGCAATAGTATTCCTGCTGATGCTAATTTTTCTTCTGGTGTTTGTGCAATAGTTTTTTCAAATAAAAAAATACTAATTATTAATACTATTTTTTTCATTTAGTGATTATTTGGTTCTATAAAAGAAGGAAGTTGTTTTGGCTGATGAATTCGAAATTGTTTATGTGGAATAAATTCTCCTGACAATAGTTCAACAGATTTTTTAGTCACATTAAAACTCTTTGCCAAGAAATTGATTAAAAAAGCAGTGGCTTTCCCATTTTCAGGGGCAGTCATAATACTGATTTTGATTTGATTGCCTTTGACTTTACCCCATAAGTTGGTTCTTGCTCCGGCACTGACCAATACGTTTAAATACAATACATCTTTCTCCCAGCTGTAAAAAAATTCTGTCATGTATTAAAATTAGTGATTGCTGTACATTTTTTCACCTGCAGTAACTGCAAAAGGCAATATATTTTGGGGTGGGGGAATAGGGCAGGTTGCAAAAGGTGTAAATACACATGGTGGATTATAAGCTTTATTAAAATCAATCATAAAGTTGGGGGATTCTGCTTCTGATTTTAGAATGTATAGAAACCTTCCAGCTGCATAAGTAGATTGTCCTGATGTAGCATCTCCCATTACAATTAATAAATAGTCCCCTTCAGATATTGCATCTAACGTATAAAATTGCCCTTTATACTCAAACCTAATTTTCCCTACTAATTCTGTTGGATTTTCTTGTCCTAAAGCATTCTTAATAGTAATATTTTGTTTAAAAGCAGGCTTAATTAAATTGGCTTTAAAGCGCCAACTACTATCGGTTTCAAAATAGTCAATACCGGCAAAACTCTTTAGTTGATTTGATTGAAGGTTTCGTAATCTAACCCCAATTTTTTCACCGCGTTGTATAATAGTAAAACGGAGGTTTCGATGATTTACAACTGCAGAAGTGTTTGATTCGCTAAATAATAGGGTTTTGTTTTTCGTGCTTTTGCCATTTACTTCAAAACTAGTTCCTGCTGCAGGCTTTAACCATACACTGTCTCCCTTTCTAATTAATTCACCCCCACTTGAAACGATGGTTCCTGAAGGGAATACTACTTTGTTATTGTTTCCAGATCCAAATTTATTTACCCCTTCATTTAACCAAAGTAGTCCTTCTAAATTTAGCCACCCATCTTCTGCTTTTAAAGCCCTTATACGAGCCCTTTTCCAATCTTCAATTTGGTCTTTATAACTTTTATTTAATAAATCATTGACATGTATATTAAAGCTATCAATAAATGCTTGATAGTATTGACCGGTTGCGGGGCCAGCAAATCCAGCGTGAATATTTTGTATAGTTCTGTCCGAACGTATAAAAATGGTAGTAGGGAAACCAGTAAAATTTTTTAAAAGTGGAAATGTTTTCATTACTGCTTCACCATTAGATATTCCTCCAAAAACTTGTTGATATTCAATGGCAAATTTTTCTTTGAAACGCGCCATAGTTTTTTGGGCATATCCTAACTCATCTTTTACTTCAAATTGTGCTGTGATTACTTCAACCCCTCTTGCTTTGTTTTCTTTGTACCAAGAGGATAAAAATTTTGCTTCATCCGCACAATTAGGACACCAAGTACCTCCAATAGTTAATATAACTGGTTTATTAAAATACATTGAATCATCTAAACTAATTTTTTTGCCTGCTATATTGGGCAAACTAAAATAGAATGGCTGCTGTATACTCTTCAGTTGGGTTAGTGTTGAAGGATTTGGCAGAGCTGCTGCGTCATTTTTATAAGCCCTTAGTAGCTGAACCGATTTCAATCCTTGTTGTATCCCTTTTATAGAGCCATCTACCTCTATACTTCCAGTAAACAATAATGGGGAATATCCAATAAATAAAGAAAATTTAAATTCACTTCCTTGAATTGCACCAAATGAATATCTAGAATCTCCGCTTGGTCTTAAAAAGGTAACTCCCCCTTTGTTCCCTTCCTGGTTAAAAAGTCCAATCGCTTTTATTTGTTTACCTGAGTCGTTGGTGAAAACGACGTCGTATTTTCCTGCAATATTTTGTGGCGTTGTTTGTTTTTCCCATATAAAACGCTGAGGGTTGTTTTGTTCAACTAAAATAGGATAAGCATCTTCTCCATTTGTTTGCCTTCGCCAGATTCCCTTTAAAACTTTATTATTCTTTATTCCTATGGTCATGAGCCTGTCAAACTGATTAATCCATATTTGTAAACTATCTTTTACTTGAATTAACTCGCCTCCAAAATATTCTTCTGGGCCGTTGATAAAATACACAATAAATTTTCCCACACTATCTGTTCTTACAGAGAAATTGAATGGAATTTCTTCGCCATTGTATAAAGGAAATGTTCCTCTCCATTCACCCAATGGGTTAAATGAATTTTGTGATTTAAGTGATTGGCAAAAAAAGAATAAAAACGATAAAAGAATTGCTTGACGCATAATAGTCTATAAAATTGGTAGACAAATTTAGTGTATTCGGAATTAATTGAGTTGAAGGGCTGGTAATCGATAGTGTTGGCTATCATAAACGAATAACTCTTCTATATTATAAGTCCAATATTTATATAAAGGGGTTTTAACTATATATTGGTCAGCGGCTTCTTTTGTATCTGTGTTCATGGTAATCCAACAGGTTTGCGATTCCATGCTAACCGCATAGCTATCAATAATGCCTTTATTCATTAAGAAATTAATGTATGTACGATGTGCGGGAACCAGCGTCATAAACTGGTCATCCATTTTAAAGTGAATGATTGCCTGAAATTTCTTCATAGAATTTAGTTACAAATAAATATCGTACAAGTTTTATGCTGAATCTAAATAAGTGGCAATTTGTCTTTAATTTGTCCTTTTGTCAAAAAAATAGACCATGATTAAAACTATTCTGCTGCTTGTATTATCGAATATCTTTATGACTATTGCTTGGTACGGGCACTTAAAAGAAAAGGAAATTCCTCTTTGGAAAGCCATTATTCTTAGTTGGTTTATTGCTTTTTTTGAGTATTGTTTAATTAAAAAAGTATACATCTTCAAACATTTCAATAGATTCAGGCTTGTTCAATTGAATTAGAATGGCTATAACGTTAAATTGAATTCTTTTGAAATGCGGGTGTTTAAAATGATAAATTGCTGCTGCCAGTTTAAGCCTTTTCATTTTCATTTTACTAATACTTTCTTCCGGAAAACCAAATGCAAGTGAGTTTCTGGTTTTCACTTCAACAAAAACCAATAGGTTTTGGTGGCTTGCAATGATATCAATTTCAAAATGTTTGCACCGCCAATTTCTTTCTAAGATTAAATAGTCTCTTTCTTGTAAGTAAGCCACTGCCAATTCTTCGCCTGCAGCACCGGTTTCTAAATGATTCTTTTTCATTTTAAACAAGATAATGGTCAAATTCTCGTTAATAACAAGAATAAATACCTGAATATGCAGCTGAACGAACGGATTTTCAAATTAAAGGGTGTAATACAACACTATGCTTGGGGAGGTCATTCATTCATCCCCGAATTATTAAACAATAATGCTACTACAGATGAACCATCGGCTGAATATTGGATGGGAGCACATCCTTCTGCTCCATCTAATATTTTGATTGGAAGTGATTGGGTCAATTTAAACCAGTTTATTAAAGAGGATCCAGCAAATACTATAACGCCTGCAGTAATGAGTCGTTTTGGGGAATTGCCTTACTTATTCAAGGTACTAGATGTAAAAGATATGCTTTCTATTCAGGTACATCCAACAAAAGCATCTGCAGAAATTGGGTTTGAGGAAGAAAACAAAGCAGGCATACCCATTAATGCACCTCATAGAAACTATAAAGACCAAAATCATAAACCAGAAGTAATGGTTGCATTAAGTGAGTTTTGGTTATTGCATGGGTTTAAAAGCAAAATGGCCTTAGAAACAGTTTTATTTGATACGCCTGAATTAAACATATTATTGCCCTTATTTAGACAGGATGGAATAAAAGCTTTGTATCAGTTTGTAATGGAAATGGAACAGGAAGATGTAAATAATATGCTTGAACCCCTTGTAAAAAGGGCAATTCGATTAAAAAAAGAAGGTAGCATTGATAAAACAAATCCTGGATGGTGGGCTGCCAAGTTATATGAAGAAAATGGATTAACCGAAAATTTAGACCGTGGTATTTTTTCTATTTACTTTTTCAATATTGTTAATGTAAAAAAGGGAGATGCTGTTTTTCAAAAAGCGGGTGTGCCACATGCTTATTTAGAGGGCCAGAACATTGAATTAATGGCCAATAGTGACAATGTATTAAGAGGTGGGTTAACACCAAAACATGTGGACGTTACCGAGTTGATGAAACATACTTTATTTGAATCTGTTGTGCCTGATATTATGAAGGGCAATCCTGGGGCTGGGGGAGAAGTGGTCTACCCTTGTCCTGTTCCAGATTTTGGGTTGAGTAAAATTGAATTGAATGCAGGTGAAGCCTATCAGGCGAAAAGTTTTTCGTTAGAAATTATTATTGTTACAGATGGTTCTGTTTTAGTTAACCAAAGCATGGTTCTCAAAAAAGGAGAAGCTGCAGCAATTTTAGCTGAGACCAAATATTCTTTAACTGCAACAGGAAACTGTACCATTTTTAAGGCTTTTGTTCCATCTATTTAATGATTATTCACATAATGGGTAAAAATGAAAGCCTTTCTTTCATGAATAGGCTTATTTTTGTTCCCGAAATTGACTGAAATGAAACTGAACAAACAATTTATATTTTCTCTAGTATTAATGGTTCTTGCATCTGCAATCTACCGAGTGTTTCCTAATCGTCCCATGGGTTTTGCACCTCAAATGGCCATCGCACTTTTTGCTGGGTCTCTTTTTGTTAAAAACAAAAAGTTAGCATTTCTATTGCCATTACTTTCTATGTTTATATCTGATGGTTTATACCAAATACTTTACATGAATGGCCTAACAGAAATAGCTGGATTTTATGGAGGTCAATGGAAAAACTATTTATTGATTATTGGTTTAACCAGTATTGGTTTCTTGGTAAAACAAGATAAAATAGCTTCTATTACAGGTGCTTCAGTTGCTGCTCCCACTATTTATTTTATCTTATCGAACGGACTAGTTTGGTTAGGTGGAGGCGGTTGGCATAGACCAAAAACGGTTGAAGGATTAATGATGACTTATGCAGATGGCTTGCCTTTTTATCCGAACAGTATCTATTCAACAATATTTTTTAGCGCAGTGCTTTTTGGAGCTTGGTATTTGATTAAGCGCAATGCATCTAAATTGAATTTAGCTTAAGCATTTTCTGCTTCATACACTTCATCAATCAATAAATGTTTCCCATCCGCGGCTTGGGTGGCTAATTCATCGCATCGATTATTCATTGCATTGTCAGCATGTCCTTTTACCCAAACAAATCTTACATTGTATTGCTTGGATAGCTCGTGATATTGCAACCAAAGGTCTTTGTTTTTTTTGCCTCCTTTAAAATCAGTTTTTACCCAGTTCTGTAACCATCCTTTTTGTACACTATCTACAATGTATTTACTATCGGTATAAATGGTAACAGGAATTGCTGTTTTAGTTAATGATTGTAAAGCAACAATTACCGCCATCAATTCCATTCGATTGTTGGTAGTTAAACGATATCCGGCAGCAATTTCTTTTCTTTTTTGCCCCCAAATTAACACGATACCATATCCCCCTGGTCCTGGGTTACCTCTAGCAGCTCCGTCTGTATAAATCATTAAATGGTGCGACATGGCACGAAATAAATGCATTTTGTGCATTATACCTGAAACACACCAGTATTGAATTTTTCAAAATGTGGATTATGGTTTGCAGCTGCAATACTTTCAGCAATTAATTGTCTTGTTTTTATTGGGTCAATAATTTCATCTACCCACAACCTAGCAGCTGCATAATAAGGAGTGGTTTGTTGATAGTATCTGTCTTTAATAGTATCTAATAAGGTTTTTTCTTCTTCGGCTGTTACTTCTCTTCCTTTTGCTTTCATAGTTGCCACTTGAATTTGCGCTAGGGTTTTTGCTGCTTGGTCACCGCCCATCACTGCAATTTTTGCAGAAGGCCATGCAAAAATAAATCTTGGATCATAGGCTTTTCCACACATTGCGTAGTTACCTGCGCCATAACTATTGCCTATAACAATAGTGATTTTTGGAACGATGGAATTTGCCACAGCATTTACCAGTTTTGCTCCATCCTTAATTATTCCACTATGTTCGCTTCTACTGCCAACCATAAATCCTGTTACATCTTGCAAGAAAACTAATGGAATCTTTTTTTGATTACAGTTCATGATAAATCGAGCGGCTTTATCTGCACTGTCGTTATATATTACACCTCCAATTTGCATTTCCCCTTTTTTACTCTTACAAACCAAGCGTTGATTGGCTACAATGCCAACTGCCCAACCCTCAATTCGAGCATATCCACACAAAATGGTTTTGCCATAATCTTGTTTAAATTGATTGAACTCACTGTTATCTACCATTCGTTCAATAATTTCTAACATATCATAAGGCTTCAAATTTCCTTCAGGTATAATACTGTATATCTCTGCTGGGTTTTTAACTGGAGCTACAGGACTAACTCGATCAAATCCTGCTTTTTCTGGAGATCCAATTTTGCTAATTATTTTTTTAATATGGTCTAAGCAATCATTTTCGGTTTTGAATTTATAATCTGCAATACCACTTATTTCTGTATGAGTAATTGCTCCCCCCAAGGTTTCATTGTCAATATCTTCACCTATTGCAGCTTTTACTAAATAAGATCCTGCTAAAAAAATACTGCCATTGCCTTCTACCATTAAAGTTTCATCACTCATAATAGGCAAATATGCACCCCCTGCAACACATGCGCCCATAACTGCTGCAATTTGGGTAATGCCCATTGCACTCATTCTTGCATTATTTCTAAATACCCTTCCAAAATGTTCTTTGTCTGGAAAAATTTCGTCTTGCATAGGAAGAAAAACACCTGCACTATCTACTAAATAAATAATGGGGAGTCTGTTTTCCATTGCAATTTCTTGCATCCGTAAATTTTTCTTCCCAGTGATGGGAAACCAAGCACCTGCTTTTACTGTTTGATCATTTGCTACAATTACACATTGTCTACCACTTATATAACCAATTCCAGCCACAGTTCCGCCGGCAGGGCAACCACCTTCTTCTTCATACATTCCATATCCTGCAAATCCCCCTATTTCGGTAAATGGTTGAGAAGCGTCACATAAATAAGCAATTCGCTCTCTTGCTGTTAATTTATTTCTTTCTTTTTGTTTTTCAATTGACTTTTTGCCTCCTCCTAATGCAATTTTTTCCATGCGCTGTCTCATTTCGCTCAGCATTAATTTCATCCAATCTTCATTACGGTTTTCATTCAAATTCATATACGAACAATTGTTAGTTTACAAATATAAGTGTACTTTAAGTATATTTAAGATATGACGTACGACTTTATCATAATTGGGGCAGGTTCAGCAGGTTCTGTGTTGGCATATCGGTTATCTGAAAATCCCGAAAACAAGGTATTGCTTATTGAAGCAGGGGGGGCAAATAAAAAAAGGGAAATTCATATTCCGGGTGCTTATGGAGAACTTCATCGTTCTGAAGTTGATTGGCAATTTTGGGGAACCCCACAGCCTGCACTGGATAATCGGAAATTATATATTCCCAGAGGTAAAACCCTTGGGGGAAGTAGTTCTACGAATGCTATGGCTTATGTTAGAGGAAATAAGGCCGACTTTGATGAATGGGCTGAATTAGGTAACCCCGGTTGGTCTTATGAAAAAGTATTGCCGTATTTTATTAAATCAGAATTTAATGAGAATATTGAATCTGCCTTTCATGGTCAAGAAGGTCCAATGTATATCAGTTACGCAAAGCAGCCCAGTGATTTTGCTGAAGCATTTGTAAATGCTTGTGATCAAATTGGCATACCTAAAAACGAAGATTACAATGGTGCAGTTCAAGAGGGAGCTCATTTACTGCAGTTCAATATAAAAAACAATAAGCGCTTTAGTACAGCAGATGCATTTTTAAAACCTGCTTTGAAAAGGAAAAATTTGGTAGTTAAAACCAATACTAGAGTGAAGCGTGTTATCATAGAGAATGGAAGAGCGGTAGGAGTTGAAGTTTCGTCTGCTTATACCCAGTCTGAAAGAATAAATTGCAATAAAGAAGTCATATTATCTGCTGGTGCCATTCAATCACCTCAGCTATTGATGCTTTCTGGAATAGGTGAACCTACTGAATTAAAAAGAGTTGGCATTGATGTATTGGTTGCTTTGCCAGGAGTCGGAAAAAACTTGCAAGATCATTTTTGGAGCGGTGTAACCATTGAAACCAATACACCTTCCGCCAATTCATTACTCAAACCTTGGAATAAAACTAAAGCCATTTTGCAGCATATATTTTTTAAGAAAGGGCCATTGGGAAATAGCCCTTTAGAGGCAAATGCATTTATTCAATTGCAATCGAATCAAACTAGACCAGATATACAATTTCATTTTGCTCCTATTGGCATAGCACAGGATTATTCTACCGATATTTATGATTTAAAAACTTTTCCAGTAACGGATAGTATTTCTATCATGTCCATTTTATTGCATCCTGAAAGCAGAGGTACAGTAGGATTAAAGTCTGCTAATCCAACTGATAATGTAATTATAAATCATCAAGCACTCAGTACTGAAAATGACCAATTATTATTATTAAAAGCTATTAGGAAATCAATTAATATTTTGCATGCTCCAGCTTTGGAAGCCTATGCAAACGGAACGAGTTCATTTCCTGCTGCAGATGCATCTGATGAGCAAATTAAAGCACATATCCAAAAAACAGTAGAAACCTTGTATCATCCAGTTGGAACCTGCAAAATGGGGAATGATGCTTTGGCAGTAGTAGATCATACTTTAAAAGTTAAAAAAGTAAAAGGATTACGAGTGGTAGACGCTTCTATTATGCCCACTATTGTATCTGGTAATACTAATGCAGCTACTATAATGATTGCTGAAAAAGCAGCAGATATGATACTTTCAGGCAATTAAAGTGTCATAGTTACACATTGTTTACTATTTTAGCGTCAATAAAATTTTTCCATTGGCTACTTCAAAAAAAACGATTGCTGCAAAGGAAGAACTTCCTATTGTAGAAAAAAAGGCGAAAGCTATTGTTGCAGATAAAAAAACAGTAGTTAAAAAAGCTGCACCTAAAAAGACTGCTGTTAAAAAAACTGTCGTGAAAAAAAACACGGTAAAGCAAGCAGACGAAAAACCGTCAACTAAAAATGCACCAACTAAATTGCATTTTCAATTACGCTATCATACTGAGTTTGGACAAAACCTTTTCTTAACAGGTAAACATGTTTTATTGGGCAACGGCGATATAGCCAATGCAATACCCATGCAATACCTAAATGAACAGGCATGGACAGTAAGTATTGATTGGGAAGATATCACTTCAAAGGAACCCATACAGTATAATTATGTTTTGTTGAACGCAGATGGTTCAACCGTGGTAGACTGGGGGTCGGATCGAGTTATTGATATTAAAAAGTATAAATCAAGTCAAATACAGATTATAGATACCTGGAATCATGCGGGTTATTTTGAAAATGCTTTTTATACAGAAGCTTTTCAAAAGGTATTATTGACAAATGCACAAACTGAAAGTAAAACTAAAGTAGAAAAATCTGCCACTCATTTATTTAAAGTTAAAAGTCCCTTACTTTCCAAAAACCAAATCATTTGTATTTCTGGATCATTTAATAAAGCAAATAATTGGTCAGATGAAAGTTTGGTGCTGCTACAGAAAAAAGGGGAAGATCCTTTTTTTGAAATTAGCTTGAACCTTAGTAAAGATCAATTCCCTATTGCATATAAATATGGAGTGTTCGATTTAGATCAAAATAAACTAGTTCAATTTGAGGCTGGAGATAATAGGGTATTGCATCACCAAGTTGTTAAAAACCAATTTACCATAGTAAATGATGGGTTCACTTATTTGCCCAATCAAACATGGAAAGGGGCTGGTGTAGCCATTCCTGTATTTAGTTTGCGCACTCAATCTAGTTTTGGTGTAGGAGAGTTCACCGATTTAATTAAAATGGCAGATTGGGCATCAATAGTTGGATTAAAAATGATTCAACTATTGCCAGTAAATGATACTACTGCAACCAATACCAATAAAGATTCTTATCCATATGCAGCAATTTCTGCATTTGCCTTACACCCATTGTATCTTAATTTAGCTAAGATTGCTGGCAAAACCCACACAAAACAATTGCAGCAATTAGAAAAAGAACGACTGCTATTAAATGCATTAGCTAATGCAGACTATGCTGCTGTTATTAATTTGAAATTGGGGTTCGCAAAAAAAGTTTTTCAAACTGTAGGAAAGGAGTTGCTTGAAGATAAATCTTTTGTTGCTTTTTTTGAACAGAACAAACATTGGTTGGTTTCTTATGCTGCATTTTGTTATTTGCGAGATGAATACGGTACAGTTGATTTTGGTAAATGGCCTGCATATAAAAATTATAAAGAAAAGGATATTGCTGAATTGACTCACCATCAATCTGCTGCATACCTTGACATTGCTTTTTATTATTTTATACAATATCATTTGCACTTGCAATTAAAAGAAGCAACTGCCTACGCTCATGAAAAAGGGGTAATCATAAAAGGAGATATAGCAATTGGTGTTTTTAGACATGGTGCTGATACTTGGCAACATCCAGAATTATTTCATATGGACTTTCAAGCAGGTGCACCACCTGATGACTTTGCTATTACGGGCCAAAACTGGGGATTCCCTACTTATAATTGGCGAAGAATGCAAGAAGATGGGTTTGCTTGGTGGAAACAGCGGTTTGAGCAAATGAGTCATTATTTTGATGCATTTAGAATTGACCATATACTCGGGTTCTTTAGAATTTGGAGCATTCCATTACACGCGGTAGAAGGGATTATGGGGCATTTTGTTCCAGCAATCCCTATTACTCTTTCCACTTTTGCACAACAAGGAATCTGGTTTGATTATGATAGATATACGAAACCATATATAACCGATGCTGTTCTTTGGGAAGTGTTTGGTTATGATAATGAGTTGGTAAAAAGTATGTTTTTAACCAATCATAAAAATGGCACTTATGGGTTAAAAAGTAGTTTTGAAACACAAAGGCAAGTAGAGCAGCATTTTGCTTCATTAGATCAAGATGTATACCATGATAAAATTAGAAAAGGACTATTTAGTTTAATTAGTAATATTATTTTGTTTGATTCGGATGGTACTGGAACATATTTTCATTTTAGGTATGGGATAGAAAATACTTCATCTTATAAAAATTTGGAGTACAGTACACAACAACAATTGCGTGGCTTATACCTCAATTATTTCTTTAAACAACAAGATGATTTTTGGAAAAAAGAAGCATACAATAAATTACCTGCATTAAAGCGGGTAACTAATATGTTGGTTTGTGGCGAAGACCTAGGAATGGTGCCAGGATGTGTACCTGAAGTAATGCAACAGTTGGGATTATTAAGTTTAGAGATACAGCGAATGCCTAAGAATCCTGAAAAGGAATTTTTCCACCCCAATGATGCACCTTATTTAAGTGTAGTAACTCCTTCTACACATGATATGAGTACTATAAGGGGTTGGTGGGAAGAAGATAAAAATAAGATTCAACATTTCTATAATTACGAATTAGGACAGTTGGGTGATGCACCTTACTATTGTGAGGCATGGATAAATAAGGCAATTGTTTTACAACACTTATATTCTCCCGCCATGTGGAGTGTTTTTCAAATACAAGATTTAATGGGAATAAGTGAAAAAATTAGGAGAGAAGACCCATTAGAAGAACAAATCAATGTTCCAGCAAACCCCAATCATTATTGGTGCTATCGTATGCATAAAACAATTGAAGAGTTAATTGCTACTGATGATTTTAATCAGGAGTTATTGTCATTTATTAAAAAATCAGGTAGATAAATAAGATAGTGGTACTTCAATATACACAAACTAATCTTCCATTTATAGACGCATTTACCATCTCTAATGGAAGAACAAAAACACATCAAACCGCACTGCTGGTTGCATTGTCTGTGGGTCCCTTTATTGGTTATGGGGAAGCTCCTGCCATAGCATATTATAATATTACGGTGGAGCAAATGCTCGAGGATTTAACAAAAAAGCAAAAGTTGGTGGAGAAATTCGCTTTAACAGATCCTGAAAGGTATTGGCATTACTTACATCACTTATTTCCTCAAAATCCATTTTTGGTTGCTGCTTTAGATATGGCTGGTTGGGATTTGTATGGTCAAATGAAAGCCAAGCCATTGTATCAATTATGGAATACAGATTGGAAAGCGGAATTGCCAAAATGTGATTATACAATTGGAATTGATTCTATTGATAAAATGGTACAAAAAATGAAAGCCAAACCTTGGCCCATTTATAAAATAAAATTAGGCACCCCAGATGATATAGCAATTATTAAAGCGCTACGTAAGCATACTGATGCGGTATTTAGGGTGGATGCTAATGCTGGTTGGACTACGGAGCAAGCATTAATGCTTATTCCTGAATTAGCTCAGTTAGGTGTTGAATTTATTGAGCAGCCATTAGCCAAAGACAATTGGAAGGGGATGAAAATATTATTCAATGAATCTAATTTGCCATTGATTGCAGACGAATCTTGCGTAAGTGAACATGACGTTGTAAAATGTGTAGGTTTTTTTCATGGAATTAATATAAAATTAACCAAGTGCAGTGGTATAACCCCAGCAAGAAGAATGATTCAAGAAGCGCGTTCACTTGGATTAAAAGTAATGATGGGAAGTATGAATGAATCGGTAATTGGTTCTGCTGCCATAGGACATTTCTTGCCACAATTAGATTATGTAGATATGGACGGACCGTTGTTGCTAGCGGAAGCAAATGCAAAAGGTGTTGAATACGATCAAGGGAAAGTGATATTATCTAGTAAACCTGGATTAGGTGTTTTCTTTTAATAGTTGAACTACCACTTTGTCAATAGGTAAGGTTACCGATTCTGTGGTTAATTGGTTGAGCGGAATCCACCTAAAAACTTCAGACTCCCCGTTAGGATCAGCTACTTGGTCTTTACTAAAATTGAAGGGTATTTCTGAAGTTTTGATTTTAGTTGTATCTGCAGCATGAACCAAATAATAAATGGAGATGATTTGATCTTTGTTATTGAAAGCAGAAATCTGAAAAAAATCAGTAGTGTAGAAATGAGCCCCTACTTTTACTTCAATACCTGTTTCTTCCATGAATTCTCTTTGTAAACAATCTCTGGTGCCTTCTCCAAATTCTAATCCTCCACCTGGCAATTTAGTGATATAACTTCCTCTGATAAATTCGTCTGTAACCAATAACCGTTGGTATTGATCAATTAATAAACCGTATACACGCACATTAAATAAGGGCATTTAGAACCATTTTTTCTTGTAAAAATAACCTCCAATAACAATTGAAATGAAAAGCGAAATTATAACGGGAATATAAAATGCATGATTAGAATGTTGGTAGGGTAGGTCTACATTCATGCCATAAATACTAGTAACTAAAATTGGTAATGAAAGTATAATGGTAATTGAAGTAAGCCGCTTCATTACATTGTTTAAGTTGTTGCTAATAATGCTTGCGAAAGCATCCATTGTACTACTTAATATATTTGTATATATATTGGCCATTTCAAGTGCTTGGCTGGTATCTACTATTAAATCTTGAAGAAATTCCCTTTCATCTTCGTTTAATCCAAGAAAATTGGTACGCTCCATTTTCATCATGAGCATTTCATTACTTCTTAGTGCAGTAACAAAATAAACCAAGCTTTTTTGTACGCGCATTAATTTTAATAAGTCTACATTACTATTACTATCGTATAAGCTTTGTTCGTATTGGTTTCTATTGTGATTGATTTCTTTTAAGTAATCTAAAAATGTTTGAACCACTTTTTCAAATACTTTTAGAACCATCATATTCCTTTTGTCGGGATGTCTTTTTTGAAAGGTATTCAGGAATTTTTTGATTGCTCCGTTGTCAAATGAGTTTACAGTTATAATTTGATTATGGGTAAGGATTATACAAATTGGAATGGTAATGTAAAATGCATCAGAGTCGTTAAATGAATTATTTTCGGTTGGCGTTTTTATGATGATAATTTTAACATTATCCTCCATCTCATATCTTGGGCGTTCATCAATATCTAAAGAGTCTCTTAAAAATTCAATAGGAATTTCTAGCTCATTGCTGAGTTCAATAAATTCTTCCTCTTTAAAAGGCGGAACTAAGTTTACCCAAACCCCCTGATCGGCTTTTGGAATTTCAATCGTTTGACCGTTTATATTTTTGAAATATTGAATCATCCTTTAAAGCCTTTGGTGTTATTTACAAAATAATTGTTCCTTTAAATACAAATGTTGCTGGCCCGCAAAGCCATACATTTTGAAAATGTTGATTATCCTTTTTTTCAAACTCAACGCTCAGTTCACCTCCTTTAGTTATGATGTCGATAGTGTTGAATCCAATAACTGCATTTTTATTACACAAGGCTGCAGCTGTAACCCCAGTTCCACAACTGTAAGTTTCATCTTCAACTCCTCGTTCATATGTTCTTACCATTAATTGGCCAGTTGGTTGCTGCTCAACAAAATTTACATTGATGCCATCATTCTTAAATTGGGTATTGTACCTAATTTTTTGTCCCTCTAAAAAAACATCTAAATCATTTAAGTGATTAACTACTTTAATATAGTGGGGTGATCCCGTATTTAATATAAAATCTCCATCTTGTTCTTGAATCGATTGAACATCGCTCATTTTTAATTTGACCCATCCTGCTTTTTCAATGATGGCTTCATGTATTCCATCTGAAGCAATGAATGAAAAGTTGCTTTGAAGAATGCCACAATCTTGTGCAAATTGGGTTAAGCATCTTCCTCCATTTCCACACATGCTCCCCGGAGCACCATCTGAATTATAGTACTTCATTTCAAAGTCATAGCCCTCTTGTAGATTCAACAGCATTAATCCATCTGCCCCAATCCCAAATCTTCTATGACATAAATTGGCAATCTGTTCTTGAGAAAGATTTACTTGGTTATTTCTATTGTCTATTACAATGAAATCATTTCCTGTTCCCTGGTATTTAAAAAAATCCAATTGCATGTTGCAATTTAAGTTGAAATCAGGAAGAACTTAAGGTTTAATTGCGGTAGCTCGATTGAATATTGCTTTCGCAGAAAACTAAAATTTGATCTAACGAATTTTCAAGCGTACTTAAGTCTGCTAAAGTAAAATGCCCTAATGTAATGGAGATTTTCATTTGGGTTTTGATTTCTGCATACACTTTTATGAAAAACTCACTATTTCTTTTGAGGGTAGATTTTGAGTTACTTTCAGTGAAAGCAGAAAGTCTGTTACAAACATTAATGATAGACCTTCTCAATTGTGAAGTAAGTACAAACTGTTGTTGAATGGGTAGTTTGCAAGTAAGTTCATACACTTCTTTTGCTACCAAAATAGTTTGTTGATAAAGAGATATGTCGGGTCTTATTGTTTCAGACATTAATCAAATTTACTATCTATACTTCTGATAAAAAAATATTTATTTGATGCAAGACAATATTTCCAAGCTTTTTACGATGAGGTTTTCTACGGCTTTCCCTCCATCTTTACTAAAGGTTTGTTCCACCCGATTTGCAACTATTGCGCTTAAGCTTAAGCAATTATGATTTAATAATTTTCCTAATCCATAAATTGCACTGGTCTCCATTTCAAAATTACTGATTCTATGTTGCCCAAATTGAAAATGAGTCAACTGGTTAATTAAATCAGGAAATTGTAAGGGTAAACGCAGCACTCTACCTTGAGGGCCATAAAAGCCAGGGCAAGTAACGGTAATCCCTTGGTGAAATCCGGTAACAAATTCCTTTAAAATATGGGTGGAAGCTGCAGCTATATATGGTTGAAGCCCATTTTGCCCTATTTGGGTATGTACATTAAATGCCTGTAAAATTTGCAACTCTTCTTCATTGTTCAACATTTTATAAAAATTGAGAAGGTTGTCAATACCAAGCCCATGTGTACTTGCAACAAAGCTATCAACGGGAATTGAAGCCTGTAATGAACCAGAAGTACCCATTCTCACAATGGTTAATCTTGTATGATTAGGTTTAATTGATCTAGTTTCAAAATCAATATTTGCTAACGCATCTAACTCATTTAATACAATATCAATATTGTCGGGGCCTATACCTGTGGAAACAACAGACATTCTTTTGTTTCCCACTAAACCAGTATGGGTGATAAATTCTCTATGTTCATATTTCCCCTCCACTGAATCAAAATATTTGCTCACTTCTGCAACCCTGCCAGGGTCTCCAACTGTAATAATTGTATTTGCCAGCTCTTCTGGTCTTAGGTTGAGGTGATACACTGCTCCTCTATCGTTAATGATCAATTCACTAGCTCCAATCTGGTTCATAATCCGTTATTTATTGAGTAAAATTCGGTATTTCTTATTTAGAATTTTAAAATTAGTTTGTTTCCGCTATTTTTGCATCCCATTAAAAGGTCCTGTGGCCGAGTGGCTAGGCAGAGCTCTGCAAAAGCTTCCACAGCGGTTCGAATCCGCTCGGGACCTCCGAAGCACAAAAATGAAACCCTCGAGAAATCGGGGGTTTTTCATTATTATTAAGTGTAACTTTTGTAACCAATTCTCCCTTATTGTTAACGCAACTTTGCTTTCTAAATTTATTCTATGGTAATTATTGGATTTTTACTTGCGGCATTAGTAGGTGTTTCTTTAGGATTAATAGGTAGCGGAGGATCTATTTTGACGGTTCCCATATTAGTATATGTAATGGGGGTTGATCCTGTTTTGGCTACAGCCTATTCATTATTTATAGTAGGATCTACTGCATTAGTGGGCGGAGTACAAAGCGCTATTCAAAAAAGGGTTGACTTTAAAACGGTATTGATATTTGGTATTCCATCCATAGCGGCAGTTTATGCAACGCGATTATGGCTAGTTCCATTTATACCAGCTGAAATAGTTTCAATAAGTGGATTGGTTATTACTAAATCAATTGCGTTGATGCTATTGTTTGCTGTGGTTATGATTTTGGCTTCGGTAAGCATGATTAGGCCTGGAAAAAAATCGGTTTCTGATGAATTTGCACCAATGGTTTATAATTATCCAATGATTTTATTAGAAGGGGCCGTAGTGGGAGTGCTTACTGGTCTTGTTGGTGCTGGGGGTGGATTTTTAATTATACCAGCATTAGTAGTCTTGGCTAAAATGCCCATGAAATTAGCAGTTGGAACTTCTTTATTTATCATAGCTGCAAAATCTTTGATAGGATTCACAGGTGATTTACAAGGTGCTCAAGTAATTGATTGGCGCTTATTATTAATTTTTACCGGATTTGCAGTAGTAGGAATTTTTGGTGGCATACTCTTGTCTAAAAAAATTCCCGGCGAAAAATTGAAAAAAGCTTTTGGTTGGTTTGTGCTAATTATGGGAATTTACATCATTATAAAAGAATTATTTTTCCCTTCTGGAGCTGGGCATTAAATGCAACAAATGTTACCAAACAGCTATTTTAACGAACAGATATTTGCACTATAATTTTAATCATACTTAAATAGAAATCATATGTTTTTTCAACACATTTACGACAAGAGTTTAGCACAAGCAAGTTATTTTATTGGATGTCAGAAAGCAGGTGTTGCTGCAGTAATTGATGCCAAAAGGGATGTAGATACCTATTTGGAAATTGCGAAAGCCAACAATATGACTATTACACATATTTTTGAAACGCATATCCACGCCGATTTTTTAGCTGGTTCTAGAGAATTAGCTCAATTAACAGGAGCTCAATTGTATTTATCTGATGAAGGTGGCGAAGGATGGGATTATGAATTCCCGCACGTAGGATTAAAAGACAATGATGTTGTAAAATTGGGCAACCTTAGTTTTAAAATATTGCACACACCGGGGCATACTCCAGAAAGTATCAGTTTCTTATTAACTGATCATCCTGCTAGCAATGAGCCAGTCATGTTATTTACCGGAGACTTTGTATTTGTAGGTGATATTGGTAGACCAGATTTATTGGAAAAAGCAGCTGGAATGGTGGGCACTCAAGATAAAGGTGCTAAGCAAATGTACCAGAGCATCAAGAAATTTAATGCATTAGCAGATTATATTCAAGTATGGCCAGGTCATGGTGCGGGATCGGCTTGTGGAAAGGCATTGGGTGCTGTGCCAAGTACAACGGTAGGTTATGAGAAAGCACGTAACTGGGCATTTCAATATCCAACAGATGAAAATGGTTTTACAAAGTATTTATTGGCGGATCAACCTGAGCCACCAAAATATTTTGCAATGATGAAGAAGTTGAACAAAGTGGATCGTCCATTATTAACCCAAGTTCCAACACTTAAAAAGTTGTCTATTGAAGAAGTGAATTCGAATATGGCTAAAGGAGTAAAGCTGTTGGATGCTAGACCTAAAACAGAATTTGCAGCTGGCTTCATCCCAGGTAGTTTAAATATTCAAGGGAATAATTCATTTGCTACATGGGCAGGTTGGTTTTTAACTTATGATGAACCTTTCATGATTTTAGCGGATGAGTCTATGTTAGATGATTTAACAAGAAAGTTGATGAGAATTGGCTTGGACAATATTGCAGGATACTTACCTTCCGTAAACGAATATACCAATGCTGGTGGCACTTTGGAAAAAGTAAATCTAGTTGAACTAGCTGAAGCAAAATTGTTGGCAAATGATTCCACTGTTCAAGTAGTTGATTTACGCGGAGTGGCAGAATTTAATGCTGGTCATCTTAAAGGAGCAGACAATGTATTTGTTGGTACATTACTCAGCAATCTAGATAAAATAAATAAAGACAAAAAAGTAATGATTCATTGCCAAAGCGGAGATAGAGCTGCTATAGCTTATTCAATCCTTGCAAAAAATGGATTCAAGAATATTGTTAATTATTCTGGAGGTATGAATGAATGGTTGAATGCCGGAGAACCGGTTGTAGATTAAAGCCTACCAAAGATTAATTAGAGCTGCCTCCCCCAGGCAGCTTTTTTTATGATTATACTCATTTTTTAGCTACTTCTTGTCTTGTAATTTTGTAATTATTAAAATAGTCAAATGAAATTTAAGTCAACTTTTTTAGCCCTTTTTGTTTCTTTTTTATTTGCTTCATGTTCAAATAGTGAAACAGCGTCAACACCCTCTTCTGCTCCTGTAAAACATGGGTCAACTATGCGGGTAATTAAAACAGATACTGTTCCAAAATTCACTCCTGAAATGGTCAACAATAAAAGAGATTTTATTTGTGGTATGCCTGTGACTGCAGGTATTGCGGATACGGCTCATTATAAAGGAAAAGTATATGGTTTTTGCGCGTCGGAATGCAAAAGCGAGTTTCTAAAATCACCTGATACTTATACTGCTAAGAAATAAATTCCATGAGGTGAATATGTAACTTTTGATACCGTGAATCAATTCATTGTTTCAGAAATTTACGCTATAAATAATTACAAAATTTTGGTTATGAAAATTGAACAAATTTATACTGGATGTTTAGCTCAGGGTGCTTACTATATTGTTTCCAATGGGGAAGCTGCAATAGTTGATCCGTTGCGCGAAACAAAACCTTATTTGGACCGATTAACAAAAGACAATGTACAACTCAAATATATTTTTGAAACTCATTTTCATGCAGATTTTGTGAGTGGTCATGTAGACCTAAGTAAAAAAACAGGCGCTGAAATAGTATATGGCCCTACTGCAAAAGCTGCTTTTGAATGTATTACTGCAACAGACGGGGAGTTATTTAAAGTGGGTGATCTTACTATTAAAGTTTTGCATACACCAGGTCATACCATGGAAAGCAGTACTTTTTTATTATTTGATGAAACAGGAAAAGAGTATTGCATTTTTAGCGGTGATACATTATTTCTTGGAGACGTAGGTAGACCTGATTTAGCGCAGAAAGCAGCTAATATGACAAAGGAAGAATTGGCGGGAATGTTGTATGAAAGTTTAATGAATAAAATAATGCCATTGTCTGATGAAATCATTGTTTATCCTGCTCATGGAGCTGGAAGTGCATGTGGTAAAAATATGATGACAGAAACAGTAGATACATTAGGTAATCAGAAAAAAGTAAACTATGCTTTAAATCAGCCAAATAAAGAGCATTTTATTAAAGCAGTCACTGATGGTTTATTACCTCCACCTGGATATTTTGGAATGAATGTAGCAATGAATAAGCAAGGGTATGCTTCTTTTGATAAAGTATTAACTGATGGAACAAAACCGTTGTCGGTTGAAGCATTTGAAGCAGCAGCAGAAGAAACTGGAGCCCTTATTTTAGATACTAGAGATCCAGACCTTTTTTTCAAAGGATATATTCCTCAGTCGGTAAATATTGGATTGAATGGTGACTTTGCTCCTTGGGTAGGTGCTTTAATGGTTGATGTGAACCAACCAATTTTATTGGTTTGTAATGAAAATAAACAGGAAGAAGCGATTACTAGGTTGAGTAGAATTGGATTTGATCATGTGATTGGATTTTTATCGGGTGGATATGAAGCATGGTTACAAGCTGGCAAGCCAGTAGATACTATAGAAAGAATTGATGCCAAATTGTTTGAAGAAAATTATGATCCAATAACAGATCAGGTATTTGATATTAGAAGAGAATCAGAATTTGCAGCAGAGCATATAGAAAATGCATACAATAAACCATTGTCTTACATTAATGATTGGATAAAAGATATTGATCCAAAGCAACATTTTTTTATGCATTGTGCAGGCGGTTACAGAAGCATGATTGCAGCAAGTATATTACAAGCAAGAGGGTATAGAAATTTTACAGAAATAGCGGGTGGATACAAATCAATTGTGGAAACATCTATCCCCAAAACTGATTTTGTATGTCCTTCAAAACTCATGAAAATCTAAACATTATGAATAATGCACATCATTACGAAGTTGATTTAGTTTGGACAAGCGACAGGAAAGGAACAATTAGTTCTCCTGTATTAAACAGTTCAATTGAAGTAGCTACTCCTCCTGAGTTTCCTAAAGGAATACCAGGGATATGGTCGCCCGAGCATTTATTGGTAGCAGCTGTTAATTCTTGTTATATGACTACTTTTTTAGCAATAGCCGAAAATTTTAAATTGGATTTTGTTTCATTAGATACAAAGGCCGTTGGCTTATTAGAGCAACCGGAAGGTAAATACTTGATAACTACTGTGCTTTTAAAACCTATTTTGGTTATTAAAGATGAAGCTAATGCAGAAAAGGCAATGAGGGTATTAGAAAAAACAGAAAAAGCCTGTTTGATTTCTAATTCAATCAAAGCAACCATAAAGTTAGATGCGGTAGTTAAAGTATTGCATAATTAATGCAATAATTGTGAATAAAACTTTTGCCTATATACTAGTTGTATGTCAATTTTCTGCAATTTCTTGGATGGTAAAGTTGGCCTATCCATTTAGTTTAAGCATATTGGCATTTTTTGTTTGTTCCATTGCTATTTTGATTGTTGCTTGGTCTTTATGGGTAATGCGCATCAGTAAAATTCGAATTTTACCCATGCCCCATCTAGAAGCATCGGTAATAACCAGTGGCCCATACCGTTTATTGAGGCATCCAATGTATACGGCTGTTTTATTATTTACTGGCGGACTTAGTATAGATTATCTTAATTGGGAAAAGGTAATTATATGGCTTATATTATTGATTGTGTTAATAATAAAACTTCATTGGGAAGAGCGTATGCTGAAGCAACAATTTCCTGAGTACCCATCTTATCAGCAAAAATCATTTAAACTGGTTCCATACTTATACTGATTTAGTTTGCGTAACTTTTGTTACCAAAGCGAGTATATTTTAATTCTACCTTGCTTCGTAATACCCAATTATGCAAGGACTAAAACAAAATAAAAACCAGTTTCTTTTATTGGTATTGGTTAATGCCTTTGTAGGTGCAATGGTTGGGATGGAAAGGTCAATTTTACCTGAGTTTGGAAAAGCAATATTTTCTTTATCCGCAGCATCAGCACTCACTAGTTTTATTGTCGCATTTGGAGTAAGTAAGGCAATTAGTAATTATGCTGTGGGGCTTTTATCTAGAAAATTTACCCGTAAACAAATATTAGTGACTGGTTGGTTATTGGCTTCGCCAGTCCCATTTATTTTGATGTATGCCAATCATTGGAACTGGATTATAATTGCAAATATATTTTTAGGGATAAGCCAAGGACTTACTTGGAGTACTACTGTAGTGATGAAAATAGATTTAGTAGGAAACAAGAATAGAGGGTTGGCTATGGGAATTAATGAGTTTGCTGGTTATTTATCTGTTGGATTGGCTGCATTTATTTCCGCACAAATTGCTTCCCAATATGGGTATGCATTTTATCCATTTATTCCGGGGTTATTCTTTGTTTTAGCAGGATTGGTTATTTCACTTTTTTGGGTGAAAGATACTGCGGCATTTATTCAGTCAGAAACTACAAATAGTAATATCCCTTTATTAAATAATATTTGGGCATCCACAAGTTGGAAGCACCGTAATTTAGGTTCTGTCACTTTAAATGGGTTAGTGAATAATTTAAATGATGGGGTAATGTGGGGACTGGTTCCAATTCTGCTTGTTCAAAGATCTTTTAGCATTGCAGAAGTAGGCGTTGTAGCTGGCATTTATCCAATGGTCTGGGGCGTATCTCAATTATTTACAGGAAAAATGGGAGATCATTTTTGTAAAAAACAATTGATAACATTTGGTATGTTATTGCAAGCATTGGCCATTGTTTTTTTAGTGTTTTTTTCTTCTTTTGCTGGCGCGATTATAGCTGCCATTTTACTAGGTTTAGGTACAGGGTTGGTTTACCCCAATTTTTTAACTGTAGTAGCCGAAAATGCACACCCAACTCAAAGAGCTGAAATAATGGGAGTGTTTAGATTTTGGAGAGATGGGGGCTATGTAATCGGGGCTTTATTGAGTGGTTTCTTGGCAGATTGGATGGGATTGAACTGGGCTTTGTACGCTGTTGCAGCTATAACAGCAGGAGTAGGTATAGTAGCAAATATTCGAATGTGCTGCACGCTAAAGCTATTTTGGCGCTCACAGGAGTGTATGCCAGCTATGTAACCTTTGTTACCAATTTGCCCGTTTTGCTATTCTACATTTGTATTCAATTATAGAAGATTAATTATGAAGGAAGTAATGTTGAACAATTGGAGTTTTTTGCGGGTTGTCCGATTATTAGCGGGGATAGCAATTATTATTCAAGCAATTGTCAATAAAGACACAGTATTTGGAGTGGCAGGTTTTTTATTCACCATTATGGCCCTTTTTAATACAGGTTGTTGCGGAACAGGAGGGTGTTATACCCCAGTAAAAAAAACAACAAAAACTACAGAGGAGATCAGTTATGAAGAAGTGGTTAAATAATAATCAGCTTTACTTAATAGGGGCTTTATTAGGCGCTATTGGAGGATATATTTATTGGCAACAAATTGGTTGCGATTCTGGTACATGTGCAATTACATCGAAGCCGCTGAATAGTACGCTATATGGGGCAATGATGGGAGCTTTACTACTTGGTATGTTCAAAAAAGAAGAAAAAACAAAAAAGGTAAATCAATAAAATATTTTGTTATGACATTTAATGAAATGATTCAATCGGAAAAACCTGTTTTGGTAGATTTTTTTGCAGAATGGTGCGGCCCATGTAAAATGATGTCGCCTATTTTGAAAGAAGTGAAAGACAGTTTAGGAGACGAAGTCACTATTATAAAAGTGGATGTAGACAAGAATCCACAGGCAGCAGCTGCTTACCAAGTTCAGGGGGTTCCTACTTTAATTGTTTTTAAAAAAGGAGAAGCTGTTTGGAGACAAAGCGGGGTAGTTCCTAAAGCTGGGTTAGTAAATATTTTACAAAAATTTAAATAATAAAGTCATGAGTATATTTAGTCAATTATTTGGAGGAGGCACTACTGTAGATTTAAAGTCTATTATAGCTGAAGGTGCTTTTTTAGTAGACGTAAGAACTCCTGGGGAGTTTGCAGATGGTAATGTTAAAGGGTCAGTGAATATTCCGCTCGACAACCTTACAAAGGAAATTGCAAAATTCAAAGACAAGAAAAATATCATTGTTTTTTGCAGAAGTGGTAATAGAAGTGGGATGGCAAAATCATTGCTTGAGCAACAAGGGTTTAAGAATGTTATTAATGGCGGTACTTGGCAAAATGTAGCCCAATTTGTTCACTAACCAAATAATGAAAATGGAAACCTTGAAAATTTTAATACCTACTGATTTTTCTGTACAATCTGAATTTGCCTATTTGATGGTAAAAAAATTAGAAGAAAAGATTAATACAGAAATACATTTTTTACATGTTTTAGCTGTACCAGATACGGTTACCATGGATTCAGCAGGTAAAATAAATACTTGTGGCGAAATAGACGTGGCCTATGTAGAAAAGCAAAAAGAAATAGCAGAAAGGAAATTAGCAAATTTGAAAACCCTTTATGGATCAGCAATATACGCTCATTTGTTATTGGGTAAAACTACTGATGCTATTGTAGATTTTGCTCAATCTGCAAAGATGGATTTAGTGGTGATGGGAACTAAAGGCGCTTGGGGATTAAAGGAAAAAATTTCGGGTACCGCCACACAAATGGTTGCTCGAAAATCTACGATTCCGGTATTGTCATTAATGTGTGATCGATCTGATTTAACCATCAATCATTTATTATTGGTACACGATTTTTCAAATCCTGCTGCAGAGAATTTAACGTTGATGCACAAGATTTTGAAAGCATTTAATCCAACATTGCATTTATTACAAATAGTTTCTGGAGAAGTTGCGCTGGTTAAAACAACCATTGAATTAAATATGCAACAATTTGCTAACTTAAATTCAATCAACAAATTTGAATGTCATATCATAAGCGATAAAGATGTTGAAAATGGAGTTATTCATTTTAACCAAATGAATAATATGGATATGATTTGTATTGGTACTCATGGAAAAGGAGGTATGCTTCACCAAAGTGCTACAGAAAAATTGATTAATCATTTATTTAAACCTATTATTTCTTTTCATTTAAAATAATAACCTATTCATATGCTTGAATTAATTACCCAAACTTGGGCTTGGTGGTTCTCTGGAGCCATGATTGCCGGCATTATGTTTTTCCTTTTATATTTTGGACAGTCTTTTGGATTCTCCTCTAATTTGCGCACTATTTGTGCAGCCGCAGGATTAGGAAAGAAAACTAAATTCTTTGATTTTAACTGGAAAGCACAAACCTGGAATATTGTTTTTTTAATTGGGTCAATTATTGGTGGTTATATTGCTTCCCAATTTTTATCTAGTGGTCAACCTGTAGAAATATCGGCTGCTACTATTAACGACTTAAGTAAGATGGGTATAGCTGCACCGGCATCTCTGCAGCCTCAAGAGTTGTTTGGTTGGGATGCAGTATTTAGTATAAAAGGCTTTTTAATTTTGGCTTTTGGTGGTTTGATGGTTGGATTTGGTTCACGCTATGCAGGGGGCTGTACATCAGGACATGCTATTAGCGGGTTATCTAATTTGCAGTTACCGTCTTTAATTGCTGTTGTCGGATTCTTCATTGGAGGATTAGCAATGACTTATTTAATCATGCCTTTAATTTTTTAAATAATGAAATTCATAAAGTTTTTATTGTTAGGAATAGTATTCGGAATTGTAATGGCTAAATCTGAAGCCATTTCCTGGTTTAGAATTCAAGAGATGTTTAGATTTCAGGCATTTCATATGTATGGAATTATTGGAACTGCTGTAACGCTAGGTGTGATTGGGGTTGCTTTAATTAAAAAATTTAATATTAGAGATTTTCATGGTAACCCAATCTTGTTTTTCCCTAAAGATAAATCTATAACGAGATACTTAATTGGTGGTACCATTTTTGGATTGGGATGGGC
>CAZTDV010000013.1:0-76050 GCA_964612195.1 uncultured Sediminibacterium sp.
TATATATTGATTCCGACATATGGGTCTTTTCTTCTTTTGCTGGGGTCGAAAAAAGCTTACAAGAAAACGATTTAGTGATTACCCCACATTTTACCCATGCATATCCAGATAACCATTTATTACCCCGAGAAAGAGATATTTTACGGTCAGGTTTATACAATGCTGGTTTTTTAGGAATGCGTAATTCTGCTAACACCAACCATTTTTTGAGTTGGTGGGCTGGTCATATGAAAACAGAATGCTATTACAATTTTGCCGAAGGTATGGGGGTAGACCAAATCTGGATAAATTTGGTTCCTTTATTATTTATGGGAGTTCAAATAAATAGTGATCCTGGTTTAAATATTGCTTATTGGAATTTGCATGAAAGAAAAATCAATATAAAGGAAGGGCGTTATTGGGTGAACAACAAATACCCATTGGTTTTCTTGCATATTAGTGGATACCAATTTAATCAGCCATTAATCATTTCTAGACACCAAAACAGGTATTCTTTTTCAGATCATTTAGTATTGCAAGATTTGTTTGCGCTTTATATTGATAAAGTAAAAGAGAATGGATTTGATTTTTATTCAAAACTTTCCTGTGCTTATGCTACTCCGAAAAAGAAGAGTAGGGGGATAATGAAAACCCTGAATCAATTGATTAAACCGCTGGGTATTAAAATCAGTGACCTTTAATTACCGGTTCTTCCTGTAACAACCGGTTTGTTTTTCTTTGATTGCTTTTTATTGAAATCTAATACTTCTTTGGGGAGTATTTTGGAAGCCTGTTTTTTGGTTGTATCTGCTATTGATTTGGAAATTGGTAGGGAATTTATTTTTTCTGCATCTATTTCCGATTTTAATTTTCCCATGATATATTCTTCTGTTTCTATTAGCACACCAATATTGGGCGAATAGGTTTTCCAAATTCCGTGTTTGATAGAATTGCCCTCGTTTTTTACTACAATTCGTTCATATTGATTAGGGTTGCCTGGATCTACAACGTCTAAGGTATCATAGGCTTTGTCTGGATTTACGGCTCTCCAACTTTCTTCTCTTTCTAGTCCTGCAAGCGTAAAATAAAGACATCTTCCATTTTTATTGCCCCATTTAAAATTCTCTTGGGCAATTAGGTCTCCCATTAAATTAAATGTTCTCCATAATCCTTCTTTTCGATTGTTTTTAAAAACACCTTCCGCTTCAAACCCTGGTTCGCCTCTTAGTTTGGGAGTGGTTATAATCCATCTGCCTTGTTTTAAATCATTAAAATCTACACAGTTTAAGGTATCTCCATTACTTGAAAGTTTATAGGATTTACACTGTGAAAAAATGGTATTCACCGAAAAAATGAGCAGTGGTAGCAATAGAAATCTCATATTACTTACATTCGGATTCGAAAATACAAAGCCGATATGAGAAAAACACTATTGTCACTGTTAATCATTTCTTCAATTTTTGCAGAAGCGCAGGTAAAACCTACCAGTCCGGCAGAAAGATTGAAGAATATAGCCCTGCGCAAACAACTTAGTCAGCAGTCTGTAACTAATAAAACGGAGTTCCGCAATATAGGACCCAGTATACAAAGTGGAAGAGTAGTAGATATAGACGTAAACCCAGCTGATCCAACAGAGTTTTATGTTGCTTATGCTACTGGTGGATTATGGCATACAGTAAATAATGGGATGAGTTTTAATCCCATTTTTGATTCAGAAGATATTATTGGAATAGGAGATATTGCTGTAAACTGGAAAACCAGAGAAATTTGGGTGGGCACAGGTGAAGTAAATAGTAGTCGTTCTACTTATGCTGGTTTAGGCGTTTATAAATCTACTGATAACGGCAAAACCTGGACTTGGTTAGGTCTTGCTGATAGTCATCATATTGGTGAAATAAAATTACATGCAACCGACCCGAATACTGCTTGGGTGGCCGTATTAGGACATCTATATTCCCCCAATAAAGAAAGAGGTATTTATAAAACTACTGATGGTGGTAAAACATGGAAGCAAACCCTTTATGTAGATGAAAATACTGGTGCAGTAGATTTAGACATTAACCCAGCCAATTCCAATGAATTATATGCTGGTATGTGGTATCGCACCCGTAAAGCTTGGAATTTTGAAGAGAGTGGAAAGTCTGGTGGAATATTTAAAAGTACCGATGGGGGCGAAACCTGGCAGAAAATTTCTGTTGAGGGAGCAGGTTTTCCTACAGGAGATGGAGTTGGCAGAATTGGGTTAGCTATTTATCCTAAGAATCCAAATATTGTTTATGCCGTAGTAGACAATAACGAAAAAAGAGCTGCAAGAACAGTGGCTGCTAGCACAGATACAAGTGCCTATACATTAGACCTATTTAAAGGAATTACCAAAGAGCAATTTGCGGCTTTAGACAATAAAAAGTTAACTGCTTTTTTACGTAATCCAAGAAATAGGGTTCCTGCAGAATACACTGCTGAAAATATTAAAGCAGGCGTTGCTGATGATAAATATGCTCCCAATGTTCTTTGGGATTATTTATATGATGCTAATGCTGCAATAACTGCTGCTGAAGTAAAAGGTTGTGAATTGTATAGAAGTGATGATGCTGGAAAAACATGGAAGAAAACTCATAATGACCCAATTAATATTTATAGCTCTTATGGATACTATTTTGGAAAAGTGTTTGTGAGTCCTATTAATGAAAACAATGTAGTATTAACTGGAGTTGACCTTTTGTTAAGTAACGACGGAGGTAAAAAATTCAAGTCTATTGGTGGACCAACTGTGCACTCCGATCACCATTCTTTTTGGTTTAGCAATACCAAAGACAATCATGTTATTAATGGTAATGATGGTGGCTTAAATATGAGTTATGATGCTGGAAAAAACTGGTCTAAATTGAATACACCTTCTGTTGGTCAATTCTATGCTATTGAAGTTGATATGGCTAAGCCTTACAATGTGTATGGTGGGCTACAAGATAATGGTACTTGGTTTGGACCTAGTAACAATCGTGAGAATGTACGTTGGCATTCAGGTGGAGATTATCCATTCAAGAGTATTGGTGGCGGAGATGGTATGCAAGTGCAAGTAGATTGGAGAGACAACCGTACGGTTTATAGTGGGTCTCAATTCGGCGCTTATAGCAGACAAGTGCTTGGAGCTCCTGCTGCAGCTGGTAGAGGAGCAAGAGGGTCTTCTGTTAGACCTTCTAGAGCTTTGGGCGAGTCTGCACTTCGTTTCAACTGGCAGTCTCCCATTTTGTTGAGTAAGCATAATCAAGACGTATTTTATTTTGGCAGCAATAAATTCCATCGCTCTTTCAGTAAAGGAGATAGTTTAGTATCTATGAGTGGAGACCTTACTACTAATCCACAACAAGGGGATGTACCATTTGGAACATTGTCTACCATGAGCGAAAGCCCTATTCGTTTTGGTTTGATTTATACTGGCTCTGATGATGGCCTCATTCATGTAACCAAAGACGGTGGCTATTCTTGGAACAATATCAATGGTAAATTACCGAAGGGTTTATATGTGAGCAGGGTAGTGGCCAGTAAGTTTAAAGAAAGTAGGGTGTACGTTACATTGAATGGATATAGAAACGATCATTTTAATGCATTGGTTTATGTTAGCGATGATTACGGCACCACTTGGAAACAAATTGCTAAAGACCTTCCTTACGAATCAGTAAACGTTATTAGAGAAGATCCTACCAATGAAAGCATCTTATACATTGGAACAGATGGTGGTTTGTATGTAAGTTTAAATGGGGGTAATTCTTGTATGATGTGGAACAAAGGCTTGCCTTATAGTATTCCTATTCATGATATAGCAATTCAACCAAGAGACAATGAAATTGTTTTAGGAACCCATGGTAGAAGTTTGTACATAGCTGGCTTAGGTGAAATTCAAAAAGCTGCTAAATAAATTAATTAATCCCGGTTGCCGTTGGTGGCCGGGATTATTTTTTTCTAATTACCCAGCAATCTTGACCTCCCATTTTTTGCGGGAATTCATTACCCTCCCAAAAATGTAATATGGTGAAATGTTCTTCAACCATTTCTTTTAAATGACTTGCATCGTGGTAAGTAGTCTTTGAGCGATGCCCTTCTTGTTTAAATGAGTTTGAAAATGCTCCTTCCGTTTGCAATTTTATTTTTTCTTCTTGGTTAAGTTGATGATAAAAATGGGAGCCATGGGTAGAAAGAATGGCTATTCCATTGGGTAGTATAACCCTCTTTAATTCTTTTAACCAATATTGGGTAGCTGTATGAGGTATATGCGTTAATACTGAAATGCCATATACCAAATGAAAATAGTTACTAGGATAAGGTAATGATTGGTTTTCTATGCAATCAAAGTAAACGGAGTCAATTGATTGTCTGCACCATTGTATAGTATTACAATCAATATCTGCCCCGTAGCAAATGCTATCTTTTTTTAAGTTGGGGATATGCCTAATTACCCTTCCAGTTCCGCATCCCCATTCTAATATAATCGGTTGCTTAATTGAAATGATTGCCCCCCATTCAATCATTTCCTTTGCTGCGATTACTCCGTCTTCGTAGTACTTTTTGTAATCTAATTGGAAGGTATTAAAAAGCGCTCTGTCTGTTGGAAAGACAAAGCGCTTTAATGCTTGTTTGAATTTTTTATTATTCTTATAATGCCAAATTTGTTGGAAGCGGAAGTTTAGTGCATCCATAATTGGGATGGCTCCCATTAATGAAAACATTTTTTTTCCAGCTTGCTTCAAAAGGCTATTCATTCTCCAAAGTTACTTCTCTGGAAATAAAACGGCATTAATCCTATTTTTACTATCAAATACAGTAGTAGCTGCTTTTTTAATATCATCAATGCTTACTGCAGAAACGATGTCTTTGTAATTCAATATTCTAGTTGGATCATTTTCAGAAAAATAAATGCCTTGCAATACGCCGCTCCAATAACGGTTGTCTTTCATATTAACAGCATATTTTTCTAAAAGTGATTTTTTTACCTTGTCTAAGTCTTTTTGCTCAGGTCCGTTTTGTTTAATTTTTTCAATTTCTGCTGTTGCCGCAACACTTAGTTTTTCTACATTTTCTGGTCCGCAAGGAAGTTGTAAAACCATCGTGTATCCTTGAAATGGATATTTGTTTAATGAACCACTAACACCGCCTCCATAAATCCCTCCAATTTTTTCTCTGAGTTCTTCTATGATTTTGATGTTCAAGATTTCCGCCAACATTTCTGTATATAATGCATCTTTTTCTGAATAGATTGCTTCTCCCGAATAGATATTAAAAATAAAGCTCTTTGGTTCTTTTCCTTTATAGAATTTCAATTCTTTTTGGCCTGGCAATATGCGTAAACCGTTGTCTACAAAACCACCTTTATTTCCTTTTGAAGGAAGCCCACCAATATAAGTGGCTAATAGCGGCTTCACCATGTTAAGGTCTATATTTCCAACTAAAATAAACGTATAGTCATTAGCGTCATTGGTTTGCTCTTTAAAAATTTCAATGGCCCTGTCTAAATTAATTTGATCAAAATCAGTTGCATTGGGTATTGCAGAGGGTGCTAAAGGATTACCGCCATACATTACCTTATAAACAGAATCAATAAATGCACTGGTTGGATCGGCCATCATGAATTGAACCTGACTTTTGATTTTTTCTTTCCAACCTTTAAATAATGCTTCATCTTTTCGAACCTGTGTAAAATTGAGGTACATCAATTGGAACATGGTCTCCATATCTTTGATACTGCTGTTACCGCTTACTCTTGTGCTTAATGCATTTAACCCTATATTGGCATTAGCTGTTTTGCCCGATAAGAATTTTCTTAAATCAACCGGATTGAATTCTCCAATTCCCATTTGTTGAATAGCTGAAGCAGCATAGGCTGCACTGTATTTGTCTACTAGTGCATAAGCATTAGTGCCTCCTTTTTTAAATCCAGTCAGGATAATTTCGTCTTGTTTAAAATTGGTGTTTTTGATAATTACTTTTGTGCCATTACTGTAGGATAGTTCAGTAATATCTAAGGCTTCATTCTTTGTTTCTTTTTCTAAATTACCTGCTTTTGGAATAGATTTTAATAAAGAAGCTGCAATGGCTTTTTCCTCGTATGCTTTTACAGGAATATTAGCAGCTGATTCTGCAGCTGCAATTAATTGAGTTTTATTGGGTAAGGTAAAATTGCTTTTTTCTGGCCCTTGAAATGCTATGAATAATTTTTCGTTTTTCTTTAATTCATTAGCCAAGGCATTTACTTCAGCTAACTGAACTCCTGGCATTAAACCATTCTTATATTGAAACTCTCTTTCTATACCTGGTATGGGTTCTTGTTGTAAAAAGTTTCTGATGTATTCTTCTATTAATACGCCAGATTCCGTTTTGTCTCTATTATTATAAGATCTTTCAATAGATGCTAATTGTTGTTTTTTGGCTCTTTCTAGTTCACCTTGGGTAAAACCAAATTTTTTCACTCTTTCTAATTCTGTAAGTACTGCATGTAATGCAGTATCTGGTCCTTTGGGTCCGGGTATTGCAAATGCATTAAATGCTTCATGACTACGAGCATATGAGCCAAAATTACCACCAGCAAAGCTGAATGGGGGATTGCCACTTTGCGCCAATTCATTCATGCGTTGGTTTAGCATACTGGTAAACAAAGACTTGATGATTGAATTTCTACGATAATCTTCAATAGTTATTTCTGGCTTTGTTTTTACTGTTGAATAATTCAATTCAATTTGAAAATTAGTGGCTTCCTTATCTGTAACTACCAATGCATTATTCTTGGTTCTGGAAGGAACTGTAGCAGCTATTCTTGGTCTTGGTTTAACAGGGTTCTTTAATCCACTAAAATATTGGTTAATTAATTTTTCTGTTTCTGCTACATCAATGTCGCCTACTACCATTACTGCCATTAAATTGGGGCGGTACCAATCTGCATAAAAACGCTTGATGGCACTGTGTTTAAACGTTTTTAATAAACTGTCTTTTCCAATTGGTAAACGTTGTGCATACCTTGAACCTTCGTATTGTTTGGGATAAATTTTCCTAAACATTCTATCTTCAGCACCCTTGCCCAATCTGCTTTCCTCTAAAATAATGCCTCTCTCATCGTCTATTTGTTTGCCTTCAAAACTAATACCACCTGCCCAGTCTTGCAATATCTGTAAACCTTTTGTAAAGTTTTTAGGGTCACTTAATGGGATGGGTAAAATATATACAGTTTCATCAAATCCAGTATAGGCATTAAGGTCTGCACCAAAATCTACCCCAATGCTTTGAAGAAAATTTACTAGCTCATTCTTCTTGAAATTCTTAGTACCATTAAAAGCCATATGCTCTGTAAAATGCGCCAATCCTTGCTGATCATTATCTTCTAAAATTGATCCTGCATTCACTACTAAACGGAGTTCTACTTTTTTTTCAGGCTTACTGTTCTGTCGAATATAATAAGTTAGTCCATTGGCTAGCTTGCCTATTTTAACCTTATTATCTAGCGGTAGTTTTTCCGATAAATTAATTTGTGCGGTTAGTTGATAATTGAATGAAATGCAAAGCAGTAAAGCAATTGCGGGAATTAATAGTCGTTTCATCATAAAAAAAGGTTGTATCGCAAGATACAACCTTCAGCAAAAAGTAGTTTATAATATTAAAACTATTGTGAATATTTTGTTTACTTCTTTAAAACTTCTTCTATTGGGTTGCCAATATTGCCACTAGGTTCTTGTATTTTGAGAAGGCTAGCAACGGTAGATGCGATATCGTGCATGTAAACTCTTTTACTTGAACGTCCGTGTTTAATACCGAAGCCATACCATAATAATGGAATATGCGCATCGTAAGAATACCAAAGGCCATGCGTTGTGCCTGTTGATCCACCATCAATATATCCTGATTTTAATACCATTTGAATGTCTCCGCTTCTGTTATATAAATAACCATTGGCTATTTTTTCTCTTAAATACTGCGGCATTGGACTAGTAAGGATTTCACTTGTTGGAAAAGCATTCAAAATATATTCTTTCTTCATTAAATAATGAACCATAAATTGGTTGATGGCTTTTGTATCTGCCTTTAAGCTGTCTAATAAATCTCTGTTGAAGTGTACCTGATAATTAGTTAAGCTCACTACTAATTTCTCAATGCCAAATTTAGCTTTGATGGCTTTATTCATTTCTGATATTGCTGCTTTATCATCTAAGAGACCGCCAGGTAGTTTATTTTCTTTCATAAATCCTGGAACATGAGCCACTGCGTGGTCTGCGCTTAAAAATGCGGTGTATTTTCCTTTGCCAACAGTGGCATCTAGAAAGTCGAACATTCTTCCTAACTCTTCGTCTAATTTGATATAATTGTCTAGTATTTCCCATGAATTAGGACCAAAACTATGACCTACATAATCAGGTGAAGAAAAACTAACAGCCAACATATCTGTAATGGCATCTTTGCCCATTTCTTCCGCTAATACTGCTGCTTTAGCTAATTCCACTGTTAATGTATTTCCCCATGGGGTAGGGCTTAATTTACCAAACCCTTCATTTGCCCCTCTAGTTAAATCGTAAGGCATTTTTGTTTGATTGGCCCCAAATGGTTTGCCTTCATAGTTTTTTTCGTCGGCTGTTGCATAATCAAGATAAACAGCATCAGCTAATGATTTCTTCCATCCCAATTTCATTAAAGAGTCTGGAATTTGACGGTCATTAAACTGCTTAACCCAATTGGGTAATTCTTTAAAATAATAAGTGCTGGTTATAAAATTTCCTGACTTTGCATCAAACCAATAAGCTCCATTTGCACTATGGCCGGCTGGTAATATTGCTCCTCTATCTTTTAAAGCAATACCAATTACTTTGCTTTTAAAATTATTCGCCATTCTCAGCTCATCCGCAATACTAGTAGTGAGCATATTTTTGGGGCTCATTTTCCCATCACTTGATCCCGCTGCTCCCACACCATCTACGGTTCTATCTTCACTGCAATAAACATTTCTTTTTAGCTGCGTATCATACCAAGCATTACCTGTTATTCCATGAATGGCTGGTACTGTTCCAGTATAAATTCCAGTATGTCCGCATGCAGTAACTGAGGGGGTGTATCCAATTTGACAATTGTCGTTACTAAAGCCTTGGCTCATCATTCTATTAAATCCACCGTTGGCTTTAAACAAGGGAGCAAATTTTTCTAAATAGTCCCAACGCATTTGGTCAACTACTATCCCTACTACTAAACGAGGGGCTTTTTCAGTATTAGTAATTGATTTAGCTTTTTGGGCAACAATTGAATTTGTAGCAGAAATAACTAGAACTGCAAGAATTCCCAAACTAGATTTTATTTGTTGATTTAACAAGGGATTAAAGTTTAATATGAGTAGTTAAATAAGGCTCGCAAGATACAGCAAGCTGCACAATATGCCTTGTGCTTTGGTGCTTTATTGTTAAATTTGCAAAAAATTAATAAACCAATCAATTGTTTGTATGGCAGACATTTTTGAGAAATTGTTGAAGAATGCAGGTCCTTTAGGACAACATCGCGAAAGAGCACATGGCTATTTTGCTTTCCCCAAGTTAGAAGGTGAAATTAATAGTCGCATGAAATTTCGCGGGAAGGAAATGATTGTATGGAGTTTGAACAATTACCTAGGATTGGCTAATCACCCTGAAATTAGAAAAGTTGATGCAGACGCTTCAAAAGAGTTTGGCTTGGCTTATCCAATGGGAGCAAGAATGATGAGTGGGAATTCTAATTACCATGAACAATTAGAAAGCGAATTAGCGGCATTTGAACATAAAGAAGATGCTATCTTAATGAACTTTGGGTATCAAGGTATCATGAGTGCTATTGATGCTATTTGTGGTCGACACGATGTAATTGTTTACGATGCAGAAAGTCATGCATGTATTATTGATGGGTTAAGGTTGCATCCTGGTCATAGATATGTGTTTAAGCACAATGATATTGAAGATTGCGAAAAGCAATTGATTAGAGCATCACAACTAATAGAGAAGCAAGGTGCTGGCGGAATTCTTTTGATTACAGAAGGAGTTTTCGGTATGGCTGGTGACCAAGGAAAATTAAAAGAAATAGCCGATTTAAAAAATAAATATGAATTCAGGTTATTAGTAGACGATGCCCATGGATTTGGCACGTTGGGTAAAACAGGTGCTGGTGCAGGCGAGGCGCAAGGATGTCAAGATGCCATTGATTTGTACTTTTCTACATTTGCTAAAAGCATGGCTTCTATTGGTGCATTTATGGCTGGAGATAAAGCAATTATCGATTTTATTCGTTACAATATACGTAGCCAAATTTTTGCGAAAAGCTTACCAATGCCTATCGTAATTGGTAACCTTAAGCGTTTAGATATGTTGCGTACTATGCCAGAATTGAAAGAAAAACTTTGGAGCAATGCGCTGAAATTACAGAATGGCCTGAAAGAAAAAGGTTTTGATATCGGAAATACTAATACACCTGTAACCCCTGTTTACATGAATGGGGGGGTAGAAGAAGCCACTGCAATGGTAATGGACTTAAGAGAGAATTATGGAATTTTTGCTTCCATTGTAGTATATCCTGTAATTCCAAAAGGCCATATTATATTTCGTTTAATTCCATCTGCCGCACATACTGATGTAGATATTGATGAAACATTAAAAGCATTTAGCGAAACCAAAGCTAAATTAGATGCTGGTGCATATAAATCTGAAGTAATACCAGATATGGCTGAAAGCAAATAGAATACTAAATTGTTCTAAAATAAAAGACCCGTCCTGATTAATCAGAACGGGTCTTTTTGTATGATATGTAGTTTATATTAAAAGGGCACCTAAAAATTGATGTTGAAATCCCTTTTTTCTCCAATTATAATTTAGCAATCAATTCTTTAGCCATTCTTACATAGTCTGCATTTTTTGCTTCTGTTGCAATGGTAATGCATTTCTCAGCACTTGCTTTTGCATCTGCTTTTTGACCCATGTCTTTTTGAATTTTTGCAGTTAACAAAAACAACCAAAATGCTTTTGGATTTGCAGTGGTTGCTTTATTTACATTTTGTAAAGCTTTAGCATAATCTTTGTCCCACTCATAGTAAAAATTAGCAGCAGCTTGGTATGAATTAGGATTCACTTTCTCAGCACCTAAAGCAGCTTCCACTTGAGCACGTAATCTGTCTTTTACGTTGGTGCTGATTGGAATGCTAACTGCCACTTTGCCCCATGTAAGGTGTAAATCAATGCTTTCCGCTTCTACATTAGCAAACTGAAAAGTAAAGGTTTCTAGACTGCTATTGGTTTTTGTTGCTTTTACTTTAAAACGAACAATATCTTCACTTTGTTTATATCCATCTGTTCCCCAATTGGCTAATCCTTTGTTTACTACCACTTCCCAATATTCTGTACCTGGAACTGTATATAAAACATACGCACCTGTATCTAACATTGAGCCGCCCATTGTTACTTTATCAGAAAAATGAATTCTGGTTGCTGCATTGGCACCTGTTCTCCATAGTTGGTTTAGTGGTACTAATTCTGAATTCTCTTTTAACATTGCTCTTCCTCTAAGGTTAGGACGAGAGTATGTTAATTCAATTTTTCCCATTCCAAAATCTTGACTGATTTTTTGTGTGGTACTAGGTTGTGGCATTCTTATTTGTGCAAAACCCATTACACTGCATAATAAAGCAGCTGCAAGCAAAGTCTTTTTCATAATCAATAAATGTTTGAACGCCAAACTTAGGTTTTCCATCCGAAAAACAGCAATTTTTTTAACAAAATAGGACAAACGGGGCCCGATTTAACAAAATTATTTATTTGAAACCGGGGTGAAAACGTTGTAAAGTATCTTTTAAAAAATGACTGTCTAAATGTGTATAAATTTCAGTTGTAGTAATGCTTTCATGACCTAACATTTCTTGTACGGCTCTTAAATCGGCACCACCTTCTACTAAATGGGTAGCAAAGGAATGTCTAAATGTATGTGGTGAAATGGTTTTGGTTATGCCTGCTTTTAATGTTAGGTCTTTAATAATATAGAAAATCATTACCCTACTTAATTTTTTACCCCTTCTGTTTAAAAATAAATAATCTTCTGATCCTATTTGAATGTGTTGATGTACCCTGATTTTATCTTTGTAAATATTTATGCATTTGGTTGCTTCTGATCCAATAGGTACCAATCTTTCTTTGTCTCCTTTGCCCGTTACTTTTAAAAATCCCACGTCTAAATAAAGCCCCGATATTTTCAAATTAACTACTTCGCTTACCCTTAGTCCGCAACTGTACATAGTTTCTAATATGGCTTTATTCCTTCCTCCTTCTGGGCTGCTTAAATCAATTTGACTAATAATCAGTTCAATTTCATCAAAGTGTAATGTATCGGGAAGCTTTCTTTTTGATTTTGGTGCATTTAATAATAGGGAAGGGTCTGAATGGCAAATTTGTTCTAATAAACAATACTTAAAAAAACTGCGTATACCCGAAATTACCCTGGCTTGTGAAGTAGCGGTCATTCCTAATTCGCTCACCCATTTAACAAAAGCTTGTAAGTCTTTTAATACAATTTCTGATGGGGTTTTGGTTTGATTGGTGGCTAATAAAAAGGAGGTAAGCATTTCAATATCGTGCAGGTATGCTTCTACAGAGTTTTCGCTCAAAGATTTCTCTAATTGCAAATAAGCTTTGAATCCTTTTTTATATGCATTCCACATGATTGATAAAGATAACAGCTATATGATTATATTCGCTTTAAGTCTGTTTTAAAAGTACGGCAGTTTTATGCAAGTTAATCTTAGATCGTTTAAACAAAAAGTTCATCATCATGCAAAAGGCATGAAAAAATTTTTAGGGAAGATTGAAAAAAATCCGCCAAAAGGTTTGGATAAAATGGCTGAGAAAATTGACGAAGCAGTTTGGAAGGAAGTAGACTGTTTAAGTTGTGCCAATTGTTGCAAAAGCATGAGCCCAACTTTTACTACAAAAGATTTGAAAAGAATAGCTGCACATGTAGACATGTCTGTAGCAGAATTTAAAGAGAAATGGTTGTATTTTGACGAAGAAGATGGAGATTGGATGAATAAAAAACAACCCTGTCAGTTTTTAAATTTAACTACCAATATGTGTAGTATTTATGAAGTAAGACCAGATGATTGTGCTGGATTTCCTCATTTGAAGAAGAAAAAAATGGTGGAGTATATTCATGTTCACCAACAAAATATCAGCTATTGTCCGGCTACTTATAAAATGGTAGAAAAATTTCAAGAGTTGCTTAAGCCAGCCGGTAAGTAAGCATTTACTCGTTTTGCTTTTTCTAAGGGTTAAGATTTAGTTTTGCAATTCTTCCGCCACCACCGGCTAAAAATACAGCCTTTCCATTCTTTGCTTTTTGAACAACATGAAAGCTTTGTGAGGAAATATTTTCCCAATTCATGCCTCCATCTTTGGATAGGTCTACTCCAGATGTACCGCATGCAACCAAAACATTATTACTCAAGTAAATTACACAAGAACGGTACCCAAAAGGAGGATTTGTTGGTTGTTTAAGTTTAATACTTGGCTCTATTTGAACGGCTATGGAGTTGCCAGTTCTTATAGTGTCATTTGCAAAGTCTCCACCTACAATAAAAGCATGCTTGCCTGAAGGGCTAATGGCAATTGAGTTGGCACCGGTAGACTCTTTCCCTTGTAAAAGGGGCAATGGGTATTGATCTCGTTGGTCTCTTGCATTTAATAATCGAGATACTTTGCCCCCTGTTACCATAAATGTTCCTTTTTTAAAAGAAATATTTGATGTGCTGATTTGTAAATTAGTGCCACTTGATGCAAAAAAAGCTTCCCCTTCATTTAATGAAATACCATTCAGTTTATCGGTTTCCCATGTTTCGCCTAAGTCTTTACTCATGGCAAAAAAAGCTTTCCCATTGATGGGGTCACCTAATACATGTATATTTTTGCCTACCGTATGCATTGCATCTAAGAACATATCTTTAGTGCTATCTTCAAATACTTTATACCAGTTTTCACCACCATCAATGGTTTTTAAAATAAGGGCAGGTTCAGCTACCGCCATGATAATGGCTGTTTTATGATTGTATGCTTCAATATCTCTGAAATCTCTTTTTTCATACCCTTTTACGGTTATCCATTTAAATGATTTGCCTCCATCAACAGACTTTCCAACGGAGCCTCCACTGCCACTTGCCCAAACAATTTTATTAGATACTACACTCAACCCTCTAATACTTGTTTTTCTTCCTTGTTCTAGTATTTGAATAGGATTATTTGGTTGAGCAATAGCAGAAATAAAAAAGCTACTAATTATTAAAGCGAAAAATATTTTTATATATGGCTTCATACATTCATTTTTGCGTATTCACTTACAAGATAATTCAATTCCTTTTTGAACATTTTAATTTTTTCGATATATGATTCCATATTGGATGAGCAGAACCCAATTGCTTTTAGGAGATGAGCCTTTAAAAGCTTTAATGAATAAACATGTATTGGTTGTTGGGTTAGGAGGTGTTGGTGGTATTTGTGCCGAGATGATTGTTCGTTCTGGAGTAGGGAAAATTACTATTGTAGATGCCGATACAGTAGATTTAAGTAATGCCAATCGCCAGATTCCAGCATTGCATTCTACAGCAGGTAAGCTGAAGTCTGAAGTAATGGCCGAACGATTAAAAGATATTAATCCTCAGTTAGAAATAATTGTTAAGTCTATTTATATAAAAGAAGAGCTTACGCAAGAATTGCTTGATGAAGCACCATACGATTATGCAGTTGATTGTATAGATACATTGTCTCCCAAAGTTTTTTTTATAAAGGGTTGTTTAGATCGAAAAATTCCAATGGTGAGTTCGTTAGGGGCAGGTGGCAAACTAGACCCTTCTCAGGTAGTGATTACAGATATTTCAAAAACCTATCAGTGCAATTTAGCAAGTTACGTGAGAAAAAAATTGCATGGCTTGGGTATCTATAAAGGGTTAACGGTTGTATTTAGTGCAGAGAAAGTAGATCAATCTAAGATTATTGAAACGGAAAAAGCATACCCCAAAAAATCAATTATCGGAACCATGTCTTATATGCCTGCCATTTTTGGTTGTATGGCAGCGAGTGTGGTAGTGAGGGGATTATTACAACAAGACTAGTACAGCAAAAAATTGCTTAATTGTTTTTCCCATTCGGAAACTTTGGTTTCCTTGGTGCATTTTTGAATGAATGAATGCATGGGTAATTCAAATAATTCTTCTGCATTGGGGATACCTAATAATTTATCTAAGTGTTTAACACCATCTGGATTAACATGCGTTTTATAAGGTGCCCATTCAAATTTTTCGGGGTGCAAGTCTTTGATTATTCTAATTAAAAACAACCCAAAGAAAACGGGTTTAAATTGCAAAGAATCATTCACTGTAAAATGAACTCCATTACATTGTTCTCCCGCAAATTTATTTTGACTAGGAATAAAATGGACTGGCCTACAGCTTAATTCATCGCCAATATATAGATTAATTTGTTGAGCAACTGCTTCAGCATTTAACCAGGGAGACCCTACTGCTTCAAATGAAAAATCAGAGGAACGCCCTTCCGATAAATTGGTTGCTTCTAAAAAACATAAACCAGGATAGAGTAAGGTAGATTCAACCCGCTGAATGGCTGGAGAGGTTGGAACAAAAGGAATACCCCAATCCAACTGAAACATTATTCTATTCCAATGTTGGCAATTAATTATTTCGAGGGGTGCATTAATATTTCTTTCTGTATTATAATATAAAGCCAATTCTCCTAATGTACATCCGTGCCTGATAGGCATGGGCCATCTTCCAATAAATGATGCGCAATTGGCATTTAACCAAGGTCCTTCGTTTAATTCCATGGATCCTGAAATAGGGTTGGGTCTATCTAATATAATTAATGGAATTTGGTAATTGGCCGAAACTTCTAATAGATAACTCAAAGTCCATAAATAAGTATAAAACCGAACGCCCACATCTGGCACATCAAATAGGATTAAATCAATGTCTGATAAATCCTCGGCAGTTGGGGCTAATTTTTGTCCATACAAACTAACAATAGGCAAATCGGTTAATTCATCTACCCCATTTAGCATGGGCGCTCCATCGGCACCTTTAGCTGAAATACCATGCTCTGGTGAAAACAGTTTTTTTACATTGAATCTGGCTTTTTGTAATGCCAATCTAGCCGGAACTAAGGATTGTGTGGTAGCAGCTTCATTAGTTACCATTCCAATACGCTTGTTTTTCCAAGCTATTATTTCAGTAGCAAGTAAAACATCAACACCAAATAAAACAGACATAGGTATTATTTAATTATTGGGGTAGTACTCTTTCAAATTTCATTTCGTTCTTTAGTTGTTCTACAACATTAAATATGATTGGACATCTATCATAATGCATAAATGTGGTAAACACCCTTCTTTTAAAATGCGGTAAATGCAAGGCAGGAAATTCCTTGCAACCTTCAAACCGATATTCGTACACTGTGCATTTATTGTCTTGTAAAAAATGGCAGGGCATTTGATTCATTATCATCATTCCATTGCTGCCTTTCTCTAAATATTGCTGGTCAAAACTTGGTCGATCCATTTTTAAATGACTCGATAAATTATTGGCCTCTTCCTCGTTTAAACAAACCATTAAACTTTTACAACAATTTCCACAGTCTGTACAAGAAATGGTCGGGCTTATTATTGCGTCTAATTCTTGTACTTTGGCATCAATGGCTTCGTCGTTGAATTCTTTTATAAATGCACTAAATCGGTCGTTCTCTGCCTGGTGGTCTTTTGCAAAAGCCGAAATGGCTTTGAGGTCAGTTTGGGGTTCAAAAGGGAGCTTCATTAGTTTAAAGGTACTATTTGGCGTATAAAATCCACCAAAAACAGCTATTTATCCACATATAATGGGCATTTGTAGAAAAGTAAAATTGGGCTGCGATTTGAGGGACTTAGATTTGCCGTAAGCAAAAAGGACCTTAAATAGGAATTATGGCAGAAGACAAGAATTTGGTTAGGTACGATGAAGACTCCATTCGGTCATTAGACTGGAAAGAACATATTCGATTACGCCCTGGTATGTATATTGGGAAACTAGGGGATGGTTCCGCTGCAGACGATGGAATCTATGTGCTAATTAAAGAAGTCATTGATAACTGTATTGATGAATATACTATGGGTCATGGTAAGCAAGTAGAATTGACCATTGAGGGTAAAACAGTTTCTGTAAGAGATTATGGGCGCGGTATACCATTGGGTAAAGTAATTGATGTTGTTAGTAAAATAAATACGGGTGCTAAATACGATAGCAAAGCATTCCAAAAAAGTGTTGGTTTAAATGGAGTTGGTACCAAAGCAGTAAATGCTTTAAGTAGTCATTTTTTAGTGACTTCTTTTAGAGAAGCTAAGTGCAAAACCGCAGAATTTGAGAAAGGAGAATTGGTAAAAGACCATAAAGAAGTAAAAACGGATGAACCTAATGGTACATTGGTGGTATTTACTCCTGACGATACCGTATTTAGGAATTTCCATTTTATACATGAGTACTTAGATAACCAGCTATGGAATTACTGTTATTTAAATGCTGGCCTTGCCATGCATTTTAATGGTAAAAAATATGTTAGTAAGAATGGGTTGTTAGATTTATTGCAGCGCAAAACCAATCCAGATGAATTAAGATACCCTATTATACATTTAAAAGGAGAAGATATTGAAGTGGCACTTTCTCATAATAATGATTATGGGGAAGACATTTTTTCCTTTGTAAATGGTCAGTACACCACCCAGGGAGGTACACACCAGCAGGCTTTTAGAGAGGCTTATGTTAAAGTGATACGCGATTTTTATAAAAAAGATTATGACGCTTCCGATATAAGAACAAGTATTGTTGCAGCTGTTTCTGTAAGAGTTCAAGAGCCTGTATTTGAGAGCCAAACTAAAACCAAATTAGGGTCTCAAAACATTGCAGAAGGTGGTCAAAGTATGAAGTCGTTTGTACTTGATTTTTTGGCGAAGGAATTAGATAATTTCCTACACAGAAATGCTGCCACAGCAGATGCCCTAAAAAAGCGAATAGAGCAAAACGAGAGAGAGCGCAAAGAGTTAGCTGGAATTAAAAAATTGGCAAATGAAAGAGCCAAGAAAGCTAATTTGCACAATAAAAAACTTCGGGATTGTAGGGTTCATTTAAACGATGAGTTACCTGCAAAAAATAAAGAAGCATTTATTGCAATCCAAAAAGATACGACCATCTTCATCACCGAAGGGGATAGTGCAAGTGGAAGTATTACCAAAAGTAGAAATGTAGATACCCAGGCGGTATTTAGTTTGAGGGGTAAGCCGCTGAATTCATTTGGAGAAACCAAAAAAGTAGTATATCAAAACGAAGAATTTAACTTATTGCAACATGCATTAAATATTGAAGATGGATTAGAAGGCCTGCGATATAATAATATTGTAATTGCAACGGATGCCGATGTTGATGGTATGCATATTCGGTTGTTGTTGATGACTTTCTTTTTGCAGTTTTTCCCCGACCTCGTTAAAAAAGGACATGTTTATATTCTAGAAACACCTTTGTTCAGGGTTAGAAATAAGCAGGAAACCATTTATTGTTACGATGAAACAGAGAAACAAGCTGCTTCAAAAAAATTAGGTAATAAACCAGAAATTACCCGATTCAAAGGGTTAGGAGAAATTTCTCCGGAAGAGTTTGGTCGGTTTATTGGAAGAGATATTAGATTGCAACCGGTGATTTTAGAACAAGGAGATCATATTCAAGATTTCTTAGAATACTATATGGGTAAAAATACCATGGAACGACAGGAATTTATTATTAATAACCTTAGAGTTGAATTAGATTTAATTGATTAAAAAAAGAATAGATGATTCATATTGTTTTTGAAACAGCCAATGTAAAAGCTTTGCAAACAGCTATGGAATTAGACGAATTGCTGCAAGGGGAAATTTTAGAAATAAAAGATGATTTTGCAGTAGGGCCAATTGAACGAATTTATGAAACCGATGGGTATCAGCAGCGCAGAGATTGGTGGAAAGAAGTAGTGCAGTATTCTCCATACGAAAATCAATTAGATATTGTAGACGATAAATTAACCGTTCATAATCTCATAAATTCTTTAACCCAAAATGAAGAGCAAGAAGCTTGGATATGGATGGGGCAAAATGCACATGATGTTTCAGGATACTATTGGTTGATGAGTCAGTTGGCTGCATTTGCAGGAAGAATTCAGGTGTTGTATTTAAATAATCTTCCATTTTTTAATGAAAAAGGGAGCATTTTTTATCCTACACATTTGCACGAAATTCAACCAAGAGAATTTTTAAAAGCAAAGAAATTGGCAAGACCAATTACATTGAGTGAGTTTGAATTGGATCCGGATGAGTGGAAAAAAATATGTGCAGAAAATGCAATGGTTCGTTTTTTAGAAGGTGGTAAAAAGCTGACTGGAAAAGAAGTTACCTATTTTGATAAATCTCTATTAGCGCATATTACTAAGGATGCGCAAAAGTTAAATAAAGTTATTACATCGGCTTTAAATAAGATGCCTGTTCAAACAGGAGATGCATTCTTGGTTTGGAGGTTGAGAGCATTATCGAATAGTGGGGTATTGGTTATTAATGGGGAATTTGAAAAAGGATGGAAAGAATTGACTGCTCAACTGGCAACTGTTTAAATGTACTAAAATGGTAAGGGTAACAACTTTAGATAAAATTGGGGAGGATGAGCGTGGGGCAACCCATTATTTTGATATGGATCGGTCTGGTCAGTTTATTGTTGCATATAGAAAAGCAGGGAGCGTAAGTGGGCAACATTATCATAAAGGATTTGCCCCTAAAAAGAATCCTGAAAAAATAGTTGTGATGCAGGGGGAAGCTTTATTAAATTGGAAAGATATTCAGTCTAATGCTGAAGGTTCATTGTTGATTAAAGCACCTGCTTTGGTTGAAATTGATCCTTATGCATGGCATGAAGTAATTTCTAAAACAGATATCATCATTTTTGAGATGAACGGATTAGAAGACGCAAAAGAAGACACTTTTAGATTGTAGAATTAAGAAAAAAGCATGGCTAAAGAGAAAATAGATAGAAGGGTTTTTGAAAATGAAACCGGTGTTCAAGGACAGTATAAAAACTGGTTCTTAGAGTATGCGTCTTATGTAATACTCGAAAGGGCTGTGCCTGCATTAGAGGATGGCCTTAAGCCCGTACAAAGAAGAATTCTTCATTCCATGAAAGAAATGGATGATGGTAGATTCAACAAAGTGGCCAATATTATTGGTCAAAGCATGCAATACCATCCACATGGTGATGCAAGTATTGGAGATGCATTAGTAAATCTTGGGCAAAAAGACTTATTAATTGAAACGCAGGGTAACTGGGGAGATGTTAGAACAGGTGATGCTGCCGCCGCATCTCGTTATATTGAAGCTCGCTTGTCTAAATTTGCTTTAGAAGTAGCTTTTAATGCCAAAACAACAGAATGGCAATTGAGTTATGATGGAAGAAAAAATGAGCCAGTTAATTTGCCCATGAAATTTCCTTTGTTATTGGCTCAGGGTGCAGATGGTATTGCAGTTGGATTATCTACTAAAATTCTACCTCACAATTTTTGCGAACTAATTGATGCTTCTATTAAATATTTAAGAGGTAAAAAATTTGAGCTATTCCCCGATTTTCAAACTGGGGGTATGATTGATATTTCTGGATACAATGAAGGGAAAAGAGGGGGAAAAGTAAGAGTACGTGCACATGTAGAAGAGTTAGATAAAAAAACATTGGTGATAAGAGATGTTCCGTATAGTGTTACAACTACCCAGTTAATGGAGAGTATCACTAAAGCGAATGACCAAGGAAAAATCAAGATTAAAAAAGTAACTGATGTTACTGCTAAAGAAGTAGAAATTCAAATTGACTTAGCAGCAGGCATTTCACCTGATATTACTATTGATGCATTATATGCATTCACCGATTGTGAAGTTAGTATTTCACCCAATGCTTGTGTTATCGAAAACCATAAGCCAAGGTTTATGGGTGTTCAAGAATTATTGCGTTGTTCAGTAGACAATACCAAGCATTTATTAAAACGTGAATTAGAGATAAGGCTTGGAGAATTAGAAGACAAATGGCATTACACTTCTTTAGAAAAAATATTCTTTGAAGAAAAAATATATAAAGAGTTAGAGCAAAAGCATGAAACATGGGAACATGTTATTGATGCTATTGATAAAGGTTTTGCTCCTTTTAAAAAGAAGTTGAAAAGAGCAATTGAACGAGAAGATATTTTAAAATTAACCGAAAAGCCTGTTAGAAGAATTTATCGTTTAGACATTAATGAGTTGAATCAACAAATAAAAGGTATTGAGGCAGATATTTTAGAAGTAAACCACCACTTAGAACATTTAACCGATTATGCGGTGGCTTATTATGATAACTTATTGAAGAAGTTTGGTAAAGGGAGGGAACGCAAAACTGAAATAAAAGAGTTTGATACCATTCAAGTAAAGCAGGTGGCCATTGCCAATACTAAATTGTATATCAATAGGACCGAAGGTTTTATTGGTACAGGACTTAAGAAAGATGAATTTTTATGTGAGTGTTCCGATTACGATGATATTATAGCATTTACCAAGACCGGTACAATGAAAGTGGTTAAAGTGTCTGATAAAACATTTATTGGGAAAGACATTATACACGCAGCCATTTTTGAAAAAAATGATGAACGTACTACTTATAATATGATTTACTTGGATGGTAAATCAGGTGTTAGTTATGCGAAGCGATTTAATGTAACTGGTGTAACTAGAGAAAAAGAATACGATTTAACCAAAGGGTCTGAAAAAAGTAAAGTACATTATTTAACTGCTAATCCTAACGGTGAAGCAGAAACACTTAAAATCATTTTGAGCCCTAATTGTACGGCAAGAATTAAAGAACTCGATTTCTATTTTGAAGAATTAGAAATAAAGGGGAGAAGCAGCATGGGTAATCAGGTTACTAAATACCCTATCAAGACGGTTAAACTAAAAGAAGCTGGAAAGAGTACATTAGCGGGTAGGAAACTTTGGTTCGACGATAAGTTTGGTAGACTTAATGCCGAAGAAAAAGGACAGTATCTAGGTATGTTTGAAGATGAAAAAATCATTGTAATTTACAATGATGGTTCCTATGAATTAACCGACACAGAAATTACCCAAAGGTTTGAACCAGAAAAAATTGCATTAGTGGAACAGTTTAATCCTGAAAAAACCATTACTGCCGTTTATTTAGATGCAGATAAGGGGCAATACAATATCAAACGATTTAAAATTGAAACCACTACCTTAAAAACCCAGTTTGTGTTTATTAAAGAAGGTAAAGACAACAGATTGGAAGCGGTTACTACCGAACAAGAGCCCATTTTAGTGGTGCAAACAGGAAGAGGGCAGCAAGTAAGAAAAGCTAAGTTTAAAGTAGCTAAAATGGTGGAAGTGATGGGTTGGAAAGCGGTAGGAGCAAAACTTACAGATTTTAATAAGAGTATTGAAATGGAGTGGGAAGTAAGGCCGCCTTCGGATACTGCACAAACAGAATTATTTTAAACAACAATTATGGAAACAGTTAATGTAGGCCAATTCAATAAATTAAGAGTAAATAGAAAAGTAGAATTTGGTTTCTATTTAGAAGATGGTGCAGAGGGTATTCTTTTACCGAAAAGATTTGCTCCCAATAACTTAAATATTGACGACGAAATTGAAGTATTTGTTTACCATGATTCAGATAATCGATTGATAGCAACTACCCAACAACCCAAAGCGGTTGTGGGAGAAATTGCTAAAATGAAAGTGGTATCTGTTACTAAGCAAGGTGCATTCTTAGATTGGGGGCTTATGAAAGACTTATTTGTTCCGGCATCTAAGCAGGTTTCAGGTATGCGTTTGGGAGGGGAGTATTTAGTGATGTTGTATATTGATGAAATGACCGGAAGAGTAGCTGCTACTGAAAAGGTAGAAAACCTGATGAGTAACGATGCATTAACAGTAAAAGAAATGGAGTCGGTAGACTTATTGGTTTATAGAACTTCTGAGTTGGGGTACGTAATGATCATCAACAACAAACATATTGGAATTTTGCATGGCAACGAAGTATTTCAACAATTAGAAATTGGCGACAAAGTGAAAGGGTTTATCAAAAAAATAAGACCCGATAATAAAATCGATTTAATTCTTGGTAAGCCCGGATATACCAAAGTTGAAGATGAGAGTGCTAAAATTCTAAGGCTCTTACAAGAAAATAATGGGTACCTACCATACAACGACAAGTCTGATCCCTCTGATATCTATGCTTTTTTTGGAATGAGTAAAAAGGCTTTCAAAATGACTACTGGAAATTTGTATAAACAAAAAAAGATTCAATTTACCCAGACGGGAATTCAACTAATTGAAGAATAATTTAACTAACGCGTGTTAGTTAAATTGTTAACTTTGCGCTTCAAAATCATTTTACTATGTCTACTAAAGTTGTTTACATCGTTTCTGCTGTAAGAACTCCAATAGGAAGTTTTGGAGGGAGTTTGAAAGATTTTTCTGCAACGCAATTAGGAGCAGTGGCCATTAAAGGTGCAATCAATAAAGCAGGTATTGATGGGGCTTTAGTAAATGAAGTATTAATGGGTTGTGTAATTCAAGCAAATATTGGTCAAGCACCTGCTAGACAAGCTGCAAAATTTGCAGGACTCCCAGATGGGGTTATTGCTACTACTGTAAACAAGGTTTGTGCAAGTGGAATGAAAGCCATTGCGCAAGGGGCACAAGCTATTTTATTAGGTGATGCAGATATTGTTGTTGCAGGAGGAATGGAGAGTATGAGTAATGTTCCTTATTACAGCCCAAATATGAGATGGGGAAATAAATATGGTAATGTTCAGTTAGTGGATGGATTGGCAAAAGATGGGTTAACTGATGTGTATCATAATTATGCAATGGGAAATTCAGCAGAATTATGTGCAAAGGAATGTAATATCTCAAGAGCGGATCAAGATGATTTTGCTATTGAAAGTTATAAAAGAAGTCAGTTAGCTTGGAATAATGGATGGTTTAATGAAGAAATTGTTCCTGTTGAAATACCACAACGAAAAGGCGACCCTATTCTTTTTTCAAAAGATGAGGAACCATTCAATGTGAAGTTTGATAAAATTCCTGAATTAAAACCAGCATTCATTAAAGATGGAACTGTTACTGCAGCCAACGCAAGTACCATGAATGATGGTGCAGCAGCAGTGGTTTTAATGAGTAAAGAAAAAGCAGAAGAGTTGGGAATAAAGCCTTTAGCAATCATTAAATCATATGCAGATGCAGAGCAAGCTCCAGAATGGTTTACAACTACTCCATCTTTAGCAATACCTAAAGCAGTAGCTAAAGCAGGCTTAGCAATGGGAGATATAGACTTTGTTGAATTAAATGAAGCTTTCTCTGTTGTGGGTATTGCCAATACACAAAAATTGGGATTAAGCCCTGCAAAAGTGAATGTACATGGAGGTGCTGTTTCTATAGGACATCCTTTGGGTTGCAGTGGTGCAAGAATTATTGTTACATTAATTAATGTGCTAAAACAACATGGCGGTAAAATAGGTGCTGCAGGTATTTGTAATGGGGGTGGAGGTGCAAGTGCAATGGTAATAGAACTTGCTTAGTAATTACTGATACCCACTCTTTGTTGAATATATTCTTGATTGGTTGCTGCTTTTAACATGGCCATTGCAAGGTCACCTGCGTTTATTCTAAAATGATTGGGGTCTGGTGCATAATTGACACTAGTGATGAATATTCCCGTTTCTTCTTTATCATGAATATCTGCAGGACAAAAAAAGGTCCAATCTAAATTGCTTTCTAACAAAAGTTCAAAAGCTTTTAAGTGTTCCATTCCCACTGCAAAGTATTCTTCTGGATAATCTTCTGCGTGAAGTAAAAGTGTATTGTCTGCTGCGTTTAACACTCCCATTCCTCCTAATGCAATAATCCTTTTCTTCCCTTTTTTTTGCATTTGAGTAATGATTTGCTTAAGACCTAAGCTTCTTGTTTTATCTGAACCATCCGATGCGCCACCTAAAACGGAAATAATTATATCAGCTTTGTCAATTGCTTTTGCCACATCTTTTTCATCAAAAAGGTATCCTTTTTGTGCAGTTAAATGTTCATTTAAGTTGTCCTGGTCTATCAACGATTCTACATTTCGTCCAAATGCAGTAACAAAAAATCCTTTGTTAAGCGCTTGCTGAACAATTCTTTTGCCCACTTGACCAGTAGCTCCAAAAACAGTAATATGCATACAATACAATTTATACAATGAACTACGCTACTTGTTCTGCAATTTCATTCATGCTAATACCTTGATGACTTTCGTCGTAAACGCATTCTCCTTTTTTAATTACCAATATTTGAGGAGACTCATGATATACATTAAAGCGTTCAGCTATTGCATTGGAAATAGCGCGATATTTTATTATATCTAGGTAGTAGAAATCAGTTTTGGATGGTGCAGTATCTCTCTCCAATCTATTTAAAGCCATTGAACTAATACTGCAACGAGTACTATGTTTGAAAATAACTTGAGGGGTATCAAACGAAGTTTTAATAATGTTGTCTAGTTGAGCTATCTCTGTTAAAGGAATCCAATTCATGCAAATACTTTCTGCAAAATTAATTCTTTTAAAGCTTATCCTCTGAAATATCGTGGGTTAGTAGTAGGACAACCTTTGCCTTTAACTGATGCACAAGAACTCATAAGTACACTTGTAATAGCGGCAAGTAAAATAATGAAGCTAATCTTTTTCATACGTTGGGCTTTGTGTTGGAAGCTGTATTTTGCAGTGAAACAAAGATATTGATTCAGGTGAATATGCAGCCTGTAAATACTATTGAGATTGTTAAAAATATAAATTTCTATAAATATAAACGTATGAAGGTTCATTTTATTTCAATCGGAGGAAGCGTTATGCATCAATTGGCCATTGCATTGAGCAAAAAAGGCTACCAAGTAACTGGAACAGATGATGAAATATTTGAACCAGCCTTAAGTAGTTTAAAAGAAGCTGGGCTGTTTCCTGAACAAATAGGTTGGAATGAAAATAAGATTCAACCCGATTTGGATGCTGTTATATTAGGTATGCACGCTCGGGCAGATAATCCAGAACTATTGAAAGCCAAGGCTTTAGGTTTAAATATTTACTCATTTCCAGAATATATTTATAAGGAGTCTATGCATAAAAAGCGCGTAGTAGTAGGGGGGAGTCATGGTAAAACCACCACTACCAGCATGATTATGCATGTACTTAATAAACAAGGTCTCGCTTTCGATTATTTGGTGGGAGCAAAACTGTCTGGTTTTGAACAGTCTGTAAATATCACCAATGCGCCTATTATTGTATGTGAGGGTGATGAATACCCTGCAAGTGCAATTGAGAAAAAACCGAAATTCCATTTTTTGTATCCTCATATTGCCATACTAACTGGAATTGCATGGGATCATATTAATGTGTTCCCCACTTTTGAGTTCTATTTAGAACAATTCATCTTATTTATCAATCGAATTGAAAAAGGCGGCTTGTTAATTTATAATGAGTCAGATAAAGTATTGGTAGATATAATTGAAAAAAGTAAACGAACTGATATTCGCTATCAACCTTATCAGGTTCCTCCTTTTAGTATTGAAAATGGCATTACTACCATTCAAATTGGAAGTCATAAAGGGACCTTAAGTGTTTTCGGTAATCATAATTTAATGAATTGTTTGGCAGCCTATTATGTATGTGAGTCATTGGGAGTTAGCGCCAAAGTTTTTTTAGAATCGATGAAAGACTTTACTGGTGCATCTAAAAGATTAGAGTTGTTAGAATCAAATGATTCTATATGTATTTATAGAGATTTTGCACATGCCCCAAGTAAAGTGAAAGCTACAGTTCAAGCAGTTAAGCAACAATTTCCTAAACGAAGATTGTATGGAATACTTGAGTTGCATACTTATAGCAGCTTAAATGTTCATTTTATGAATGAATATAGAGGGGCATTAGATGAGTTAGATGAAAGTGTAGTGTTTTATGCGAAACATGCATTGGAAATCAAGCAAATGCCCGATTTACCTGCACAAAAAGTAATAGAAGGATTTGGTAAACCCGGTCTTATAGTAATGAATGAAAAGAGTGAGTTAGAAAAATGGTTATTAAATATACCTAATCACGACACAAATATTCTATTCATGAGTAGTGGTAATTATGATGGATTAAACATAAATTCGTTGGCTAAAGCAATCATACATAATAATTCTGAAGGATAACAATGAAATTAAATTTAACCAGACCCATCGCATTTATTGATCTTGAAACAACTGGTGTTAATATCAGTAACGACAGAATTGTTGAAATAGCCATTGTGAAAATTTTGCCTGATGGAACAAGGCAAGTGAAGCGTAAATTAATAAACCCACTTATTCCAATTCCTTCTGGTGCATCCGATGTTCATGGAATCACCGATGAAATGGTAAAAGACGCACCAAGTTTTAAGCAGGTAGCCAATGAGATTAAACAATTCATGGACAATTGTGATATGGGCGGCTATAATAGCAATCGATTTGATGTGCCCATGTTAATTGAAGAATTTTTAAGAGCGGGCGTTTTATTTTCTGTGGATGGTAGAAAATTGGTAGATGTGCAAAAAGTGTTTCATATGATGGAACAAAGAACCCTTGGGGCAGCTTATAAATTTTATTGTAATAAGGTATTAGATGGGGCACATAGTGCAGAAGTAGATGCAACAGCTACTTGGGAAGTATTAGAAGCACAAATTGAAAGATATCCTCAAATAGGTGATACAGTGGATAGTATTGTTAAGTTTACAGGCGAAGACGATATTGTAGACTTTGCAAGAAGATTTGTGAAAGAAAATGGAATTGAAGTATTCAATTTTGGAAAACATAAAGGGAAACCAGTTACCCAAGTATTAAAAGAAGAGCCACAATATTATGATTGGATGATGAAAGGTGATTTTGCAATGAATACCAAACAAAAGCTAACTGAAATTTTAAATAGAACTTTACTGAAGAAATAGGCATTGGAAAAAATTGTAATCATACCCACTTTTAATGAGAAGGATAATATCGCTTCCATTATTCAAGCAGTTTTTTCCTTGAATCAAGGTTACCATATATTAGTAATAGACGATGGCTCACCTGATGGCACTGCAGATATTGTAAAGCAATTAATTCAATCATATCCACAGCAATTGTTTTTAGAAGAACGAAAGGGAAAGCTTGGGCTGGGAACCGCTTATATTCATGGGTTTAAATGGTGTTTGAATAGAGACTATCAATTTATTTTTGAAATGGATGCCGATTTTTCTCATGACCCCAATGATTTAGAAAGATTGTATTTGTCTTGTAAAAATGACGGTGCACAGGTAGCAGTGGGAAGTAGGTATGTAAAAGGAGGTCAAACGGAGAACTGGCCTTGGGATAGACAATTGTATTCTAGAGGAGGGGCGCTTTATACAAAAATACTTACATGGATGCCCGTGCAAGATCCTACTGCGGGTTTTGTTTGTTATAAAAGGGAAGTATTGGAAGCCATCAATTTCGATATGATTTCATTTGTTGGTTATGCTTTTCAAATTGAAATGAAATTTGCAGCATGGAAGCTTGGATTTATAATTAAAGAAGTGCCAATCATTTTTCGAGATAGAAAGATAGGCGTAAGTAAAATGAATAAGGGTATAATTAAAGAAGGTGTGTTTGGCGTAATTAGTATACAATGGCAAAGTATGTTTAAAAATTATCGGAAACGTGTTAAAGCGAGTTAAATATAATTGTGAAGCAAGCACTTATCAAATTACATATCTCCGTTTTTTTAGCTGGCTTTACCGGTATATTAGGTGTTTTGATTAGTTTGAATGAAATGAGTTTGGTTTGGTATAGAATCATGATCACTGTTGTTAGTTTATCAGTATTATTTAAAATCACCAACAAATCGGCTCAAATTCCTAAAAGTAAGGTTATTCGTTTTTTATTAATTGGCTGTTTAATTGCACTACATTGGGTAGCTTTTTATGGAAGCATAAAGTTGTCGAATGTGTCTATTGGATTGGTATGTTTCTCTGCAACAGGATTGTTCACCGCTTTATTAGAGCCGTTAATAGTTACTAAAAAAATACAATGGGCCGAAGTTGGATTGGGATTAATTAGTTTGTTGGGAATTTATTTGATTTTTCATTTTGACCAGCGTTATCAAACCGGAATAATAGTTGGAATTATTTCTGCATTTTTAGCAGCCTTGTTTTCTGTATTGAATAAAAAACAAGTGGATAAAACAGAACCCCTAGTTATTATGTTATATGAATTAACCGGAGGTTTGTTGGTACTGACTTTGTTGATGCCTGCTTATGGCTATTTTTTCCCTGAAATGAGTTTAATTCCTACACTATCAGATTGGGGATGGTTATTGGTATTGAGTTGGCTATGTACTATTGTGGCTATGCAACTCATGTTAGACTCTTTAAAAAAAGTATCTGCATTTACCCAAAACTTAAGTTTGAATTTAGAACCAGTTTATGCAATCATCATGGCATTTATTTTATTTGATGAAAATAAACACCTTTCAAATAGTTTTTATTACGGAGTAGCACTAATCATCTTATCAGTTGTACTTCAAATGGTTAGAATTGTATACAAGAATAAAATTAGAACTCAATAATGAATCCAATGGTTGGTGTAACATTGGCGTCATTATTACTTAACAAAAATGGTATGGCATTGCTTCCATTATTTTGAATGGGTTGTCCATCTGTAGTAAGAAAACCTGTGTTAGTTGAATTTCTTTGAAATGTATAAGATGCTTGTGCAGGGCTTTTAGCCAAATACCAATTGGTAATATCAACGAATAAGTCTAAGGTAAATCTCTTGTAATACCATTTTTTATCAATTCTGATATCACTGCTATTGAATGCATTTAATCGTTGGGTATTGATATTATTGTAATCAGGAATCCCTGTTCCCAATGCGAGGTAGTTCTGCCTACTTGCAATTAAATCATAAGGCGTGTATGGTACCCCGCCCTGGTACCTGAATTTGAGCCCGATTTCCCAGTTTCTTTTCATTTTATATCCAATCACAGCACTCAATAAGTGACGATTATCCCAAGAGCTTGAAGTATACGTATTGTTGGTATTCGTATACTTGCTTACAAACCATGTATAGCTAAATACGCCATAAAAACGTTGTGTCAACTTCTGTTGAGCAAAAAATTCAAATCCATAAGCTTTTCCTTTTCCTGTTGTATTAACTGCTTCATTACCTAATACATTAAAGTCTGCTCCTTGATTTGATAAGCTAATGCCATTTCTAACACTAACGGGTACATTATTATATTGCTTATAAAAACCCTCCAATGTAAATCGGGTAGCAGAAGATGGCAAGTATTCAAATCCGGCTACATAATGAGTGCTTCTAGTATAATCGGTGTTTTTGTTAACCAATTCATTATTGTTGTTTCTATACCCAAGGGCAGTATATGGAAGCATTTTAAAGTAGGTTCCTATAGATGCATTTAATGTGATTTTATCTGTTATAACATAACTGGCAGCAATCCTAGGCGATAAAGTTTTCAACGGATTCATGCCAGTTTGAGTAAATGTATTCTGGTCGAATCGAATACCTGCACTAAGCCCCAATCTGTTCTCCAAAAAACGTTTTCCAACTTGGGTGAATGCCCCCATTCTAGCAAATTGAATATTACTGTTGAAGTTGTAGATAACTGCAGGTTGAACAATATTGTTATTGTTGTCTACTATTGCGTTGCTAATTAGCTGATTGGTATTGTTATTGAAAGAAACCCATTGAGCCACTAGTCCATAGCTTAATTTGAATCCATTGATTGTTTGGTTTACATCAAATCTTAATTTGTTTTCTACTTCGGTAGATTTCAAAGCAAGGGTTCTATTGCCTCTTATTGGGCCTAGATTATTCTCGTATTTATCCAGTTTATTGTTGAATGCATTTCTACTAATTGCCAAATTCCAGTAGCCGTTCATTAATTGATGCTTAACTGAAGCTCCAATGGTATAGTTCCATTGTTGTATAGATGGGTTACTGTTTAAAACATATAATTTTTCTGGAGTAGCTTCTTTAGGCGCAGCAAAATTAAACTCATCTATTGCCCCTACGCCCAATAGGGTAAGGGTTGTTTTTTTACTTAGCTGATGAGAAATTTTATATTGAAAATCCCAATAATTAGGTCTGATGGGTAAGTCAATTGCTTTAAATAGTAATTGTAAATAACTTCTTCTAGCCGATGCAAGAAAAGTGGTTTTGCCTGATTTGCCAATAGGGCCATCAAAAGTGGTAGCTAATTCTGTACCACTTAATCGTATATTCCCTTGAACTCTATTACTGTTTCCTCGCTTCTGTTTAAACTCAAACACAGAAGAAAGGGTATTATCGAATCTTGCATCAAATGCTGAAGAGGAAAGCTTAACTTCTTCAATAAAACTGACGTTTAAAATTCCCGTAGGTCCACCTGCACTGCCTTGTGTTGCAAAGTGGTTGATTACTGGTATTTCTATACCATCTAGGTAAAAAACGTTTTCATTAGGAGCACCGCCTCTAATGATGATATCGTTTCTAAATCCAGCAGTACTAGATGAGCCCCCCACGCCAGGCAATGCTTGTATTACTCTAGAAATATCAAAATTTCCTCCTGGATTGGCTTTTATTTCTTCGCTGGTTAATCGTTGAACACTTAATGGGGTTTCTAAAGTAGCAGCTTTGGCCGACTTGTTTCTGTTGGTACTATTCACTGTTACCGCAGTTAATTCTTGAACAGTTGATTCCAATTCAATTACCATGGTATTTTCGTTACCACTAGCAATAGTAACGTTAAATTTTGATTGAGTTGAGTATCCTAAAGCGCTGAAAATGAATGAGTAGTATCCAGATTTGATTTGATTAAATTGGAACTTTCCTACACTATCAGTAACTACTGATTTTTCTAATTGAACCAATTTAACCACAGCACCTTGAATGGGCTTTTGTAATTGTTTATCTATTACTATCCCAGAAAAAACACCCGTGTTTTGTGCGTTGGTTTGTAGAAAAGAAAACAAAACAACTAGTAAAAAAGGAAAATGTTTCATAATTCATCCATTTATCAAATACCTATCATCAACAATAGGTTTTGCCTATTGTTTAATTATCTTCGGAATACCCAAAATTAATATGAACATGAGAATTTCCACATTTATTGTTTTGTTATTCATTAGTGTTGCTAGCTATGCGCAAAAAAAGCCTTTGGATCATAGTGTTTACGATGGATGGCAAAATATTGCAGAACGTTTAATTAGCGATAATGGAAACTTTATTGCATTTACTGTTGTACCACAAGAAGGAGATGGACATTTGTACATCAAGAAAAAAGACGGTACTACAATAGCTGAAATTGCTAGAGGATACAATGCTAATATTACCGACAATAGTCAATTTTTGATTTGTAGAATTAAGCCATTTTTTAAAGATACTAGAGATGCTAAAATAAAAAAGAAACGTCCAGATGAAATGCCAAAGGATTCTTTGGCTATCGTAGATTTAAACTCTGGTAAAATCACCAAAGTGGCTAAGATTAAAAGCTTTAAAATTGCCGACGAGCAAGCACAATTTTTGGCTTACCATTTAGAGAAAAAACCAGCAATGCCTGTACCAAAAACTGCTCAAACAGATAGTACAGCTAAGTTATTAGCGCCCGTTAATCCCCCTACACCAAGGGCTGCTGCAGAACCTTTTGAAGAGGGCACCGATTTAATAGTTCAAAATTTGTTAACAGGTGATACCGTTGTATACAATTTAGTAAGTGAATATTTCTTTAACAAAAAAGGGAATATTTTATTAATTGAAACCACCAAAAAGACAGGGGATACTAAAATTAAACCTCAAGTCGTTAAAGTTGATTTGTTGAATAAAAAAAAGGAGGTTGTATTAACAGGGTTTAATGATGCTAAAGCATACAGAATGGACGAAGCTGGAAATCAACTGGCTTTTATTGCTGAAAGAGATAGTAGTGCTAAATCTTTGCAAAAATTTTATAAATTATATTATCACAAAAATGGTGCAGATAGTGCAGTTTTATTGGTCCAAAAAAATACCAGTGGAATGCCCACTAATTTCACTTTAAGTGAGAATGCTCAAGCAATTAGTTTTAGTAAATCTGGGAATCGTTTATTTTTTGGTACTTCGCCAATTTTACCTGTGAAAGATACTATTACGCCCGATTTTGAAAGAGTAAGTGTTGATGTTTGGCATTATAAGGACGATTATTTACAGCCTTTGCAATTACGTAATTTACAGCAAGAACTCAATCGAGCTTATTTGGCAAGGTTTGATTTTGAAAAAGGTTCAGTGGTTCAAATTGGCAATCCTTCTTTTAGGAATATTATTCAAACTAATGAAGGAGATGGGGCTGTTTTTTATGGAGTATCCGACGAGGGAAAAAGAATTGCGTCTCAGTGGCAGGGGGCACCGTTTTCCGACATATATGCCATCAATCCTTTAACTGGAAATAAGCAACTTATACTGCGTGACTTTAAAGGCAACACTTATCCGTCTTCAACAGGTAAATTCCTAGTTGTTTACGATGAAGTAAAGAAGAAATATAGTGCCTATGCAAGTGAGTCTCAAAAAATGACATCCATTGCCACTGATATAAAACTGCCATTGTATGATATTGAAAATGATGTACCAGATGATCCTAATGCTTATGGAGTAGTTGGTTTTACTGAAAATGATGAATCATTATTGATTTATGATCAGTTCGATATTTGGCAGATTGATCCATTGGGATTGAAACCTTCTGTTAATATTACTGGTGGGTTAGGTAGAAAAAACAACCTTGTTTTACGGAACATTAATTTAAACAGGGAAGATCGATTTATTAAAAAGAACCAAACTTTACTATTTAATGTGTTCAATCGAAAAAATAAGGGTAGTGGGTTAAAGACGCATATAATGGGGACCTTATTTGAAATTTCAGCTTCTACTGCAACTTTGCCCATGCGAATTTCCGCTGTATTAAAAGCCAAAGATGCTGCTGTAATTAGTTTTGGAACAGAAACCTTTCAACGTTCTGGCAATATTTCTATGATAGATTGGAATCCTAATACTGTTTTACAAGATGTGCAAACAGCACAATCAATGCATCAACCCAATCCTCAACAGGCTCAATTTAATTGGGGTTCTGCTGAATTGTTTACTTGGAAATCATATACCGGTAAAACCGCTGAAGGGATTGTTTATAAGCCAGAAGATTTTGATCCCAATAAAAAGTATCCAATGATTGCCTATTTCTATGAAAGAAGTAGTGATGGATTATATGGATATAGTGCACCTGCTCCAACACCATCTCGTTTAAATATTCCATTTTTTGTTAGTAGAGGATACATTGTGTTTGTTCCAGATATTTGGTATAAAAAAGGATATCCTGGGCAAGGAGCTTATGACTATATAGTTAGTGGAACAAGGGCATTGGTTGCAAAAGGATTTGTGGATAGCACTAAGTTAGGGTTACAAGGTCAAAGTTGGGGTGGTTATCAAATAGCACATTTAATCACTAGAACCAATTTGTATGCTGCGGCTTGGGCAGGTGCTCCTGTGGCAAATATGACCAGTGCTTATGGTGGTATTCGTTGGGGTACAGGATTAAACAGGCAGTTTCAATATGAAAAAACACAAAGTAGGATAGGTGCTACATTATGGGAGAAACCCAATTTGTATATAGAAAACTCGCCCTTATTTCACTTCCCTAAAGTAAAAACGCCTGTGGTGATTATGCACAATGATGCAGACGGAGCAGTTCCATGGTATCAAGGAATTGAAATGTTTACTGCACTTAGAAGGTTGGGTAAGCCAGTTTGGATGTTGAATTACAATAACGAAGACCATAATTTAGTGGAGCGCAGAAATAGGAAAGATATTCAAATACGTGAGCAGCAGTTTTTTGATTATTTATTAAAAGGTGATAAGCCTGCTAAGTGGATTGCAGAAGGTGTTCCAGCTGTTCTAAAAGGGAGAGATTGGGGTTTAGGATACTAAAATGTAGAATCATCTGAACTATTTTGCATAACTTAAAATGCATTTATCAAATGATTATTTACAATTAGTTCATGCATCGCTTTTTTCAATATAAATATGCAGCTGTTTGGGTTTTTGTAATAGTAGTTACAATTACTCAAACAGTTGCTTGGTTTATATATACGGTTGAAAAAGGGAGGGAAATTGAATTAGTCCAGAATGAGTCGGAACATGTAAAACAACGAATTGAATCTGCCGTAAGTCAAAGCAATAATGTTACCAGTATAATTGCTTTGATGATTGAGCATGATTTATTAAAAGACCATTTTGAAGAAGTTGCAAAAGAGCTTTTGAAACATAATGAATATTTAGACGCTATTCAGTTGGTTCAAGACATGGTAATTATAAACACCTATCCTTTAAAGGGGAATGAACAAACTATAGGATACGATTTAACTACAGACAATGAACATATTCGGGAAATAATGTTGTCTTCTAGTTTAAATAGCCTTCATTTTGAAGGGCCATTTAAACTAAGACAAGGTGGAGTGGGTTTTGTAGGTAGATATCCCATTATTCAACATGATACTTTATGGGGACATTCAGCCGTTGTAATTAAAAAAGAAAGGTTTATTCGATTTCTTGGATTGGACAGTATTGGGATGAATAAATCATTTTTTTATCAAATTAAAAAGCAACAGGCAGGAAATAAATACATACCATTATTTAATGAAAATGTAACCAATTTTTCTACTGGAATTGTACATGAACAATATATGCCAATTGGAGATTGGGTTGTGCAAGTTAAATTAAGAAATCCTGTTTACTTAACTAGGTCAATTGTTTATTCTTTAGGTGGAATATTCATTTCACTAATTTTTAGTCTACTTGTACAATGCAAAAAATCCCGGCTACCTGAGGCAACCGGGACTATTATTTAATTTTTAAACTTATTTTGAATTCTTAACATACTTTTCTAGCCATTGGAATTGTTCCCACAATGTGTGCAACACATTTTCTTTACCTCTATATCCGTGAGCTTCATAAGGCAGGTATACAAATCTTACAGTTCCTCCATTTCCTTTAATTGCAGCAAATAAGCGTTCGCTATTTATTGGATAAGTTCCTGTATTGTCGTCTGCTTCTCCATGTATTAATAGTATAGGCGTTTTAATTTTATCGGCATAACTAAATGGACTCATATTGTAATACAACTCTGGTGTTTGCCAATAAGTTCTGTCTTCATTTTGAAAGCCAAATGGAGTAAGTGTTCTATTGTATGCCCCACTTCTAGCTATACCTGCTTTAAACAAATTGGTATGTGCCAACAAATTCGCAGTCATAAAAGCCCCATAACTATGCCCACCAACAGCAACTCTGTTTTTGTCTGCAATTCCTAATCCTGATAAATAGTCTATAGCGGATGCTGCATTCAATTTTAGTTGTTCTATAAAATTGTCATTTGGTTTTTTATCTTTTCCAGCTGCTACAATGGGCATTTCTGCATTATCTAAAACGGCATATCCTTGTGTAACATAATAAATGGGCGATCCCCAACTTAAAGTCGTAAACCTGTCTTTGCTACCTCTTATTTGAGCAGCATCAGCAGCTGAATTGAACTCTCTTGGATATGCCCAAATGATTAACGGGAGAGGGCCTTTATCTTTACTGTAACCACTTGGTAAATATAGATCACCAGTAAGGTCTACACCATCAGCTCTTTTATATTTAATTTTTTCTTTACTTACACTTTCTAAAGCAGGATAAGGATTAGTAAAGTTGGTAATTGCCTTGTCTGCTATTCTTAATCGTAAGTTTTTGATAAAATAATTGGGAACCTCTTTTTGAGATTCTTTTCTAGTTAGTAAAGTTAAATTATTAGCATCTAGTACCTCTACTATGTACTCAAAATTGCCTAAACTAGATCTCCAAATAATTTCATTTTGCTTGGTTTTTAAATCAAACTTTGCTAGAAAAGGTAAATCGCCATTTGGAGATGATCCAGTGGTATTATTCATCAATAATTTTGTTCCATTTTCTATGGTGGTAATTACGTTACGACCATATTTATTTTTATTAGTAACTGGTGAACCCGGGTTGCCATAAGCATCTGTTTGATTTCGCTCTAACAGCAATTCCAAACTTCCTGTACTTGAATTGAAAAGATTTACTCTAATCAATTGTTTGCTCCTAGATATTTCATTTACTAATGCAATATTTTCGTTGCCCCAAGTGGTGCCACCGTATCTTAACTTTGTTTTAAATAAGCGTTTTGCATTATCCGAAAAAGGGGCGCTTAAAGCATATACTGCGTCTCTGAATTCCACCTGTTTTTTTATTAAACCGCTATCTAAGGGTTCTGCCCAAGTAATTGTTGCAGCTTCATCATCTCTCCAATCAAAACTTCTTGGTACATTTTGCGTATTATCATAACCTGAAGGTGTTCCTTCTGTTGAAGGTAATTCGGCAATAATTTTTACTGTTTTTCCGCTAAGATCGGTTATGATCATTTTTGAAGGGAATCCGTTTGCGGTAACTAAGTATGAAAATGGTTGCTGTAATTGTTTTTGTAAAAGATATTTTTTATCTGGCGATAAGCTGAAACTACTTAATATACAAGGTTTGCCAGATAGCGTTTCTACTCCATTTTTATTAATCACTAATTGAGATGTTGCATAAAACTGAAACAATTGTTCGTCAAATGGACTTTTAATTAAGTCTTGATAAGTAGGGCTTGGTGCAGCTTTTCCTAAATTTTGCTGAATGGTTGGCCCTTTAGGGGTTATGGGTCTTTTGGGTGCATTTGCGGCATTTGATATAGTAGATTTATAGATAATGGTATTGTCATCTACCCAAGTATATGGGTTGCCTAAAACAGAATTAAGTGCTCGTTTGCTAACTAAGCTGGCTTTTTTTGTAGAAATATCTATGATATATAGTTCTATCTTATTATTACTAGTATGCGTAAAAGCAATTTTATTTTCTGAAGGACTCCAACTTACTGCACCAGCCAAAAGCGTTGTAGGTAATCCTACAACAGAATAGACTTTGTCTTCTTTTAAATTTTTGAGTTGAAAATTGTTGATATACGTTTGTCTACTTGGAGAAAAGTTATTAGGATTTAGCCTTAAGCCAGCAACCCTAATTTCTGGTTGTCCTAACTCTTCTACTGTAGGGTAAGAATTTCGTTCAGACAGCAACATCCATACCCCTTTGCCATCAACACTTACCGATGGTGTTGGTTTTGCAAGTAATAAATCTTCTATTACTTTAGGTGGATTTTGATAACTAGCGGCATCTTGGCCAATAACCATTGAGGTACTAACTATTAAGGTTAATACGGTGAATAAATGTTTAATCATTTTCATATAAGCGTAATTTAATTGGGCAATTCAATGCTGCTCAAATTACCAATAATTAGTGTAGTAAATACAGCAATAAGTAGAACCAGAAAAAATATTTGTCGTTATTGAAATAGGGGCTTAGTTTTGCACTCTAATGACTCAAAACCTACATATACATCACCATCATATGCATCCCAAAGGGTAGGCATCGGTGTATTTTAATAATATATTGAATTCAAGCTTACCAACTGGTAGGCTTTTTTTTTGCTTTAACAAGGAGAATAAATTTAGGATCATGAAAAATAACAATGAGAACAACAAATTGAGATTGGCCATACAAAAAAGTGGAAGATTGCACGACGATTCTATGCGTTTGTTGAAGGAATGTGGCATAGATATTAGTAATGGAGTGAACAAATTAAAAGCAGACGCAACCAATTTTCCAATAGAAGTGTTTTTCTTAAGAGACGACGATATTCCTCAATATGTTGAAGATGGGGTTGCGGATATTGGGTTTGTGGGTGAGAATGTTGTTTTTGAAAAAAATAAAAAAGTAGAAATTCAAGAGAAGCTTGGTTTTGGTAAGTGCAGGCTCAGCATGGCAGTTCAAAGAAATGAAGTATATGAGAATGCCCATTTTTTGCAGAATAAAAAAATTGCCACTAGTTATCCGGTGATTGTTGCTGATTTTTTAAAAACAAAAGGCATTGATGCAGAAATTCACGAAATCAGCGGTAGTGTTGAAATTGCCCCAGGAATAGGGTTGGCAGATGCAATTTGTGATTTGGTGAGTAGCGGATCAACACTTTTTATGAATGGATTAAAAGAAGTAGAAGTTATTTTTGAGTCACAAGCAGTATTAATAAAAAACAATTTATTAAATGAGGATCAACAGCAATTATTGCAAAGACTCATTTTTAGAATACAGTCAGTTAAGAAAGCAAAGAATAACAAGTACATTCTATTAAATGCACCCAACAATAAATTAGATGAAATTATTGGATTACTTCCTGGAATGAAAAGTCCTACTGTTTTGCCTTTGGCAACAGAAGGCTGGAGTAGCGTGCATAGTGTTTTAAATGAAAATGATTTTTGGAATATTATAGAACAATTGAAGGCGGCTGGTGCTGAGGGAATTTTAGTAGTTCCAATTGAAAAAATGATTATATAAGTTATGATGAATATCCTTGAGTTTCCTGAAAGAGCAAGTTGGCCTTCAATCACAAAAAGGCCTGAGGCAGATATTTTACTGTTAAATGCGAAAGTGGCGAATGTTTTAAATGAGGTGAAACTCAATGGTGATAAAGCTGTTCAGCAATTCACCGCAGCGTTTGATGGGGTACAATTAAGCAATTCAAGCGTGTCAGAAGCGGAAATAAATGAAGCCATTGATTTGCTTGACCCTTTGTTAAAGCAAGCCATTGAAGCAGCAGCTGCAAATATTAGAAAGTTCCATTTAACGCAAATTAATAAAGAATTGCCTGTAGAAACAATGCCTGGTATCATATGCTGGCGTAAATGGGTAGGTATTGACAAAGTTGGTTTATATATACCAGGTGGGTCAGCGCCTTTGTTTTCTACCATTTTAATGCTGGGAATTCCTGCAGAAATTGCTAAATGTAAGCAAGTTATTCTTTGTTCACCCCCAGATAAAAACGGGAAATTACATCCTGCAATCATTTTTGCAGCCAATCTAGTTGGCATAAAGCAATTGTATAAAATAGGTGGTGTACAAGCAATAGCAGCAATGGCTTATGGAACAGATACGGTTCCGGCTGTTTATAAAATATTTGGTCCAGGTAATCAATATGTAACTGCTGCCAAACAAATGGTTCAACAGAATGGGGTTGCCATTGATATGCCTGCAGGGCCAAGTGAAGTATGTGTATTAGCAGATGAAACCGCAGTTCCCAATTTTGTTGCAGCAGATTTGTTAAGTCAAGCAGAACACGGACCAGATAGTCAAGTATTATTGGTTAGTACTTCCGCTCAATTAATTGATGCTGTTAATGAAAGTTTAGTTAGTCAACTAGCACTATTACCAAGAAAAGAATTGGCATTAAAAGCATTACAAAATAGCCGTGCTGTGTTGATGAATAATTTGTCGGATGCAGTTGATTTAGTAAATGAATATGCTGCAGAACACTTAATTATTGCATGCAAAAATGCCAATGAAATTGCTGAACAAATTTCAAATGCAGGTTCTGTTTTTATTGGTAACTATTCTCCTGAAGCGGTAGGTGATTATGCTAGTGGTACTAATCATACATTACCAACGAATGCCTATGCAAGAATGTATAGTGGGGTAAGTGTTGATAGTTTTTCTAAAAAAATTACCTTTCAGCAATTAACCAAAGAAGGTTTAACTGCAATTGCACAAACTGTTGAAACAATGGCAGAAGCAGAAGGTTTGAAAGCCCACGCAGAAGCTGTAAGAGTGAGATTAAAATAAAATTTTATGTTGTTTAATTTGAATGACCTTGTTAGGCCCAATATTGCTCAATTAACACCATATTCTTCTGCAAGAGATGAGTATAGTGGGGAAGCGAAAGTGTTTTTAGATGCCAATGAGAATAGCTTAGGTTCACCATTACCTAAATGGTATAATCGTTACCCTGACCCTCATCAGGTTGCAGTAAAAAATAAGCTAGCGATTGTAAAAGGAATTACTGCAGAACATATTTTTTTAGGTAATGGAAGTGATGAATGTATAGACTTGTTGTACAGAAGTTTTTGTATTCCTTCAAAAGACAATGTTATTATATGTCCGCCAACCTATGGCATGTATGAAGTAAGTGCTCATATCAATGATGTTGAACTAAAAAAGATACCTCTGCTACCCAATTTTCAGTTGAATTTGTTTGAAATAGAACAGGCTATTGATAGCAATACTAAATTGATTTGGATTTGTTCACCAAACAATCCAACCGGTAATTCAATTAATCGTTTAGATATCGAAACGATTCTAAATAATTTTAAAGGGATTGTTGTTATTGACGAAGCTTATATTAATTTTTCGAAGCAAAAATCGTTTGTTCAAGAATTAACTGAATATCCCAACTTAGTTGTTTTGCAAACTTTTAGTAAAGCTTGGGGTTTGGCAGGATTGAGACTGGGTATGGCATTTGCTTCAATTTCCATTATTGAAGTCTTAAATAGAGTTAAACCTCCTTATAATATAAATCAATCTACACAAGAGTTAACATTAAAAGCTTTGGAAGAAGTGGGTCAGGTAAACGATATGATCCGATTATTGGTAGATATGCGAAATGCATTGGCAGATGTTTTTAAATTGATGCCAACAGTACAAGAAGTGTACCCTTCAGATGCTAATTTTTTATTGATCAAAATAAATGAAGCTAGAAAAGTATATGAGTTTTTATTAACCAAAGGGATTGTATTAAGAGATAGGAGTAATGTACAGCTTTGCAATGATTGCTTAAGAATTACGGTAGGTTCGGAACAAGATAATACCATTTTGGTTGAAGCAATGCAAGACTGGTATCAATTGAATTCATAAATTCATACTTTAATAAAATATATATGCAAAAAATTAGATTAGTGGTTGCGATGTTATTGATATTGAATATTGTTATTGCTCAACCAAAGCTAAAAGTACCTATTCAATTACCCGCAGGTTTTACTAGTAAAATAGTAGCCAACGATTTGGGGAGAGTAAGACATATTGCTGTTAATAGCAATGGAGACTTATATATGAAGCTAGATCGCTTGGTTAATGGTAAAGGTATTTATCGATTACGCGATAATAACAAAGATGGTATCATGGAAGATACATTAGCATTTGGCAATTATACAGGTACTGGAATCGCTATTAACAATGGGTATCTATATGCTACTTCAGATCAAACTATTTATCGATACAAACTAGATGCTAATCAAAATATTGTTAATCCCGACCAACCTGAAGTAGTGGTAGATGGATTAATTAACAAAAGACAACATGCTTCAAAGTCAATAACTTTTGATAAAGTAGGGAACCTATATGTAAATATTGGTGCCCCTTCAAATGTTTGTCAAGAACAAGACAGACAAAAAGGTTCTCCAGGTTTAACACCTTGCCCCATTTTGGAAAATGCTGGAGGCATTTGGCAATTTAGTACAACAAAAACCAATCAAACTTTAAGCGATGGTATAAGGTATGCAACTGGTATGCGAAATGCTTTAGGGATAGATTGGAATAATGAAGTGAACGATTTATATGTAACTATTCATGGAAGAGACATGTTGTACCAATATTTCCCTGAATTATATGATCAAAAGCACGGTGCCGAATTGCCCTCTGAAACTTTTTACAGAGTAAAAAAAGGAGATGATTGTGGTTGGCCTTATATCCATTGGGATCATTTTCAGAATAAAAAAATATTGAATCCAGAATATGGAGGTGATGGCAAAAAAGAAGGTGCTCCAAATGCTATAACACCGTTGGTAGGTTTTCCCGGTCATATGGCACCCAATGCTTTATTAATTTATTCAGGCAATCAATTTCCAGCAAAATATAAGCATGGTGCTTTTATTGCTTTTCATGGAAGTTGGAATAGAACACCAGAGCCTCAAGAAGGATTTTATGTGGTATTTGTTCCTATGAAAAATGGAGTTCCTACTGGGAAATGGGAAGTATTTGCAGACGGATTTTCGGGCATGACACCGGTTACCAATCTATCTGCTGCTAAACATCGTCCAACTGGATTAGCGCAAGGAGAAGATGGTTCTATTTATGTATCAGACGATAAAGCAGGATATGTTTGGAAAATTTCTTACAATAAATAAATAGAATGAAGCGTATCTTATTGGGATTAGGATTGACTTTTCTTTCCGTTGGTACTTTTGCTCAAACGTCAACAAAGGGCAAGTCAAAATTGATGTTAAGCGGAAAAAAAGTCTACGACATGTATTGTCAAGCTTGTCATCAGGCTGATGGAAATGGGGTGCCTAGATTAAATCCTCCCTTGGCTGGAACGGTTTATGTTACGGGTAGTAAAACAAGATTAATTGACATTGTATTAAATGGGTTGACCGATCCATTAGAAATTAATGGCGAAGAGTACAATAATCCAATGGCTGCACACTCTTTTTTAACGGATCAACAAATAGCAGATGTGTTAACTTATATCAGAAATAGTTTTGGAAATAAAGCAGGAATAGTTACTGCTGCCGAAGTAAAAAAACAAAGGGCAAAAAAATAATCATGAAACAAATTTTATTTATAGATAGAGATGGGGTAGTATTAGAAGAGCCTCCAATTGATTTTCAGATTGATGCAATTGCTAAAACTAACTTTGTTAAAGGAGCACTCTCTAATTTATCTAGGATTGCTGCTGATTTTGATTTTTATAAAGTAATGGTGACCAATCAGGATGGATTGGGAACAGCTTCTTATCCTGAAGAACAGTTTTATCCTTATCATGATTTAATGTTAAGAACCCTTGACTCAGTAGGTTTCCAATTTGATGAAATGATTATTGACAAAACTTTTGCTACCGAAAACCTACCAACCCGTAAACCAGGAATTGGTTTGTTGCAACATTTGATGGGCAATGATAGTTATGACTTAGCTAATTCCTTTGTTATTGGAGATAGATGGAGTGATATTCAGTTAGCCATTAATTTAGGGGCTAAAGCAATATATTTTAAATCTGCATTACATGAATTAACTCCAGAACAAACAACCGCTTTTAAAGATGTGATTGTTTTAGAAACGAATTCATGGGAAGAAATTTATTCATTTCTTAAACTAGGATTAAGAAATATACATCACGAAAGGAATACCAATGAAACTAAAATTTCGATAGATGTAAATATGGATGGGTCTGGCAAAGCTTCTATAGATACCGGATTGGGATTTTTTGATCATATGTTAGACCAAATTGCTCGGCATGGTAAAATAGATTTAACCATTACTACAAAAGGCGATTTGCATATTGATGAACATCATACCATTGAAGATACAGGAATAGCACTAGGGGAAGCCTTTGCGAAAGCATTAGCTGATAAAAGAGGGATGGAGCGATATGGTTTTGCTTTGCCTATGGATGAAGCAGATGCAAAAGTGTTAATTGATTTTGGAGGAAGAAACTGGTTGGTTTGGGATGCCATATTCCAAAGGGAAAAAATTGGCGAAATGCCTACAGAAATGTTTTACCATTTTTTCAAATCCTTTAGTGATGGAGCAAAGTGCAACTTGAATATTGAATGCAAAGGAGTTAATGAACACCATAAAATAGAAGCCATTTTTAAAGCTTTTGCGAAAGCAATTCGTATGGCAGTAAAAAGAGATCCAATTAGTAATTACTTGCCTTCGACTAAAGGTGTATTATAATTTAGATTCTCTTTTCCAAACATCTGTTCTGCCTAATAATGAAATACCTATATAGCCACGTACCTCAATGGTATTATGGTCTTTCATGGTTATTTTGCAACTATAGTCGTCTCCTGATTTTGGGTCATAAATTTTACCATCCTTCCATAGGTTGTTCTTATGAAAACTGAAATTTCTTAAATTAACTAATCCAAGCAAGGGCGTATTTCTTTTGGAAGGGTCGCTATTTTTAGCATCTAATCTTGGTTTACCAGTAGTTGGGTTATTGGGCTCTTTTAGCCAAACTATTTTACCAAAATAACTACTTCCTTGCTTATATATTTGAACAACTGCAGTTCCTTCGCCTGTTTTCCAGTTTCCGAGAATTGCATCTGGGTTATTGTCTGAAGGGGGAGTGCTATAAATTGGTATTAGGTATATGGTGCTAAGTAAGAAAGCATATAATTTTTTCATGATTCAAATAGTCATTTGTTTAATAAAATTGCACTTTTAGTTGTAGACTTCGTAATTATTTTTTGTTAATTCACTACTATACTTCATCTTTGTAACATGATTATTATAAATAAGCATTGGTGGTGGCATTCTAACTCTTTACGGGGATAGTAATGGTATAACCAATACTCATTGAATATATTCAAAGCCCCGGATCAATCTGGGGCTTTTTTTATGGATTAATATTGACAAAAAATGAATAAAATGCATTTAGCAACTATAGGTAAAAAAATACTTGGGGATATATACACACCTGTTGGAATATATTTAAGGTTAAGGGACCGTTTTAGAGACACCATATTGCTAGAAAGTACCGACCATCATGCAAATGAAAACAGTTATTCTTTTATTTGCATTAACGCAATTGGGGGTGTAGAAATTAAAAACAATGCAACAATAGAATACAAATTGCCTGGAAACGATCCAGTAAAGTTGGCATTAGATAACAAAATAAATGTGCCCCAATATTTGTGGGATTTCATGAGTAAGTTTGAAGTAGACAAGTTATCAGATAATCAATACCAATTTGCACAAGGATTGTATGGCTATACTTGTTTTGATTCAGTTCCTTTTTTTGATTCTGCAATTCCTTCAGAACCCACAAAACCGTTGATCCCATTAATTCGTTACCGTTTATATCAATACGTAATTGCATTCAACCATTTTAAAGATGAGCTGATTATTTGTGAAAATAAAATTGCAGGTATAGAAGGAGATTTACAAGTAATTGAAACTTTAATCAGAAGTAAAGACGTGCCAGTTTATCCTTTTAGTTTAGTAGGTACTGAAAGATCAAATATGACCAATGACTCTTATATAGAATTGGTGAAAAAAGGAATAAAAAGGTGTTTAAGGGGAGATGTTTTTCAAATTGTATTAAGTAGGCAGTTTGAACATTCATTCTCTGGAGATGAATTCAATGTGTATAGGGCTTTGAGAAGTATTAATCCTTCTCCTTATCTGTTTTTTTTCGATTATGGGGATTATAAAATTATGGGTTCGTCTCCTGAAGCTCAATTGATCATTAAAAATGGTAAAGCTATTGTTCATCCAATTGCAGGAACATTTAAAAGAACAGGAGATGATACTACAGACCAATTGGCTGCTGAAGACCTTTTAGAAGATAAAAAAGAAAATGCTGAACATGTAATGCTAGTAGATTTAGCAAGAAACGATTTGAGCAGGGTTTGCGATGAAGTAAAAGTGGTTCATTTTAGACAAGTTCAATACTATAGTCATGTAATACATTTAGTAAGTGAGGTAGAAGGTAAGTTAAGGGCAAATCATAATCCATTTGAAATATTTGCAGGAACCTTTCCTGCAGGAACGTTGAGTGGGGCCCCAAAAGTAAAAGCATTAGAAATTATAACTGAATACGAGCCCACCCCAAGAAGTTTTTATGGTGGTGCAATTGGGTTTGTTGGTTTTGATGGCAGCTTTAATCATGCAATTATGATTAGAACTTTTTTAAGTAAAAACAATCAGTTAATCTGTCAAGCAGGTGCTGGTGTAGTTGCTGCAAGTACTCCTGAAAATGAATTACAGGAAGTGAATAATAAATTGAATGCTTTAAAACAAGCTGCTGCATTTGCTGCACAGGTTCACTAATTAAATCAAGTGTATGAAAATTTTGGTTTTTGATAACTATGACTCGTTTACCTATAACCTGGTTCATTTAATTGCCCAGATAACTGGAAATCATCCTGTTGTTTGTAGAAATGATGAAATTGAATTGTCTGAGATAAAGCAATACGACAAAATATTACTTTCACCGGGACCAGGAATTCCATCTGAAGCAGGGCTCTTACAGCCTTTAATAAAAGAATATGCTGCAAGCAAGAGTATTTTGGGGGTTTGCTTAGGCCATCAAGCAATTGGTGAAGTGTTTGGGGCAAAACTAATTAATCTTTCTACTGTTTTCCACGGAGTTGCTACACCTATACAAATTGAAAATTCAATTAATTGTAAAGCTTCTTCGTTATATGATGGATTGCCAAATCAAATTGAAGTAGGGCGATATCATAGTTGGGTGGTTAGTGACCAAGATTTCCCAGATTGTTTAAATATAACTGCTAAAGACGCCAATGGGTTTATTATGGGTTTGGCGCACACCCAATATGATGTAGAAGGTGTTCAGTTTCATCCAGAAAGTATTTTAACTCCCAATGGTGCTACAATTATCAAAAACTGGTTAAAAAGATAAAATGAAAAAAATATTACAATACTTGTTTGAATATAAAACCCTTACCAGGTCAAAAGCCTATGAAGTGATGGTAAATATGGCTAAGGGGCAATATAATGACGCGGAAATTGCCTCATTTATAACGGTCTATTTAATGAGAAGTGTAACAATCGATGAACTAAATGGATTTAGGGATGCATTATTAGAACTTTGTATCAAGACTGAATTGGGTACAACTGATTTGGTTGATATTGTTGGAACTGGAGGTGATGGAAAGAATTCATTTAATATTTCTACATTGGCTTGCTTCATTGTAGCAGGTGCAGGACAAAAAGTTGCAAAACATGGTAACTATGGGGCTTCTACAATTAGTGGCGCATCGAATGTTATGGAACAATTAGGCTACCGTTTTAAACAAGATAGCAGCTCTCTTAAAAAGGAAATTGATGAGGCCAATATTTGTTTCATGCATGCCCCACTTTTTCATCCAGCGCTAAAAGTGGTAGGTCCTATTCGTAAACAATTAGGGGTAAGAACTTTTTTTAATATGCTAGGACCCATGGTTAATCCTGCAAACCCCAATTATCAATTAGTAGGTGTATATAATTTAGAAATGGCAAGGATATATAATTACTTACTGCAGCAAACGGGCAAGTCATTTACCATCATACATAGTTTAGATGGTTATGATGAAATCTCTTTGACCAGTGATACTAAAGTAATTACTAAGGATGGCGAATCTATTTTTTCGGCTATTGAACTTGGGAAAAAAATCGTAATGCCTGAGGCAATTTATGGAGGAAATACAGTAGAAGAGTCCGCAGCAATCTTTCTGAAAATAATTAAAGGAGAAGGAAGTTGGTCACAAAATGCAGTGGTATTGGCTAATGCGGCCATGGCTTTAAACGCTACTGGAAAGTTCAATAATTACCAATCTGCTTATCAAGCTGCTGTAGAAAGTTTAGAATCAGGGGCTGCTTTGAAATCGTTTAACCAATTAATTGCCTTGCAGGCTTAGAATTTTTAATTATTTATTATGACCATTTTAGATACCATTGTAGCTCAAAAAAAAATAGAAGTAGCCACCAAACAGGCATTAAAATCAATTGCACAACTGGAACAATCTACTTTTTTTCGGTTGCCTTGTTTGTCATTGAAATCATCGCTATTGAATTCAAGTAAAAATGGAATTATTGCTGAGTTTAAAAGAAAGTCTCCAAGCAAAGGAATCATTAATGACACCGCAAAACTTAAAGAAGTAACAAGGGCTTATACACAATTTGGAGCAGCGGGTATTTCTGTTTTAACTGATGAGCTATTTTTTGGAGGTAGATTATCCGATTTAGAAGAAGCAACTCTTAATGAAATTCCGCTTTTAAGAAAGGATTTTATGATTAGCGAATACCAAATTATTGAAGCTAAGGCAAGTGGAGCATCGGTAATTTTGTTAATTGCTGCTTGTTTGAGTCCTAAACAAGTTAAAGATATGACCCAGTTAGCGCACAATTTAGGGTTAGAAGTATTGCTCGAGATTCATAATCAAGACGAGTTGGGCCATATTAATGATGCTATTGACTTAGTTGGGGTGAATAATAGAAATTTGAAAAATTTTGAAGTGAATATTCAAATTTCTTTAGACCTAATTAATCAAATTCCTTCTTCCATTCCTGCAATTGCAGAAAGTGGGATTGATAATCCTAATACCATTGTAACTTTACAGAAAGCTGGGTTTACCGGTTTTTTAATTGGAGAACGTTTCATGAAAGAATCGAATCCGACTATTGCTTTTGCCAATTTTGTAAATGATTTAAAAATTAAACAAAATGCGTGCTAAAGTATGTGGGTTAAACAGTGTGAGTCAAATGATGCAATTGGATGAAATAGGAGTAGACTTTGCAGGTTTTATTTTTTATCCTAAATCGCCAAGATATGTTTTAAATACTATTTCGAAAGTTGATCTTAAAAAAGCAAAAGGATCAAATATTAATAAAGTTGGTGTATTTGTAAATGAAAATGCAGACCAACTATTGTCATTGGTAGACGATTGCGGATTATATTTGGCCCAATTACATGGTGACGAAACACCAAGGTATTGTGAAAAAATTGCCGACTATATTTCCGTTATCAAGGCCTTTCGGTTAAGGGATGACGATGACGTTTTATGGAAAATTAAAGATTACCAAGATATAGTAGACATGTTTTTATTTGATACTGCTGGTGCAGAATATGGAGGAACAGGTAAACGCTTTAATTGGGAAATACTACAATCATTAAATATTAATAAACCCTTTTTTCTAAGCGGAGGAATTGGGCCTGCAGACATTGAAGCATTAAAAGCCTTTTCATTAACTCCTGTTGCAAAAGACCTATTTGCAGTAGACGTAAATAGTCAATTTGAAATAACCCCTGGTTTAAAGGATATGTCAAAAATCAACCCATTTATACAAGAATTAACCAAAATATGAAAAAACGATATTTTCTTTTTTGTTTATTCATTGGGGTATCAATGAATATGTATTCACAGCAATTAATAAATGTATTGTTGTCTACAAATGGTAAAGCTACTTATAAGATTGGAGCGGGTAAGTCAACAATTTTAATAAACGATCAAGGTAAAATACAAACTATTGATGCAGATGCTTCTGGAGAAATCGTTTTAAGTAAAAACCTACAACCTCAGCAAATTGGTGAAATGGGGTTAGCATTTAATTATGAGGGTTGGTTAAGTAAGATTGGGGATATAACTCTTATGTATGATTATACTGGAAGAATAGATAGGGTAGGAAATTTAGTTCTTAGGTACAATTATAATCAACAAATAGGATCAATTGGGGGTTATACAATTACCTATAATTCAAACAAGACAATTGATCAAATAGGACAATATAAAATTTATTACAATTATAGTGGGTATGTATTTAGAATTGATCAGAGTAAGGGCCTTATTTTATTACAATTAAATTTTTCAAAATGATTAAAGAGGCAGTCAATTATCAAGTGCCTGATTTGCATGGATACTATGGAGAATTTGGAGGAGCATATATTCCAGAAATGTTGCAGCGAAATGTAGAGGAGCTAAAGGAACAGTATTTGAAAATAATGGCTGAACCTGATTTTATATTAGAATTTGAATTGTTATTAAAGGATTATGTTGGAAGACCTACGCCATTGTTTAAGGCAGAAAGATTAAGTGCAGAGTTCAATACTAATATTTATTTGAAACGCGAAGACTTATGCCATACTGGTGCACATAAAATCAATAATACAATTGGTCAAATATTGTTGGCGCAGCGATTGGGAAAAACTAGAATCATAGCTGAAACGGGCGCTGGTCAACATGGGGTTGCAACTGCAACTGTTTGTGCCCTTAAGGGTATTGAGTGTATTGTTTATATGGGTGAAAAAGATATTGAAAGACAAGCACCAAATGTAGCTAGAATGCAAATGCTAGGAGCAAAAGTAGTACCTGCCACTAGTGGAAGTAAAACCCTAAAAGACGCTACCAATGAAGCAATTAGAGATTGGATCAATCATCCAATTGACACTCATTATATTATTGGGAGTGTTGTAGGTCCTCATCCTTATCCTGATATGGTAGCCAAGTTTCAAAGTATAATTAGTAAAGAAATTAGAATTCAATTAAAGGAAAAGACCAATAGTGAATTGCCTTCTCATATTGTTGCATGTGTTGGAGGCGGAAGCAATGCTGCTGGTGCCTATTATCATTTCTTAAATGAATCATCCGTAAAAATTGTTGCTGTAGAAGCAGCAGGTAAAGGGGTGCATTCTGGAATGAGCGCAGCTACTACTCAATTGGGTAAGCAGGGTATTTTACATGGAAGCAAAAGTTTACTTATGCAAACAGCTGATGGGCAAGTAGTTGAGCCGCATAGTATTTCAGCTGGATTAGATTATCCAGGTATAGGCCCTATGCATGCCAATTTATATACTAGTGGTAGAGGTCATTTTTTAAGCGCTACAGACGAAGAAGCTTTAGAAGCTGCTTTTCATTTAAGTAAAACAGAGGGGATTATTCCTGCCCTAGAAACAGCGCATGCTTTTGCAGTGTTGGGTAAATTAAATTTAACCCCATCGGATACAGTGGTGGTTTGTTTAAGTGGACGTGGTGACAAAGATTTGGCCACCTATATGAAAACTATTCAAACCCATCTTTAATTTCAATTTATGAGTAGAATTCAATCCATTTTTTCGAACACCAAACAACCGGTATTAAATATCTATTTTACTGCAGGGTATCCTACTTTAGATAGCACATTAACAGTGATGGATTTACTGGCAAATGCAGGTGTTGATATTATTGAAATTGGGATGCCTTATAGTGACCCATTGGCAGATGGTCCTATTATTCAGGAAAGTAGTAGCATGGCAATTGCTAATGGAATGAGTATTGAGTTATTGTTCAGTCAATTAAAAGCTTGTAGATCTCAACCTTCTTTGTCTAAAACAGGAATTGTTTTAATGGGTTATATGAATCCAGTACTTCAATATGGTTTTAAGCGATTTTGTACGGATGCAGCGGCTGCAGGAATTGATGGCTTAATATTACCTGATTTACCAGAATATGAATTTGAAAAAGAATATGGAGCCATTATTAAAGCTGCAGGTCTTGATTTTATTTTTTTAATTACACCTGAAACTTCTGAAGAAAGGGTTAGAAAATTAGATAATTTAAGCACTGGTTTTTTATATGCAGTTAGTTCATCTGCAACTACAGGATCAGAAACTAGTTTCGATCAAGTTGCAGCTTACCTTCAAAAGCTTCAGTCTTACAAATTGAAAAACCCAGTAATGGTTGGCTTTGGAATTAAAGACAAAGAAAGTTTTGATGCAGTATCTTCTTATTCTCAGGGTGCAATAATTGGTAGTGCTTTTATAAAAGCACTTTCTGAAAAAGCCTCTTTAAGTGAAATAATTTCGTCTTTTGTAAAAAAAGTAAGACCATAATTTAAATTTTGTGAAAACAGTTATAATACAATACAATGCTGGGAATATTCAATCGGTGCTTTTTGCATTAGAGCGAATAGGGGTTGAAGCAATAGTTACAGATGATGTAGAACAAATTCTTCAAGCAGATAAAGTGATATTTCCTGGAGTTGGTGAAGCAAGTACAGCAATGCAATACTTAAACCAGCGAAAGCTAGACCAGTTAATTATTCAATTAAAACAACCAGTACTAGGGATATGTTTGGGTATGCAATTGATGTGTAAGTTTAGCGAAGAAAACAATACCCAATGTTTGGGCATATTTGATGAACAGGTATCTAAATTTAAACCAGGAGAAGAACAATTGAAAATACCACAAATTGGGTGGAATAATATTTTTGATTTACAATCTAATTTATTAAAAGGGGTAGTAAATAATGCATATTGTTATTTTGTTCATGGTTATTTTGCCACTAAAGGTGAACATACCATTGCTTCAGCAAATTATGGAATAACATATAGTGCGGCATTGCATAAGGATAATTTTTACGGGGTACAATTTCATCCTGAAAAAAGTGCATTAGTAGGGGAACAAATTCTTAATAACTTTATTGAATTATAATATGGAAATTATTCCAGCGATAGACATTATTGAAGGTAAATGCGTAAGACTCACTGAGGGGGATTATTCGCAAAAAAAGGTTTACAATGATAACCCAGTGGAAGTAGCAAAGTCATTTGAAGCCGCCGGAATAAAACGACTTCATTTGGTAGATTTAGATGGTGCCAAAGCGGGTAAAGTTACTAATTGGAAAGTCTTGGAGTCAATTGCAAAAAACACCCAATTGGTAATTGATTTTGGAGGAGGAATTAAACAAGAGGCTGATTTGAAAATAGTATTTGAATCTGGTGCTGCATTAGCAACAATTGGTAGTTTGGCAGTAAAAGAGCCAGTACTTTTTGAAGCATGGCTAAAGCAATATGGGGAGAATCGCTTTTTATTAGGTGCTGATGTGAAAGGAGAAAATATTGCCATTGGAGGATGGCTAGAAACCACTGAGGAGAATATAATTGAATTTATTCGAAAGTATATTATTAAAGGAGTTACTCAACTATTCTGTACAGATATTAGCAAGGATGGTAAACTAGAAGGACCTTCAATTGAGTTGTATCAAAAGATTATTAAAGCCTTTCCTGAGTTGTATTTTATTGCAAGTGGTGGAGTGAGTTCTATGCAGGATATAAATGAGTTAAGATTAATAGGCTGTAGTGGAGTGATTGTTGGAAAAGCTATTTATGAAGGAAGAATTAAAATAAGTGAATTGTGTTAACCAAAAGAATTATACCCTGTTTAGACATCAAAGAGGGTAGGACTGTTAAGGGTGTCAATTTTGAGCAGATACGGGATGCAGGAGATCCAGTTGAATTAGCCACTATCTACGCAAAAGAAGGTGCTGACGAGTTGGTCTTTTTAGATATAACTGCAACCAATGAGCGAAGAAAAACTTTAAGTGAGTTGGTTAATAAAATTGCACATCATATCAATATTCCATTCACAGTAGGTGGAGGTATATCTTCAATAGAAGATGTTCAATTGCTATTAAAAAACGGTGCAGATAAAATATCAATTAATACTTCTGCATTCAATAATCCCAATTTAATTGATCAATTGGCGTTAGAATTTGGAACACAATGTGTTGTTTTAGCCATTGATACCAAAAAAGAAGCTGATGGTAATTGGTATGTTTACTTAAATGGGGGTAGGGTAAAAACCCCCATTCTATGTGTTGATTGGGCAAAAGAGGCAGTATCTAGGGGGGCTGGTGAAATTCTATTAACATCTATGAACAATGATGGAACAAAGAAGGGGTTTGCCTTAGATATAACCCATCAATTATCAACTCAACTGAGTGTGCCAGTTATTGCTTCTGGAGGCGCTGGAACCATGCAAGATTTTGCTGATGTATTTGATACGGCTAAAGCAGATGCCGCATTAGCAGCCAGTATTTTTCATTTTAAAGAGATTGCAGTTCCAGCATTAAAACAGTTTTTAATAAATAAAGGAATTCCAATAAGGATTTAAATAAATGATTATGAATATTGATTACAATAAATACCAGGATGGATTGGTGCCAGCAGTAATACAAGATCATCAAACCAATAAAGTGCTCATGCTTGGTTTTATGAATCAAGAAGCACTAGATAAAACTTTAGAAACCCAAAAAGTCACTTTTTTTAGTAGAAGTAAAAATCGTTTATGGACTAAGGGTGAAGAAAGTGGACATTTTTTGAATTTGAAATCTATTCAATTAGACTGTGATAGTGATACTTTATTAATAAAAGTTCATCCTATTGGACCAACTTGTCATACCGGGTCAGACACTTGTTTTAGTGAGACCAACCATTCAAGTAACTTTTTAGAATATTTAGAACAAATTATTGAGTTAAGGAAGCAAGGAGATCCTGCCAATTCTTATGTTGCTAAAATGTTTGAGAAAGGCCTTAATAAAATTGCACAGAAAGTGGGTGAAGAAGCAGTTGAAATGGTTATTGAAGCCAAAGACAATAACAAAGAATTGTTTTTAAATGAATCTGCAGACTTGCTTTTCCATTATTTGCTTTTGCTTAACGCTAAAGGTCATAATTTAGCAGAAGTATTGAACATTTTACAACTACGACACGCTAAATAAACAATGAAAACCAATTTCTTCTTAATTCTGATTTTATCTTTTTTTTCAGTCTCTGCGCAATCGGGGTTTCATATAACTGGAAATATTAGTAATACAAAACCCAATATGTTGGTTTTCTTAATGAATGGAACTGATGGGAAAACAATAGCAACTGATACCGTAAGAGACGGAAAGTTTAATTTAAAAGGAACAATTACAGAGCCAGACATTTTTCAGTTGGGTTTTGTCGGATACAAAGAGGCATTAGACATTTTTCTTTACAATGACCAGGTTGCCATAACAGCAGACTTTAATAATATTGCTGCTGCAACAATTATAGGTTCATCTGTAGAAACAGATTATCAACAGTTTAAAGCTTCTTTTAATCCTATAAGAGAAAGACTTAACTACTTAGTTCAGCAGATTAATCCAGAAAAAAACAGGTATAAAAGGGACTCTTTAATTGTCTTATATGAGCAAGCAAAAGGAACTGTTTTGCAAGAAGCCACCAAATTTGCAAAAGAAAAAACTGCTTCACCTGTAAGCTCATTTGTTTTGTTTGCTATTAGCCCATTATTAAATGGAACAGCGGATTTAGAAAAAAGGTATAATGCATTGGAACCGGCAGCAAAAAAAGGTTCATTTGCTAGGATGATAGAGCAAACCATTGCAGAGTCCAATATAAATAAAATTGGGACTGTAGCCCTAGACTTTAGTCAGAAAGATACACTGGGTAAATTGGTTTCATTAAAATCATTCAGAGGAAAATATGTTTTAATTGACTTCTGGGCTAGTTGGTGTGGGCCCTGCAGGGCAGAGAACCCTAATTTGGTAAATGCTTTTAATAAATACTCCAATAAAAATTTCACCGTATTGGGCGTTTCATTAGACGATAATAAGGCAAGTTGGATGAATGCTATTAGAAAAGATAAGTTAACCTGGACCCAAGTAAGTGATTTGCAGAGTTGGAATAATAAAGTTGCTCAATTGTATAAAATTCAAAGCATACCTGCTAATTATTTGTTAGACCCTTCAGGGAAGATTATTGCTAAAGATTTAAGGGGGAACGAATTACAAGTTAAGCTGAAAGAATTGCTTCAATAGCCAATCATCCATCTTTTGCCTTAAACAAAAGGGTTATAGTTAAATTGCAACATGTTTATATATAGGGTTGCCCCCATCTTATTCATATTTTTTTCTAGTATTGGGGCATTTGCTCAATCCAACCCGAATAAGGACAAATTGAACCTTGGAATAATTATGGGTAGCATATTAGATGCTACAAAAGGAGATGCTGTTCCATTCGCAAGAGTAGATTTAATTAGACAATCACTTGACTCCTTAAAGCGGAGTACATTATCTGACAAGAATGGTAGTTTTGAATTCAATAAGCTTCCTTTAGGGTTTTATACCTTAAGGATTAGTTCAATGGGTTTTGTACTAACTCAGTTAGACAGTATTTATTTAAGAGAAGAACGATACGATTTTAATTTAGGAGATATCAAGTTAAAGCCTACATCCGATTTGTCGCTTTCCGAAGTTATTGTTTATGCGGAGAAACCATTATTTGAAAATAAGGATGATAAACTCACTTATAATATTGGGGAAAGTGCACTTAGCAATGGTTCGAGTACAGCGGAATTATTAAAAAATATTCCATTGGTGAACAATGATCCAAATGGCAGAATATTATTGAAAGGTAGAGAGCCTAAAATTTTAATTGACGATAAGCCAACAGAATTAAACGCACAGCAGTTGCAAGATTTATTGGAAAGTTTGCCCGGGAGTAGTATTGAAAAAATTGAAATCATGACCAATCCTCCTCCTCAATTTGCCACTGAAACTGGGGGAGTAATTAATATCATCACTAAAAAGGGGAAAATTGGATGGGTAGGGAGATTAAATATTAGTGCAGGTACTAGGGGTGAAGGAAATTTTTCAGGTAATATTAGTTATCGAAATAAAAAATTCACCTACAATCAAACAGTTGGTCTGGGGGCAAATCAATTGATAGGGTATAGCTATAATAATAGAACAAATTTATATACAGACTCGAGTAATCGTTTATATAGTACCTCTAATTATACCAATACTAATACTAGACCCAATATTAGGAGTCAGATTGATTATGAATTTTCAAAGTCACATTTAATTGGATTGGTATACCAAGGCAATATGAATTACTACAATAATGTAAGCAAAAATAGTTTTACTAATTATAATCGATTTAATGAAGTCTATCGAATAAGTAATCGGGAAAATGGAAGCCAAGGGAATGGGTATACACATAGTGTTCAAGGTTCTTATATTTACAAAGCGCCTAAAAATTTAGCTGAGCAACTTAGATTTTTTTTATCGGCCAATACAAGTAAAAACGACAATGATCGTGATTTCTATCAACAGTTTTTGAGCGCTGGCATGGTGCCAACAGGTATAGATTCTACACAAACTCAATACTTTAATAATTCTAATAAAAGCTTCTCAACCAGAATAGAATATATCAAACCACTAAAATTAAAAAATAGTCAATTTAATACAGGTGCTACTTACTATTCCTCTTGGTTTCATAATACCTTAAATACCAATTTTCTCAGGAAATCAGATGGAGTTATGATTCCCAATGAATTATTAAGTAATGATTTTTATTTTAAACAACAGATACTCACTTTCAGGGCTGGATTTAGTTTGTGGTTTAAAAAAGATATCAGACTATCTTTTGGAGCTCAAGCCGAACAAACTATAATTGAATTCGATTTTGTGAAAAGTAATGTGGCTAATACAAAAAGAAATTTCTGGAATATATTACCTAATTTTTCGTTACGAAAAGAGTTTACAAAAGTTTTTAATACTTCGTTGGTTTATAGAGCAACTATACGCAGACCAGGAATTGGGCAATTGAATCCCAATATTGACTATTCTGATCCATATAATTTGAGATATGGCAATCCTGATTTGCAACCTACCTTATCGCATAACTTCGATTGGAATTTTAATTATACAAAGGGTAAATATTATTTCAATACGTCTATAGGATATAATAAAGTTTCTCAGGTTTTTAATACAATTAGGACCCTTGGTGAAGGGGGCAGAACCAATGTTACTTGGTTAAATATTGCCGACAGAAATGAGTATGAAGCAAGTGCATTTGGGGGCTATACTTTCAACAAACAGTTTCGTATGAATGCGAGTATAGGCTTTACTTATAACCAATACGGGCAAAGTGAAAAAAAACTTTATTTATACCAAGATGGGGGTTCTTTTTATACTAATCTCAATTACACTTTTAACCCGAGTAGTGTTTGGACTTTTGAAGGGACTGCACGTTACAATCGATATGCCAACCCACAGGGAATCAGTAGAACCAATATTAATACTAATATTGGTGTTCAGCATAAACTATTTAATAGGAGGTTGATTCTCTCATTCAATGCAATCGATCCATTTACACCACAAGAATTAAGTAGTGTTACTAATGGGCCAAGATTCCAATTAGAAAGCTTTAGTAGTACTAGAAGCAGAAATTATAGAATCTCCATAAGTTATCAATTAAACCGAATGGTTCAAAAGAGTAATTTAAGCGAAAAAGAAAAAAATAAAGTATTAAATCAGGTTAAAAAAGCGAAGGTTTAAACAATTGTAAGCGCTTTAATTTTCGATTTTAACCAACTTGATTTTACGGGGGTTAACCAATCATTTAAAAATCCTTCTTTGGTAGTTACTGTATTATTGAAGTAAATGGTTTCTCCATTTATAAAATTATTCTCCCAAGCATAGTTTATTTGTGATATAGGCAATAATTGAACTTTGTCTTTTACATAAAAAGCTAGGTTTTGTCTGTTAAACAAATCTACTTTCAATAATTGTTCTATTTTTTTTATAGCATGAACCGAACTATCAGTACTACAACCACCTACACTTGTATTTGTTTCGTCTGCCATTAAAACAATAAACTGACCAAAAAATAAATTGGCGAATCCTTTAACAGGTGATCCATGGCTTTTCCAATTAGCCACAAATTCATTTAAAATTGTCTCTATTTCAAAAGCTTCGCGAATGCTGAATAAACGATTACTTTGGTATATCCAAACTTTAGACTGATTGCTAAAGTTGGCAGGGCAATGGGATTGATAGTCCGATAGGTTCATGTAGCAAATTTACAAATTAAACCATGCTTTCTGCAATCATTTCAGCAATATCTAAAACGGCCACTTCTGATTCTTTCTCTCTGTTTTTGACTCCATCAGACATCATTGTGTTACAAAAAGGGCAAGCTGCAGCAATAAATTTTGCACCAGTTTCAAGGGCTTCGTCTGCTCTATCCATATTAATCCTAGACGTTCCAGGCTCATCTTCTTTAAACATTTGTGCTCCACCTGCTCCACAACAAAGGCCATTAGTTCTGCAGCGTTTCATTTCTACCAATTCTGCATCCAATGCTTCTAATACTTTTCTGGGTGCTTCATAAATATCATTTGCCCTGCCTAAATAACAACTATCGTGATAGGAAATTTTTTTACCTTTAAAGCTACCACCTTCCTTCATTATAATTTTCCCCTCGTTAATCATTTCCTGCAACAATGTTGTATGATGAATTACATCATATTTACCACCTAATTCAGGATATTCATTTTTCAATGTATTAAAACAATGAGGGCAAGTGGTTACTATTTTTTTAATATTATAACCATTCAATACTTGAATATTCTGATATGCCATCATTTGAAATAAAAATTCATTACCGGCTCTTCTTGCAGGGTCTCCAGTACATGCTTCTTCCTTTCCTAGAATTGCAAATTTAACACCCACTTTAGTTAGTATAGTTGCAAATGCTTTGGTGATTTTTTGAGCACGTTGATCAAAGCTTCCAGCACATCCAACCCAAAAAAGGATTTCGGGGGTTTCGCCATTCGCCATCATTTCAGCCATAGTATTTATCTTCATCGAGGTAATTTTTTTAGTTAGGTGTAAGGTATTTAAGAAGCCATTTCTGTTGCCCATTTATCTCTATCGTCTGGTGAAAATTTCCATGGGGCAAAATTATTTTCGATATTACTAAAAGTACTATTCCACTCTTGTGGCGCATTGCTTTCTTCCATTATTAATGATCTCCTCAATTCAACTATTATATCTAGTGGAGATATGCTAACGGGGCAGGCTTCAACACATGCATTGCAAGTGGTACAAGCCCTTAATTCTTCCACTGAAATATAGTCATGTAAAAGGGATTTGTTGTCTTGAATAAATGATTTGTTTTGGTTGATGTTTTTACCAACTTCTTCTAATCTATCCCTTGTAGCCATCATTATTTTTCGAGGGCTTAATAATTTGCCAGTAATATTTGCAGGGCATTCAGCAGTACATCTACCACATTCTGTACAACTATAAGCATCTAATAGATTTTTCCAACTTAAATCGAAAACATCTTTTGCACCAAAGCTAGCTGGTGGGGCGGCATTAGAAGGGGCTAATTCAGGCTGCATTGCATATAAAACTTCATTTTGCACTTCAGGCATATTGTTTATTTTACCTGGAGAGTCTAATTTGGCATAATAGGCATTTGGAAATGCAAGGGCAATATGTAAATGCTTAGAATAGGGTAGGTAATTTAGAAATGCAAAAATACCTGCTATATGTATCCACCATGCAGTTCTTTCAATGCCAATCAAAGCAGTATTACTGAGTCCTTCAAATAAAGGCATCAAGGAAGAGGAAACAATAAATGATCCTGTTTTAGCATAATGCTCAGCTCCGTCTTGTTGAAGTAGCTGATCAGTTGCATTCATTATTAAAAACAAGCTCATTAAAACAATCTCAGTTATTAAAATAAAATTAGCATCTGTTTTGGGCCATCCTTTCAAATCTTTACTAACAAATCTTTTTAATTTCAACCAATTTCTTCTTGCTAAAAAAATGATGCAAACAACTAAAACACCTAAAGCCAATACCTCGAATATATTTATCAGCCAATTGTAAACTCCATTTAAAACCGGTAAAAATAATCGATGGGTACCCCAAATACCATCTAATATAATTTCAAGAACTTCTATATTGATAATGATGAATCCAGCATAAATGATAAAATGCATCAAAGCAACTGGAATATTTTTAAACATTTTTTTCTGCCCCAATGCTAGTAATAGTAAGTTTTTCCACCTGATGGCTGCGTTATCCGAAAGATCAAGGGCTTTGCCTAAAAAAATGTTTCGCCTCAATTCTCCTACTTTTTTTGCAAATAAATAAATGGCAGAGACGGCCATAATCACAAAAAGGGCTTGTTGTAAATACTGCATAAACTAAGTTATACGCTAAGATAATAGTTTTAATATCAGCTGAATGCAATTGTGTAATGCAATTTATTGTTGTTAATTTGGGGTACAAATTAACTTATGTCAGATAAAAAATATATCCTAACTGCAGCTGAAGCTCAACAAAAATTAAAGCGCATGAGCTTGGAAATTGCTGAAAGCTTAAGTGGTCATGAGGGACCTGTTTTGTTAATTGGTGTTCAAAATAGCGGAGTTGTTATAGCAGAAGCACTCGGTGGCTTGTTGAGACCTTATTTAGACAAGAAAATCGATATAATTTCCGTTAAATTAAACAAACATCATCCTGAAAAGGTAGAATTGAGCGAAATGATCCCATTAAACGGGGTTAATATCATTTTAATTGATGACGTAACCAATAGTGGTAAAACATTATTGTATGCTTTAAAGCCTTTACTTGATTGGCACCCTAGGACTATACAAACCTTAGTGATGGTGGAAAGAATGCATAAATTATATCCGGTAAAGCCCGATTTTGTGGGCCTGTCAATTTCTACAACACTTGAAGAGCATATTCAAGTAGAAACAATTGATGGAAAAATTGTTGGCGCTTATGTTGTATAAATTAATCGCCTAATTTTCTTATATTGAATTGATTTTGTAAACATTATAAAAGCAAATAAATAATATGGACGCTGCTATTCAGGAAAGAGTAAATAGTTGGTTAAATGGAAATTATGACCAAGATACCAAGAATACTATTAAAGAATTACAAGAAAATAATCCAGATGAATTGGCGGATGCTTTTTATAGGGACTTAGAGTTTGGAACAGGCGGTTTAAGAGGATTAATGGGTGTTGGAACCAATAGAGTTAATAAATATACTATTGGTATGGCCACACAAGGGTTTGCTAATTATTTAAAGAAAACCTATCCTGGTGTTGAAATCAAGTTGGCAATTGCCCATGATAGTAGAAATAATAGTCGATTTTTTGCAGAAACCACTGCAAACGTTTTTGCTGCAAACGATATAAAAGTTTTTTTATTTGAAGCTTTAAGGCCAACACCAGAATTGAGCTTTGCCATCAGGTATTTAGGATGCAAAGCTGGTGTAGTTTGCACCGCATCTCACAATCCAAAGGAATATAATGGGTATAAAGCATACTGGAATGATGGCGGACAATTAGTGCCACCACATGATAAAAATGTAATCAGCGAAGTAGAAGCTATTCAAAGTGTTGATGAAGTAAAATGGAGTGGAGGAGAAGCTAATATTACCATTCTAGGTAAAGATTTAGATCAAGCTTATTTAGAAATGGTAAAAGGGTTAAGTGTTTATCCAGATGTAATTGCTGCACAGAAAGATTTAAAAATTGTATATACCCCTATACATGGAACTGGAATCACTTTGGTTCCTCAAGTATTAGAAAAATTTGGGTTTAATAATGTGTTTATTGTAGAAGAGCAGTCTACTCCCGATGGTAATTTTCCAACAGTAAAATACCCTAATCCGGAAGAGAGTGAAACCATGAGTATTGGGTTAAAAAAAGCCCAAGACCTTAATGCAGATATTTTATTGGGTACAGATCCAGATGCAGACCGCGTTGGAATTGGCGTTAAAAATCACAAAGGGGAGTGGGTGTTAATGAATGGTAACCAAACTGCGGTACTAGCTTTTGCTTATATGATGGAAGCAAGAAAAGCCAAGGGGATTGCACAGCCCAATGATATGGTTATTTCAACCATTGTAACTACCGAAATGATTAATGAAGTTGCTAAGCAAAATAATGTTGCTTGTTATAATGTGTTGACCGGATTTAAATGGATAGCCGAGAAAATTAAGGAATTGGAGGGGAAAGAAAATTATGTAATTGGTGGCGAGGAGAGTTTTGGTTTAATGATTGGAGATCAAATTAGAGATAAAGATGCAGTAAGTGCTGTTGCATTGATGTGTGAAATGGCTGCATACGAGAAAAATAAGGGTAAAACCTTGTTTGATAAAATGATTGAATTATATATCCAATATGGCTTCTATTACGAGAACTTAATCAGCATTACCAAAAAAGGTATGAATGGGCAAAAAGAAATTGCATCCATGATGGAAGGGTATAGAAATAGCCCACCAGCTGAAATTAATGGTTCTGCAGTAGTTACCTTATTAGACTATCAATTACAAACTGGTAAGAATTTACAAACAGGAGAAACCTGGACAATTCATTTACCCAAAAGCAATGTTTTACAGTTTATTACTGCAGATGGTAGTAAGATTTCTGCAAGACCTTCTGGGACGGAGCCCAAAATCAAGTTTTATTTCAGTGTTAAAACCAACCTAACGAATAAGGCAGAATTTGATGCAAAGCAAATTGAATTAGATAACAGAATAAATGGAATTATCAATAGTATGAACCTAAAATAGTATGCTATATTCGCAATATGCGAAAGGATAGAGAATATACTGATGGGTTCGCCCATAAGGGAATGCGTAAAATATTAGTAGATACATTGCGCGAAAAGGGAATTACAGATGAATCAGTTTTAGATGCAATCAATTCCATTCCAAGGCATTTTTTTCTTGAATCGGCATTTGAAAAAATTGCATACGAAAATCGTGCTTTTCCCATTTCTGCTGACCAAACGATTTCGCATCCCTATACGGTAGCTTACCAAACACAGCTACTTCAAATAAAAAAAGGGGATAAAGTTTTAGAAATTGGAACGGGAAGTATTTATCAAACAACCATTCTTGCTGCATTGGGCGCACAATGGGTATATACTATTGAAAGGCAAAAGAAATTGTTTGATGAACAAAAAGAGTATTATCATTTTAGAAAACAATATCCCAATATCAAGTTTTTTTATGGGGATGGATTTAAAGGACTACCCACTTTTGCACCCTTTGATAAAATTTTAATTACAGCGGCAGCTCCATTTGTTCCGCCATTATTGGTTGAGCAATTAAAACCAGGGGGTCTAATGGTCATTCCAGTAGATGAAGGAGATGCTCAGAGAATGATGCGTATTACTAAAAATTTAGATGGTACGCTAAATGAAGAATTATTTGAGGAGTTTTCATTCGTGCCAATGCTACAAGGTAAAAATGTGTAAAAAAAAGGCCCCAATCTTTCGATTGAGGCCCAACTCTTAAACTAAAACTAAATTATTGTTGCATCATATCCATTCCACCACTCTGGTCTGCTTTTGTATTCTTTCTCTTAAATAAACTTGCATCAAATTTACCGAAGCGGTAACTGAAGTTTAATCTTAAAACTTGTGGATCTCTTCTTCTTTGATTCGTTTGATTAAAGAAAGAGCTCTCAGAATAACTTTGGAATAACTGGGTTCTGAATATATCATTCATGCTTAATGTGATTATACCAGTTCTGCCTTTTTTCCAGGAGAACTCTTTGCGAATAGCCAAGTCAAATCCATATCTAGGTAAGTTGTAACCTTGTGCGCCAGATTGTGGACCACCAAACATCATTCCTCCACGACCACCACCGCCGCCTTGTGGTAATACTGTTTTGGCTTGATAATCTCCACTTAACTGTATAGATAATCCTTTCGCTACTTTAAATGTATTATTCATTTTAGTAAACCAACTCCATTGTTCTTGAATTAAATCAGGTTGTCCTGGAACAGTTGCATTAATTCTAGAATTAAAAATATTCAAGTTTACTGTCATTTCCCACCAAGGAGTTACAGACATTTTATTGGTTAATTCTAACCCAAATGATCTTGCACTATTGGCATTGATAAATGTGCTAAAAAATGCACTATCACCTGGAATCAATGCATTTGCATCTCTGTATACATATCGGGTGATTAAATTAGTAGAATGCTTATAAAATGCAGTTGCAAGAAAATTAGCACCTTTTTTATAGGCATTGTTCCAACTCATTTCAAATGAATTTGTGAATTCAGGACTTAGTCCTGCATTACCCACGTTGATGTTTTGTGGATCTGAATAATCAGGGAAAGGCATCAACTGAAAGAAGTTAGGTCTGTTTACTCTTCTTGAATAGTTAATTTGGAAGTCTTGCTTTTCATCAATTTTATAAGTGATGAATGCGCTAGGGAATAAACTCAAAGGGAATTTAACAGAGAATGTAGCTGAATCGGCACCATTTGAATTTAACAATGTTCCGGTATAATTTGAACTTTCTGCTCTTAAGCCTAATTGATAACTCCATTTATTAACCCTAAAACTGTAGGTGCTATAAGCTGCATAAACAGCGTCTGTATACTTATATCTACTGCTGATTAATGGAACTAATTCATATTGTCCAGTTAAACTATTGAATCTAAATTGGTCTAGTTTATTATTGAAATCTCTAATAGCAACTCTACCACCTGCTTCAAATTTTTTATCGTCTGTAAGTGGGTTTTCATAATCAATTTGGAAAGTATGATTGGTTGTACCTCCTTCTCCAATGCCTCTTTGTAATATAGGTGTACCCTTTTGAGTACCATCTAAATTATAAGTATAGTTATTGATGTTAGATAAGTTGTCGCTGCTGCTTTTATTGTAGTTATAGTCAGAAGAAATATTATGACCATTCTTCATAAAATTGTGCTTATAACTCAACTGTGTCCCTACATTTTTGAAATTCCTTGTAGACTGGGTTCCAATATTAGAATAGGAGCTCTTGATTCCCTTAATGGTGGAATCTACTCTTTGTGTTTGATCATTATCAAACTGACCTCTGTTAAAGTTTGCAGTAATTGAAAGTGTATTTCTATTATCAACAAAATAATCTAATCCGCCTCTGAAGAAACCAAAGTATCCCTGGTTGACAGAATTTTCTAGATTGTAAATATTACTCGGGATGGCTAGAATATTATTCCTGTCTGTAATTCCTTCTGATATTGATTTACGTTGATTTAAAACGCCGCTTCCTGTGAAATTTAATTTATTTTGACGAATATTTATATCTCCTCCACCATTTATCCTACCCCGTGAATCTACACCCATTCTTAAACCTCCATTGTATCCTACTTTCTTATTCTTTTTTAGAACAATATTCAAGATTCCTGCATTTCCGCCGGATGCATCAAATTTTGCAGAAGGGTTAGTAATCAATTCTACTCTGTCTATAATGTCAGAAGGAATCTGATCTAATGTGATAGTAGTAGGTCTTCCATCAATAAAAAGAGTAGGGGCTGCATTCCTTAGCGTCACATTACCGTCGATATCTACATTTAATGCAGGAATATTTCTCATTAATTCAGTGGCTGTTTGACCAGAACCCATCAAGTTTTTATCTACATTAAATATTTTTCTATCAATTCCTAATTCAAACTGAGGCTTGGTAGATGAAGTGACAGTTACATTACCCAAATTCGTAGCATCTTCTTCCATTTTAATATTACCTAAGTCTTTATCTGCCATTCCAAGCATTTGCTGCATATTTCCACCATTTACACCACCTGATGGCATTTTAATACCAAAACTGATGGTTTGGTTTACTGTTTTATAAGCTAGAGCAGTGGCATTCAATTTAAAATTGCCAAATAAAGTAAGGTTTTCAAAACTAAAATCTCCATTGGTTTTGGTAATAATAGTGCCTAGAATTGCTTCTTTCATTTTTTTTGTAACTGTATCAAACCTGTTTCCTCTTAATTGTACAGTAACTCCTTCAATACCTTTATTAGTTTTACTGTCTACTATTTTGCCATAAAAATGGCCAATATTCATGTTTTGTCCTGCACCAGCAGCACCTCCACGACCACCTGCCATAGCTGGCATTTGAGCCGAAGCAGTAGCAACGAAAAAAGTTAGAAACCCAATTAATCCTAAAAAATTACGCATATTCATCTTTATTAATAAGTGCAAAGTTGGCTTACGCAATGCTCGAATGGTTCTTGCATTTTATAAGCGGTAATATGACAAGCCTGAGTGGATAAAGTTTAACAAAATCGGCGAATAGGCTGTTTAATCCGTCGGTGACTAGGAAAATAGGGTTAGAATCACTTGGATAATACCAATTAAAAACCCTAATACTCCACCAAGTATTTCAATAAATCGGAATTCTTTAGACATAATATCATTTAATATTTGTTCTAATTTATCCGTAGAAAATCCTTTTACTTTTTCAATGACTATTTTTTCTAAATCCAGGTCTCTTTGTAAATTTCCCATGTAAGACTTCATAATGCCCGGGAACAACTCTTTTAGTTCGGTCATAAAAACCGATTTCATTTGTTGAATCGTTTTATCTCCAATAAATAGGCTAATAACTGGCATTTGATCTGCAAGTTTTACCCTTAAAAAATGGTCAATATGTGCATCAATCTGAGGCATTAATTGATCAATATTAGCTGGGTTCGTAATTTTTGATTCAATATCTTGAAAAGATAATAATTCATCACTTACCAGTTTCCCTAGTTTTTCGGCAAATTGAACCTGTCTTTTTGGGAATATGCCAAAAAAAGTGATTCCTAAAATGATTATAGGCTTTTTAGGGTGAAACAACATTTTGATGGCTACCCAGTTGGTAAACCAACCTATAAAAGCGGAAATAAAAGGAATAAGGTATAAAAGCTTCATGTATGTAAGTTAAAAAACCTATAAAACATACGCTTTATAGGTTTTAAGTGGGAGAACGAGGGGTCTCGAACCCCCGGCCTTCAGTGCCACAAACTGACGCTCTAACCAACTGAGCTACGCCCTCCATTTTTGTGGATGGCAAAAGTAGTAAATATTTTTTAAAAAAACTTCATCCAAAGCTTTGTTAATTGGTTTTATACTTGCCATTGAAAACTTTTTTTAGATTATTTTTGAAAAGATCATGCAAAAATTCAAGCATTTTATGAAGAGTAGAAAAGGATTAGTGCTAACGGCCTTGGTATTATTTGGTTCATTATTTATTGCATTTAGCAGTATCAATGGAGCAGATTCAAATGAGAAAATAGCCCAGCAACAAAAATTATTGAATACAGTAGGGGCTTTATTAGAACAGCAACATTATAGCCCCCAGAAAATCAATGATGATTTTTCTAGAAAAATATTTACTGCTTATTTAAATCAATTAGATGGAGATAAAAGCATTTTCACTTCTGCTGATGTGAATGCAGTAAAAAAATACGAAACTATCATTGACGATGAAATTCATGGTGCTTCAATTCAATTTCAACCAGCGGTAAGTGCTATTTACGAGAAAAGAGTTGCAGAAACAATGCTTTACTATAAAGACATTTTATCTAAACCTTTTGATTATAGTGTTAACGAAACTGTTCAATTAGATGGAGAACAACTAGGTTATACTAGTTCTGAAGCAGAACGAAAAGATCGTTGGAGAAAAAAACTAAAATATTATTCTCTTGAACGATTTATTGATTTACAAGAAGAGAGAGAAAAAAATAAAGGAAAAGATAGTTTTAAAGTTTTGCCTGATGATAGTTTAGAATTAGCTGCAAGAACTAGTGTGTTAAAGATGATGGATAGAACTTTTAATCGCATCAAAACCACTTTTACCGAAGAGCAACGTTTTAATTCGTTTATCAATGTGATCACTAATACTATGGATCCTCATACTGATTATTATCCCCCCATTGAAAAAAGGGCATTTGATGAAAGAATGAGTAACCAGTTTTACGGAATTGGAGCTCAATTACAACAAGATGATAATGGAATTAAAATTGCAAGTATTGTTACTGGAGGCCCAGCATGGAAGTCGGGTGCTATTGTTGCTGGAGATGTGATTATAAAAGTTGCGCAAGGTGCCAATGAACCAGTTGATGTAAGTGGGTATGGTACGGAAGATGCCGTTAAATTAATTAGAGGGGATAAGGGCACAGAAGTGCGAATTACTTTTAAAAAACAAGATGGAACAACTAAAACTGTTTCATTATTAAGAGAAAAAATTGAACAAGACGAAGGGCTTGCAAGAAGTGCTATTATCATGCAAGGGAAAGATAAAATTGGGTACATAGCACTACCAGATTTCTATGCTAATTTTGAAGATAAAAATGGTTTTAAATGTTCAGAAGATGTTGCAACTGAGGTTAAAAAACTAAAAGCCGAAAACGTAAAAGGTATTGTATTTGATTTAAGAAATAATGGGGGCGGATCTTTGCTTGAAGTAGTAAAAATGGTAGGATTGTTTATAAAAACAGGTCCAGTTGTTCAAGTAAAAGAAAGGGACGGTAGAGTAGATCAGCAAACTTGGAGAGACAATGATGAATCTGTTTTATATGATGGGCCACTAACTGTTATGGTAAATGAGCTCAGTGCATCTGCAAGTGAAATATTTGCTGCAGCTATACAAGATTATAAAAGAGGTATTGTTATCGGTAGCAGTTCAACCTATGGTAAAGGAACAGTTCAAAGACCAATACCTTTTGGTAGGCCTATCGATTTCTACAGCAGTAGAACTGAATTTGGCGCCGTTAGCTTAACCTTCCAAAAATTTTATAGAGTAAATGGTGGGAGTACGCAATTAAAAGGTGTTGTGCCAGATATTATTATGCCCGACTCGTATGAGTACCTTAAAATAAGAGAAAAAGATAACCCTAATTCATTGCCTTGGGATGCTATTCCTCAAACTCCTTACCAACCTTGGCAAGGAATTGCAGCTAGTAATTTAACAGAAATAATCAACAAAGAGCAAGCTAAAATTTCTTCAGATGCAAATCTGATTTTACTTCAAGACAACTTAAAATGGTTGTCTAAGAATAGCGATAATCCTATCAATTTGCAAATTGCTCAGTTTAAGCAAATGCAAAAGCAAATCACTAATACAGTTAATCAAAATAATAATTTGTTAAAGCTTAAAACAGAGTTGAGTGTGCAAACACTTGAGGCAGATAAAGACAAGTTTTTTAATAACCCCGATAAAAACAAGGGAATTAGGTACCAGGAATGGTTAAAGTTCTTGAAGCAAGACTTACAAATTGACGCAAGTACTAAAATTATTCAAGAGTTAGCAACACAACAATATAATACTGTGAAAAATTAAACCTCTTTTTTATATTGAACGATTACTAGCACATTATGGAAAAGAAGTTAGAGAAGAGATGGTATGCTGTTTATACCAAGCCAAGATGGGAAAAAAAGATTGATACAGTTCTTGTTAGAAAAGGAATAGAAAGTTGGTGCCCATTGCAGAAAGTAGAGAGACAATGGACAGATAGGAAAAAAATAATTGAAGAGCCTCTTTTCAAATCTTATGTATTTGTATATATAAATGATACTGAAAGGTCTAAAGTTTTGATGACTGATGGAGCTTTGAACTTTGTATATTATTTAGGCAAACCAGCCGTTATTAAAGAAGATGAAATAAATAATATCAAGGCTTATTTATCAGAGAAAGATGCAAAAATAACCATCATTTCAGATCAAGGTTTTTCAAGTGGAGATCTCATTAAAGTAAATTACGGCGTATTCATGGATAAAGAAGGAACCGTAATTAGAGGTGGGAAGAAAAAAGTATATGTAGAATTACAAAGTCTAGGACAGGTAATGATTGTTGAATTTCCTGCAGTTTTTTTAACACCTAAATAGTCCAATCAATCAATTGGTTTGCCCATTCATTTCTATATGGCGTACTTACTCTAATATAGTTATCTGTATACCCTTCCATCATGCCTTCTTTGTTAAATGCTTCAAATAGAACTGGTCTGTTTGTTCCACTATGTTTTTTTGCAAAAAACTGCTGCTTCATATAAGAAAGGTTACGCAAGGTTTTATTTCGCTCGTTTCGAATATGAGTAGGAATTACAGGAGTGATTTCTAGCGCTTTAGTATGGTCTCTTTCAGAATAAGTAAATACATGTAAATAAGACACATCGAGTGAATGAATAAAATCAAAAGTTTCTTTGAAATCTTCCTCTGTTTCACCTGGGAACCCAACAATAACGTCTACACCAATAGAAGCATATGGCATTAATTCTTTAATTAAAGAAACGCGTTCTGCATATAATTCTCTTTTATACCTTCTGCGCATGAGTCCTAAAATTTTATTGGATCCACTTTGCAAAGGGATGTGAAAATGGGGCATAAATTGATCACTTGTTGAAACCCATTCTATCAATTCATTGGTAATTAAATTGGGTTCAATAGAGGAGATACGGTATCTATTTATTCCTGAAATAGCATCTAGGGCTTTTACTAAATCTAAAAAACTTTCTCCATGCACTTTGTCTCCGTGTGCACCCTTTCCAAAATCGCCCAAATTCACACCTGTCAAAACAATTTCTTTTACACCTTCTGCCACTAAATGAGTTGCATTAGCAACAACATTACTAATAGTATCACTTCTGCTTTTTCCTCGGGCCATTGGTATGGTGCAAAAGGAACAGTTGTAATCGCAACCGTCTTGTACTTTTAAAAATGTTCGGGTTCTGTCGTGTTGAGAAAAAGAAGCATTGAATCCTGTTACATCCGCAATATCACAACTACAAATTTTTGCTGGGTCATTTGTTTTAGTAAGGGCTTTAATATGTTCAGTTATATTAAACTTTTCTGCTGCACCTAAAACGAGGTCTACTCCAGGTATTGACGCAATCTCTGCAGGTTTTAATTGAGCATAACAACCAGTGATAATCACAAAGCTATCAGGCGATTTTCTTTGAATTCTTCTAACCAGTTGCCTACATTCTTTGTCTGCATTATCTGTTACAGAGCAAGTATTAATCACATAAACATCTGCGGAATCGTTGAAGTCCCTTTTTTCGAAACCTTCTTTTTCCATTATTCTTGAAAGGGTAGAGGTTTCTGAAAAGTTTAGTTTACAGCCAAGTGTATGAAATGCTACTGTTTGTTTCTGATTCATTCAACTGCAAAGTTAATACAGCTACCCCAAAAATCATTCATTGAGGCTTCTAATGAATGGTTTAACTTAAAATAAGGGCATTTTGTAGCTGTAAAAACTTTCTTAAATCTGTTGAAACAGCCCTTTGTATTTCAAATTTTACCTATAATCAACTATGTTTGCCAGTCTTTTAAAACCAAAACAAATATGCAGTTTAATAAGATTAATAACATTACAGGCTGGTTGGTTTTCATAGTTGCCAGCGCAGTATATACCCTTACTGCCGAAGCTGGAGGAAGTTTATGGGATTGTGGTGAATTTGTAAGTAGTTGTTTTAAGTTACAAATACCCCATCCACCTGGAGCCCCCTTGTTCGTTATTTTAGGTAGAATATTTATTATTTTATTTGGGGATGATCCAATGAGTGCTGCAAAAGCTGTTAATATGATGAGTGCCATTGCAAGTGCATTTACCATATTGTTTCTTTTCTGGACTATTACTCATTTTGCCCGTAGAATTATCAATATAAAAACAACTGATACGCCAAACAATTATCAAATTTGGAGTATTATGGGTGCCGGTGTTGTAGGCGCATTAGCTTATACATTTAGTGATTCATTTTGGTATAGTGCTGTTGAAGGTGAAGTATATGCATTGTCTTCTTTTTTTACAGCTATTGTTTTTTGGGCAATTCTTAAGTGGGAAAACCATGCGGATGAACCAGGCGCTGACCGTTGGATTGTATTTATCTTTTTCATGATGGGCTTATCAATAGGTGTTCACTTATTGAACCTTTTGACTATTCCTGCAATAGTGATGGTCTATTATTTTAGAAAAAGAGAAAGCTTTAATTATGAATTAATTCGTTCTTGGTTTATTAAAATTGTATCAATAGGTGGGGGGCTTGCTTTTATTGCTGCCCTAGTAGGTGCAGCAGCTGAAGCAACTGATAATATGCCAATGGATGGAACTATTGGCGGTTTAATGATATTGGCCACCATAGTTGGGGTTGGATTATTATTCGTTATAGAAAAATGGAAGCCAACACAAAAAGCATATTATGGGGGTGTTTATATATTCTTTGTAATTGGATGTATAATTACAGGTGCTGTTCAAGTAGGAGTAATACAATATTCTATCAAATTGGCCGGTTCATTTGATAGATGGATGGTAAACGGAGCAGGGATGCCTTTCTTTAGTGGATTCACACTGTTCTTTGTTTTGGTTGCTGCATTATTATGGTATGGATTAAAGTTGGCTTCTAAAAAAGCATGGCCTTATTTAACATTGTCAATTTGGTGCATTAGCTTTATGTTTATTGGTTACAGTACTTATTTAACAACCATGATTAGAAGTAGTGCAAATCCTTCAGTGGATATGTACAATGTAGATAATCCAATGAGTTTAGTAGGTTACTTAGGACGTGAACAATATGGAGATTTTCCATTGTTATATGGTCAAAAATTCACCGCTCAACCAGTTGATCTAAAAAATACGGGAATGCGTTATCAAAAAGCCCGTGATAAATATATTGAAGTAGGTCAGGATAAGAAATATGTGTACAATCTTGAAGATAAAATGTTGTTCCCAAGGGTTTGGGATGCAAGTGATGATCAATACCATGCTTACTACTACTCCGCATTTTTGAATATTCCTAAATTGAAAGATGGTACATACGAACGTGCGCCCAACCAAGTAGACAATGTTAAATTCTTTGTAGGTTATCAAGTTTACTGGATGTATTTCCGCTACTTTATGTGGAATTTTTCTGGTAAGCAAAATGATATTCAAGGTGTTTACACAGGCAATGTTCGCGATGGTAACTGGATCACTGGTATTTCATTTGTTGACAATTTAATTTATGGAGACCAATCTCAACTACCTGATTCACTAAAAAATAATAAAGCGAACAACAAGCTATTTGCATTGCCATTTATCTTAGGTATTTTGGGTTTTGTATATCACCGAAGAAAAAGAGGAGATGATGCTTTCACCAATCTATTGATGTTCTTCTTTACTGGTTTTGCAATTGTGTTATATCTAAACCAAGCAGGTAATCAGCCACGTGAGCGAGATTATGCTTATGTAGGAAGTTTCTATGCTTTTGCAGTTTGGATTGGATTGGGCGTTATGGCAGTCATTTCTTTTTTAGAGAAAAAAATGAAACCAGCTGTAGCAGCTACTTTGGCAACTATCGTTTGTTTGCTGGCAGTGCCAGTATTAATGGCACAGCAAGAATGGGACGACCACGATAGAAGCAAGAAAGTTTTGGCTCGAGATTTAGCTCGCGATTATTTAGAAAGTTGTGCACCCAACGCCATCTTATTCACTTTTGGAGACAATGATACTTATCCATTATGGTATGCACAAGAAGTGGAAGGTATTAGACCAGATATTCGCGTAATCAATTACAGCTTATTAGGAATAGACTGGTATATCAATGAAATGAGGTATAAGGTAAATGAAAGTGCACCAATAGATGTAATCTGGTCGGCAGAACAAATTGAAGGGGGTAAAAGGGATTACGCTTTGTATCGCCCCAAACCGAATATTCCAGAAGATCGCTACTATGACTTATATGATTTAATGAAGAATTACGTAGGCAGTGACGACCCCATCAACATGGAAGACAGGGGAAATGGGGAAGCATTAAGTACTTTCCCAGTTAGAAAATTCTCTGTTCCAGTAGATAAAGCACAAGTGTTGTCTAATAAAACAGTAAACGCCAACGATAGTGTGGTTGCTGAATTAAGATTTGAATTGCCAAAGAGTTCTATGATGAAAAATGATATGGCTGTTCTAAACATCATTGCTGCTAACAAATGGAACCGCCCTATTTATTTCACCAACCCTCAAGTAGATTTAGGCTTTGATGAGTTCCTAAGAAGAGATGGACTAAGTCATAGATTAGTACCTGTTCAAGGTTCTAAAGTAAATACCGATTGGATGATGAGTAAAGCCATGAATGTGTTTGCTGCAGGGAATGCCAACGTGAAAGGGGTGTATTTTGATGAAGAGAATAGAAGACACTTAAATAGTATTAGAACTGCTTATACAGAACTAGCTATTGATTTAGCTGCTAAAGGCAGAAAAGAAGATGCAAGGAAAGTATTGCAAAAAGTAGATAAGCTTATGGATGAAGAAAATTTTCCTTACGGAATGGTAAGCAGAGGGAATATGCATAATAGAAATACATTGATGTTCTTAGAAGCTTGTTATATGGCAGAAGATAAGGGCTTGATTGAAAAGGTTGCTGCTTCTGTAGGTAAAGACCTTCAGCAACAAATCAAATATTATAATTCACTTACTGGCAAAAAAGCCGAGTTAATGGAAGATGAAAAAAGAATTGCTGAAGGATATATGGAAGGGATGGAAAGAATGAAGACCGTATATAATCCAGCCATTCAAATTCCAGGTAAGTTAATGGCGCCGAGAGATACTAGTAAATAGTTTTAAAAAATAGTAAATTGAATCGTCCCGAATTTCGGGGCGATTTTTTTTTGAACTTAATCGACTAATTACTGTTAACTTATATTATGATTGGTCACCAATTTTTTTCCTTTAACTCAGCACAAAACGGCAAAACTAAATTTGAACAATTGCTAGACATTTTCATGCAATTGCTCACGTATAGAAGTGGTGATGCTGCAGAATCTTTGAGTTGGATGAATGAATTAGATAAGCAATACCATTTTACTGATCAAGAATATGGTATGGGCGATTTTATTGAAGACCTCAAGCAAAACGGATACCTAAAAGAAGACCCAGCCAATGGAGATTTTAGCATCACAGGTAAGTCAGAACAAACGATACGCAAGAAAAGTTTAGAAGAAATATTTGGGAAACTCAAGAAAGCGGGCAAAGGCAGTCATCAAACTTTTAAGCCTGGTCAAGGGGATGAAGTGAATTCTGATACCAGACCATTTCAGTTCGGTGATATGCTAGAGCAGATTGATTTCACAGAGAGTATAAGAAATGCGCAAATAAATAGGGGCGTAGA